>JAZPYO010000050.1:0-60130 GCA_045544195.1 Eubacteriales bacterium
ATTGCAGCACGCAGAGGACCAAACAGAGCAACGATAGCGGTTGCTCATACTATCCTCATTATTGCCTATCACATTATCAAAGACGGTACCGTTTATCATGAACTTGGCGACAACTATTTTGACGAACTCAAAAAGGATGCTTTTTAAACCGTTCACTTCGTCGCATTGAAGCACTCGGCTACGACGTTACGGTATCTTTGCATGAATCATCATAATTAGTTCCTACATATCTGTTTTTGGCCGCATCCTGCTACGGCTTTTTCTTTGTGCTCGTTTGGAGTCACTATAGGGGATGTTTTCATGGTAGAGAATCCTCAAAAAATTATTAGATTTATACCCTAACGGGTGCAGTTTTGAACATTTTGCGAATTTTCGTCCCTTTCGGGTATAAATACCGAAAAACAGGTTGACATTATACCCGAAAGGGTGTATAATATAGTCATGAATACGATTGCTGAATTTATCAAACAAAAAAGAAAAGAAGCAGGACTTACCCAAGAGGAGTTCGCGATCCATTCCGGATTGGGTCTTCGCTTTGTCCGCGAGCTGGAGCAAGGCAAGGAAACCGTCCGTATGGATAAGGTCAATCAGGCACTTTCAATGTTTGGCATGAAAGCTGTACCCGGAAGGAAGGATGAATGATGGAAGCATACAGAACTGCGTATGTATATGTACGGGATACCTTTGCAGGAACCTTGAAGGAAACGGATGCGGGGTATTCGTTTGCATATGATAGCGAT
Organism: Eubacteriales bacterium; assembly: GCA_045544195.1. Classification (GTDB taxonomy): domain Bacteria; phylum Bacillota; class Clostridia; order Oscillospirales; family CAG-272; genus RGIG7213. Next base: position 741 of record JAZPYO010000050.1, read on the forward strand.
TATCTCGAAAGCACGAATCCGTCTGCGGTCAGTCTTACTTTGCCGATTCAAAAAGAGGAGTACACCTCCAAAACACTTTTTGCGTTTTTTGACGGTCTGATTCCCGAAGGCTGGCTGCTGGATATTGTAACGCATAATTGGAAGATCGACCGCAAAGACCGTTTTGGGCTGCTGCTCGTCGCGTGCAAAGATCCCATCGGAAACGTTCAGATAAAGGGGGACAAAGAATGAGCCGTTGTTTATGCTGCGGCAAAGAGCTGCGAACCGAAACTGCATACGGCTGGCACACAGCCTGTGTCAAAGCTTTTTTCGGAACCACAAAATTCCCCGATATTGATGTTTCAAAGGAAGTTTTGAATCAGATCGCTATTGATAACACAAGTAAAGGCTTTACCGTACCGGGTGTGCAGAAAAAGCTGTCCTTGCATCTATCAAGAGAGGACACACCTCGCCTGACGCTTGTTAACTATCCGACCGGATATATTCTCAAGCCGCAGACGGATGAGTACGCTGCCTTGCCCGAGATGGAATATCTTGTTATGCAGATGGCAGAAGTCAGCGGTATCAAAACTGTCCCGCACGCGCTTCTTCGTCTGCCTTCGCAGGAAAACGCCTTTGCGTATATCACAAAGCGTATCGACCGTGCAGACGGACAAATGCTTGCCATGGAAGATTTCTGCCAGCTCGACGGAAGACTCACCGAAGATAAATACCGCGGTTCGTACGAGCGATGCGGTAAAATAATAAAAACGCATTCCATGAATGACGGTCTGGATCTTGCCCAGCTTTTTTTCAGAGTCGTCTTTTCCTTTGCTGTCGGAAACTCCGATATGCATCTGAAAAACTTTTCGCTGATCGAAACAGAGGAAGGCAGCGGTGTATACGTTTTATCTGCCGCCTACGATATGCTTTCCACAAACGTGGTCATTCCTTCGGATAAGGAAGAGCTTGCGCTGACCATCAACGGAAAAAAGCAGAATATCTGCCGAAAGGATTTTCTTGTATTTGCGGACACCATCGGCATACCCGAACGCTCCGCAGAGAAGATGATCGAAAAGATTGTAAAGCTGAAGGACAAATATATATCGATGTGTCGGGATTCCTATATGCCTGAGCAGATGAGAGAAAGCCTTGAGAATCTGATCGAACAGAGAATTGCGGTGTTAACGAAATAGTGACCGCACGTCCCTCGGGCCTTGCATTAGCCGTGCATTTTTCTCGGAAGGGGCAATAAAGCGGTCACTAATTGCGGGAAATTTGCGGAAATTAGGGATAGTGAGGGACAGAAAGAGCCAGCTTTACAGCTGCTCGAAATCAGTTTGCTAGAAACAGCACGAGGGTTCGAATCCCTCTCTCTCCGCCAAATGCGGCTTCAAACCGCGAAAGAAGCCGCAGGACTTATGGGTCTTGCGGCTTTTTACTGATTATAATAGCTTGTAATATATGCACAATAAGAATTTTACACGGAAGGAAAACGCACACTATGAAAAAGAAGTCAATCTGTTTTCACTTTCTATATTATGCACTGACCATAATTATATATATGACCTTTTTCTATGCTGCATCTTTGATGTTAGATTTGACGAGAAAAGCCGATAACCTTGGTTCTGTGATAGCGGTAACTTATGGTGTGCTTTTTGTAATGACACCTATTCTCGTCGCGATCCTTATGAGATTTAGCTTGTTCAAATGGTACGTTGATCCTATTGCTGCCGCAGAGATTCCTCTTTTCCTCTATTTTGGTATGCTTTTTAATCAAATGAAACGATCCGGTGATTTAAGATCTGCTTTTCTCTTGGTTAACAACAAATTAAGTGATGACGGTGGTATGGGCTGGCTGTTTCTCGTTGGCTTGTTAGTTTTCGGACTTATAATGTCGTTGTCCTTCGCAAGAAAGAACGGTCAGAGTATTTCCTACAGATTACTTGCTAAGATCTCACATAAGAGCACCATCCATTCTGTAATTAACAAACCCGAACAATGCGGCAAATCTGATGATCATCGTACTACGGATTGGAAGTTTGATTTTTCAAGTCTACCCCACTGGAACAATCGCAACACGATCCCGTTTGTGTATGATAAATTCTATTCTTCACCTCGAAATGACATCTTGTGTTGCATATACTCGATAGCAGAGGTGAGAATGGGGTGGTATACTGGTTTTTTAGCAATATTGAAGAATAAGGAACATCCCGAATTGATGTTGAATATTGCAGAAGATATGACTTTCTGTGATAATTTCTCGTCCAATAAAAACGACGATATACTTTTTCTGCAACCGTCGATTTATAATAAAGAGAATAATACGGTTAATTGTCCAATACTGATTATAGATCTCACGCAAAAAAAGTTTGCGTGTTATAGCACCGACAATTATAATCCATGCTATAAGGTTATTGAAATAAGCGATACCGTTTTCGGTATTGAAGCAGGTGAAACACAAGTAAAAACCGATGAACGACTTAATGCTCTATCCAAGCGAAAAATTGACTTAACCTGTTTGAAATGGTACGATTTAAGTAAACTAAACAATTTAAATGATATAGCAAAAACAATTAACTAAATTCTCAAAACACTTGGGCTGACCGTGTGGTCAGCCCTTTCCTTATGCCCTCTCACCCCAACGCTTTACTCATCGCGGCACCGGTGTCTGATTTCGTCACGGCATCGAGGTGGCTATAAATATTCGCCGTGGTGCTCATATCGCTATGTCCGAGCCATTCCTGGATCTGCTTCATCGGTACGCCTTGGGCAAGGAGCACCGAGGCGCAGGAGTGGCGAAGATCGTGGAAGCGAATCTTCACCAACTTTCACTCTCACTCTCACTCAAACCAACAGTCATGCTCATCATCTGCGTTATTGATAATTAGCTTACAATATGATACACTAATGTTGCCAGCAAGAAAGATAATAGGAGGATCGACTATGACCTGTAAAGTTGGAGAAAAAATACGTCAATTAAGACTGCAACACAAAATAACACAAGAACAGTTAGCGGATCGTCTGGGTGTTTCTTATCAATCGGTAAGCCGTTGGGAGAATGGCGTAACTTATCCGGACATTGAACTTCTACCTGCTATTGCCAAGTATTTTTCTGTTTCCCTGGATTATCTCTTGGGACAGGATGATACGGAAAAGCTAAAGCAAATCAGAAAGAGAATACGTAGCATCGCCGATATGACAGAAAATAATGCGGATGAGCTTATCGACTTGATTCGTATATGTCGCCGTGAACAAGATGGTGGAGAATATTTTGAAGACATCTGTTATGCTCTTCGATATTCGCCTCTTCATAGAAATACCACAGTTCTCAACGAATTGCGAAAGAGCAAGGAAACGTTTTTTGAAACCTGTGTAGATTCCGCCATACGTTCCAGGGCGCTGGGATATTATACAGCCTTAGAAGAGGAATCGCATATAAGAGCGTTGCTCAATAGATATGCTTCTGATCAAACAACGGCTAAGGACTATTTGTTGAAAGAGCGCTATTTATTCCGCGATGAATTCGATTATTTTGAATCAGCGCGACAGAGATATTTTCACAAACAGATTGCGTACTTAATAGACGGCGATATTTCACTATGGCGTGATTCAAGTAAACCCATGAGTGCGGAGCATACTCTGTTCGAAAACAATTGTAAGCTCGCACTTCTTCATAGTCTGTGTCAGGAAACGCCCACTGCGGAACACCCCATCACTTGCGGAAATGCACCGGATGTATTTGCGGAACAAAGAATTTATATTGGTATGCGTCAGGCGTGCGTTTACACTTTCCTCGGTGAGAAGGAAAAAGCATATGCTGTACTTGAAGACATTGTAGCGTTGATGGAGAATATAATGACAATGTCTGACGGCGCAATATTATATTGCACTTCTCCTGCTCTTGATGTTTTAACTGTTACGTTAAAAAACGAAGAGAACTGCGGGGAGTTAGGGCGTGGAAAATCACTGTGGTATACGCTTGAAAATGACGAATTGGAAATGTGCATGGAAATCTTCCCTAAAAGTGAACTCGAGTGCCTCGCAACTGCTGAATATGCTCGTTGGGGTTGGTTGACACCTATACGTAAAGAAGAACGATTTGCAAAGCTGATTCAGCGTATTGAGAAAATAATCTGACAACACAAAGGATAAAGCCAGAAGCACGTGCTTCTGGCTTTGCCATTTTAGTTATTGCTCACACCAGCGCCTTACTCATTGCCGCGCCGGTGTCCGCTTTGGTGACTGCATTGAGGTGGCTATAAATATTTGCCGTGGTGCTCATATCGCTATGTCCGAGCCATTCCTGAATCTGCTTCATCGGCACGCCTTGTGCAAGGAGCACCGAGGCGCAGGAGTGGCGAAGATCGTGGAAGCGGATCTTCTTCAGGTTATGCTTCTTCAGAAGCTTCCCGAAATGGTCGGTTACGAAGTCGGGATAGTAGAGCTTACCGAGTGTATCCACGCAGACGTAGTCGGTGTATTAATTTTTATCTCCTTCTTTAAGCGACAGATAATTTGATTTTAAAAAAAGTGATTGAAAATCAATTACTGTTTTTTGTTTTTTCTTGTCAGAAAGATGAATAACGTAATACCGCACACTGCGATCGCTGTGATCAAGATCCAGAGCCACAAAAGGTTACCGTTACCGTTATTTTTGCTGTTGCCCTCATCTTTAATCGTAACGGATGCACTGTCGGAACCGCTGTCGGATGCACTGTCGGGGACATCGGTATCGGGCTGAGGGGCGTGATCGGTTGATTCGGTCGATTCGACCGGTTCAGTTGCTTCTGCCGATTCTGAAGGAGCGTCGGAGGCGGCAGTGTCGGTAGGTGTGGTTGGTGTTGCGGGAGGCTTGGGAAGTGCGTAGGAGCAAACGTCGCAAATGTAATCGGCATTGTCGTCCTTATGAGTTGCCTGATTTCCTTTATTCGTACAGCTGACTGCTGCCAGTGACCGTTTGCATCGGAATACCATTCGTCCGAATACTCGTGGTTCGCTTTTGGGATACGGACGCTTGTCTTGTCGGTGATTTCCGTTGAGGCGTTTTTATCCTTGTAGTATTTGCCGCAGGTGCATTCGTAGTATTCGATGTTTCCGTATTCGGTGCAGGTGGCACTGCGGTATTCTACCTTGAACGAGTGGCTCTTGCAGACGTGTCCCAAAGAGGGAGCGATCACGTAATCGCAGAGCTTGCACTTTTGCGCTTGGCTCTCGGTGGGAGCGGCGATGTCGGGAACGTGCTTTTCGTAACCGCTGATGTAATCGCAGCCGTCATTGACACAAAAGTGTGTATGACCTTCGTTGGCGGCGTAGTCCCAGGTGTTGCTCCATTTATGAGAGCCTGTTTCACCGTAGTATGCCTTGCATATATCGCACATTGCTTTAGCACGGCAGGTGGCTTCGCCGCCTGAGTGCTTGACCTTGGTGTTGGGGATTTCGGCGATATTGCAATTGGCGCAGGTCTTCCAGTGATAAGTGCCGTCGCTCTTCCAACCGACGATAGGAGTATGATTTTTTGGGGGAATAATGCCCCAATTATTGATATTTGAGATAACCCTTGTGCAGTTGACGTCCTCATAGAGCTTACCGCAGGAGCACTTGTAGTAGGCCTGCTTGCCGTTGGTGGTACAGCCGGCATCCACACCTGCAACCTTCTGACCGGCGCAGACGTGAGAAGCGATGACAACGCGCTTATTGGCGTTCTTGTGAGCGGAGGTGATGTTGACCAAAGCACCGTTTACGGTAGAGGATGCCTTTGCATCCAGAGAGCCGTAGCTGATAGTATTGTATGAAAGTCCCTTGTTATTCTGGCTGTTTGTGCTTCTGGTGTCTACCTTGCCGCCTTTGACGGTGAAAGTGTTGCAGCAGATACCGTCGTACTTTGCGGTGACGTTCAGCTCTCCGTTGTTGACGGTGACGTTTTTGCTCATAACGTCTACAGCGGTGCCGTCGGTTGAGGTGATGTTGATCGTGGCATTTCCGCCGTGTATGTAGTCACCGTCTTTCAGATAAATGCCTCTGCCCGAGGTGGTGGTGACGTTAAGCGTACCGCCCGAAATGACATGCATACTTCCTTTGTTTATGCAGATAGCATCTCCTGCCCCTGAATTTATACTGTTGACACCGTCCATATGCAGCTTCAGGCTGCCCGAGGTGGTGATAGCGGTGGAGGTGATCTTATTGTTTGAGGTGTCTATGCTGAAATTTTTTAAATACAGCTCGTCGGTGTCGCCGTTGAGGTCCACTCTCGCATAGTTGTCTTTCGGCTTATAGGTGGAAGCTGCACTCCAGCTTTGGTGCAGGTAATCTCCGATACTCATAGGGATGCCGCCCACATACAGATCGATGTCACTGCGGACGTAGGCATATTTGGAGTCTTTATAGTTGGCGGAGGTCAGGACGTATGGATTGTTGCCGTCGTTGGTCAATGAGCCTGAGGATGCCAGAGCGCTGTCTATATAGAAGGAATAGGTGTTAAAAGCCGCATATCCACTTCCGGAAGAAACCAGCAAACTATCCACATTATCAATGCTCAATTGTTTGCAAGAAATGCCGTATCCATATACATCAATGTCGATCTCGGTGCTACCATTGATGATCACCTTATCAACATCGCTACTGATGCCATAGCTTGCAAAACCTGTGATGGTCAGGTCACCGTTGCTGATGTATATATTATTGTACGTTCGCTATGCAGTATAAGAATCACTGTTACAGACATCAAGTGTAAGACTTCCGCCTCGCAGATAAGAATAACCCATAGTAATAAGGCAACGAGCCATAGATTTCAGAGTCACTCTGCCGGCTTTTTGGGTATATTCTGAGTCTACATACACTGCATCAGCGTCAGCACCGGTAGTGGTGACGTTCAAGGTGCCGCCTTCTATGGTGCATTTACCTGTAATGTACATTCCGTGAGTGCTTCCTGTTGCAGTAATGCTCAGAGAACCCGAGCCGCGAACAGTCAAAGCACCTTTTTGTGTGTAAATACCTTATTAAAAGTAACAGTTTTTCAGTTTTTTAAAAAAAATCTCCCGAAATATCAAAATTACGATGGAAACGTATAGCTTAACTTATACATGTAAATACCGCTTTATTTTTAAGTAGTATTGCTGCGTGAAGAATTTATATATATCGGTTGCATTATTTGTATTTATGTGTTACAATGGACTTACAAGTAATATTTGTAATATCGGCGGTACGTAAATGAAAATTGAAAATAATATCCTGAAGCATTATCTGAAAAACGTGTATTTTATTACAGGCACATCGTATGCAGGAAAGTCAACTGCTGCAAAAATGCTTTCAGAACGGTTTGATATGATTTTTTGCGGCGAAAACTTTCACAGCACGGTATCTGATCTTGTAGCAACACCCGATGCACAGCCTGATATATGCTATATAAATAATCTGACAGATTGGAAAGAGTTTGTTACACGAACCCCCGAAGAATACGAGCGGTGGATCTACAGTGTGGGAAAAGAAGCCTCGGAATTTGAAGTGGCAGAGCTGATTTCGATATCAAAGGATAAAAAGGTCATTGTTGATACCAATATTCCTATTGAAATACTTAAAGAAATATCCGACTACGATCACGTTGCTGTTATGCTTTCTCCGCGAGCTATGAGCGTTGACCGCTTTTTTGACCGGGAAGATGCGGATAAACAGTTTATTTTGAAAGTCATTGAAAGCTGCGACGATCCCGAAGCGGTGATGGAAAATTACCGATGCGGCCTTGCACTTATCAATAGTCAAGAGCATTACGACGAGTATGCAAACAGCGGTTTTTTTACAGTTGTTCGGGAGGATAACGGCGAAGACACGAGAGAAGCAGTCTGCGATGTAATTGCACGTCATTTCGGCTTGATGTGACATATCGCAACGCTAAGATCTGTCTGTACGTAGAAAAATAAAAAAAATAAAAAATTACGACGATATTAGTTACCGTTACCATACTGTTGTCGCGAGAGTGTGATATACTGTTACCGTGAGGTGAGTTTTAATGGCAAAAAAAGAAGAAAAATATGCAATCGGTCCTATGACGGGAGAAAAAGTGTTCCGAACGAGGAATATTCTCGTGTACGGCATTACTGATGATGAATCGGCTGTCATTGCTGACAGTCTTCCGAATAAAAATATCAGAATTATTGACTGCTTTGATTGCTTTACGGATCTGATCGCATTACCGTATATTGCGGCAGTTATAGACCCTGAATGTCTTACGCGGGAGGATGTGAATACGCTGAACGAATACGCCGAAGAGGTTCAGTATCTTAATGAAAGGTATATTTTTACCAAGCGGCACAGTATCATCAACACGTTGAGCAAAAGGTTAAAATGCACTGTTCTGGAGAAAGAGGAATTTGCATACAGGCTGAAATACGTATTGCTCGAAGCCGCACGTGCTGATAAAAAATATGATAATTATTCAGATACGGTTGCACAGATAATCCGCGTTTTATCAGAAATACGTAAGCATCCGTATATCACGACCGATCAGCTCGCCGAAAAGATAGAACGTAATCCGAGAACTGTTCAACGCTATATTACTACGTTGAACTGTGCCGGTGAGTTTATAGAATATGACAGAAGAAAAAAAGGATGGTTTTTGTACGAAAACAAATCTGTTCTTTGGGGAGACTATTGAAATATGCTAACGGTCTGCACGTATGATTCATTATTGAAATTCTCTTGTTTCACTATTGTGGATATAGAAGTATCGGGTATGGATAAAACGGATAAGATCATTGAGATCGGAGCAATTAAAGTTATCAACGGAAAGAGCGTACAACGTTTTCACAGCTTTGTCAGATCCGATGTTGAGTATGACGAATCGACACTTCGTTTTTTGGGTATTGCGGAAGACAGTTTGCTGAATGCACCTGATACTTCAAGTATTTTGCAAGCGTTTAAGGATTTTGCGGGAAATGACGTATTACTGACGAATAATGCACCTTTTACCGTGTTTTATCTGAACGGTGAGTCGATCCGCTGTAATATTGCCTTTGATAATAAAGTGATTGATATGTGTACGGCGGTAAATTTGCCGCATCCGAGGTCTGTCAAAAAATATGCATCTGAAATGAATATATCTGTAACCGATGATGGCTCTGTTTGCAACAGTCTTGATCTGATAGAAAAAATACTGCGGAAATCAAGCTTTATTCACGACTGATCTTTTACAGGAGCGTTGTATTGGCTGTAATCTACTTATGTACTAAATTGAATTAAAAATATTGTTTTGAGAAAGGAAAAAGTATGAATATTTCAAAGGAGATCGACCTTGCTATCAAGCTTGCGGAAACGGGAGCTGCGGAAGGAGGATATGTTATCGGAGAAAGCAAATATCACTCCTATATGCCTAACGCAGAGTGGGAAAACTTCAAAGCAAATATGATAGCGAACGCCAGAGCCGAATACGAAGATGGCAACGGCGGAGAGCTTGAGGAAAAAAACGAACGTCCGCCGAAAATGGCGTGCTATGGCTCATCAAGCAGAATGATCTATATGCTTTCACGGCATAAAGACGGATTTCATTACGAAAAAAAGCTTCCTACGACTGTCGGCGGCATAGCCAATCTTGACGGCTTTTATGAGGATGAAGGCAGATACGTCTTTGTAGAAGCCAAATGCCACGAGCCGTATTCCGCAAAACGAAATTCAGTCAGCAAAAGCTACGAGAGACTTTACAGCTTTATAAATGAGAAAATGGCGGGTAACGTAGAGATCGCTATGCATTCAAGTAAGTGCGGACGGTATCTTGACGTAGAATATTTTTCAAACGGAGAAAAGCTGGAGCGTTTCGACCTCAAGCAGATGGTCTGTCATTTGCTTGGCATTGCAACGGGGGTTCTGAAAGGGGAGCTTGCACAAAAACAGATCAACTTCATTTACCTGCTGTATGATCCCACAAAGCTGAATATTGCTCCTGACGTAAAAGCGAAGATAGATTCAATTTACGAAAGAACATGTTACGAGTGTGATCTTCTTGATTTTACAGCTCTGATGCGTGTAATATTTGAGTTTTTGAAAAAGGAAAAATTCAACGAAAGCATTTCCGACAAAGAGCTTGATATGCTTATGTGCAAATTTAAATTTTCGCTCGTATCACAAGACCGCTACGAAGAGCTTTTAAAATAAAAAAAGGCTGAGCAGATGTGCACAGATCTTTTAAAAACAGATAATTGAAAAAGAACCTCCTACGATAGAATAAAAAAATGTCTGCCGTAGGAGGAATTTTCATCTGAAGAAGCTACAGAAATATCAAAATGAACGAAAACGGGGTATTGGAGCTGAAAACCAACATACGAACAGGTATATAGCTTTATTTTTACGACAAAAAGCAACACAAGTCAGCTATAGATAAGATAAAATCAACTGCTGCGTGATTATCAAACCACTGATTGATAATTGAAATGCGGAACATTGTGAGCTATAATAAAATTACACCGGTGAAACAAAGTTTGATGAAACAGAGCATAGATTGACAGCTCCGCTTGTTTCAAGTGTTCAAAAGCATCTGTTAATGCTTATACCTTTTTCCTCAGCCGTTCTTTTCGATATTCCTTGGGTGAACATCCGATTTCATTTTTAAATGTTCTGTAAAAATGCGCGTAATCGGCAAAACCGCATTCATAGGCTATACGGTCAGCGGTGATATTGCTGGTCGATAAGAGTAGCTTTGCCTTTCGTATACGCATAGCATTAACGTATGCGTGTGGTGTTATTCCCATAGATTGCCGAAATATCCGAATGAGGTAATTCTCGCTGAAATGAAAGACGGAGGCTAATTCTGACAGTGACGGAGGGCTTTGCAGATTCTGAGTAAGACGGCGTACCATATGATCGATTAGCATATCGCGTTCGCCTCGCGCTTGTTCTCGGAACAAGAGCGAAAGGATCATACAAAGCAGACCGTCCTTTATAATGCGCGGCGCATTCTCGCTTTCGGCATCATCAAGCTGTCTGAGAAGCGGAAGCAGTGTATCCGGATCGAACGAACCCCGACGGGATAATAAGGGGGATTTATCACTCCAGATGCAATTTTCAAAATGCAGATAAAAATATGAAGGACAGTCGCTTATCTCAGGACCGTCCTGATACAGCCCCCTTTGCTGTATATAGTATTCACCCTGTGTAAGCTCTACGGGTACACCGTTTTCGGTGAACCGAAGGACCCCGTCCAGCATTAAGATCAAGATATCGCTTGACTCCACACGTGTGATATGACGTTCGCCTGACAGGAATTTGCGAAAGGCGGAAAGACGGTATGTGGGAACGGTCTGCATAGAAACACCGACTGACATACATACACCTCCTTGTAAATCGTGTTGATATTATACCTCAACAGTTTGATTTTTGCAAGGTTTATTTCGAAAACATTCCTTTTAATTTGATTTTATCTGTGATAAAATTAAGGTAACAAGAAAGGAGGACTTGTTATGTCAAAACCACTTTCACGCATACTTTGTTTGCTTCTGACACTGTCGATGCTTCTTACCGCTGCCTGTACAACGGGCGGTGAACAGAGCGACACTGTTGCATCAGAATCAAATACAAACGGCTTTGTCGGTTCTGAAGGTGATACGGAGAAGGATCCTCCCGCATTGCCCGGAGAGCTGAGAGACGTACGGGTTACAACGAAAGGAGCTGTAAACAATATGAAATTTTCACCTCTTGCATTGGGTCAGGTGCAGGCGACTGCCTGGCTGAAAAACCAGCTGCTTCTGCAGGCTGAGCAGGTTACAGAGCAGTTTGAAAAGCTTTCACCCGACTGCAAATCCGAGGGAGATGACCGATCCGGCTGGCTGGGCGGTACAGGCGAAAGCTGGGAGAGAGGCACTTATTATACGCGAGGTCTTATCGCTACTGCCTATGTGCTGGACGATCAGGATATGAAAAAACAGGCGCAAAAATGGATCGATTGGACGCTTGAAAGCCAGGCGCAGAGCGGTGCCTTCGGCCCGTTTGCGAATGACTTGGAGAAGCTGGACTACTGGCCGCTCATGCCAATGCTTATGGCGTTGGAGCTGTACTACGATGTTACAGGTGATGAGCGTGTGATCCCATTTTTGCAAAACTATTTTGAATGGCAGGCTAAGGCGTTGAAAAGCAAGCCGTTGACCTCTTGGGCAAGAGTCAGAGGCGCTGATAATATTTTTGCGGTTCTCTGGTTATACGAAAAAACGGCAGATGAATCGCTGATCGACCTTTGCAGGCTTATTTACGAGCAAACATTTGATTGGGAGCAGGTATATGACAATGAGGCCTGGATGGGAACGTACCACATCGTCAATGCCCAGCAGAGCTTTAAGCTCTTCCCGATCATGTATACCATCACGGGCGATGAGCACTATCTGAATGTCTATTATGAGGGTATTGAGAATATCTATATGGCATCAGGACGTCAGGACGGTATGTCCAACGGAGATGAGATGAGCCGCGGTATTGACGGCGTGTACGGAAGCGAGACATGCGCTGTGGTTGAGCGTATGCTTTGTGATCAGATTGCTTTATACCTTCTCCGTGATGCTACTATTGCCGACCATCTTGAGCTTATTACATACAATGCATTTCCGCAGCAGCTTCTGCCTGATGGCAAAGGTCAGGTCTATTTCACAATGCAAAATCAGGTTATGGCAAATCTGGGTGTTCACGGCTTTACAAGCGAGGGCGGTAACCGTTCTGTATACGGTTTGCCGGGCGGCTTCCCGTGCTGTGTTCACAATTATCAGATGGGCTGGCCCTTGTTCATCGCTTCTATGTGGATGGCTACATCAGACGGCGGGCTGGCTGTTGGCGCATACGGACCGAATACTGTTAACGCCACGGTAGGAAACGCTACAAAGCTGACGATTACCCAGACGACCAACTATCCGTATGAGGATACGGTCGTTCTGACCCTTTCCGCAGATAAGACTGATACATATCCTATTTATATTCGAGTGCCTGAATGGTGTACCGATCCGTCGGTTACGGTAAACGGTCATACCGTCGAAGCTGACCTGACAGCAGGGCAGTATGCCGCTCTTACTGCCGAATGGAAAAGCGGAGATGTGATCGCTTTGACATTTCCATCTGAGATCACCGCCGTCATTACCGATAATAACAGCGTCAGCATCCGAAAGGGAGCTGTGCTGTTTGCTCTTGAGATCGGAGAGGAGTGGAAGAAAACTCTGTACAATCCGCATAATTGGAAATCCGTGCGTGACTATCCGTCATACGATATTACTCCAACTACAGATTGGAACTATGCACTCGATAATTTCAATTTCGATGACGTAGCATCCAATTTCAAGGTTACCCGAAGCCCCATTACCGAAAATATGCGGTATCAGCTGTCAGATGCTCCTATCGCGCTGGAGGCTAAGGCTAAAGCCGTTAAGGATTGGAAGCTCAACACCGCCCTGGAGATTGCGGGGGATACGCCCGTTTCTCCTGTATCCGCTGACAGATTGGATGATCGGACCGTTACGGTAAGGCTGGTGCCGTATGCTTACACCCGTCTTCGCATCACTTTAATGCCTTGGACAGGCGAAGAACAGCCGTCTGAGTCCGAACGTCCCGACGAAAGCACCATTCTGTTTCCGTCTTTGATAGTACCTATGGAGTCTAAAGGCACAGCCGCAGGCGCTACAAAACTGTCCTACGATGTGGAGCTTACATATGAAACCCCGTGTGATCTGAAGTTCAAGGTGCAGATCAACCGTAAGGATGCGGGCTATGTCAAGCTCGATAAGGGCTCAGGCAATGTTTCCTTTGCCACAGAGCTTTTGGGAACTGACCGTCATAACCGCGTGTGCTTTACGACCGAGGACGGCTCAGCTATTCCGACAGAGCTGACCGTATTACTGTCCGTGCAGGTCAATGACAGCGGCATTATCCGCTATGAAGCAGAAAAGGCTAAGCTGACAGGCTCAGCATACAGCACAGGATCACACATAGCGGGTATTGATAACGTCGGCTCTTCATTGACCTTTAACGAGCTGCTTGTCAATGAGGATGGCGATCATATCATACGCTTCTACTATGCAGCTCCCATGGGTCTTGCTACCCATACTGTCTACCTTGACGGAGTCAAGTGCGGTGTTCTGCGTTATAATGAAAACGGCAGATCCTTGGGCTGGGGCAGCTTCAGAGAAGATATTTATGCTGACATTCGGCTGACTCTTACAAAGGGTACACACGTTTTGCGTATCGAGAAGACCGAAACGGATGTGGGCTTTGCCGAGCTTGATGCATTTGAGCTGATCCCCGTGCGCTGATCGCAGATCTCATTTGACTGCGAAAAGTAAGTCTTGCATTCAGAATATCGATTAAAAATATGAGCCGATCCGTCAGGTACGATGCTTACCTGAACGGTCGGCTCTTTTTAATACAGTATCCCCGGTCTTATGTCTGCATATCAGAACAAGCTGTTTACAAATGAAGTGTATCGCTTTATTAAACGTCAAATAATATTGATTTTTCTTTTTTACTGTGATATAATTGACCTGTAAACTAAACTTTATCGATGTATTGAGGATTTGATCATGGAATACAGAAAACTGCCTCGTGGAAATGAAAATGAGCGCTTCAGCGTTCTCGGACTCGGTATGGGCGGAATAGGAAAAACGCCCGCAGACCAGATCGAAGCTATCATACGCAAGGCGATAGATAACGGGATCAATTTTTTCGACCTTTGCACAGCGGGAGCATCTTATGCGCCGATAGGCAGAGCAATTCGCGCCTGTCGTGAAAAGGTGTTCTTACAGGTCCATTTCGGTGCAGTTTACGATGAAAACGGCGAATATGGCTGGTGCAGAGATTTCGATACTATAAAACGTACGTTTTTATGGGAGCTTGAGCAGCTTGAAACAGACTACGTTGATTTTGGCTTTTTGCACTGTGTTGACAGCGATGAGGACTTTGATGTGCTGTGTAATATAGGCGTTCTTGATTATCTTAAGGAGCTTAAAGAGCAGGGAATCGTCCGTCACATCGGCTTTTCCTCGCACACGCCGAGCGTTTCAAACCGTATTATTGACACGGGCATTATCGATATGATGATGTTTTCAATAAATCCTGCTTATGATTTTGAAAAGGGCGACGAATACGGCATAGGCACGGTGAATGAAAGGTTTGAGCTTTTTAAACGGTGTGAGCGGGAGGGAATTGGTATTTCCGTTATGAAGCCGTTCTTCGCAGGTCAGCTTCTGTCGGCAGATCAGTCGCCGTTCGGTGTCGCATTGACCCACGATCAGTGCTTACAGTACGCTATTGATCGCCCCGGCGTTCTCACTGCTGTTCCGGGTGTTCAGACGATGGAGCATCTTGATACGCTTTTGAGATTTCTTTCGTCAAGTAACGCGGAAAGGGATTATTCGGTAATCGGAACATTTACCGCCGATACGGTAACAGGCACGTGTGTGTACTGTAATCACTGCCAGCCGTGTCCTGCCGGAATAGATATCGGTCTTGTCAATAAGTATTATGATCTTGCATTGGCAGGCGATGCGATAGCGGCAAATCACTACACAAAGCTGTCAGTCAATGCAAACGCGTGTCTGCATTGCGGTCATTGCGAGAGCCGCTGTCCCTTTTCGGTAAAGCAGGAAAGCAGAATAGAGCAGATCGCAAGGTATTTCAATAGCTGATATATTAAAATTCAAAACGGAGAATGGCAAATGAAAATATACGATATTTCCCAAGAGGTTTTTTCTTGCAGAGTATATCCGGGCGACCCTACGCCCGAAAAAAAGGTGCTTTGTTCAATGGAAAACGGAGATCTTTACAACCTTACGCAATTCAGCATGTGCGCCCATAACGGCACACATATAGATGCGCCGTTTCATTTTATAAAGGACGGAAAAACGGTGGATCAAGTCGATCTTGACACATTTGTCGGTATGGCTTACGTTGCGGAGCATTGCGGCACCGTTTTGGCAGAGGACGCGGCAAAAATAATCGAAAAAGCCAAAAAATACGGCAGAAAAGCAGAAAAAAGAATTCTTATAAAGGGGAAAGCCGAGCTGTCAGAGCAGGCAGCTGAAGTATTCGCAAGATCGCAGATATTGCTTTTCGGCAACGAATCGCAGACTGTCGGACCTGAAAATGCACCTATGAAGGTGCATCAGATACTTTTAGGTTCAGGCGTTGTCCTGCTTGAAGGGATATGCTTATCAAGCGTATCAGAGGGAGTTTATTTTTTGAACGCCGCACCGCTTGATCTGTCGGGCGCGGACGGAGCGCCGTGCAGAGCTGTTTTGATAGCTGATCAAAGCGAATGATCGTTTACAGGAGAAAAATATGAAACCGTGTCTGTTGGCTGTCGGCGTTGTATGCCTGCTTGCTTGCTTTATATCATTTCTGCTTTCTGCATTTAATCGGCTGGGGTATTACCGTGTTCTTGACGGAAAGGCGGAGCTTTATGCCCGCTTGCGCCGAAGAATGACATTATTCTTCGCTTTCGGCTTTGCGCTTTTACTTGCAGGAGCAGTATGTCTTATTATCGGCTTATACATTTTGTAGCTGATTTATCAGGCAATCAGATTATTTTTATACTTTCTTTGTGATATATTTTCGGATTCTTTTGTTTTCCTACCCGTTTTCCCACCCTTTTTGAAAAAATAATCGTATTTCCCACCCTTTCTGCTCTGAAAGGGTGGCGACATTTACGGCAGATGCATCTAAAATATTAATAACGATTCAGATATAAATGGCTTATTCAGATATTGACAGTTTTCATAAAACTCAAGCTGTAATGGCTTAAAGGAGATTTCGCTTATGAAAAACACGACTTTAACACGGATCTTTTCAATACTGCTTTGTTGCGTAATGCTTTTCGCTGCTCTTCCTTTGGGAGTGCTTGCCGATTACGAGGACGGTATGGAATGCTGGCACTGCAGTCACTACCACTGGGACGAGTACTGCTGCAGTACTTGCGGTGCCTGCAGCATCGAGTGTACAAACGCCGAGTGCTTTACCGATACGCACTGTAATGAATGCGGAGCTTGCTTTCAGGAAACGGTCTTCTGCCTTGAATGTATGGCGTGCGAGCAATGCTATGTCAACGAGGGCTGGCATTGTCTGGGCTGTGGCGAATGTAAGGTCGATGAGCAGGAGGAGCTATGCGGTATCTGCTGGTTCTGCGAGGACTGTATGGGCGGTCTTTGCGACGGCTGCGGCTTCTGCGAGGGCTGCTGGGAGCTTGAGCTTATGCACTGTGAAGAGTGCGGAAACTGCTACGGCACTTATGATATTTGCTCCTACGGCTACCTGCATTGCGAGGAGTGCTGTGTAATATGCGAGCAGTGCGATGAATGTCTTTACGAGGACGGTATCGAGCTTTGCGATCACTGCGGCCTTTGCGTATTCTGCTGCCGGGATAATGCAAATGCAGAAGGATGCGATTGCGGAGAATACTGTGTAGAAAGCCCTGAATGGTACGAGCATCTTTGCTCTGATTGCGGAAATGCTTTCTGTAATGTCGAGATCTGTGACCTTTGCGGACTTTGCCTTGACTGCTGTGAGGGTAATTCCGATTGCGACGAAATGCCGCCCGTGTGCGTTGAGGATTCTGATTACGACGAGCATTTCTGCTCCGACTGCGGAGATTGCTTCCATAACGCCTATATCTGCGAAAGCTGCGAGGCAAACGGCACCTTCCTTTGCGAAAGCTGCTGTGAGCTTCGTCTTGAAGCAGAGGGGTGTATCTGCTCTGACAGATGCATCAGCGATGACAACATCGAAGAGCATATAGCAAGCAGTCACAAAAACGCAGCTCCTCATTCCGCAACACCGCAAAAAACATGGGATATGAACGAAACGTATCACTGGGCGCAGTGCCGCTTCTGCTCTGAAAGCTCACATATTACGAATAAAACCAGGCATACCTTTGATAATTACGGTATCTGCACAGTTTGCCGTTATGACTCACAAAAGGTCATTCTGATACTGAAGCAGCCGAGCAGCATGGTTGCCAAGGTCTCCGATACGCAGATCTGCGGTGAGGATGATCCTTACCATCCCAACAATAATATACGCACCGTTTCGGTCGCGGCGAAGGGAACGACCGCGCTTACCTATCAGTGGCACGTTACCTACGACGGCGGAGAAACATGGTTTGAGGTAAAGGATGATCCCATCCTCGGTATTGTAGGCGCGAAAACCAATTCTCTCACGTTCTCTGTCCCGTCCGACGGTTGTGCTTATCCTCCTGCATACAAGTGCGTTATCACCGACGAGATCGGTAACTCGGTCACGACCAA
This sequence comes from Eubacteriales bacterium, assembly GCA_045544195.1. GTDB lineage: Bacteria > Bacillota > Clostridia > Oscillospirales > CAG-272 > RGIG7213. The sequence continues at coordinate 18,971 of JAZPYO010000050.1, forward strand.
CATCGCATATCTGAAGGTCGTCCATCTGTATAGAGAATACAGCGCTCACAAGGGCGATCTTATCGGAATCATCCATCAGCCGAACAGTAAGGACAATATCGGAATGTACGGCTCCAATGGACACTTCGTTACCTGCGTTGGCGAGGAGTGTGACGATTATATTCTCGTTCCCCATTCCTTCAGCAAGGATACGCGCCTTATCTTTGATAGTGAAACCGGTGTCGGATGGCACGAGAGGACCTGCATACACTGCGGCTATAAAAGCTATCTTGAAAACCATATCCATTACTTCTATGATGCAGATACGTATGATTGTCAGGTCGATCTTACGTATAAAAACGAAAACCAGCACAGACTTATATGCCGTTTTAACGGCTGTAATCAGACCCACCTGGAGCCGCATGATTATCTCGGCTGGCAAAATCACGGTACTCCGTATACTAACGCTGACGGCGTCGGTGTTGCATACAAGGAATGTCAGATATGCGGCTACAGCTCGTCGAAAAAGCTTCAGACATACAGCTCTTCCAAGGGCGAGCTGGTAGATGCGCAGTGGACAAAAAACACAGATCTTATCTATGTTGAAAACGGATATTCGAGCTGTGATGTGGTTGTCAACGGCACAAAGACCGTCATCGGCTTTGCGCCTTCGGAATATGCAAAGAGGGAAATTATAAATATACCTGATCCAACGGTAGTCAGATGGATCGTCGATTATCGCTGTGATAAAGGTTCAGGAGCTTCTGTTACAGATATAGACGTAACTGAATATTTCACCTTTGAAAAGGTAAAGGATGAGCATAAATGGGTCGTGACCATACCGTCATTTCCGGGAAGACAGGGCGGAGGTATTCTGATATTCACACCTGTTGTAGAGCAGTGTAAGCATAATGTCGGCACAAGGATAAAGAACGCCTGTGAACCGATCTGCACACAGGACGGCTATACGGGCGATACTGTCTGTGCAGGATGTGACGGCGTTATCTTCTACGGAAAGGTCATTGAAGGCGGAGAAAAGCACGAGGGGACTCTCACTCTTATCCCGGGAACGTCAAAGCAGGGAACATGCGAAAGTAAGGGATATGAGGGAACTTACCACTGTGACCGATGCGGCAAGAATGTCAGAGGCAAGACTACCTCAAAGGTACATAATGCAAGAACGGTAACAAAAAATGAAGTAAAGCCAACCTGTACCAAATTCGGTTACAGCGGCGATATCTACTGTGAATGCGGCGTTCTTCTGAAGGAGGGAAAGACCCTTGCTCCCAGACACAGCAATCTTAAGCTGATAAATTCCGATAAGGTCTCCTGTCAGAAGAAGGGATACACGGGAGACTGGTACTGCTATGACTGTAAGCAGACCGTAAAATACGGCTACAATGTAGCAAAGGGCGATCACGCCTGGAGTAAATGGGGCAAGGTCGATGATGTTTATCACCGACACACCTGCGTTGTAGCAGGATGCGGCGCGGAGGAAAAGAGCAAGCACACCGATGCTGACCGAAATCTGATATGTGATGACTGCGGTTATACCTGGAAGCCCAATGAAATGGAGATTCGGAACATTGCCTTTAATATCGACATTCCGATCATTGGCGCTAAGCCGGATTATACGTCATTTAACGGACCGGCATTTGCCAGCGAAGGAAATGCATCCCCCTCAAGAAACGGTGTCAGATGGTTTGATGTGACGGATAATAAATTCCTGATCAACCATGCGGTGGGTCACGAATTCAAGGAAGGCCACGTTTACCGTGTTACCATAGACTTTCGCGCCAAGGGCGACTATACGTTCGCACCTGAAGGTGTACTGACCGCAACTATCAACGGGCTCGAAGCGCAGATCGAATACGTGAACTATGAAACCTTTGCGGGAATTTCCTATACTTTTGAGGCGCTGAAGCATCGGCACACCATGACACGTGTGGATAAGGTATCTCCCACCTGCAATTCAGCAGGTAAACAAACCTACTATCATTGTACCGCGTGCAATAAATATTTCGAAGATGCTGCAGGAAACAAACAGATCGCCAACCTGTCTTCGTGGGGCAACGTTTCTGCGCTTGGACACGTGGCATCTGAACTGCGCGCCAATTCCACACATCATTTTAAGGTATGTACACGCTGCTATCAGGAGATAAGCGGCAGTAAGGCAGAGCACAGCGGCGGCAACGCGACCTGTCAGACAAAAGCAAGGTGCGATGCCTGCGGTGCTTTTTACGGTAAATATTCCGAGCATAATATGGCAGAGGTCTGGGGCTTTATTGATCCTACCGGACACGCGCATATGTGCCTTACCGAGAATTGCTATTACAGAGGAGAGGTATTACCTCATACACCAAGTAAAAATGAAGCAAATGAAGACGAGATCTGCCTTGACTGCGGATATATTATAACTGTTTCAGAAAGCCATACGCATAAGGCAACGGGTGATTTCCTTTACGACGAGGAAAGCCACTGGCATCTTTGTCTCTGTGGTGAGATCACCGACAGATCAGATCATAATGATACCGACGGCGACGGCAAGTGCGATGCCTGCGGTCAAAAAACGGATGCCGAAACCGAAACGAATGGCGAGGAGTCTGTAAGCACAGACACGAAAGCAGACGAGCCTGCTGTAAATGATGAAGATAATAAAGGCTCATTGACGTGGCTGTGGATATCGCTCGTAATAATACTGGTAATATGTACCGTTCTTTTGGTATTATGGCTTATTATGAGAAAGAAACAGAATAAATAAAAGAAAAAGAAGGGATAAAAAAAGTGCGCAAGCTGATTAAACGGCTTGCGCACTTTTATTATTGCTTTGAAATGATAAAGGTATTATGCCACCAAAAGGTTGTTTTGTCAATAGTAAAAATGAAATAACAATCTTCTGATTTTAGTTAATCGGATGCGTGATATTGTTAAGCACACCTTGTGCATAGGAAAAAGTGGTCAGCAAAATATAGTATAACTAAAAAAACACCCAAATTTATATCAATATATATAATTATTGAAAATATGCACCATATTGTAATGTGAAAAAACAATAAAGGTCTTGCGAGATTTTTACTCACAAGACCTTAAAAAGCCTGCTATTCGGTAACCGATCAGATATTCTGGCTTTTAAAGAATTCCTCAAGCTGTGTCTGGTCCAGACTTTTCTTTTCATAAAGAAGCTGTGTAAGAGCATCAAGCGCTCTGCGGCAGCTTTTCAGCATTTCTGCTGTGCGGCGGTATTGCTTCTGCATAAGCTCCTCGGCTTCGTTTGGATCGATCCTGACAAACAGCTTTTCACCCATTGCAAAATCGTTAAGACTCGATTTTATGTAATACCGTGCCTTTTGTATATCGGAGCTTGCGCCCGTGTTAATACCGCTCTTTTCTCCGTATACCTCAATTTCCGCAAGTCTTCCCGCAAGACAGCGGCATACGAGATTCATTAGGTCATCAAACGTATAGCTGCCGCGATTTTCCTCCGCACTTTCCATAAATCCGCCGTAGTTTCCTCTTGATACTACCGTCAAGAATGACGGAGTAGTGCCGCACAGTCGGCAGACTATGGCATGTCCCGCTTCGTGGCACGCTGTCTGACGCAGGTGTTCGGGATCCATTTTATTTACATCGCCAAATCTGAAGGAATCCAATGCATCCATATATTTTTCTGCACTCGGCTCATCATCTGCGAGCGTTCTTATGAACTGCGAATTCATCATTTCAATGTCTGCGTTGCTCATTCCGCCCGTTCTTTTTGCCATATTACGCAGTATTGCCTCGTGGTTATCGCCAAAGCTTATACCGTGCTTTGCCAAGCCCTTTTTCAGCAGCTCATAGCGATCGTCGGTATCGGGCAAGGGAATAAGCAGCTTACTGTCAAACCTGCGTACAAACGCAGGATCGAGAACTCTGGGGCCGTCGCCGTGTATTTCGTAATTCGTTGCCGCCAGAATAAATACAGGGCGTTTTTCGTCTGTAACAAATCCGTCCATCTCGGCAAGGAAGGTATTCAATGCATCCTCGTTGTGAGCAGTCGATGACGATCCTATACGGAGTCTTCCGATAGCGTCTACCTCGTCGATAAATATGATCGAAGGGGCATATTTACGAGCCCTATGGAAAATGTCACGTATATTTTGCTCTGTCTGACCGACGAGAGAGCCAAAAAATGACGTAGCGGATACGGGAATAAATGTTGCGCCGCACTCATTTGCCATAGCCTTTGCGAGCATTGTTTTTCCCGTTCCGGGCGGTCCGTACAGTAACACGCCCTTCGGCATACGCTTTTCGGTCAGCTTTACATTTCTGGGATTATCCAGTGCCTTGCAGAATTCCGAAAGTGTATTTTTTGCAGTGCGGCATCCGATTATATCCGCAAATTTGAGATTGTTGTTCTCGCCCTTTTTTGCAATATGGCTTGCATCGTTTGCACGGGGAGCATAGCGAAGCTGGAGCTGCTCAAACGATACGACCGCACAGGTGGAGTCTATTACATACTGAGCACAGTTAAAGCTGAGAAATTTGCCCGAACGGCTCAGTGAATACACAACGTTATTGATCAGTGCATTGAACGAAAGCTCATGGATCGAACGTGAAAATCCGCACGAATCATTCGATCTTACGGGTATTACTCCCCTTGCACCCCGTGCAAGCAACGTGTCAAAGGAATGTGTAACGTCAGGATCGGTATCAAGTATATAAACGGGGATCTCAGGCGAGTATTCACGGACGTAATTGAACATATCCATGCCCTCGGATTTTATATCCTCAACGTCACTTGGGAATCTTTCTGTGCTTCTGCTTCCGCAAAACGGATCGATCAGTATGTAGTCCGTAATTCCTCTGATTCGTCGCTTGAACAGATTGCTATCGTCAAATGCTTCAAAAACAGTATTGCTGATCTGCAGATTTTGGATATTATTCTTGATCTGACCGCTTGTGAATACGGAAACGTACATATTATCCTCACCGGAAAAAAGCTTTTCCGCTTCAGAGCCGTTATTAATATCTACGTTAAGCGTAAGTGTTTGCAGTGAGCCTATCATGCTCTGATCATTTGCGTATATCTGCATTACGATCTCCTGCAGCTCACGAACGAGAATGCTTCTGGCAAGGCCGCGGAGCGTTCTTGCATCTGCCATACCTCCGCCGTTATACAAAATAAGTGCTGAAAGTTTTTCTATATCGTATTCTACTTTTATTCCCGACGTCTTTTCAAATAATTCTATCTGCTGCTTTAATTCACCGCTGATTATTTCCATAAGAGAATACGGCTCAAGGTGGTTAAAGAGAATGACGTGTCCGTTTGCCATTCGTGTCGTTATACATTCAGGAAAATAAGGCTCGCCTGTCTGAGGATTTTTATCAGTTCTCAACGCTTCTAAAATTACGCTGCGGGGCGTTGAAGAAAGATCGCATACTGTTGTATCGTCGTAAAGCGACTTTCCTGCATTTGTCGTCATGATAATAATGTTGTTTCTGAATGAAACATCCTTTTTTAAATGATGATCCATCAGAGTTGCCGCATCTAAAATCTGCAAAAAAAGATGAATGGTATTGATATGTGCCTTTTCTATTTCATCGAAAACGATAATTCCGTCAGGATGCTGACGAACAAATCCCGTTACTACAGCCGCCTGACCGTGTTCACCGTTGAATTTCATATTCGCAAGGTTGTCAGAATATTCGCTCATATTGACAACGAGCATTTTTCTTCCGAGTAGCTTCCCACACTGACTTGCAAGAAACGTTTTTCCTACGCCCGATGGACCTGTGAAAAGAAACGTAGCTAAAGGGCCTTTTCGGTTTTCATCGTGCGATGCAAACATCTCACATTCAAAAATCCCTTGAACCACCTCATCAACTGCGTGACGCTGACCCTTGACCTTATTTAAGAGACCCGTTTTCAGTGCGTCGATCTTTTTTGCCTGATCGAGCAGGGAAGCTATATCGTTATCATTGGGAGCTTCCTGCTTCGTTTCTTCTTTTTCCAGCAGAATAGGAGGCTTTTTCTTCGTGTATGCATCTGAAAGGGAAATCTTTGATTTGACTTTGTTTTCTTCAGATGCATCTTCTGCTTTTTCCTCTGATCTTTCCGACTCATATTGTGCTATTGAAACGATAATGAGATTGCACTCTTCTTCAGAAAGAAAATTTGCCAAAGCCTGACGTGTGGCTTTTGACAAGTCAGACTTATCCTTCGAAAAGCTAAGACTGTACTGATGCTGGAAGCTTCCGACGGCTTCGCAAGAAATATCGTCAGAGCCAAGCTCCTTTTTCAGATTTTCCAGAAATGCATCCCAAAAGTCGCAATTATGAGTTTTCTTATAATTGATGATAAGTTGGGAAGAACGAACTAAAATTGATAGCTTGAATTTACACATAAATTTACTCCTTAAAAGAAAATAGCAGGCTCATCGCCGTGATATTGGCGATGAGCCTTTTAAGATCAACCGTAGATCGTTTTCATAATAACAGGCTTTGCTTTGTCACCAATCGAAATAATGTGCAACAGCAGTTCAAACGCTTCATCAACGGCACTTTCCAATGAGAGGATAGCGTCATCGTGGAGCACGATATTACAGCTTTTATCTACAAAGAATGTTACCCATTTATATGTTGCGTTTAACTCATTGCAAAGGAAGATCAAATCAGCGATCTTTTCTTCCGGAACAGTTTCATATGTCAAGTACAAAGAAAGATATTCGCCCGCATCACCACTGAAAATGCAATTAACTATCTTTCCGCCGTAGGGAAATGAAATGTTGACAGCGTTATCGTCGATCTGTTGATATCCGTAATGGAGGTTTTTTGAATCCAATTCGTTTTTGAAAAGTTCAGCGCAGGGAAGCATTTGTTTTCTCCTTTTATTCATTAAAGTATATTTGAGTTAATTTGTCATTTTAAGCAAGACTTACAAAACGACAAATTTCCCATATATAATTTATCATATTGAAATACATTTGTCAATAAGAAAGGTATATGTTTCACAGTTGATCTGAAAAAACATCAATGTGCGCTGAAGAGCACCAGCTTATCGTGTTCTTCTAACTTTACCTTTATCTGACTTGTGTCCGAGCTGAATATTTTTACCTTTTCACCCGGCTTTACATATCCCAATGCTATCGTCGGGTTTACAAAGCCCATTTTTTCTTTATCAATTGAAGCGTTGTAAATTGCACGAACGAGCTGATCTGCTGTCGTTTCCTCGGGAATTACGTCAAAATAGTCTTTTACCTTCTTAATATATATCTCTTTGCTGCTGTAGGTATCGGATATCCTTTCATCATAAGAAAGAATATCGTTGTAGAAATCAAATAACGCTTCAAATTCGCTTATCTGCGTTATCATTTTGCTGATGTAACGGTTACTGATAACTACATTGTTCACGCTGTAGCTGTTTACGATATCGTGGTGCTTAGGGTCAATGATCTCTACGATAACGTCGATGCTTTCAATATCGAAGTCGGGGTTTTCCTTTACCTTATTTGCTATTATATCACGCACGTACACGAGATTTGCGAGCGCGTTTGCGTCTATGTTATCGTTCAATGCTGAATCGTCTGAAAGAATAAGAACGCTTGTGTCCTCCTCGTTTTCTGACACAAATTCATTGATAGTTGAGCAAATAAGGTCTTTATCGTAAATATCCGCCTCTACCGTTTTTATAACGAACGGATAATCCTTATAGTGATTTTGTCTTTCAAGACTGTTCTTATCGTCGATAACGATTATTCTTACTATCTGTTCATTTTCCTGCTTCCATTCGTTTATGAAAGCCTGAAAGCCCGCCATAATATGCTTGCATTTGCTGTTGTGACCGAGTATTATGACGTTTTTGCATTCCATACGGTAGTTCTTGTTCAGTGATACCGAATAATCCGTTTTGGAAACGGCAGATTTTTTATGTACGTCCTTATCGTTGTCTGCTACGTAAAAGGCAAAGTGCTCGTCTCCGTTTTTCATAACGGTGATCGGCAAAGCATGAGTATGATCCTTGAAATAGTCGTTTATAAATGAGATCTCGTCCTCACATGAATGCTTTTCGGAATGAAATTCCGCACCCTTGCTCGAAAACAGCTCACTGTAAGCGGAATTAAGCTCAGGCATAAGACAGAACTGTGAAAGTATCTGGCCCAAGACCTCATTGACCTTAACGGGAATTATGTTGCATTTACCCTTTACTTGCTTTGCTGAAATGATCTTTTCAACAAGCTCCAGAGTCCAGGGGTCTGTAATTTCAACGACTATCTTCTGACCGTCCGCCGATGATTCATCAGATGTAATGTCTGATACCTGCATAAGAGTCTTTATAGTCTGTGCATTGCCCTTGCTTTTTTCTTCAAGTATTTCCTTGTGCTCAAATTTGCATAGCGTATTGTTTATATCGCCGCCCAGAATTATGACTGCGCGTGCGTATTTCAATGATATATCACTCAACTGCTTTGATGAAAAAACATCTCCCTGACGAACCATAACGGTAACGCTTTTTCTGAAACGGTTTTTATGTATGGCTATCATTCGTGCGGGAAAGGGAAGATGCGAATATCTTTTTATCACTTCGCTATTCTCACGTGCAACCGTATCTGAAAGCCTCTCGTCAATTTCTTTTTCTATTTCTTCTTTACCTGACGGTACGAGAATGACTACCTTTTGCTTTTCATCTGTATACAGCATATCATTGACTATTTCCGATGCTCTGCTGTTCCAGTTCAGAATTACGAAATGTCCGTGAAGATCAAGCTTTCTTTTTCCCGTATTGGCGTTTTCAATGAAATTTGAAATGTAGTTCGTAACGTAACCGATAACAGAGCCCGTAAAGGATATCATACCGATCAGAACTACGGCAAGACACACTAATGTAATCGCTATTCCCGATTTACCGATATCAGCAACAACGAACTGAATACAGCCTGCGTCAAGTATCATGGTTATCGTGCAGATGGCTGCCTCGACAAATCCCATTTTTTCAGTTCCGTCCAAGGACAAAGCACTGATTATCAACGCTGCCAGAAGAAAAAATACGATGTTGAACAGTAAAATGGCTGACAAAACCATCTTACCGGGATTCTTTACCAACTGAATACTGAACCATTCTTTGATTTTTATCATAATTCTTTCTGCCTTTCTTCAAAATTTCACTTTCTGTATGGATCTTTAGCGAAAAAATGTGGTAATATTTGTATATCCGATATGATGTTCCACTATACTATAAAAAAATCCATATTTTTTGCCATTATATCTCAGATTTATTGATATTTTATTATACTTTATTTTTTAAATTGTAAAGTTTGAACAGAGCGAACAGGAGCGTTTTGAATGATATTTTTTATTAAATGAATATTTGATGGCTACTTAAATAGAAAATATATTTAATTTAAATATTTATAATAAAGGTATTTCCAAGTGATTTAATATCGGAATTTATAACTGTTACAGAATTTTGTTAACAAAATGTAAAAAAATTAACAATGGGGATGAAAAAAGCGGAAAAGACTTGAAAAAAATGTTTTTTTATGTTAGTATTGCGACAAGATTGTTTCGCTGTGAAAAAATTTTCTGTTTATGCAGATGCATTGTCTTGAATAAATATACTCTTTTATCGTTTGTATTTCGTTATTTGAAACATGTGAGGAAGGTATGACTGATAAAAAACTGAAAAGGCTTTCCCGCAGTGAGCTGTTGGAGCTTCTTATTGACCAGATGGAAAAAAACGAATTGCTTGAAAAAGAGCTCAGGGAAGCAAAAAGTAAGCTCGAAAGCAAAAAGATAATATGCGAAAACGCAGGCTCTGTGGCTGAAGCATCCTTGCAGTTGAACGATGTTTTTACATCGGCGCAAAACGCCGCACAGCAGTATCTTGAAAACATAAAGCGTATGAGCGATGAGGCTGAAGAAGAAAAAAATCGGATCATCGAAGAAGCAAAAAGAAAAGCAGATGAAATAATACGATCTTCTGAGGACCTTAGCAATAAGCGTAAGGATCAGGACAGCGAAAATAATTAGGTATATATAAAAGCAGTTTGTGCCTAATGAGTACGTCGATTTTAACAGTCGCACGATACTTTGAAAGGAAGTGATTCCGTGAACGGCAGTACCGATCAGGAGAAAATTGACTGCCCGAGTACCGAGCAGTTAAAAACGGAATATGACAGGGTAATATACAACAAAAAATTCAGGCGTGTTATGCGCAGTACGGTATACATACTTATAGTCGTTGCGGCGGTTGCTGTTCTTGTTGCAACTCTTTTTATGCCGGTGCTTCAGATATACGGCTCTTCTATGACTCCGACGCTTGATGAGGGTGACATTGTGATCTCCGCTAAATATACTGATTTCGACACGGGCGACCTTGTGGTATTCTATATTGGTAATAAAATACTCGTAAAGCGTTATATCGCAGGACCGGGTCAATGGGTAAATATCGACGAAAAGGGAAACGTTTTTGTAGACGGAAAAATGCTTGATGAGCCTTATGTACGACAAAAGGCTCTCGGCGACTGCAATATTGAGCTGCCATATCAAGTTCCCGAAAACCGTATATTCTGTATGGGTGATCACAGAACAACATCGGTAGATTCGCGAAATACCGCCGTTGGCTGTGTTGAGTCGGAGCAGCTTGTCGGCAAGATCGTTTTCAGAGTCTGGCCGCTGAACAAAATAGGACCGGTGAATTAAGTGATCTCTGATTTGAGTTTTTTTACAAAAAGTAAAGGAGGGTAAAACGATGCAAAGCAAAGCATTGGAACGGATAACTGAATATTCAGCCGGGCGCCGCCGCAGAAGGCGTTGGAGAAGCGTTCTCACTGTAATGGCGTCTGTTGTCGTATTCGTTACAACGTACGTTCTTATCCTTCCTGCTATAACAATGGATAATGATCCGACGTGCAATATTGCAGAGCATACGCATACTGATGAATGCTTCGGATATGCATATGTGCTGAGCTGCATAGAGCAGACGCAGGTTGAAAACAATAATATATACATTCATACACATTCGGACAAGTGCTATGCCGACGGCAAGCTCGTATGCACGATGAGAGAGCTTTCCGAGCATATCCATACAGACGATTGCTACGCACTTGACGATGATCTTCAAAATTACGTAGCCGTATGCGGCAAGGAGCAGATAACCGAACATACCCACACGAACGAATGTTATGATGACACAGGCATTATATGCGGTAAGGTGCAGGCTGTAAAGCATATGCATACCGATGATTGCTTCGTTTTGTCGGATGCAGAAAAGGTAATAACCTGCAAATTGCAGGAGCATACTCACCATGAAATAGCGTGTTATGCCGACAGATCGGCAGACGTCGAAACGAGTGATGATTGGCAAAAATCGCTTAAGGACGTTGAATTTTGCGGTGAATGGCACAGAGACGTTTTAGCCGTTGCCAAGTCGCAGATAGGATACTCTGAAAGCAGCAGAAACGTCATTTGCGATGAAAACGGCAGACTGCAGGGATATACGAGATACGGCGAATGGTACGGCGAGCCGTACGGAGAATGGTCCGCAATGTTTGTATCATTCTGCCTGCATTACGCAGGTGTTGAGAAAATGCCGTACGGCAGCGATTGCAACGATTGGATGCTTGCTCTTTCCGATGAAAGATACGATCTGTACCGCAAGGCAGGCGATCATATACCGAGCGCCGGCGAAATAGTATTCCTTGATAAAGACAAGGATTCTTGCACAGACAGCGTCGGAATAATTGCCGAGATCATTCCTCAGATAGAATCGCAGGCAGCAAAGCTCAAGGTAATACAGGGCGATGCGTCAAGCAAGGTGCAGTATGTTATATATGAATATACATCTGAGTCGGTGATCGGATATTCCGTTTTGCCTGATGGCAATTATAAAGAGCAGACTGTCACAGCACAGATATACACGGACGGTACATACCGAAATCCCCTTGAATCAGATACTACCGTTATTACGGTAAGCGGTATTTTACCGAAAAACGCATCTGTATACGCATATCCGATGAATACACAGAATGATGATGAGATATGCGCGTACGACATAACGGTATTCGACAGTGACGGAAACGTATTCAACGTGCTTGACGGCGAAAGCCTCGACGTACGGATACTGTCGGATAAATTGAAAAACAGTGCTTTTGATGACGGCACTCACCCTGAGGTATATTACGTAGCGGAAAACGGTACAGAGGAGCGAATGCCGACTGAATATACCGAAGACGGTATCGAATTTAAAACGGATCACTTTTCGCTCTACGCCGTGCGTGCCGTACAAGAAGCATCCGCCGCAAGCTACAACGATTTAGTAAATCGGATAAACAATAACGCTAAATATATACGGTTGACGAACTCATTTACGGTCGGCTCAGCTATAAATATCGACTGGGGCAAAGATGTTATCGTAGACCTTAACGGAAAAACGATCTCGTCAGGATCATCAAACACCGTATTCAATGTCAATAACGGCGGTCAGCTCACGGTGCTTGATTCCACACAGCCGCAGGCAAGCGTACAAAAGCAGACTTTGAGTAAAATGACGTACGGTAATACGGCAAGCCTTTCCGTATCCGGTGAAAGAGCAACGCTTACATACTACGTTACACGTTCTGAAGTAACGAACGTACAAACGGGCTCGACTGTCGAGACGTTATACAAGTATACGGTAAGTACGTCGGGTGCTATAAAGGGCTCCTCACAGCCTATCATTACAGTCAACGGCGGTACGTTCAATCTTCAGAGCGGTATGCTCAGAAGCGGAACGAACAGAGCCGTATATCAAAGCTATTCGGGCGGTACGATAAATCTTTCGGGCGGATATATCTGCGGATTTGAAAGATCGTATAACACAGGATGGCTCAATCAAGATGATTTCGGCGGCGCTGTATACAGCGCAAGCGGCACGCTCAATATATCGAACGATGCGGTAATAGCCGCTAACAAGGCAGGCTGCGGCGGCGGTGTCGCTGTTATGGGTCAGAATAAGCTCAATATCAGCGGCGGCGTTATCAGTGGAAACGTGGCTTTGTTCAATAATGCAAGCGTAGATCACGCGGGCGGCGGCGGTCTTGTCGCGTGTGCGCAGACGACAGTTACGATGTCGGACGGTTATATCACCAATAACACCGCAAACGGTCAATGCTATCTTGACGGCGGCGGCGGAATATTCATCCGCGACGATTGTAAATTCACAATACGCGGCGGATATGTCACGGGCAACAAGGCTCAGGGCGGCGGCGGCATAAAGACAAGCTCGGGCAACGGGTGTACCTTTACGATGGACGGCGGATTTTTCTCCGGAAATCTCGCAACAGCAGGCGAGGGTGCGGGCATCTGCATAGAGTATAACGGCAGAGGATATATAAACGCAGGTTATGTAACGAACAACATTCTTGAAAATACGGAGCACTGGGGCGGCGGCGGAGTATTCTGTGCCGATCAAGCGGTTCTTGAAATAAAGAATATGCTCGCGACTGACAACTCGGCAGGCGGCTTCGGCGGCGGTGTTGCAGGTTGTCCTACAGGTAAGATTTACTTATATGTTGATAAGGGTGCTGCTATCTTTGACAACCACGACGTTGTTGATGAAGACGGAATACATTTCGTATCAGGCGGTACGAAGGACGGCGTTGACTACAAAATATGTAACGAAATGTTCCAAAGATGCGGTCACGCTGATTACTTCTGTGCGTTGATGGGCACGGTTTCGGGCACGATGCTCGGCGGCGGGTCTGCAGGCTGGCGCGGAAGCGCTGACTACACAGAGGTTCATGCAGATAAGGACGACGTCATAGTTTCAAGCGGAATTATGGGACTTGAAGCAAATCCCGACGATGAAGCAAAGCAAAACGCTTATGCGCTTGCAACTGTATATATCAACGGAAACTATTCATACACTCACGGCGGAGCGATAATGTGTAACGGAATTCTCGTGGTAGGTAATCCGTTAGACATAACGCTTCCGACAAAGGTCAAAATAAACGCAAGCAAGGTTCTTTACGAGGGCGGAGGAACGAACGAGCTCTCGCTTAAAGATAATGACTTTGAATTTCAGCTTATTGAGGCGTATCTGAACGGCACAGTCCTTGATAATGCCAAGTGCGCAGAGGACGGCTCTATAAAATTCGATCATCAGATAATACTTGAAGAAAACGGAACGTACGTTTATTACGTGCGTGAGATCCCAAAAACAAATGACAATACTATTTTGTACGACAATACGATATACCGTATTACAATGGAAGTTCAGCTCGATGACGGAGAGATCTATTTCCGTGAATCGAAAAAGTATACTTACAGCATAGTCAGTATGACCGTAGACAAGAGTAATGACGAGGGTGTGAATTGGTCACAGTATTACAAAACGTCATCTCCGCAGGGCGGAAACGTTACGGTGACGCTTTCGGAAGAATACTCGTTTGTCAATCGCACGATGAAATTTACGACGTTGACTGTCAGAAAAGAATGGCAGGGAACTGTCGGCGCGGATTCTGTCACCGTCACACTCAGACAGAACGGTGCAGACTACAAGACTGTAAAGCTCGACGCATCGAATAACTGGTCGTATACGTGGACCGATCTTCCCGAGGGATATCAGTACACGGTACACGAGCGCTCGATACCGGGGTATACTGCAAGTTATAACGTTTTGCCGGGCAAAGTGTCAACCGTGCAACGTCAGCTCGGAACAGGAACATGGTGGGTTCCCGCCTCATCACTGAGCAAAGATAATCAGTATATCATCGTAAGTCCGGACGGCAAGAAGGCACTTTGTACGACGCGCGATCACATGGATCTGCCGTTTACCTCAGAAGATACGGTAAACGTCGATATGCAGAACGGTAAGTTTACGCTGAACGGCGTTCAATACAGTATGTGGATACCGTATGACGCAAATATGGATAACGGAGCGATATATACTCCGCAGGACAGAAAAAACAACGGCGGTCTTGCTCTGAAGAGCGGAGTCGGAGACTCGTGGCTGCTCGCTCAGCCGTCAGAAGGTAAGCCGCTTAAGGGTACAACGGGCATTGATTGGTCATCAAGAGTTGAATATATCAACGGATTTCTGATGATCAATAATGAGTTTGATAATCAAATAACGACCCTGAGATCTATCGTTTTTGAAGGTGATAAGTTCACGTCAAGCACAGCTCAGGCACCTGTAAATGCGGCAAGATTCCTCGTTCTCGTAAGAGGAAATCCGACGCTTACGGAAACGGTGGTGCACGATGCAGTCGTTGTAATAACAAACGAAGGCTCTCCTGTATACGCATTACCTGAAACAGGCGGAAACGGCTCGTTTGCGTATATTTCTGCAGGCTTGACACTGATAATGATCGGTGCATATCTTTCCTACAGAAAAATAAAAAGCAGCAAGGAGGATACAGCTTCCTTCTGATGTCAACACAAATAGGTATTTAAATTTAGTTTATTATAAATTTGAAAGGACTTAAAAAAATGCAGAGTTTTAAAAGGATCAGCGCATTAATTCTTTCGGTAATATTCGTATTTGCTATGATGTTTACCGCCTCAGCGTATGACATCGTTCTCGAAAGCGATGCAACCACACCCACGGAAGGCCACGTATACGATATTTATCAGATATTCAGAGGCACTCTTGCCGAAGGCGTTCTCGTAGATATCAAATACGGCGCAAACTACTTGCCCGACGGCAAAACAACAGACGATGCAGTTGCTTCTGACGTTATAGATCAGATAGGCGACGATGCACGTGCATTTGCAAAGAAGCTTTTGAATGAGCAGCTTATCACAGGCGAGCCCGTAGCTGTTCTTTCGGCTGAAAATGACTGGACAGCAAAGGATCTTGAGGCAGGCTACTACCTTGTAAACGAACAGTATGGCGAAGATGTTCCCGCAGGTCAGACTATTTCCGCGTATATCGTTAAGGTTCTCGACGATGTTAAAATGACTCCTAAGTCCGGTATAACATCGATCGATAAGATAATCAGCGGCGATAGCAACAGCATTGACGGTGACATCACTCTTGACGGTAAGTTTGATAACGTAAGCGTAGGTACGAACGTACAGTTCCTTCTTACAGCTCCCGTTTTGACAAACGCAAAGGATTTCGATTTCTGCTACTTCATTATCAACGATACTCTTTGCCCCGGATTTACATTCAATAACGATATTTCCGTTACTATCGGCGGCGAGGATGCAGTTCTCAACGAGGATTACACGGTATTCACGGGTGATGAGGCTGACGGATATACGTTCCGCGTAGCGCTTCTCGATGCAAGATCGCACTCAGGACAGGATGTTGAGATTACATATTCCGCAGAGCTTAACGATAAGGCTGTTATAGGCGAGCTTGACGGTAACCCCAACGAAGCGGACCTTGTGTACTCAAACAACCCCAATTTTGATTATGCAAATACCCATACAAACGGCAAGCCCTCAATAGGTCAGAGCGTACCTCTCGGTGAAACAGTAAAGGTTTATACACGCACATATACGACAGGTATCAAGGTCGTTAAGGTCGATGAAAACGGTAATGCACTCAAGGGTGCAAAGTTCGAGCTTAAGGGCGAGAACGTAACGAAGGTCATCGTTAAGCGTGAAGTATTCACGGAGTCCGAAAACGGTATTTACTGGCTTTTGAATAACGGATTTTACACTAAGGACGCTCCTTTGACAGAGGCTAAATACGTTGTAAAGACCGACAACCGTGACGGCGGCTACGTTCTTGACGGAGAAGCATACAGAGTGGCAACAAACGAAGAGCTTGCTGATGAAAGCGTTACACTTTACACAATGATCGAGCCTAACAGCAATCTCTATAACGATATTTACACGAAGTATGAAAAGGCAGTAGAGCCTACGTACGTTGACGTAAGAACCGATAAGAAGATAGAGGCTGAGGTAGGCGAAAACGGCGTTATCATATTCGAGGGTCTCGGCGAAGGCACATATACCATAACGGAAACGGTTACTCCCGCAGGCTATAACACCATAAAGGCATTTGATATCGTTGTTTCGTGGGAAGCTCCCGAAGCAGGCTCCGACGATTGCAAATGGACTGTAAGTGCGTTTGACGATGGCAAGCCCCTTTCTATCAACGAAGAAGGCGTATTTGAGCTTACGGTAGTTAACCACTCCGGTATCAAGCTTCCCGATACGGGCGGTATCGGTACGACGATATTCTATATTGTCGGCGGTGTTCTTGTATTAGGCGCTGTTGTGCTTCTCGTTACTAGAAAGCGTATGAATAAGGACAACTGATGTAACTTATATTTGACCGTTGTTGCCGTCTTTTAAAGGCGGTAACAGCGGTAAGGAGAACCCTTCATGAAGAAAAAAATAAACAGACTGACAACATTTATTTTGATATTTATATTTCTTGCAGGGCTCTCCTTACTGCTGTACCCGACCGTCAGCGACTATTGGAATTCATACACACAGTCAAAGACTATTGCAAGCTATGTTCAGAATCTGAACAATATTGATACTGAAAAATATGACAGTATAATAAAAGAAGCTCAAAAATACAATGCATCGTTGAAAAACAGGGTGAACAGCTATCTTCTCAGTGATCAGCAGCAAAAGGAGTATACAGAGCTGCTCGATATAACCGGAGACGGTGTTATGGGATACGTTGATATTCCGAGCGTGGATATAACCCTGCCGATATATCACGGAACATCGGAAAAGGTATTACAGACGACAGTAGGACATCTTGAATGGACATCATTGCCCGTTGGCGGCGAGGATACGCACTGTGTCATATCGGGTCACAGAGGCTTGCCGAGCGCAAAGCTGTTTACCGACCTTGATAAGCTTTCAGAGGGAGATGTATTTATGCTTCGCGTGCTTGACGAGGTGCTGACATACCAGGTCGATCAGATACGGATAGTTGAACCGACGGATACAAATGATCTTAAGCTCGTTTCAGGAGAGGATCTCTGTACGCTGTTCACCTGTACGCCGTACGGTGTGAATTCACACCGATTGCTTGTAAGAGGTCACAGAATAGAGAATATAGAGCAGTCACAGTCAGCGCGCGTGGTATCTGATGCTATCCGCATCGATCCGATTATCGTAGCTCCCGTGGTGGCTACTCCGATGCTGCTCGTTCTGCTTGTCGTGCTGCTGCTTCCAAAGAAAAGCAACGGTGCGGACATCGTAAAGGAAATCAAAGAAGGAAAGGAAGATGCATCCGATGATAAATAGGAAAACACTGTGTTCACTTATTGCCGTTGTCTTGCTTGTTATACCCTGTATGACTGTTTTTACATCGGCATCAACTGTTAATACACAGCAGCAGGTGAGCCTTGCTATCAAGGACGTGCCGCTCTCTGATATAATATTTTCAGCATATCTTGTAGCGCATATGGACGGCGAGGGTGGCTTTACTGTAAGCGATGCATTTGCAGATTCCGAAGTAGAATTGAATGACGATACCGATACAGCACAGCTTTCATCATCTCTTGTAAAATACGTTTTGAAGAATAAGATAGCATCGGATGCTGAGGCAGTCAGCGATAAGCTCGGCGTAGCATCGTTCGAACGCTCAGACTTAAAGCAGGGTCTTTACCTTGTGACAGCGCAGAGAACTGTAAAGGACGGAAAAACGTACTGCATATCTCCGTTTATGGCATCTTTGCCGTATATTTACGAAAATACAGTTAATTACGATGTTATTGCAGATGCAAAGTTCGAGCTTTTGCCGTCCATTGATCTGTATAAGGTATACAAGGTGTGGAGCGATGTCGGAGTTGAGGATAAGCGTCCGCAGAGCATCAATATATCCTTGTATTGCGACGGCGAGGTGCATGAGAAGATAACGCTGCCTCATAACGGAGCGTGGAAATACGAATGGAACGATCTGCCCACGGATCATATATGGTGGGTTGAGGAAGATGACGTAGACGATTACAGATTTTCGGTTACCGAAAACGGCTCGTCTTTCACGGTCGTAAATACATATACAGGCTCATATCCGCCTCCGCAGGAGGATATACCTTCAACAGGTCAGCTATGGTGGCCCGTTCCCGTGTTGCTTTGCGCAGGTCTTGCGTTGATAGTGTGTGGACTTGTAAGACGTAAAGGCTCGGTATGAAAAAGGGAACTGTACTTATAGCGCTCGGAATTGCAGTCATTCTTTCGGCACTCGGACTTACGGTTTATAATTTATATACTGCTGACAGAGCGTATAAGGATGCAACTGATGCCTTTAATAAGCTGCAGGATGTAATTCCTGCCAACGATCAGATCGTTTTGCCTATTGTCAAGGACGAAGGCGAACCTAACGAGGATAAAAACGAAGATGAGATCGACAACACTCCGTCAACTGATGCATCGGACGGTGATCTGAACGGTGAGCAAACGCAGGCGTTACCGGACTATTTTCTCAATCCGAACGTTGATATGCCGTCATACAGAATTGACGGATTTAAATATATAGGAACGCTCGAAATACCCGATATTTCAGTTCAGCTTCCGATAATATCAAGAATGTCTTATTCAAGGCTCAGAAAAGCGCCCTGCCGATACAGCGGCTCAGCCTACACGGATGATATGATAATAGGCGCGCATTGCTACGATAATTTTTTTGCCCAGCTTAAAAACGTGCAAAACGGCGGACAGGTCAAGGTGACTGATATTGACGGTAATGTGTTTGTCTATCAGGTCATTGAAAAGGAAAGCATCAGCGAAAGCGATGTTGAGGGGCTTAAAAGCGGTCAATGGGATCTGTCGCTGTTCACATGTCCGTCAGTTGTAAATACGGATACAAGGATAGTTCTGCGTTGCGAGCGTATATATCCGCTCATCAAAAATCAATAAAAAAGGAAGCATCTCAAAGTATGATATGCTTCCTTTTGATATTAACAGCAATTTTTATACTGTAATTTGAATTTTATATATGATCGCAGATCGGTATTTACTTTCGGGCGGCGGTCTGCTATAATATACACATTACAATGCATATGGAAGGGGTATAACGCATGAAGATCGGTCTTGTGCTTGAGGGAGGCGGAGTCAGAGGAATATATACAGCAGGCGTGTTGGATGTGTTTATGGAGCACGGCATAGTCTTTGACGGAGTCATAGGCGTTTCGGCAGGGGCAATACACGGCTGCTCTTATTTATCAAAACAAAAGGGACGCAGTATCAGATATTATAAGAAATACTGCTCAGATCCGCGCTTTATCAGCGTCAGAAGCCTTATCAAAACGGGTGATATAGTCGGCGCGGATTTCTGCTACCGTGAGCTGCCCGAGCAGCTTGACCTGTACGATTACGAGGAGTTTGACCGCTGCAAAACTCCGTTTTATGCAACATGCAGCGATCTTGAAACGGGCAGGGCAGAATATGTGCTTATTGCCGATATGAAAAGAGATATTGATTACATAAGGGCGTCGGCATCGCTTCCGTACGTTTCACGTATTGTTAAAATAAACGGAAAAAAGTATCTCGACGGCGGCTGCACGGACAGTATACCGATAAAGGCATTCAGACAGATGGGCTACGAAAAAAATGTCGTTATTCTTACGCGTGACGCATCGTACCGAAAAAAGATGTGCAATAGATTTGCCCCGAATCTCGTTTACGGAAAATATCCCAAGTTTGCAGATGCAATGCTTACAAGACATACGATATACAATCGGACGACTGAATATATAGAAAAGCTGAAAAAGAGAAATGAGGTCTTTGTTATCCGTCCGAATGAGCCGCTGAATATAGGACGGCTTGAAAGATCGGCGGAGAACATACAAAGGGTGTACGATATAGGCGTAAACGACGGGAAAGCATGCATAAAAGAGCTTTCAGCCTGGCTTGAAGCTAACAGATAAAAATAAAAAAAGCCGACTTGGGATGCCTTTAAAAGAGCAGGTTTACCCCAAGCGGCGTGATTTCGTTCAGAAACGGTATAACATTCAGGTGTTATGCCGTTTTCTCATTAATATATTGTTTTCTTTTGCATAAATTCTCAATGAGATCTGACCATATAAATCCGGTTTCTACGGTGCAAGAACCTTCCTTAAGTCTTGCAATGCGGTTATTACGGAGAAGTGTTTTAAGATTGCCTATCACCTGTTCAAGCGGCTAAACTTCGTATGCAAGAGGAATATCGTTACCTGCAAACGCTGCCTCGGTCAAGGTAAGTATCTCGTCTGTTGCGGCACAGAGAACAGCGATTTCTTCTCTTGCGGCAGGCGAGAACCCAATGCCTTTTTCGCGAAGCTCCTCCACCGATTCAAGCACGTTTACAGCGTGGTCGGAGATACGCTCAAAGTCACCGATCGCTTTGAGAAGCTTTGTAACTGTGCTTGATTGGATAATACCTGTAACGAGTGCGCCGACAAGCACACTGAGAATAGGATTGGTAAAAGCAAGGAACAGATTTTGAAACTCGGGAACCTCAGCGAGACCCTTTACTGCATCGCTCATAGCATCCATACCGAACATCAGCGTTGCAAATGGTCAATAGATTTTACATAAACCTTACACGCACCGAACGAAAGTATGGTGGTTGGATTTTTTCGGATTTGGTATAATGATGGTGCAAAACACGAAAAGGAGATTTTGAACATGAAAAAGATTTTTGCACTCATACTCACATTCGCACTTACACTCTGCACCCTCGGTGCGCTGACCTCTTGCGGCGGCGCAAAGTTTGATGAAAACAAGAACATCAGCGTTGTCACCCGTGAGGACGGAAGCGGAACAAAGTCAGCATTTATGGAGATCATTGGTTTGAATGGCAAGACCGACGTTTCGGGCGTTATCGTTGCAACGGGCACAGCTGCCGTTCTTCAGGAAGTCAATGGCAATCCTCTTGCAATCGGTTACGATAGCCTTGGCTACATTACCGACGATGTAAAGGTTCTTAAGGTTAACGGTGTCGAGCCTACTCTTGAAAATATCAAAAACGGTTCTTATAAGATTTCCCGTCCTCTTAACGTAGTTTACCAAGAGAGCAAGGTTACAAGCGAAGTCAATACCGCATTCCTTGCCTTCCTTCAAAGCTCTGATGCGCAGACGATCGTTTCAGATAACGGCTACGTTTCCACCAAGGAAAGTGCGGTTGCATATACCGTAATTCCGGGACTTTCTGGCGAGATTGCAATTTCCGGTTCTACCTCGCTCAAGCCTCTGATGGAAAAGCTTGCGGTTAAATTTGAGCAGATGCAGAGCGGTGTCAGCGTTACTGTTGGCGGTGGCGGAAGCGGCACGGGCTATAACGACGCAAAGAACGGCGTATCCGATTTCGGTATGATTTCCGAAGCTTTCAATCCTTCTAAGGCTGATAACTGCACCTACTACGAGGTTGCAAAGGACGGTATCGCCGTTATCGCGAATAAGGCGAACACCTTTGACAACATTTCTCTTGAAGATCTTAAGAACATCTACAACGTAGAGGCAGGCGACGCGGCTATCAAGACTTGGGCAGGCGTTTCGAAATAATATGAAAAATCTGTACGGATTTATTAATGCGAGAGAAAAGGTAATGCACGGAGTGTTCCTTTTCTCCGCAATCTTTTCAATTCTCGCTCTTGCGACGATAACGGTATTTCTCTTTATCAGCGGTGTGCCGTTTATTTCAAAGACAGGCTTTGCAAAGTTCCTGTTCGGAAGTGATTGGGCGCCGCTTTCAGACAATGCAAGCTATGGGATATTCCCGATGATCGTGGCTTCGCTTTACGTTACGGCGCTTTCCGTGATCATCGGTATTGGTATAGGGCTTCTCACGGCAATCGCGCTTTACAAGTTCTGCCCGAAGAAGCTCGTTGCTCCTATAAGGCAGATGATCAACCTGCTTGCAGGTATTCCTTCGGTTATATTCGGCCTTTTCGGTATGACCGTCATCGTGCCTTTTGTCAGAGATTATATTTCACCCACGGGCGTTGGTTACGGTATTCTCTCCGCTTCGCTCGTTCTTGAAATTATGATCTTACCGACCATCGTCAGCGTAAGCCTTGATTCCTTGAACAGCGTTTCAAATACCTACTATGAAGGTGCGCTTGCGCTCGGCGCGACCAAAGAGCAAGCCACGTTCAAAATTATGCTACCTGCCGCAAAAAGCGGTATTCTCGCCGGTGTTGTACTTGCTATCGGACGAGCTATCGGTGAGACGATGGCGGTTATTATGGTAATTGGCGGTAGCCCCGAGATGCCCGAAAGTTTGTTCCAAAGCGTCAGAACTCTGACGGCTAATATTGCTATGGGTGCTTTGGAGCTGAACGGAGATGCGCTTTCCGCGCTGATTGCGACGGGCGTTGTGCTGTTCGTGTTCACCCTGATACTCAACATTAGCTTTTCATTGCTTAAGAAAGACAATGCCGATAAAAAGGAAAGACGAGGTGCAAAGAAATGAGAAGGTTATATTCTGCACTCAAATACGTTTGCATCGTCGCACTCGTGATTTCCTTGATTGCGCTCGTGGCAGTTGTTGCATACGTGCTTATAAACGGCGTAGACAAACTTTCCGTGGATCTTTTGTTTGGAGATTATAAGGACACCCCTTCTATTCTCCCTGCGTTTATCGGCACACTCCAGCTCGTCGGTATAGCTGCTATTATTGCAGTTCCGATTGGTGTGGCAAGTGCGATCTTCCTTGCGGAATATACGAACAATAAGGGCAAGTTTGTGAAGATCGTTCAGGTTGCCACGGAAACTCTCGCAGGCATTCCGAGTATCGTTTACGGTCTTTTCGGGTATCTGATCTTCGTGGTCACTTTTGGTTGGGGCTACTCGATGCTCGCAGGCGGTATTACGCTTGCCATTATGATCCTGCCTACCATCGTCAGATCCGCACAAGAAAGCCTGCTTTCCGTGCAGGGTGGACTTCGTGAAGGCGCGTATGCACTTGGAACAAGTAAAGTCAGAACCATATTCAAAATCGTCCTTCCTTCTGCCGCAGGCGGTATCGTGACCGCAATTATCCTTGCCATCGGGCGCGTCGTTTCGGAAAGTGCCGTGCTGATCCTCACCATTGGTATGGTTGTTAATAAAGCTCCCGAAGGTCTTATGCCCCCCGGCACAAGCCTCGCGCTTGACATTTACTATTTCGCAAGCCATGGGTATCCCGATGAGGCGGCTGCTACGGCTGTTGTGCTTCTTGTATTCGTTATAATACTTAACCTGCTCGCAGGCTTTATCGGTAATCTGATCAGAAAATCTACTTACGGAGATAGCGCGAAGATGTGACTTCTCAAAAATCAATACTTTCTCTCTTCGCATCCGAGCTTTTGCAAGCAAAAGCTCCCAAAGATAACGAAAGGTGTTAATATGAATGAATTTATAGGCAGTATGGATATCACCGCCAAGGGCTGTAATCTTTACTATGGTGATTTCCATGCTTTGAAAGATATAAACATAGAGATTCCCCAAAAACAGGTCACCGCTTTGATCGGACCTTCGGGATGCGGAAAATCTACTTTCCTTAAAATATTCAACAGAATGAATGACCTTGTTGAAGGCTGCCGCGTTGAAGGCGAATACCGTATCGGCGGCGTTGACATCTTCGACAAGGAAACCGACGTGAACGTTCTTCGCAAGAACGTCGGTATGGTGTTCCAAAAGCCCAATCCGTTCCCTATGAGCATTTACGATAATATCGCTTTTGCTCCGAGAACCTTCGGCATTACAAAAAAGAGCGAGCTTGACGAGATCGTTGAGCAGTCACTTCGCCGTGCAAGTATTTGGGACGAGGTCAAGGACAGACTTAGGGGAAACGCACTCGGTATGAGTGGCGGTCAGCAGCAAAGACTTTGTATCGCGCGTTCTCTTGCCGCAAGTCCCAAGGTGCTTTTGATGGACGAGCCTACATCGGCTCTTGACCCGATCTCCACGGGCAAGATCGAGGAGCTTATGGAGGAATTGAAAAAGGACTTGACTATCGTGATCGTTACGCACAATATGCAGCAGGCAACGAGAATTGCCGATAAAACCGCATTTTTCCTTCTTGGTGAGCTTGTTGAATATGGCAATACCGACGATATTTTCGCTTCTCCCGTCGATGAGCGCACAGAGCGTTATATTACGGGAAGATTCGGTTGATTTTGTGACAAATTTATGGTATAATGTTAAGGAGATAGTGATATGTCTATCAGAAAAATATTTGAAGAAGAGCTTGCCGACTTAAAAACACAGCTCGTCGAGATGTGCAGACTTACCGAGCAGATGATCTCTGATGCCATCACAGCTCTTGTAAACCGTGACCGTGAGCTTGGCAAAAGCATCGGTGTGATGGATAAGCGTGTAGATGAATATGAGATGGCAATTGAAAAGAAGTGTATGCGTATTCTTCTCAAGCAGCAGCCTGTGGCGAGGATTTCCGTGAGGTATCCACTGCACTTAAAATGATCACCGACATTGAACGCTTTGGAGATCAAGCCGCAGACATCGGCGATCTTGTTTACACGATGCCGGGCGATGCTTATATCAAGAAGCTCACGCACATTACCGCGATGGGCGATCTGGCGGTCAGGATGGTCAGAGAGAGCGTGAATTCCTTTATTAACAACGATGAGGCTATTGCAGACGAGGTGATAGCTCTTGACGATCAGATGGACGATATGTTCCTCTCTGTCAAGACCGATCTTATCGAGCTTATCAAAAAAGATGGCAGAAACGGTGACCAAGCCATTGAGCTTATGATGGTCGCAAAATACCTGGAGCGAATCGGCGACCACGCAGTGAACGTTGCCGAGTGGACGAAATATAACGAAACGGGGGT
Source organism: Eubacteriales bacterium (assembly GCA_045544195.1). GTDB lineage: Bacteria > Bacillota > Clostridia > Oscillospirales > CAG-272 > RGIG7213. The sequence goes on from JAZPYO010000050.1 coordinate 44,640, forward strand.
ACATCAAAAGTATTAATGGATGAAATTATCTATATTGTTGAAGACGACGAAGGTATACGAGAGCTTTACGAGGGTGCCTTTGAAGGTGTTTTTAATACGAAAATGTTCGAAAACGGCAAGGATTTCTTTAGTGAGTTCACGATAACTCGCCCGAGCCTCATTATTCTTGATATTATGCTTCCCGATATAGACGGATACACCATCCTCACCAAGATCAGAGAGATGGATGAGAAGATCCCCGTCATTATCGTGAGCGCGAAATCCGACGAGATTAGTGCGGTCAAGGGACTGAACAAGGGTGCTGACGATTATATGACCAAGCCCTTTTCGGTGCTTGAGCTGATCGCGCGAGTCAAGACCAACATTCGCCGTGCAAACCTCTACGTGACGGCTCAGAAGGGCTTTGTCATTGACAATAACGTTTACAAGATCTTTTACGAAGGGTACGACTTGGGGCTTACCTTGAAGGAATTCAAGCTGCTTAAGATGCTGATCGCACGTGCAGGCGTAACCATCGAGCGCGAGGAGCTGTTCCGTGAGGTTTGGGGCGAGAGCTATATGGGCGAAACAAGAACGCTTGATATACATATCTCTCAGCTGCGCGACAAGATCACCGAATGTGGAGGCGGCAATGTGATCGTTACCGTGCGCGGTATCGGTTATCGCTTTGTAGGACAATAGCTTATGAAAAAGAAGATATTTTATAAGGTTTTTGCCGCAACACTTTCCTGCGTTCTTCTGATGTTCGTGTTCGGCATCATTGCCGTTAATATGAATACGAATAATATCGTAAATGAACGGTTGAAGGAAGAAACCGAGCTTGCCGCAACGCTAATGAACGAGCAGAGCGATTTTGCTGTCTTTAATCAGTGCTCGGATAACCCCGAACTTCGTATTACGATTTTCGATATGAGCGGTAACGTTCTTTACGAGAGCGACACTAAAGCTCCTCTTGAAAATCACGCAGACCGTGAAGAAATTAAAAACGCGCTTGAAGGTAAGTCCGATACCGTGGAAAGATACTCGGAGACCTTTAAGTGTGATATGACCTATTATGCAACCAAGACCGCCTTATCGGACGGCACAGAGGTGATCCTGCGACTTGCGGTAAGAAGTAGCCAAGTTACGCCTTATTTTACCGCCATCATTCCGCTTTTCATCCTCGTTCTTGCCGTATCACTCGTTCTTTCCTTCATTCTCTCGACGTTTATATCCCGTAATGTTTCATACAAGGTGACAGAGATCGGTGAGAGCTTAAAGAGCCTGAACGAAGGGCGGTATGCGCCGATCAAGACTGATATGAGCGAGCCTGAGCTGTTCGGAGTTCTTAATCAGATCAACGAGCTGAACGCAAACATTCATAGTCATATCCGTATTGCAGACGGCGAAAGAGTGAAGCTGAACGCCGTGCTTGATAACGTATCACAGAGCATCATCCCACTTGATAGATCGAAGCACATCGTATTTGCCAATAAGCGTGCGTTTGAAATGTTTAACGGAACGCATCACGATATTGGCAGAGATCTTGTTTTCCTTATTGAAAAGCTGCCTGTTTACGAGCAGATTACAAAGCATCTCGGTAAGAATTTTGCTTTCAACTGCACTTACGACGATAAGTATCTGTCGGTAGTTATTACAGCGGTTACAAACGAGGTCATTTGCGACGATATTTCCTCTATCATTATCATTACGGATATTACGAAGGAAAAGCTGATCGAGAAGCAAAAAAGCGATTTCTTTGCCAATGCTTCTCATGAGCTCAAAACACCTATTACGGTGATGCAAGGCTTTGCCGAGGTGCTGATGAACAAGGAAGGCATGGACGATACCTCCAAAAAACAGCTTGGACTGATATATAAGGAATGTCTTAGGCTCGGCTCTCTGATCTCTGATATGCTGATGCTTTCCAAAATCGAAAGCGGAGATGCTCCCGTAAGAGCGCTTTCCGAGGTGGCTCTTGAGGATATCTCAAAAGAGGTTATCGACGGGCTGTCCGAGAAGACACAAAGCAGAAATATCACCGCAAGTATCATTGGATCTGCCAATATATTCGCCGATCAAACTATGATTTTTGAGCTTGTCGAAAATCTTGTTTCCAATGCCATCAAGTATAATAAGGACGGTGGCTCGGTAACGGTTTTCATTACGGAAACGGATACAGGTGTCTGCCTCAAGGTCGAGGATACGGGTATTGGTATTGAAAAAGAGCATTTGCCTCGCCTGTGCGAACGCTTCTACCGAGTGGATAAATCTCACTCAAAGCGTATAGGCGGTACAGGACTCGGTCTTGCGATCGTCAAGCATATCTGCGCTGTTTCAGATGCAGAGCTTTCTATTGAAAGCGAATTTGGTGTCGGTACGACCGTTACAGTTGTTTTTGGTAAATAATCAAATTGCCCACTATGATCTCCTTTTGCGGATTTCATAGTGGGCTTTGCCTTTGTTCAGTCAATGATTCGATAGAAATTTGTATATGGTACGACTACGTGGAATTTTATCTCAACACGCTTCCTGCGGATATACTTAAAGGAGAGCTTGACAGATCGCTCGGCATAAAAGAGGATGAAACACTGATCGAGTATATGACAAGGTGCGATCCTACGATAATTGAAGCGTTAAAATATATCGAATCAATCGGAAGAAAAGAGGGTGCTGTAATTGACAGCACCCTCGAAAAATATAAAGAAAAAAAGGCGGATAATCCGCTGAATAAGCAAGGATTATCCACCTTTAGTGGTGGAGGCGAACCTCGGTTAAAAATGGTGATGAATGGTGCAGAATTTGAAGAAATCGACTGCAGTATTCTATCCGAATTTCTTACAACCTTGCCACGCACAGCAGTGCACGTGCCGAACCCAACGTTCAAAGTATCCGTCATCGGCCGCCGTATGCTTACATACTGCAGCACCTTCGGCGCAGAGGAATAACCGCTATACAAAATGAACTATCCCATGGTTCAATATGGACTATCCATAAATATAAATATTAGATATAATATAAATTGAAACAAGATACATAAGTATTGAGTATTGTAAGCCATGACAGGAGCTGAGTGAATAATGATACTTCCGTACTTGGTGCGGCTTATCCCTGATAAGTTGTTGTGTTTCGGGCTGGAACGTTGATGTCCGTCAGATAACAAATGATCCTCGCTGCTACAAAAGAAGTTGTAACATATATGCTGCGAGGTACTCGTACACCGATAAAGTCCAAGTAATCTCCGCTTGTACACAGCAGTTTATAAAATAAATATCGGCAATAAATATTTCGGAACATTTAAAAACGAATTGATATTTTGCCGATAACGTGGTATAATTGCCACAGGAAAACTTGTCAGGCGGTAGTTGTGGAATATATATCTGTCGTAAAAACGGCTGAAAATGGGGGATTTCTGAACGTAGTGTGCGGAATTACTGTGCACAGGGCAGAATTACTGACGCCAAACTTATCGGCAAAATTTGGTGCATTCCGTAGGATGCACAGAAGCCTGAGCGTGCGAATAAGAAAAAAGATGTATCTACATTGTTGCAGTTATTCCAAAAACATTACAAGAACAAAAGACGGTTTGATTCAATTCTTAAGAGAATTTGTTCGGAATAATCCCGATGCACGAAATATGTATCGTACAATGAAATTTCCCGAAATTACGGAAGAAATAATTGACGGATGTCTTGATGAAATCCCCATCGAAGCAGACCGTGATTACATCCGCACATTCATTCTTTCAGGACAGACGTAAATAAAAGAATTGATCAGAATGAAGAGTTTTCAAAAGACGAAGATAACGGAATAGGATTTGCACTTTGATTTATTATAGAGAAATTGTGATAAACGGAGGTTACTTATGAATTTTACTGAAATAGCTGAAAACAGACAATCATGCAGAAGTTATGATTCAAGCAGAGATGTTGAACAGGAAAAGCTCGAAAAAATTCTTGCATCTGCACGCCTTTCTCCTTCTGCATGTAACGGTCAGCCGTATCTAATTACTGTATGCAAAAATGAAGCTGCCAAAAAAGTGGCACGTGCGACACAGGGTGTCGGTATGAATAAATTTGCAACAGATGCACCAATTATGCTTGTTATTTCGGAGATGCCGTATGTTGCAACGGCGTCACTTGGTGCTAAAATGAAAAAGAACGACTATCGCTCGATAGACATAGGTATCGTGTCAGCGTATATTACAGCGGAAGCTACCGCCCAAGGACTCGGTACGTGTATTCTCGGATGGCTTGACGATGCGGAAATACGCAAGATCTGTAACCTCGACGGAGCCGTGCGACTCGTTATCACTCTCGGCTATGCTAAAGATAATGATAAGTTGAGAAATAAGAAACGCAAAGATATGGACGCACTTGTAAAATACGTTGAATAGGATAATAAATGAAAATGATGTCTGCATAACGTATAGGTCATATATAAACCTTCGACAACACACATATGCTGTCGAAGGTTTTTTCTGTGGTAAGCGAAAATGACATATGTATTTATTGGTTTATAAGGTGGAAAATTTTATAATATTTGCATAAAGTACAAATATGGCATATTAAATCTTGCAAAATTCGATTTATTATGATATTATAAAATGTGAAGATGTTTAAATATTAATTGATTTTATAATAAACGAGCGAATGATCAATTTTTTATGTGCAACGGCATAAGGAGAAGTGAAGATGATTACAGCGGGTGAGCTTAAAAACAGAATAGACGGACTTTGGGATGTGTTTGCGGCAGGCGGACTTGTAAATCCACTTGATGTAATTGAGCAGATCACATATCTGATGTTTATACGTGATCTTGACGATACAGATAACCTTCGTGCAAAGGAAGCAGTGATGCTCGGACTTCCGCATAAGAGCATTTTTGCCGATAAGGTAAATATCGGCGGCCGTGAGATAGATGGCAATCAACTTAAATGGTCAACCTTTCACGATTTTCCTGCAGGTAAGATGTATTCAACAGTTCAGGAATTTGTGTTTCCGTTTATAAAGAATCTGCACGAGAATAAGGAAAGTGCATATTCGAAATACATGGACGATGCAATTTTCAAAATTCCCACACCGTTGCTTCTTGATAAGATCGTTACGATCCTTGATGATATATATACACAAATGGCACAGATCAAGGACAGCGACATAAGAGGGGATGTATACGAATACCTCTTGTCGAAGATTTCACAGTCGGGGCTTAACGGTCAGTTCAGAACTCCACGCCATATTATTCGTATGATGGTAGAGCTTATGGATCCCGGTGCTGATGAGATCATTTGCGACCCCGCTTGCGGTACGTCGGGCTTTCTTGTTGCCGCAGGTGATTATCTGAAAGAAAAACGCAAAGAGGAAATATTCTTCAGCAGAGAGAAAAAAGCGCACTATATGAACGGTATGTTCCACGGCTATGATATGGATAGAACGATGCTCCGTATAGGTGCGATGAATATGATGACACACGGCGTCGATAACCCTTGTATCGAGTACCGTGACAGCTTGTCGGATCAAAATCCCGATAAAGACAAATATTCGCTTATTCTTGCAAACCCGCCTTTCAAGGGAAGTCTTGACTACGATACAGTTTCCGCAGATCTTTTGAAGGTGTGCAAAACGAAAAAAACGGAGCTTTTGTTCCTTGCGCTTATGCTTCGTATGCTCCGTGTCGGCGGTAGGTGCGCTTGTATCGTTCCGGACGGTGTTCTGTTCGGCTCGTCCACCGCGCACAAGGCGATCAGAAAAGCTCTTATTGAGGACAACCGTCTTGAAGCGGTAATTTCAATGCCTTCTGGTGTGTTCAAGCCGTATGCAGGTGTTTCCACGGGAATACTCATTTTCACCAAAACAGGACACGGCGGTACGGATAAAGTATGGTTCTACGATATGAAAGCCGACGGCTTCAGCCTTGACGATAAGCGCACAGAGATAAAAGAAAACGATATTCCTGATATTATCGCACGTTTCCGCTCCGTTAAATCCGTAGGGGACGGCGCCCTCGACGTCCCGTTTGATGAAGAGAACAACCCACGCACAGCAAAATCATTTATGGTGCCAAAGCAAGAGATAATCGACAACGATTATGACCTTTCGATAAATAAATATAAAAAGACCGAATATAAGCCTGTAGAATATCCACCGACGTCAAGCCTTATCGCAGAGCTTCAAGAGTTAAATGCAGAGTTCACAAAAGGACTTGAGGAATTGGAGATGATGTCAAGATGATACATAGAGGAAAAACGAACGATTGGCCTCGGTACGCCAAAAAAACGATTTCACGTTTTTTTGGTAAATTAACGGATTTTGGTGTATATATCGGACAATCAAGAAATGCAAAGTGTAAAGTTGATAAAAATGAAATCGTTAATGTTTATAATTTGATTATTATTTATTGTATTACATATGATGTGTTCATAGTTTGGCATACTGGCATTCATCGCAGCTTGCACGCTGGCGAAGAAGTAACATTTTCCATTTCAACAATAAGGATTGGCGAACTGAATAGGCAAACGGTTGAATTTTTAGATCGCACACTTAACGGAACGAACAATCAGGAACAAACAAAAGAGCGTGTTGCAATAATACCGAAAGACAAACTTTTCGATTTCTTGGAATATTTCGATAAATACTATTTAATGTTTATACCGGATAATTGTTCGCATGAAATACGGCAAGAATTCGATCGAAAAATTGATATCGTAAAGAGGTATAGACGAGATCCAGATTTCAGAGAACGCATTTTAAGAAGATATAACCGTACTTGTGTAGTATGCGGCACCACTAATGAGGTTGTGTTAGAGGCTGCACATATTATAGCAGTTGAAGACGGCGGAAATGACGCAAATGAAAACGGAGTCTGTCTGTGTGCAAACCATCATAAAATGTATGATGCCGGTTTGATTGATATTGATTTAAATAATAAAACATTTCGTTATGATGATGATGAGTGTAAGAACGAAAGTTGGTATATTGAAGCCCAAAAAAGAAACTTTAGTTTGTTTATAACTAACGAGAATTAAACAATAATTTTATTTGACACAATCAAGAAAGGTTCAAAGTGATAGAATTAAAAAAAATATGTACAAAAGGGACATCTAATATTGCACAAAAAGATTTAGATACTCGTGATGGGGAATATCCCATCTATGGTGCAAGTGGATTTATAAAAAATGTCGATTTTTATCATCAGGAAAATCCCTATATTGCGATCGTAAAGGACGGCGCAGGAGTTGGGCGCGTTATGAAGTTGCCTGCAAAATCCTCTGTTATAGGCACAATGCAGTATATCATACCAAATGAAGGTGTTTCTGTAGAATATTTGGCGTATGCATTAGAACACATGAATCTATCAAAATATTATCTTGGTGCGGCTATCCCCCACATTTATTTCAAAGATTACTGCAATGAACCGTTGCCAAATCATTCCGAAGAAGAACAAATAAAGATTTCACAAATTTTTGGATTAGTCGATAACTTGATTTCTATCCGCAAACAGCAGCTTTCAAAATTGGATGAGCTTGTCAAATCCCGATTTATCGAACTGTTTGGCGATCCTGCAACTAATCCAAAGGGGTGGACAGCTAAGCCACTTCTCGATATGGGTTATTGCAAGAATGGCATGAACTTTCACACAGGCGATAGTGGCATAGAAATGCATTGTTTGGGAGTTGGGGATTTTAAGGATCTGTCTGTTATAGATGGAACAGAGAGTTTGCCTGTTATATCGCTGAACGAGGCACCACCCGAAGAAAGTATGTTAAAAGATGGCGATATAGTTTTTGTTCGTTCAAACGGCAATAAAGCACTTGTTGGTCGTTGTTTGGTTGTTTATCCGCACAACACACCAACTACTTATAGTGGTTTTTGTATTCGCTATCGCTTAACAAGTAGCGAAGTGAACACAGCTTATTTGCTACGGGTGTTGAAAGCGGATTCTATGCGCAAGAAGATGACTGGACGAGGTGCAAATATTCAGAACCTTAATCAACAAATCCTTGCTACTTTAGATATTCCGTTACCCCCAATCGAGCAACAACAGCAGTTCGCAGCCTTCGTAGAACAGACCGACAAATCAAAATTGGCAATTCAAAAGAGCCTTGAAAAGTTAGAAACACTAAAAAAATCATTGATGCAAAAATATTTTGGGTAGGAGCAAAATGTGAAAAAAGATAAAATTACAAAGCGAATAATTCGAAAAAGGAATAAAGAATTACGAGAGCGATTTTTCAAACTTTCAAATCTAAAATGGATGATTGGAATTTCATTATGCTCAATAGGTGTTTTGAGTGCATCTTATTATACATATGAATGTAACTCTTGGTTGTCGGGGGTGTTTGTATCTGCCGGTTGCGGAGGAATTACAGGATTGGCGCTCTATTTCTTATCGAATTTGCGAAATAATAAATATACAGTACTAAAAAAAGAGTTTTCGATATTACATTCGGTACACGACATATTAACTCAAATCAATGATTTTAAGAATTACCATCTGTGTTATAGGAAATCTTGGGGACCCAAAAAAGACATTTTTGAAGACGGACTTAAAATCGTAAATTTGTTAGAGAAACTTCAAACTATCGTTGATAATATGCCTCAAGAATTGTATGATGCTTTTATAATTGATGATGATAATCCATTAAGTTTTGAGAATTTGCAATTATTCAAAAGTAGGTTTTTGAATGCAGACAGCGATGATGAAGTGCAAATGTATATGACTGATATTGTAAAGCATTTTACCGCTGTAGCGAATAGAATTTATGAATTAACAAACGAAAAAGAAGACCAGCTAATGTTTTTGGGGAGATTTGTTATATGAGGGAATGTTTTGTAGTTTCCACCCCCGTTGGTGATGATAATTATATGCTTGACACTGTTGCATATAACAAATTAAACGAGAATGCCGAATGGTTAAGCAAAGCGATTCAATCTCTACAATATGGTTTTTCTTATTATAAAACTGATACCCAAGATCGGGAATTGAACGGATTTGGAGCAAATGTATATAATGAGAATTGCGAACCTGTTAGATTCAATAAAAATGCGAAGCTAACTAATTACAGAGAAATAGATGAAAAATTGAAGGTAGAGTATGTTTCGTGCGGTGTGAATTTGATGACATATCACACACTATTAGATGGAACTGCACATCTTGTAGACACCGATTCCTTATCGGGTGTTATGTTTGAAGAAATTATTGCACTTAATCCGCAAAAAAGGAAAAAACGACCATTTTCTCAACATTATGATGCATTTATTGCAGAAGCATCTATTTATAATAATTGTACTCTGGTTACAAACGATGGGGATTTGCTTGACATTGTCAATAAGTATTTTCCTAATAAAGCAATTACAATGCACGAGTTAATCAATAGAATTGAAAAAATAATCTCTTAACAACGGAGGTAACTCCTTATGACCAACTTTGATTTCTTAAAAAATACTTCCGATTTTGACGCATTTGCCGATGTTGCGATATCGGCGGAGAAGATATTACATATAGACGTGGATGCGTGTGTACTGAACTGCCGTAGAGCAATGGAGTTTGCCGTAAAATGGATGTATTCGGTTGACCGTGATCTTGATATACCGTATAATGATTCACTTCAAGCGCTCATTGATGCCCCCGATTTCAGAAACATCGTCGGATACGATGTTTGGAAGCGTATGGACATAATACGCAAGATCGGCAACAGTGCCGCACACGGCGGTAAAAAGGTAACAAAAGAGCAAGCAGAGCTATGCCTTGAAAACCTTTTCATATTCCTTGACTGTATTGCATATTTCTACGCCTCCGAATACAAGGAACAACAATTCGACAGATCTCTATTGACGCTCACATTAGATGAAGCCGTTTCTTTTGTGCCTGATACCGATATTGATGTTGCCAAGCTGATAGAGGAAAACAAGGCTTTAAAGGACGAGCTTACCGCCCGCCGTGCCGAGCAGCAGACAACATACGTACCGAAGCCGCTTGAGCTTTCCGAGTATAAAACAAGAAAGATATACATTGACTTTATGCTCAATGATGCAGGCTGGACAGAGGGGAAAGATTGGCTTAACGAAGTCGAGCTTTACGGTATGCCTAACAAAAGCGAGGTCGGCTATGCCGATTACGTTCTTTTCGGTGATGACGGAAAGCCTCTTGCCGTTCTTGAAGCAAAGCGTACGTGCGTAGATGTTTCAAAGGGCAGACAACAAGCGAAATTATATGCCGATCTTTTGGAACAGAAATACGGACGCAGACCTGTCATTTTCTTATCCAACGGCTTTGATACGCACATCTGGGATGATAAACATTATCCCGAGCGCCGTGTTGCATCCGTCTATTCAAAACGTGACCTTGAAAAGCTTTTCAATCTTCACACCATGCGTACAAGCCTTAAAAACATTATGGTTGACAAGCTGATAGCAGGGCGTTACTATCAGCAAGGTGCAATAAAGGCTGTCTGTGAATCATTTGGCACTAAGAACCGCCGCAAGGCTCTACTTGTTATGGCAACAGGCTCGGGCAAAACGAGAACGGTTATAGCCCTCTGCAAGGTTTTACTTGAACACGGTTGGGTGAAAAACATCCTTTTCCTTGCCGACAGAAATTCACTTGTTACGCAAGCAAAGCGTTCATTTAAAAATATGCTGCCGGATCTTTCCGTGGCGAATCTTTGCGAGGACAAAGAAAATTTTGACTCACGCTGTGTATTTTCCACATATCAGACGATGATAAGCTGTATTGATACGATCAAGGATGAAAACGAGAAAAAGCTCTTCACCGTCGGACATTTCGACCTTGTTATAGTTGACGAAGCGCACCGTTCCATATATAACAAATACAAAGATATTTTCAATTATTTTGACGCACCCTTAGTCGGTCTTACAGCAACACCGAAGGATGAGATCGATAAGAATACATACGAAATATTTGAGCTTGAAAACGGTGTCCCTACATATGGTTATGAGCTTGCACAAGCCGTCACAGACGGATTTCTCATTGATTTTATGTCAGTTGAAAGCAAACTCAAATTTATCGAACATGGTATAGTTTACGACGATCTTTCCGAAGAAGATAAGCAAGCGTACGAAAATACTTTCGAGAACGAAAACGGTGAGCTTCCCGAAAGCATTTCATCCTCCGCACTTAATGAATGGGTATTCAATGAGGATACTATCCGTCAAGTGCTTCACATACTTATGCAAGACGGACTTCGCATCGACTACGGCGAAAAGCTCGGGAAAACAATAATTTTTGCAAAAAATCACGAGCACGCTGAAAAGATCCATCAGATATTCGGAAAAGAATATCCGAATCTTCCGGGATATACAAAGGTTATCGACAACTATATGACATATCCGCAAAGCGCCATTGATGAGTTTTCCGATCCCAAGAAATTACCGCAGATCGCCATTTCTGTCGATATGCTTGACACAGGCATAGATGTGCCAGAGGTTCTTAACCTTGTGTTCTTTAAGAAGGTAATGAGCAAGGCGAAATTCTGGCAGATGATCGGCCGCGGCACTCGCCGCTGTGACGGACTTATTGACGGCAAAGATAAAGACAAATTTTACATATTTGACTTTTGCGGAAACTTCGAGTTTTTCCGAATGAATAGCGGCAAGCCTACCTCGAGTCAGATAGCCTTGCAGGGAGCAGTCTTTAAATTGAAGGCACAGATAGCGTTCAAACTTCAGGATTTAGCGTATCAGACAACCAAATTGATCGCATTCCGTAAGTCTTTGGTTGACGATATGGTACGAAAGATACGTGAACTGAACAAAGAGAATTTTGCTATCCGTCAGCACTTACGTTACGTAGAGCAATATTCTAATCCAGATAATTACAATTGTCTTACGTACGAAGATACGCTTTTAATGGCTGAGGAGCTTGCACCGTTGGTAACACCTGACGAGGATGAGGCATCAGCAGTGCGTTTTGACGCTTTGATGTATGGGATTGAGCTTGCATATCTTGTAGGTAAAAAATATTCACGTGCCCGCACCGACCTTTGCAAAAGAGTCAGTGCTATAGCAAGCGTTGCAAGTAACATACCCGAAATTATGGCACAGTCCGAGCTTATCAATAAAATTCTTCATTCGGATTATATTGATAACGCAGGAATCAATGAGTTTGAGTATATACGTGAAAAACTCCGTGACTTGATGAAATATATTCCGAAAACAGGGGTTACATATATCACCGATTTCAATGATGAAATTCTTTCGGTTGAATGGAATGAATCAAATCTTGAAAACGACGATCTCAAAAATTATAAAGCTAAAGCTGAATTTTATATAAGACAGCATCAAGATGAAGCAGCTATAGCGAAATTGAAAAGCAATGTTCCTTTGAATGCTGATGATATCAAAGCTCTCGAACGCATTTTGTGGAGTGAGGTCGGAAGCAAGAATGATTACGAAAACGAATACGGTGAAAAACCTCTGGGTGAGTTTGTGCGTGAGATAGTCGGACTTGATATGTCGGCAGCTAAAGCTGCATTTTCGGAATATCTGAACGATGTCAACCTCGATTCCGATCAGATTTATTTTGTAAATCAGATCATTGAATATATTGTCCGCAACGGAGTGATGAAGGATATGTCAGTTCTTCAGGAACCGCCGTTCACTGACAGAGGAAGCATTGTTGAAGTGTTTACAGATATTTCAGTCTGGCTTGGCATCAGAAGTGTTATAGAAAAGATCAACTTAAATGCCGTAGCATAATCATAATACATTTATTATCAAATAATTGAAAATAATGCTGGACATTTAACTTCCTTTGTGATATTGTGTGTGCTACCAACGAAGGAGGTAGTACAGATGGTACGGAAGAAGGAAGTAAATAACAAAAACGGAGCGGCTCTGTTTCGGGATTTCCCGAGGTGGAGCCGCTCTCTCTTTATCTCGGAGGTGCAGAATGAACATCATTGAAGAATTATGGTATGGCAACATTGCGCCGTGCGAAAGGGATTTTAAGAAAGGCAGTGTATATTCAGAACTGCTTGGTTACATTGTGAAACACGAAAATGATTTGCGAAGACTACTGAACGATGAGGAGAAAGAGATATTCGAAAAGTATATAGAATGCTCCAATGAAATGTATGGCATCTCCGAACGAGAAGCATTCGTACAAGGCTTTACGCTCGGTGCCAGGATCATCATAGAGATAATGAATACCAAAATCGAATAACAGAAAGGAATTTTATATATGAAAAAGTTAATCACCATTATCCTTGCACTCATTATGACGCTCTACTCTGAGATAAGTCAGGGTGCAGATGAACTGCACATGACCGCCGAAAAACCGCCACAGCCGGCGATAACAATAACAGTGGAGCAAGTACCCGAAGAAAACGAAAAGACCGCAGAAACGGCGTTTGAAGGCGAGGTGACGAAGGTTGAAACAAATGGTGAAACACCAAAGGAAGAAGCGTCCTTGGTTGAAGAAACGGTTATAGAGGAATGCACCGAGCTCACAGAAGAAAGCATTACCGAAACCGAAGACGATACCGTTCAATGTATTGATGAAGGCGATCAAAGTCTTGTAGAATACAAGCTGCAGACAGGTGATCAGCCTAACCCCTTCGAAAACGATACTCCTTCCGAGATTGATGACCGACCGGTAGAAGATTATATCGGTAAAGGCGAAGATCGCCCGGGGGAGGGGATACACTTCTAAATTCAAATATAAACCAAGGGGTGGACGAAATGTTCACCCCTTATATTACGTTTTAAGACTAAGTAAAAAATGTAAGTTATGTTTTGTCAAAAGCTTATTAGGGTACGACAAGCAACTGATTTCAGTTGTATCGTCATACCCTTTTTTAAAATTATCGTCTTGTAGTTTAGGCGCTTAAAAGTAAACAATTTGTTAATTGTCAAAAAAATCTTCATACAAACGAAAAAATAGTGTGGAATATAAAGTGAAGGCATTTATTGCTTTGGAGTTTGATAAAAAACCTTATATTTTGGGCTATATATTTGGTGGAGATTGATGGCTGGGCAAATCACCCACCCATCTACTAAAAAGTTATTTTGCGCCTTATAAAAATCGTCTCTCGCCGGATACCTATTAGAGGGTATTAATTCTTTTCCTAAAATTCTCAAAAAAATGCCCAATAAAGGATAGAGGAATCTTTCCTAAAAACTCAATAAAAGTCAGCAATAAAGGATGAGAAATAATGACTTAAAAAAGTTCCGCCCAAATCGCAAAAAAAGTGTGGAATATAAGGTGAGGGGTATAAAAACACGTTCTCGTTGGCTACCTATTAGAGGGATCTTTTTCCAAAGATAAAAATACATCAAAAACCAAGGAGGTAAACAAATGGACAAAGAAATGAAGTTGGTTTCGCTATCCGAAATCGAACTGCAGGAGGTGGAATGGTTGTGGTACCCGTACATTCCGTTCGGGAAGATCACGATCATCCAAGGTGATCCGGGTGAGGGTAAAACTACGCTCGGGCTACGGCTCGCAGCGGCGTGCTCTAACGGAAGTGGCTTTCCCGGTATGGAGGAACGCGCACCCATCAGCGTGATCTATCAGACTGCCGAGGACGGTCTCGGCGACACGGTGAAGCCGAGGCTGATGGAAGCTGAGGCGAACGAGAATCTTATCTTCAACATCAGCGAGGACACCGACGTGCTGACGCTGAAGGACGAGCGCATTGAAGCGGCGATCAAAGCAACGAACGCAAAGCTGATGATCTTCGATCCCATCCAAGGCTACGTTGGAGAGGACACCGACATTAACCGAGCAAACGAGATCCGCACTGTGATGCGCGGTATTGCAAGGATCGCTGAGGAAACGGGTTGCGCCATTGTGTTCGTGGGACATCTCAACAAGATGAAAGGCACGAACAGCGCATACCGCGGTCTCGGCACAATCGACTTTCGTGCATCGGCGCGAAGCGTGCTTCTCGTCGGCAGACTTCGTAAGATGCCAAACGTGCGTGTCATCGTTCACGACAAATCGTCTCTTGCGCCCGAAGGAAAATCGATGGCGTTCAATCTCGGTAACGACGAGGGCTTCAAGTGGCTTGACGGTTATGACAAGATCACGGCGGATGAGCTTCTCGGCGGCGGTGAAGCTGAAACGAAAACCGATCAGGCAGAGGACTTGATTCTCGATATGCTTTCCTCGGGTGAGTTCGTTTCCGCCGAAAAGATCTTCGAAAAAGCAAAGGAGCGCAACATTTCACAGCGCACAGTTAACGAGGCTAAGCTGAAGAACAAAAGCATCGTTACGAAGAAGATCGGCAAGCGTTGGTTTTGGGCAATCCCCGATAGCGCCGAAGAAACGGCATGAAGATTGTAACATTGCAGAGTGTCTCTGGTGCAAGGTTGAAGATTGCAGCCTTTGGGAAGATCACGTACAGTGTCACTTGCATTGTTGCATTGTTTTCGAGAATTTACGCGAATTTCCCTAAACTTATTTTAGGGCAGGTTAAAGTGCAGGCGACTCACACCCGCACATTCACAGCGAACGGCAACAGCCGACCGCAGAAAAGTGGCGTAAATAAA
>JAZPYO010000051.1:0-38049 GCA_045544195.1 Eubacteriales bacterium
CCGATGCCGAGATCGGGCGGACAGTCTATAATACAGTAATCGTAACTGTTTTCAAGCTCCTTTAACTGTCGGCGCAGGCGAAGCTGTTGCGGACGTGTCGTATCGAGCATTACCGACTTGTTTGCTTGCATCAGATCGAACGAGCTTCCTATAAGGTCAACACCGTATAGTGTTTTAATAACTGCATCTGATGCTATAAGCTCACGGCTCGTCAATAAGTCTGCCGTGGTCAGAGCAGGGGTAGTGTCGGCAAGCGTGCGTGTTGTGTTAGCTTGCGGATCGACGTCTACAACAAGCACACGTTTACCGTGTTCGAGAGCTAAAAGCTGGGCAAAGGCAATAGTTGACGTTGTCTTTGCAACGCCGCCCTTGACGTTGATGAATGATACTGTTTTCATTTTTTTAAATCCTTTCTTTTTTCTTTTTGTTCTTATTCTTTCTTTTATTTATATTATACATCTATATAACAAAGAGGTACGGAAGACCATACCCGTCCCTCTTTGCCGCCGGCATTCACGGGAGAAGAAAGATAAAAAACCGTTACCGAGTGCACATTCGGCTGCCGACTGAATAAACAAGGTGTGAAGAAGCATCCTCAAAAACACACCTTGATATTTTCACATTTAAATTGTAATATATATCTCAAGGGAGGTGGTATTATGCCGTCATATGAAAAACGTAAGCCGTCTAACCTTTGGTCCGTTCGCTTCAGAGAGCTTGAGGCAGACGGCAGGGAAGTAAACAAAAGGCTGTCGGGCTTCAATACTAAAGCTGAAGCACAGAAAGCCTATAAGGAATATTTGCAGGGATATACGCATCACGTTATTCAGTCTGATGAACATATAGTCCTGTTTGATGATCTCTATGTGCGGTATATGAATTGGCAAAAAACAAGAGTCAAAGAAAGTACATATTATACTATAAAGCGAAAGGCTGATAAGCATATTTTGCCATATTTCAAAGGAATGAAAGTAGCGAGTATATCCGCTAAAAAAATATTGATATGGCAGTCGGGATTGATGAATTACAGCTATCGGTACAGAGTTGTTTTAAGAGGACATCTGAATGCTATGCTTAAATTCGGTAATAGGTATTTCGATCTGCCGAACTCTATGGTAAAGGTCGATCCAATACGCAACCTTGAGCCAAAGCGTGAAATGAATATATGGACTTACGATGAATTTCAAAAGTTTATTTCTGTTGTCGACGATAAAATGTATAGCTGCTTGTTTCGGTTTTTGTATGTATCAGGCTGTCGAAAGGGTGAAGCTCTTGCTTTAAATTTTGATGATATTGATACTGTGTTTAACACGGTCAAGATCAGTAAGAGTGTTACTAAAAAGGTGGGCGACGTTCCGTTTGCTATTACTACTCCGAAAAATATGTCGAGTAATCGAATTATTCAATTACCGTCTGCACTTATCAACGATCTGAAATCGTTGAGGACTTGCGAGAATGATATTTTTGTTTTCGGAAAGACAAGACCTTTGCCGTTCACGTCGGTGACAAGAAAATTTGAAATGTGGATTGAAAAAGCAAATGTGAAGCGTATACGTATTCACGATCTGCGGCACAGCTCGGCATCATATTTAATATCATGCGGCGTGTCTGTTGTAGCCGTCAGCAAACGTTTAGGACATTCCAATATTCGTGAAACACTAAATACGTATAGTCACGTTTTGCCTGCTGATGTTGATGCTATTATAGAAGCCTTTTCTGACGTTTAAAATGACGAGTGGGTACAGCTTGCATTGAAAATGGGTACATTTTCGTACCCACTTGATTATGGGCATTTTTAAAGATGCTGAAAATGCTCTTGAAAAAGCGTTTTTTTTAATACGTGTGGGGTGTTTTGGTCGGTGTTCTGTACCCGATTATCCACCCCAGTTATGATGAATGCCGTCCTTACGGACGGCATTCATTTTTGCTTTTGTGAAAATATGGCAGGCGTACGGTGATCAAAGTACGTCTGCCATCGTATTTTATTCAAGAATGTTTGTGGTAATGTAGTCAGCGCCCCATAAAGCGTATTGCTCGCCCTTTTCTTTATCGTCAACAGTCCATACGTTTACTTTTATACCGTGATCGTGCAAAAGCTTTATATTTTCTTCAGTTACGGTAGTGTGTATAACGTCGATATCAAGCTTATTTTCCGTAAGCATTTTCAGCATATTATCGTTTATTTCTCCTGTAAGAAGCTGCGCCGGCTGATCTGGGAGATATTCACGGACGTTGATAAGGTTGCAGATGTGGAATGAAATGAATATCACACCGTCTGTATAATCCTCACCTTTGATTATGTCAACAACATCCTTGATATGCTCCTTTTCAAACTGACCCTTGATCTCAAGAATACATTTCTTGCCGTATCTTTTGCATATTCTCACGTATTCGCTCAGAAGAGCAATATGAAGATCGCTTCTTGTGCGGCCGTCGGTATCCGTCAGCTCAATGCTTTTCAAAAGATTATACGTGCTTTCGGTTATTGGCACATTGTCAAGAGCTATTCTGCCTGTTGATCCGTCATGAAACAAAACGTACTGACCGTCCTTTGTTCTGTAAACGTCGGTCTCTATACCGAAATAGCTTCTGTTTGCCGCTGCGACAAAGGCGGCTATCGTATTTTCTCTTTCAATACCGCTAAGCCCCCTGTGTGCGATCATAAGCGTATTGCCTTTATTGATTCTTTTTGTTTCCATATTCTTATCTCCGAACAAAGATGTATTTTTATGTATCCATTATACCACTTTTTATAATGTATGTCAAACGGTTTTGCGTCTTTTTTCTCTTAAAATTATTTTATATACGGTGTTTATCGGTATTACCAGCGATGCAAGCAGTATAACGAATATAAGCCTGCTTATATGCAAGGGAGCGCAGCGGAAAACGCTTCCGCCAAAATACATAAGTAAAAGCTGTACTGCAGTGATAGCCAGAATAATAAAGCAGAAGTACTTGTTTTCCGTTATATGAGAAAACAGATTTATCTTGTGGGTCCTTGCGTTAAGACAGTTGAAAATTCCCATAAATACGAAAAGCCCGAAAAAGCCGCAGTAAAACTCCGTGTTTCGTCCGCCGAACACACCGCAAACGAAATCAGATGTAAGATACCACAGCATAAGTGCAGTACAGAATACGCCCGTACAAACGATGTTTTTCATCATATCGCGTGATAAAACGGGCTCGCTGCTGTCTGTCGGCGGAAGCTTCATATATTCATCTCTCGGTGCTTCTCCTGCAAACGCAAGACCTGCCAGCGTATCCATAATAATGTTTATCCAAAGCATTTGCAAAACCGTAACAGGAGTCTGACAGCCTATCAAAGGAGCAAACAACGACACGGCAACCGCACAGAAATTCATCGTTAATTGGAAAAGCAGAAATTTCCGTATGCTTTTGAATATAGTTCTGCCGTACAGAACTGCCTTTGAAACAGACGAAATATTATCGTCGGTGATAACTATGTCGGACGCTTCCTTTGCAACTGATGTCCCTGAGCCTAACGAAAATCCTACGTGTGCTTTTTTCAATGCTGGAGAGTCGTTGATCCCGTCACCCGTCATCGCCGTTATTTTGCCGTCTTCGGAGCAGAGCCGTACAAGACGGCTTTTATCTGACGGATAAGCACGCGCAACGCACGCGATGCCCGGCAGTATTTTTTTCACCTGCTCATCAGTCATTTTTTCAAGCTCTGCTCCTGTTACGGTGAGCGTTCGTTTTTTTGTTATAATATTTGCCTTTTTCGCTATTGCGCTTGCTGTATCGGCGCTGTCGCCCGTTATCATGACAACATCAACGCCCGCATTCTGTAAACGGCTTACTGCACAGGCAGCTTCCTTTCGAAGCTCATCACGAAGTACCGTTGCACACAAAAGAGTGTATCTTCCGTCTTCATTATCTGAATATGCAATGATTATTATTCTGCCGCCGCTTGATGCCTGCGTATGTACCGCTTTTGAAAATTCAGGATCGATTACGGTCCTTTTTCCGTTTTCATCTACGCCGCACGAGCATTTTCCGAACAGTATTTCAAATGCACCTTTTATAAATGTGCGTTTTTTTATACCGTTTTCAATCTTGCACATTGAAAACTTTCTGTCAGAGGTAAACGGCGTAAATGAAGTTGTATGCCAGCTTTTTGCATACTGCCCGTCGGCAAACAGGAACAAAGCCTTGTCTGTGCTGTTTCCGTCTGTTATCCCTGTGGCTGTTTTTTTGCACGATGTATTCAAAACGGAGCATAAGCAAAAATCCTGCCACAGAGCGCTTTTTCTGAATTCCTTTGCGGACACGGTCTTGCCGTTTGCTAAAATGAATTCCGACACAGTCATCTGACCGTACGTAAGAGTTCCCGTTTTATCTGTAAAGAGTATGTTTATCCCGCCTGCTGTTTCTATGCCTACGGGCTTTCTTACAAGCACCTTATCTCTTTTCATACGCTTTATATTAGCGGACAGAACGACGCCTATCATCATAGGCAGTCCCTCCGGGACGGCTACTATTATCACAGTCAGAGCGAGCGTCAATGCGTGTACGGCTGCTTGCAGTACCTGCTGAGGCTGTGAGAAAAATGAAAGGATCATTCTTGAATCAAAGCCGTTATCTATAACAGCGGTATTGAAAATATCTGCAAATGCAACGAGAAAAGCGGAAATAAATCCGAGCTTGCTTATGGTCCTTGCAAGAATAGACAGCTTTTTCTTCAGGGGACTTGCGCCTGACTCCTCCTGCAATTCGCCTGCTATTTTTCCGTATACGGTATCGTCACCGACCTTTTCTATCCTCATTACGCCTTCACCGTCGCATATTACCGTGCCGCACAAAAGCGTGTTACAGCAGGATATGTCAGATACGTTTGTTTTTTTTGACGGATATTTTGATACCTGCTTGCTTTCGCCGTTCAGCGAGGATTGATTTACAGATACCTTGCCTGAAATAATAACTCCGTCTGCATGTATCTTTTCGCCCGGAATAAGAATAACAAGGTCACCGCATACAAGTCTGCAAGGAGGTAAAACACGTATTTCTCCGTTTCTTATAACTGAGCAGGTGCATTTTTCGCTTTCCTGAAGCAAGGATAAAAATGCACCCTCTGAGCCGTATTCCGAAATTGACGAGATCAGCGTGCTGAGCAATATGGCAATGATTATTCCGCACGCCTCATACGGATCAAAATCACGTATCCAGAATAAAGCGTTGATGAATAACGTGACAAGAAGTATTTTTATTATCGGATCATTGAACGAGGATAGAAACTGACGGAAAAACGAACGGCGTTTTTTTTGTGTTATCACATTGTATCCGTGCTCACTTGCCGATGACAGCACTTCATCGTCCGTGAGTCCGCAAAAGGATCTGTACTGTGTCATTTAAGTTCTCCGTAAAATTCATTTTTTTGCTATTGTAATGAAGTATGATATGTGATACAATGTTTATTCAGAAAAACAAAATAAAATGATAATCGGAGGGTACTGTGTCCGGAAAATCAAGATCGATAATAATAATTTCAATATGCGTCGTGGCATCAATATTGCTTAGCTACGGTGCAATGTGCTTTGCGTGCGTGTACGGCGAGGTCAAAAATGAAAATACCGAAGAGCCGTTTTTTTCGTCAGTTCTCCGTACTTTCGATCAGATGTTTACGGAAAACTCTCCGTTG
Organism: Eubacteriales bacterium; assembly: GCA_045544195.1. GTDB lineage: Bacteria > Bacillota > Clostridia > Oscillospirales > CAG-272 > RGIG7213. The sequence goes on from JAZPYO010000051.1 coordinate 5,660, forward strand.
CTGTTATTTAAAAAGGTCGGATATATGGTAACAGGCAAGGTATCGGGCGATGGTGTAAAAAGCGGAAAGGACGGGTTTTTGTTCCCTGTAAAAAATGATACCTTTGATTACTATGCCGATTTTTGCGGAGAGTATACGATGAGCCCAGAGCAGTATGAAAAAGCCAAAGGTATACTTGAGCAAAGAAGCGAAAAATACGGGCAGGATGGCATCGACTATTATTTTGTTGTGATACCGAACAGTCAGTCCGTTTGCGACGGTATGACACCGTTCGGAGAAAAAATATCCGAAAGCACACGCATAAAAGAATTTCAGAAATATATGAGCGAGCATTCCTTTGTAAAGGTGCATACGGTCGATGAGGCTCTGAAAGATACAGATGATGCCTATACGCTTTACAACAGCACGGAAAATTCACTCAGCAATGTCGGAGCATACAGGCTCTACTGTGAGATCTTCAGTCTTCTTGCCGAAACATACGGAAAAAAAGCATCGTGCATCGATATGGGTGATAAAGAGATGCTCAGAGGTGAAAGTCTTGGGAAAAATCTCGCAGAGCAGCTTGAAATGGAAAAAACAATAAGAAATATTGCATACTATTATGATACCGATGCTTTGAAGGGGCTTTATACAGTACAGAATTCCGATGATGAGCATTACGTAAGCTATCTGAATGAAGCATCGCAGAAAAGCCCATTGCTGCTTCAGATACCGTATGAGCATGAAAGAGCACAGCTTAAGACGTTTTTCGGTGCAACGTACTCAAGCGTGAGGGTATGCACAAGCCATCTGTACTGCAGCCAGAGTGTCGAAAAGGATAAGCCGAAGGCGGTCGTCCAGATCGTGCGTGAGGACGATATAGACAGCATTTTCGATGAGATAACATCATCGTCTTATGCTGATGAAATTGCAGATCCGAATGCTGAAAAGTCAAGTAAGCCTACCGTAAGGGCAAAATTTTATCCTGACAGAAAGCATATAACGATACTTGGTACGGCTATGGACGGAGCACTGGTCACGGCAAAGGCATCAGGAAGTACATCGAGCGTTGTGTGCGAGGACGGACTGTTCATAGTTACGGTGAAAAGGCCTGACAGCGGAAGCATTATGCTGACATCTGCCGAAAAGGGAAAAAGCCCGTCAGATGCGGTATACACCGATACAAGCGGACAAAATTCATCAAACAAGCAAACTATTGTAGGAAGCGGCTCAAGACTGTTTTACAGCGAGACCGTGGACGATTTTCTCAGAAATAACACATTTTCCGATAAGCATCTGAAATATATCACCACTAACGTGAATCGTACATTGGCAAAGATAAGAACGGCAACGGGAAAGAAAACACAGCTTATAATTTTGTGTGCGCCAAATCCTGCGACAGTATACGCAGATCAGATGCCCGAGGACCTGATAGATCAGGTGTCGGAAAGCCAGAGCAGGCTTGAACAGTTCAATGCGGCAATGAACGAAATAAACGGTGTTACCGCGTTGAGCATAACGGATGCAATGACAGATGCAAGAAATACGGGAAAGCTGTATTATCAGACCGATACGCATTGGACTGAAATAGGTGCATATTACGGCTACCGTGCTATTATTGATGAGATCGCAAAAACGTCCCCGTCTGTAAAGCCTTACGATCTTTCCGATTTTGAAATAACGTATACCACAGACAAGGGCGGCGATCTTGCAGAGTTTTTGAAGATAGAAAAGAGGGTGAGTGAAAGAGTTCCTCATTTGTCGCCCTTGTATAAAAGCACGATAATCACGGAATACTATAAGCCCGACACGATTTCACGCCCTGAGCAGACATCAGATCTTCTGTCGGAAAGCTCCGATACGTCTTTACCTTCCGCTTATATGATACGTGATTCGTATTCAATGCAGATGATACCGTATATCGGCGAGCATTTTTCAAAGCTGTACTATGAGGAAATGTGGAATTATGAATTTGATCTTGAGGTTTTGAAGGAATTGAAGCCCGATTACGTTATTATGGTGTGCGCTGAAAGAAACGTTGGAAATCTGTTTATGCAATAAGGAGAAAAATATGAGTAAAGGACTCCGCAAGGCAGTTAAGCTTGCTCAGCTTTCGCTGGGTGCTGTGATATATGCATTGGGAATATCGCTGTTTTTTGAAGCAAATGCGATAGCCCCAGGCGGTGTATCGGGTCTTTCTATAATACTTTCCAAAACCGTTGGAGTGTTCGGTGTCGGTATCTGGTCGTTTCTTTTTAATGTTCCTATAATTATTCTCGGCGCGGTCAGATTCGGTAAAAGGTTTATACTGTCAACCTTTTACACAGTTGCTCTTTCATCAGGTGTTATGGCTCTGTGCGAGCGTTCGGAAATTGCCGTAACGGATGATCTGATGCTGGCATCAATATTCGGCTCACTGCTCGTCGGTATCGGTATCGGTTTTGTATTCCGCGCGGGCGGAACTACGGGCGGGGCCGATATTCTGATACGGATATTGCGTACAAAATTCAGACATATAAGCTCAGGTACACTTTTTCTGATAATTGACTGTTGTATAATAGCATCGTCCGCAATAGCATTCAAAGACATCACGCCCGCACTGTATGCGCTGATAGCATCGTTTTTGCAAACTCGCATAATAAACATTGTTCTCTACGGCTCCGATACGGCGCGCTTAGTGTATATTATATCGGATAACCAAAGGCGTATAGCTCAAAGGCTTCTTTCAGAGCTGCAAACGGGCGTTACGTACCTTAACGCAAGGGGGGCGTATACCGACAGCGATAAGCAGGTGCTTATGTGTGTTTTGCAGATGAAGGCGTTTCCGAGAGCTAAGGATATAATAAGACAGGAAGACGAAAAAGCATTTTTTATTGTTACCTCTGCATCAAGTGTTTTCGGAGAGGGATACAAAATAAATACAAGTGAGGAAATATAAAATGGCTGTGTTGAATTATAAGAGCGTGAAGGCTATGTGGCTGTCACAGTTTGATCTTGCATCTGTATATCAAAAGGACGGTATTCAAAGACAAAAGGCTGAATTTACCGATATTATGGAAAAGATTTTTGCAAAGCTGTACGATATGGGAATAAATACTGCTATCGTGCAGATGCGTCCCAATGCGGACAGTATGTATCCGTCAAAAATATACCCTATGAGTAAATACGTTGTCGGTGCTTACGGCAGAGAAGCCGAGTATGATCCTGTGGAAATAATTATCAGCATAGCTCATAAATTCAGAATATCGGTTCATGCATGGATAAATCCAATGCGTTGTATGACCGAAACGGAAATAAAGCTGATCTCTGATAAATACGCCGTTGGAAAATGGTATAACGGCGGAGAATGTGAAAATATGCTCGTCAAGGTCAATAATAACTATTATTTCGATCCTGCATACAGTCAGGTAAGACAGCTCATAGTCAGCGGCGCTGAGGAAATATTGGATACATACGAATTTGACGGACTTCATATGGATGATTATTTTTATCCAACTGTTGAGGCGTCATTTGATGCAGATTCATACGGTCAGTATGTAAAAAACGGCGGCACTCTTGCGCTTGAGGATTTCAGACGTGATAACCTTGATAAGCTCGTGTCATCGCTTTACTCGCTGACAAAAAGCAAAAACGAAGAGCTTTTGTTCGGAATAAGCCCCGCGGGAGTCATTTCATCAGTCCTTAACAGGCATTTTGCAAATGTCGAAAAATGGTGTAGCGAGGACGGATTTATAGACTATATCTGCCCTCAGATATATTTCGGCATCGAGCATCCTACGTGCCCGTATTTCAAGCTGTGCGACGATTGGCAGGCTATGATAAAAAATGATAATGTAAAGCTGATGATCGGTATGACGCTCGGCAAGGCTAAGGCAGGAAAGGATGAATACGCAAAGGAAAACTCTGACGAATGGTCAAGGCATAAGGATATAATGGTTCGCTGCCTTGAAAAAACGAGGCATCTGAGATCCTGTATAGGTGTTTCATATTTCTGCTATCAGTATTTCTACAATTCCGTAACGGGTGCGGAGTGCGAGGAAACAAGAGAGGAAAGAAGCCGCCTTATACCGTTGTTAAAGGAAATAAGCTGGTGAAAAAACGCCATTGCCGACTCATCGGCAATGGCGTTTATTTTACTGCTGTCGGGCGGGGCGAGTGATAAATCGTTCAGTATATATGAATCAGCGTTATCCGAAATCACGGTGTATTCAGAGCCCGATATTGATATTTCAAGCTCTGGCATATAGTTGCCGTCAAAATCCATTATCAAAATATCACCCGTTACTGTGTAATCGTAATAAACAGTAGCGTTGTTTGCGTCTTTTATTATGATGTCTGTGTTGTTCATATATGGAATATATATGACATATTCAATGTGATATTCGTATTTTTCCGTATCTGCTGATGATATGTGTTGAAGGATACGTGCTGTATTTTCCTTGTATTCACCCGATGATGCGTCATTTATCCAGTTTTGTGCTTCATCTGTCAATCTGACTGTGCATTCGTTTTTCGATACGACCTCAATGCCAAACGAAAAGTCACCTTCATCCTTGCGGAAAAGCGAAAATGACAGAACCGCCAGGATCAAAAGGCAGGGAATGAGTATTACGGAAATGAGTATTATCCAAACAGCTCTGTTGCTTGTTGCTTCCTTTATCGGATACACTACCTTTTGTGTGCTGTCGATCGGTGTTGCGCATATCGGGCATACATGCCATTCTGATTTGAGCGGTGTTGAGCATTTCGGGCATATTGCCTTAAGTCTTGCGCCACATGATGGGCAGGCGGTGTAGATCTCCTTTACAGGCTCTGAGCAGTTTGCACATTTGAGATCCGATAAGTCTTTTCTGACGATGACATATATTGCAAGACCGACAAACATAGGTACTATCAATGTTATCAGCGCCCAAAGAGGTCCATTCATATTTCTTTTTTTTGCATCGTTGTATACAAAAACGCAAATGATCGCACTGAGAACCATTATCGCAACGGCAAATATACATGCCAAAAACATAAAAATAGAAACTGATGTCATAACTGTCTGTTACTCCTTGTTTTTGTGAAAGTAGTTATAACGGCAATAGCGCCGAGAAATGAGCATAGCGAAAATACTATACAGCAGTAAGTGAAATAGGGAATACTTTCATATGCGAAATACGCAAGCAGGGATATGGCAGTTTGCATAAGAATAGCTCCGATGAATATTGTTGATACAGTGATACGCATATTACGCTCATCGATCCTTTTTTGTATGTCGTCCTTGCTTACATACGGCGGCGGACCTTTGTCAAAATCATATATCTGTTTCATTTTTAAGCATCTCCTTCAATAGCTTTCTTGCCTTGCTCAATCTCGATTTTACCGTTCCCTCCGGGATATTCAGCACCCTTGATGTTTGCTGAATGTCCATATCCTCAAAATAAAAAAGTATAACGCATATTCTGAGCCTTTGCGGCAAGGCATCAATGGCACAGTGTAACTCTGAATGATCTTCCTTTTCTTCCGATGGCACTGATGACAGAGCCATATCCTTTTCCTCTGATGATGAAAAGTTGTCGAATACGGGATTTTTCAAATCCCTTTTTTTCATATTTCTATATATGTTTACGCATATTTTTGTAAGATACGGCAAAGGCTCGCCGCCTTTGTTGAGGTAATTCATGTTCTTGTAAAATCTGAACCACATTTCCTGGTACAGATCCTCTGCATCGCAGGTGTTGCGGCACAGTGTAAGACACAATCCCCAAAGCTGTTTGCCGTATAGCTGTATGTAATTGTCCGTCACGTCCGCACCTCCCATACATATATACAATCGAAGGGTAGTTCAGGTTCATTTTTTTTTGAATTTTTTCAAAAAAAGATCGGCCCGTGTAAAAGCGGACCGAATGAAATGCTTATAATACGTAGAATATTATTCCGAAAAACTGCAGTATGCTTCCTGCAACCACAAACAGATGGAATACAGAATGTATATACCTTACCTTGCTTCCGATGCCGTACAGCACCGCGCCGACCGTATAAACGATACCGCCGACAAGAATGAATACTATACCGCCCATCGGAATGGCTTCAAATGCGATCTTGGCGGCGAACACTATACACCAGCCCATGCTCATATAGCATATCATTGAAAGTATTGCGTATTTCTTCAGATCTATTGCAGTGAAAACCGTTGCAATGCACGCACAGCCCCATACCGCTCCGAACAGGACCCAAGCCCATACGGCACTGACTGTGCGTATGGAACAGAACAAAATAGGAGTATATGTTCCTGCTATCAGATAATAGATCGCACAGTGGTCAAGCACCTGCATTACCTTTTTGCCCATATTCGGATGAAGACCGTGGTAAACGGCTGATATCGTATAAAGCAATACCATAGTTCCGCCGTATATGGCGCTTGATACAACTGCCCACGCATCGCTGTTCAATGCGGAATAAACGATGCATAAAACGAGTATGGCAATACCGATACCGCCGCCTGCGGCGTGCGATGCCATATTGAATATTTCCTCGCCTCTTGTATAGTCGGGTAAATGTCTGTCCTGTAATTTAGTTCTTTTCATTTATTATATTTATCTGGCACATTTTCATTGTCTGCAATGCGGCGTTGTGAGTTTCGGCGCTTACGCCTGCACAGCAGGAAGCGTCAACTGTGATATTCACCTCGGGAAATGCACCTTTGAGTATAAGCGCGTTTGATACAACGCATATATCGGTGCAAAGCCCGATCAGCTCTATTTCAAATTCTTCGCCCTCTGATGCTTTTTCAACAAGCGACGGTAACTCAAGCGAACCAAAAGAGATCTTTTCCAAGATCTCATAATTGCCGTGAGATCTCAGTGCTTTTTCTATTTCTGAGTTTAACTGCCAGCCGTGTGAGGAACGTATGCAATGGACAACGGGAAGATTTTTTCCTTCAAGCGTGTCGGAATAATTGTCAAAATGCGTATCTAATGTTGCTATAATGAAGCCGTTATGTGATAATATCTTTTTTACTGATGCGGGAACAATGGAAATTGCATCATCAGTACCGAGTGAGCCTGAGATAAAATCATTCTGCATATCGACTGCTATAAGTATTTTTCTCATAAGTCGGTTTATTTCAACATTTCTATGAGCTTATAAAGAACAGGCTCAAACTTCGCGCCGTACCAATGATTTTCTTCTTCCGCGGTTGCTTTTATGCATTCAACTGTGTAGTCTGCCGCAATTTTTGCACTTTCATATGCACATTTGCCGTTTAACAATGCGCCGGTAAAGGCGGATGCATAAATATCTCCCGTTCCGTGACAGCTGTTGGGAAGAAAATCGTGCTGATAGTAGCTGTACTGTCCGTTTTCGAAAACGACTACACCCGTCTTACCCTTTTCATAGCTTACGCCCGTAAGGATGATGCTTTTGCATCCGAGCGATACCAGCGAAGCTAAAATAGTATCAATGTATTCTCTGTCATATTCTGTTTTGTATTCTATTTCCGTAAGCATACAAGCTTCGGTGATATTCGGTACAAGATAGTCGGCAGATGCACAAAGAGTACGCATTTCGCTGACAAATGCATCGTCAAAGCCAGGGTACAGCTTACCGTTGTCAGCCATTGCGGGATCTACTATTTTGTATCCGTTACATACCGTGTCGAATAATGCACGAACGTATTCTATCTGCTTTGCTGAGCCAAGATAGCCTGTGTATATCGCATCGAACTTTATGCCTTCCTTTATCCAATGGGCGTTTATTTTCGGCATATCATCCGTAAGGTCTGTGAACGTGTAGCCCGAAAATCCCGCAGTGTGAGTTGAAAGCACAGCAGAGGGAAGAACGCACGTTTCAATTCCGCATGCGGATATGACAGGCAGCGCTACTGTAAGGGAGCATTGTCCCACGCAGGAAATATCCTGCACCGTAAGTATTTTTTTGTATGACATATTATTCACCTTCTGTTCGTTTTATGATACCATTATACACCGTTTTGGTGATATGTAAATAATCAAAAGTGGGATTTTTAATATGACCAGATTGCGTGAATAAAAGTATTTACGATGCGTTATCCGATACATACCGTGCTGACATAAGAGCCGATATATAATGAATTTCATATTTTCTTGGAAAAAAACACTTTCACATTTATATTTTGCTGCAAGAGATAAGCAGGTGATTTTGTTGAAAAATTAACACTTTATTATTGAATGCAGGGGTAAAATGTGGTATAATCCAACTGTTTAAATTTAAAAATTTATGAGGTGTAATTATGTACAACAAGAAAAATGTAGAAGACATTGCTGTTGCAGGCAAGCGCGTTCTTGCAAGATGTGACTTCAACGTTCCGCTTGACGGCGACGTTATCACAGACGCAAAGCGTATCAGAGAGGCACTTCCCACTATCAAATATCTTTCCGATAACGGCGCAAGGGTAATTCTTTGCTCCCACCTTGGCAGACCGAAGGGTGAATTCAACCCCAAATACTCACTTGCTCCCGTTGCTAAAAAGCTCTCCGAGCTTCTCGGCAAGGAAGTAGTTTTCGCAACCGACGTTATCGGCGAGGATGCAAAAACTAAGGCTGCCGCTCTGAAGGACGGCGATGTAATGCTTATAGAAAACGTTCGTTACCACAAGGAAGAGGAAAAGAACGATCCTGAATTTGCAAAGGAATTGGCATCGCTTGCTGAGATCTACGTTAACGACGCATTCGGTACAGCTCACAGAGCTCACGCTTCAACAGAAGGCGTAAGCCACTATCTGCCCTCCGTATGCGGATATCTTATCCAGAAGGAAATTTCTATAATGGGCGGCGCGCTTACAGAGCCGAAGCACCCCTTTGTTGCTATTCTCGGCGGCGCAAAGGTTTCTGACAAGATCGGCGTTATAAACAACCTCATTGAAAAGGTTGATACACTTATTATCGGCGGTGCTATGGCATACACGTTCCACAAGGCTAACGGCTATTCCATCGGTAATTCTCTTTGCGAGGAAGATAAGGTAGATCTTGCAAGAGATCTTATGGCAAAGGCTAAGGCTAAGGGCGTTACGCTTCTTCTCCCCGTTGACAACAGAGCGGGCGACAAGTATGATCCTGAGTGCAATTTCCTGCTTGTAAATTCTGACAATATTCCCGAGGGCTATATGGGTCTTGACATCGGTCCTGCAACCGAAAAGATATTCGCAGATGCTATAAAGGACGCTGAAACAGTTATCTGGAACGGTCCTATGGGCGTTTCCGAGTGGGAAAAGTTCGCATCAGGTACACGCGCAGTAGCACAGGCAGTTGCAGACAGCGGCGCAATATCGATAATCGGCGGCGGCGACTCTGCTGCAGCTATCGAAAAGCTCGGCTTTGCTGACAAGGTTACTCACATTTCAACAGGCGGCGGCGCATCGCTTGAATTCCTTGAAGGACTCGTTCTTCCCGGAATCGCTTGCTTGCAGGACAAATAATTTTATCAAAGGAAGTTTAACGTTATGAGAAAAACAGTAATAGCAGGCAACTGGAAAATGAATATGACCGCCGCTAAAACAGGCGAGTTCATAAAGGCATTGGCTCCTGAGGTTGCTTCAATGAATAAGGCAGACATCGTTCTGTGTGTTCCCTTTACAGATATTGCTGCGGCAGTTGAAGCGGCAAACGGTACAAATATCGCTATCGGCGCACAGAATGTGCATTTCAAGGAAAACGGAGCATACACAGGCGAAATAAGTGCGGAAATGCTCGTTGAATCAGGCGTGAAGTACGTTATCGTAGGTCACAGCGAGCGCCGTCAGTATTTCGGTGAGACCGATATTACGGTAAATCTTCGTGCAAAGGCGGCTATCAATGCAGGTCTTACCGCTATCGTATGTGTTGGCGAAACGCTTGATATGCGTGAGCAGGGCATTACAGCGGAGATCGTCGCAATGCAGACAAAGGTCGCTCTTATGGGCATAAGCGCAGAGCAGCTCAAGCAGGTCATAATCGCATATGAGCCTGTATGGGCAATAGGCACAGGCAAGGTTGCAACTGCAGATCAGGCAAATGAGGTATGTGCTATAATCCGTAATGTAGTTTCAGATCTTTATACAAAGGCTGATGCAGACGAGCTCACGATCCAGTACGGCGGCTCTATGAATGCAGGTAATGCGGAAGCGCTTTTGGCTATGTCTGATGTTGATGGCGGACTTATCGGCGGCGCATCGCTTAAGGTTCCCGACTTTACCGCTATTGTAAAAGCGGCTCAGTAATATGCATTTTAAGGGTATAAGCAGATTTGCTTTGTCCTTTATATTAGCATTGACCGTTATTCTTCCTTCCCTCACCGTAATTGCATCCGAGCAGGTCTCAGTTGCAGAGGGAAAGGGAATAACGGTCGTTTTGCATAAAGACGGCAAGGCTCTGAACATTGTTTGGAATGCATCTTACATAGATGCTGAGTATGCCGATATAGTAATGTCTGTTCACGGCACGGGTGACCGTGCGGTGCTTACGGATGTTGATGTGTCAAGCGGAAATGCAAGTGTTGATATTCTTGGCAGTGAATATATGTATTCACCGTTTTATCTCGGCAGAAAAACATCAGACGGATATGAAAGGCTTACAGAGCCTGTCTGTCTGTCAGACACTCAGCTTGCGGGCGATACCTTTAACTATCCGTCGGCGCATTCGAAAAAAGGTCTTGATATACGGCTGATAAGCGATTCTCAGCAGCTCGGTGTATGCCATACTGTCATAAATGTTGAGCTTAATAAGCTGATAAGCGACGATACATCATCATCGCATACCGTAAGCATATACAGTAAAACGTACTATTTCGACGATACTTATGTGAATTCCCTTGATCACAAAATAAAGGTGATGTCCGATAGCGGCATAAACGTTTATCTTCAGGCAGTCCTTACTCCGCCTGATGAAGCTACGGGTAAAAATGCAAAAAAGCTGTATTGCACAAGTACCTCTGAAAATGCGGAATATTATGGGCTGGGAATTGATGACGGAGGCGAATATCTGTATTCCGCGATGACGTTTCTTGCAGGCAGATATTCTGTTGAGGACGGAAAATTCGGCTTTGCAGGCAGCTATATCATCGGTAATTGCGTAAACTCAAACCGTTTTACAAATTATTCAGGTCAAATGTCTGTAAAGGAGTACACTGACAGATATGCAAGAGCATTCCGCTGTGCATATATGGCGCTTAAAAATACGTATGCAAATGCAAAGGTGTACGTTTCTGTGAACGGATGCTATAATACTCCCGTTCGTGATATATCTCCCGATTCAATGCTTGATTATTCGGCAAAGGAATTTTTAACCTTGTTTAACGGTAATATAAAGCAGTACGGAGATCTCGGCTGGTCGCTTGCCGCGGAGCTTTATAATGCGGATATACAGTGTACGGAATATTGGCGTGAGGACAAGGCCGATATGCATCAGTCAACGCCGTTTGTGACGATGAAGAACATTTCTGTTCTTGACTCGTTCCTTTCGGATGATGAGCTTCTTTATAACGGCAACAAGCGGAAAATTACAGTTTCATCGTGCGCCTTTTCTTCGGGGAATAATACTCAGACAGAGCAGAAAAAACAAGCAGCAGCATATGCTCTTGCTTATTATACCTGCGAGAGTATGGCAAGCGTTGAAGCGTTTATTTATTCATCGCACGTTGATTCCGAAAATGATGTATGTAAAAACTCAGGCCTTTACACGTCAAAGGACGATTCACTCGGAATGACGGACGAAAAAAAGGAAATATACAGAGTATTTGAAAGCATTGACACCGATATGTCAAATTCGGTAACAGCGCCGTATACATCAATTCTGGGCATATCATCTTATACCGATATCATAAAAGACCACACCGCCGATCAGGAAAAGCGTATAGTTCTGACGGGCTTGCCAATTTCCAATATCAACCGTCCCGATACGGTAATATTTGATTTTTCTGACGGAGTGTGCGGATTTTATCCGTCGGATAACGCAAAAAGCGTAACGTCGCAAGGCGAAGGAAAATACGGTCAGCTCGTTTGTCAGACGTATAATACAGATGTGCGTGAGTACAGAGGCGTGTGCCGTATGCTTACGGATACACATCTTTCAAAAACGGGTTACGTGTCGTTCGATATAGCAGTGAATGCGCCTGAAAATACAGAATATGCAGACGTGATGATACTTATGAAGGGTGTTGATGCTGTGGGAAGATCTATCGTGTTCGAGGGTGTATCCCAAATACCCGTAACAGAAATATCGACCTTGACTTACGATATATCGGATTTCCTTGCGTTGACGGGGAACAGCGCGCAAAGTATGAAGATACGCATAAAGCCGCATTCGGAAAAGGACGGCGGAAATTATTCAATGACATTGTCAAATGTGCGGTTCTTGAATGAAAATGCATCGTTTGTCCCAATGATAATTTCAATATCGGTCTGCCTTGCATTGCTCGTTATATGTATAGGTGCGTATTATATCTTCAAAGCGAGAAGACAAATGCGTACTTCACCGAGTAAAACACACACCTTGTCAGATGAAGAATACATATAAATCATCAAAGCAGTCGATATTTCAAAATATCTTATTCAAAAGCGAAAAAAATACTGAAAAAAACGAAAAAAATTAAAAAAAGGTATTGATTATTCAGAAAATATGTGGTATAATACACGCCGTATAAGGTATCTATTCGGGTGCTTTAGTATTAATGCATAGACGTCCTCTCAGGTCATGTGTATTAATAGCACAAAATTTTTCAGGAGGTTACAGATCGTGCCGAATATCAAATCAGCTAAAAAGCGCGTTAAGATCATCGAAAAGAAGACTCTTCGCAATAAAATGCTCAAATCTTCCCTTAAGACCGCTGTAAAGAAGTACGATGCAGCTCTTGAGGCAGGCGATAAGGCTGCAGCTTTCGAAGCTTACAAGAACGCTGTTAAGAAGATCGACCAGGCGGTTGCTAAGGGCATTATGCACAAGAATGCCGCTGCGAGAAAAAAGAGCCAGTTCACACTGAAGATCAACTCACTTTAATTAAAAAAACGGATCGGGAATATCCCGATCTGTTTTTTTAATTAAATCTTAATGTGATATGCTATTGCAATTTTAAATAATGTATGATATATTTATCATACAAATTAATTTATAGATGAAACCTTTCTGATAATTATACGGCTTTATATATGAAAATATAACAAGGAGGAGCATATGGCATTACTTTCGCTTAAGGATATAGGAAAAATATATGTGTCCGAGGGTAACGTTTCAGTCGGTATCAGAGGTGTTAACCTCACATTTGATAAAGGAGAATTCGTTGCCGTTACAGGTAAATCGGGCTCGGGTAAATCGACGCTTTTGAACGTCATCAGCGGTATGGATACGTACGAGGAGGGCGAAATGTACGTGGACGGCGAGCCCACGTCGCATTTTTTACAGCCCGAATGGGAGGAATACAGGGAAGATTATATCTCCTTTATATTTCAGGATTACAACATCATTGAGAGCTTTACAGTTCTGCAGAACGTTGAGCTTGCCTTGATGAATATAGATGACCGTAAGGAAAGACGTAAAAGAGCTCTTGAGCTTATTGACCGAGTAGGTCTGTCATCGCATATAAAGCATAAGGGAAGCAAGCTGTCAGGCGGTCAGAAGCAAAGGACGGTTATTGCAAGAGCGCTTGCTAAGGACAGCCCCATAATCCTTGCAGATGAGCCGACGGGAAATCTCGATTCGGTCAGCTCAAAGGAAATAATCGAATTATTGAAAGAAGTCTCAAAGGATAAGCTGCTTATAGTAGTTACCCACAACTTTGAGCAGGTTCAGGACTATGCAACACGCCATATAAGAATTTTTGACGGTGAGATCGAAAGCGATCAAAAACTGTCATACGCACAAAGCATAGCGCAGAATGATAAAAAAAGCGTCAAGACCCGCGCAAAAGGACGTGATATCAAAAACGGAATATCACTCGGTAAGGCGATATTCACATCAAAGCCGCGCCTGTCTTTGTTTTTGTGCATTTTGCTTTTTTTGGGCACGCTCGGGATCGCGACTATAACCTCATCATCAAGCGATATGATGATGTTCTTTGAAAAGGACTATATGTTCGAGCATATCGACGGCAGAGTAATTACCGTAAAGCGTGACGGCTCTGTGCCGACAGAGGAGGAAATAAAGGCTCTTGCAGAACAGTACGGTGCTGAAACATACATAAGATACGATCATCTCTTGGATGAGGGCCGCGGAATGGCACTAAGCACGCCTCACTTGAATGATTACGAGTATTTTACTGCAAATTTCGTATACGGAGTAGATTACGGTAACGATATTATAGGCTCGTATCCGGAAAAGGAAAACGAGGTATTCCTGTATCTGCCTATATATTATCAGGACGTCTTCGGAAAGAATGAATTAAAGAACGATCATATCCTTGTATCAGACCTTCGTCTTGAAATTACGGGAATAAAGTATTACTACGATAACAATCTTGAACCGCAATGCCTTCTTACAAAGGAGGGCTTTGATACCGTTACATCGATTACATTCGTTCTGGTGAATAATTATCCGTCATCAACGCTTACTGCAACGAATGAACAAGGCAAGCAGATGTCTTTGACAGCCGGCGGACTTATGATAATTCCGTCATTTGAGTTAAAGGGAGATCAGATATATTATCCAGGAAGGATAGAAAAAGGCTTTTCTCCGTCGCTTACACTCAATTTCTCGTACTATAAGTATGATTATTATTCATCTGTTTCCTCATCTGTTGCACAATCGTTTTCAAAGACCTTCGGTAAAGAATGCTTTGTTGATCCGTCAAGCGTTAATATAGAAAACCGTGACAATAATACTGTATACATAAGCGCAGATGCTTTGAAATCCATTGCAAATTCGGTGCTTTCAGATTCTTACACACAGTTTTCTCTGTTTTTCGAAAACGATAAAAAGGCGGAAAATGCATCTGCGGAAATATCGGATAAGGGATATATCGCTGTTCCGTCAACAACTACATACACTCCTGAGATCTTAGAGATCATATTAAGAATACTTGTGGCATTTGCGGGCGTATTTGTATGGATACTGACGATAGTATTTTTATCATTCTTTGTGTATCTTTGCTCAAGCCGCACGCTTCTTGCGTTCAAGAATGATATGGCAATAATGCGTTCAATGGGTATATCCGTAAAGGTCATAAAGATAGGTATGTATGTCAGAATGCTTATATCGCTGATGCCTGCATATCTGCTCACGGTAATTGCCGCAATATTCGTATTTACAAATCCCGTTCTGAATGAATTTTTCATGTATCTGTATCCGTGGCAGTTCGCCCTGATATTCTTAGGTATGCTTTTGCTTACGGCGAGAACGACGTATAAGCAGGTCAAAAAGCTGTTCGGACAGAGTGTTAAGAAATCCTTGAAGGGAGGTCAGACAGAATGATAAATATCAAAGGCATCAACAAATATTTCAACAAGGGCAAGCAAAACCAGCTTCATGTTATCAATAATGTTACTCTGCAGCTTCCCGAAAAGGGAATGGTTGCAATGTTCGGAAAAAGCGGATGCGGAAAAACAACGCTTCTGAACGTTATAGGCGGTCTTGATAAGTTTTCAGGCGGCAGTATTGAGATATTCGGGAAAAGCATCAGTCAGAACACTGACGTTTTGCGTAATCAGTACATAGGATATATATTTCAGAATTATAACCTTAATAAATCTAAATCGTGCTTTGACAATGTGGCTGACGCCTTGCGGCTTTGCGGTGTTACTGATAAAGATGAGATAGAACGTCGTGTGTGTGCCGCGCTTGCAAACGTCGATATGGAAAAATACAAAAAGCGTACTCCCGATACTCTTTCGGGCGGTCAGCAGCAGCGTATAGCAATTGCACGCGCGATAGTAAAGAATCCTAAGATCATTCTTGCCGATGAGCCTACGGGAAATCTTGATGAAACGAACACCGTCAAGATAATGAATCTGCTTAAAGCAATATCACGTGACCATCTTGTGCTTATAGTTACGCACGAGGCAAATCTTGTTGACTATTACTGCGATACGGTAATAGAGCTTTCGGACGGCAAAATAACAAATGTAAGACAAAACGATTCGGCATACGGCTTTGAAGCAAGGGATAAAAACACTATTTATCTCGGTGAGCTTGAAAAAAGAGAAATAAAAAGCTCTGATGTCAGCGTGGAATATTACGGAAACGCATCTGATAAGCCTGTTTCGATAAAGATAATAAATAACGGCGGCAAGCTGTATTTGTCTGTTGACGATCCGAGCGTTCACGTTCTTGACAGCACGAGCGAGGTAAAGCTCGATTACGGAGTGTATAAGGAAAAGGCGAAAGCGGAGCTGAATACAGAAAATATAGATATGTCAGCCCTGCCGCCAATAAACGGCAAAAATCACGGAAAGCTGTTTTCCTTTGCGGATTCTCTTAAGTCAGGCTTTGTAGCTAATTTCAAAAATAATAAAAAAAGCTCTAAGCTGTTACGCAGATGTATGACAGTGTTTTCGTTGACTATGGTGTTTATGAGCGCTGTATTCGGTACGTCGATAGACGATATGCTGAATGCTTCTGATATGTATAATCATAATGTTTATTACGTTTATACCTCTGACGGAGAGGTTTCTCAAAAGCTCTATAATGCCGCGCAGAACGGTGAAAACGGAATAGATTTTATATCAACTACGCCTGTTTCCGATCTTAAGAATGAAGAATTGAGTTTTTCCTGCGGAGCTTTTGAAACGTTTGAAACGTATTCGGCAGGCAGGCTGACTGCTACGGCATCGTTTCTTTCTGAGTCTCTTGCAAAGGATCTTACAGTTATAGCAGGAAAGAATACGGGTATTTCCGATGATGAAATGATAATAACGAGCAAGGTCGCTGACAAGCTGCTCGAAACGTCATCGCTCGGATATATATCCGAATACAGAGACCTTGTGGGATTGATCTCGAGAGACAGGGGAAGTATTTTCAGAATTGCCGGTGTTGTAAAGTCAAGCGAAACTGCGGTATATCTTACGGAATCGGCGATTGCAAAAAGATCGGTTGAAAATTCCAATTCATATTTTGTTTCCGACAAAAACCTTTCACTTAAGGTTCAGCCCGGCACTACCGTCATCGTAAAGGGAATGTACGATGAAAGACAGCTTCCGAGCGCAGGAGAGACGGTAAAAATAAACGGCTTGCCGTTTAAGGTGGAAAAAGTGATCATACCGTCTACTGATTATCGCACATGGCTTACTGAAAACGGTATAAAAAAGCTCGAACGAGATGAGTTTTTCAAAAATGCCGTAAAGGAAGCTCACCCCGGCATTTCCGAAGAGGAAGAGAATTATTATAAATATCTTGATGAGGCAATGCTCAATGATTACTATAAGTATTTTGAGTATTTTTACGCAGAATCCGATAGATATCTGGCTGAAAGATACGCAGTAGACCAAAGCATTGAGCTGTGGATATATTTTAAAAAGAATATTGCCGATATCAAGTATCAGATCCTCGGTGATTACGAGTATATGATGATGGTCAAGTATAAGGAAAAGTACGGCAATTATCCGCCCTACGATAAGCTGTATGAGTTCGAATCGGAAATGAAGGAAGAATACGATAAGATCTCTAACCTTGTGAATATATATAGTGATGAATACTATATGACCAACGTGGATCTTATAGGTGGTGATACGCGCTGCATACTCAACGATGATGATTTTCTTAAGGCATCAAAGCTTGTGGGAGAAACTCACAAAGTGGCTATGATGAATAAGTATTACTATTATAACGAAGGCTACGATAAGGAAGTAAACGTTGAGTTTTCAGCAGAATTGAACGGCTCGTACGTAATGCTTCATTCAAACGATACAAGTGTGACTGAAGACTGGCTGAAGGATAATTTTTCATCATTGCCGCAATACAAGTATTCGCCGTACGATTCAGCAGTTGTAACACCGAATGATATTTTCAAAAGCGTGACTAAAGAAAATATATCGGGTATGATAGCGGGAATTATTACTATCGGAGTCGTACTCGTTATTATGAGCGTTTGTATGTACTTTATAATGCGCTCGTCGCTTATGAACAGAATTAAAGAGGTCGGTATATACAGAGCGATAGGTGTGACGAAAAAGAATCTTTCGTACAAATTCTTCGTTGAGGCAAATATCCTTGCTGTATGTACTGTATTTGTCGGATATCTGCTTTCAAGCATATTTCTTATAATGTGCACAAGCTCATCTTCGCTTATGTCACAGGTATTCTTCTATCCTGTGTGGTATGCAATAGCTATACTGATAATACTTTATGCTGTGTGCATTATCTGCGGTATATTGCCGATACTGTCCTTGCTCAGAAAAACACCGAGCGAGATATTGGCTAAATACGATATTTAATTTCATATAAAAAAGGTAGATACATAGAAAAGTGCTATGTATCTACCTTTATTTTTATATCTGTTATCAGAAAAGTATTTTAGCCACTCTTACAACAAGACTGCTTCCGTAGCCGAACGGTGTTTTGCGAAGTGTTACCTTGCCGTTTTCCTGTGTGAAGACAAGCTCCTCGTTGTTGTCAAGCCAGAATATTTTCTTTATTTTTTTGTCAGTTGTGAATTTCACATCGTAATCGGCGCTTTGACTTGCTAAAACGACGTTGGGGTCGGCTACCATGGGCAAGCCGTTGCAAAGAAGATAATAGCAGTCATCACCCTGCAGCATAAAATCGTCGCTGCTGCTTTCTACACCTGCATCAAGCGGTGATGCGGAAATTATCTGTCCGTTTATCTGTGTCCATTTCGCTACAACGTCAAGTATCGCACTGTCAATGCAGCTGAGCTTTCCGTTACCCATAGGACCGACGTTCAACAAAAAATTGCTTCCGCACTTTCTGCATGCTGTAAGATCTGTTATGATCTCAGCGGGAGATTTGTACGAAAGATCATACTCAGCGTATCCCCAATGGCTTGCAAGCGTTTGGCACATTTCACTTGCTATGTATTTAGGAGCATCCTCCGTGTTGATCTTTTGTGGCCTGCCGCGTTCAAACGTAACGCTGTCAAGCTCGATATGTCCCAAAGCTCCTCTTGCGGAAAGTCCCGTATTATTTATTATCATAGCGTCGGGCTGATATTTGCGTATCATACCGTAAAGGGCATCCTCCTGCCAATCGTGCGTTGGCTTGTGCCACATACCGTCAAACCATATTCCGCCGATCTTGCCGTACCTTGTGCAAAGTATCTGTACACTTTTTCTGAGATACTCAAGGTAGCTTTCAAAATCGTTTTCGTATGACGCCTGGTGCCAATCGAGAAGAGTGTGATAGAAAAACGGAACGATGCCGCCCTCGTTGCAGGCATCTGTGAATTCACGGATAAGATCTCTGGAGCAGAAATGTACGGTGTCATATGTGTTAAGACCGCACGTATCGTACAGCGAAAATCCGTCGTGATGACGGGCGGTTATCGTTATGTATTTCGCACCTGCCTTTTTTGCTTTTGCAACGAGCTCCTTTGCCCAATCCTCATCAGGTATGAATTGTGATGCGTATTTTGCATATTCTTCATCGGGAATTGCAAATATTCCCTTAGCCCACTCGCCTTTGCCTATAACGCTGTATACGCCGAAAT
Source organism: Eubacteriales bacterium (assembly GCA_045544195.1). Lineage (GTDB taxonomy): Bacteria > Bacillota > Clostridia > Oscillospirales > CAG-272 > RGIG7213. The sequence continues at coordinate 25,223 of JAZPYO010000051.1, forward strand.
GAACGAACAGTCCGAAGCCGAGCTTTTCAAAATCCTTTATGTACTGCTTTACTATCATACTTACTCCTTGAAACGTGTTACAAAATATTAACACCTTGAGTATACCACATAAAAGCGCTTTTGTCCACAGCTTTATTTTAAAAAACGAGCAAACTGTATTGTTGTTAATGCATAAAAAAGAGTTGATTTTTTTATGAATAGTGCCTATTGTCAAATTTTGAAATATAGTGTATAATACTCGATTGGAACCGTTGATGCTTTCGGAATTTGTAAAAGACCGTAAGCGGAGGAGCTCTGGAGAATCCCGAAAGGGTGCCGAAGGTGCAAGGCAACAGCCGAATCTCTCAGGCAAAAGGACAGAGCAGTCGGAAGTGATTTTTTCTTGACCGCATTTTTCTTTTTGCCGCTGTATATCAGCGGATTTTTTTATTTATTAAGGAGGCGTTTTAAATGGACGCAGTTTTAAATGTAGTTAAGACGATAAATGCGTATATGTCTGACTACATACTTATCGTTTTACTCTTAGGTATCGGTCTTTTTTACACGATACGTACTCGCTTTGTGCAGGTGCGCTGCTTTGGCGAGGGTATGAAAAAGGTTTTCGGTAATTTCAGCTTAAGAGGCGGAAAGCAAAGCGGCGGAATATCGTCGTTTCAGGCATTGGCTACTGCAATAGCGGCTCAAGTCGGAACGGGAAATATCGTCGGTGCGTGCGGCGCTATACTCATAGGCGGTCCGGGCGCTATATTCTGGATGTGGGTGATCGCATTTTTCGGTATGGCAACGATATATGCCGAGGCTGTTTTAGCTCAGCAAACACGTGTTGTTTCGAGCGACGGCACGGTGCAGGGCGGCCCTGTATATTATATCAAAACAGCATTTAAGGGCAGGTTCGGCAAATTCCTTGCAGGATTTTTCTCAGTTGCACTTATTTTGGCGCTCGGCTTTATGGGCTGTATGGTTCAGTCAAACTCAATAGCGGAAAACTGCAGCGAGGCATTCGGCATTCCCGCATGGACGGTCGGTATAGCCGTTGCGGTAATTGCCGCATTCATATTTATCGGCGGCATACAGAGGATAGCTTCCGTGACGGAAAAGCTCGTTCCTATTATGGCGGTGCTTTATATTATACTTGGTATAGTAGTTCTGGCAGTAAATATTAAAAATGTTCCCGAAGCGTTCGGAATGATATTCAAATATGCTTTCCAGCCGCAGTCCATCATCGGAGGAAGCGTTGCAATGGCATTCAAGGCGGCGATAAGTCAGGGCGCAAAACGCGGATTGTTCTCAAATGAAGCAGGTATGGGCTCAACCCCTCACGCACACGCAATGGCGAAGGTAGAAAAGCCTCACGATCAGGGCGTTGTTGCTATGATAGGCGTGTTTATCGACACGTTTGTAGTTCTTACTATGACATCACTCGTTGTTATATCCACTCTTTATGCAGGAGGCGGACCTCTGGCTGAGGGTAATGGTGATGTTTTTACAAAGAATAACATGATGCAGCACGCCGTTTCGACCGTATTCGGTGATAAGCTTGGAAGCGCTTTCGTTGCAGTTTGCTTGCTGTTCTTTGCATTTTCAACTATTATCGGCTGGAATTTCTTCGGTAAGATAAACGTAAATTATCTTTTCGGAAAGAAAGCAACGGTCGTTTATTCCGTAATTGCAATAGCATTTATATTTGCAGGCTCGCTTTTGTCAAACGATCTTGTATGGGAGCTTGCGGATATGTTCAATAACCTTATGGTAATACCTAACGTAATTGCCTTGTTTGCTCTTTCGTCGATGGTAGTAAAGGCATTGAAGGACAGACGTAAATAAACAGAATATCCGTTTATTAAAGCAAAAACCGCCATTGGCGGTTTTTTTGCGCGTTATTTTTGATAAAATAATTATCAAATTGTACTTTAAAAGTTTATATATATGTGATAAAGTATACGGCGGTGTGTCATAAAATACAAGGAAAATGTGCGAAAAATGTAGTTTTACTGAATTTTATGACATAAAAATTGTTCGTTTAAGGACGATCTGCGGAGTTAGTTTATGAATTACTTGCTACTTGCTATGTCGGTGTGCGCAAACGTTGCATATTCGTCATTTTACAATTACTTTGGCAAAAGAGCCGTAAGAAGACAGTCGGATAACTATAAGGTGAATACGCTTATATATTCGGTAGCCGCAATAGTTTTGCTTATTGTAGGACTTGTATCAGGAATGAAGGTATCCTGTTTTACGGTTCTGTTCGGTATGCTTTTCGGAACGGTAACGGCGCTGAGCGGTATATTCAAGCTCAACGCTTTGAATTGCGGTCCTATGTCGTTCACGATACTTCTGATAACCTCATCGATGATACTTCCTGCGTTTTCAGGATATATCATCTGGGGTGAGCCTCTTTCTGTATGGAAGGTGATAGGTACGTTTCTTATGATAGTTGCTGCATATTTTTCTACCGATAAGCAGCAAAATCAAAAGAAAAAGAGCATTAAATGGCTGATATTTTGCTTTTTTGCCTTTTTATTCGTAGGCTCTATCGGAATTATGCAAAAAATACAGCAAAAATCTGCTTATTCCGATCAGACAGGCGCATTCCTTGCAGTAGCATTTGTTACCGCCGCTGTGCTTTGCGCGGTAAGCTATATTCTTAAGCATTATTCGGAAAAAAAGCATTTTCACGAAACTGATGTGCTTATACCGATAAAGCTGAAAAGACTTTTGTTCTTAACGGTCATATGCGGTATATTTATTGCTTTTCTTAATATTGTGAATCTTTATCTTTCAGGTGTTTTGCCCAGCGCATTTCTGTTTCCGATACAAAATGGCGGCACTACGATGATGTCGGTAGTTATCGCTATGACCGTGTTCAGAGAGCGTATAAGCGGAAGACACGCTATAGGCATGGCAATAGCAATAGTAGCTCTTGTTATGCTGGCACTCAGCGAGCTGCTCTGAGATGATATTAAAGTGTCGCTTATTAAAGTTTCCAAATAGAACATAATAGCGACACAATAAATTAAAATGAATTTCGTATACTTTAAGTGTGTATTCATTTGTCAGTATTACAAAACAGTATGCTGAGATATTGAATGGGTATGCTTGGTTATGATGTATGAGCTTAGTTGATATTGCTCATTGTCTTATCTTGCGTTTATATTTGTAAACTTGCACCTACAGCATATAAAATTCGTAACGGTATTATAAAAGTGCGGTTGTACTCCGCACTTTTTTGTTAAAGGTCAGTGTGATGAAAAGAAGTAGTAAAAAAAATACAGGATATATATGTGCGGGGATACTTGCTTTGATCGCCGTTTGTGTGATCGTTGCGTTGCTCGTTGTGAAATGCTCGTCAGATGACGGACAGATACAGCCTCCCGGGCAGGAAAACGATGAAAGCCACATAATGCTCGGAAGCGGACTTAAGCTGACGCTTGTCGGGGAATATGACGGCGTATTTTTTGAGGACGGAAGCAATGAGGAAATAAATAACGCCCTTGCGATCGTTCTTTGTAATGAAAATTCGAGCGATCTTCAATATGCGGAGGTATTTCTCGATTACGGTGATTTTACCGCCTCGTTCACAGCGACGAATATTCCGTCAGGGCAGTCCGTGCTTCTTTTGGAAAAAAACAAAACTCTGTCGCTTGAAAAGCTGCCCGATGATTACAGATTGGGAAACGTGACGTTTTTTAAGGAAAAAATGAGTGTTTGTGACGATGTGTTTACCGTAAGCGGCACAGACGGATATCTGCATGTGACGAATATTTCAGATAAGGATATTACATCAGATGTGGTCATAAGCTACAAGAATTATGCAAACGATATGTTTTACGGCGGAATAACGTACAGAATAACGGTTTCGGGCGGAATAAAGGCGCGTCAGACCGTGCAGTCTAAGGCAGGACACTTTTCCCCTGCTTCAAGTAAGGTTCTGACCGTCACAGAGGTAAAGAAGTGATGCAACGGTTTTATTCAATAGCCGGTACGGTATATCGTGTTGTTGCGGATGACAGTATAATGTATCAAGATGACGGCGTGCTTTCCGAATATGTGACCGATCCGTCAGATGAAAGCTGTACAGTTGCGTTTAATTCAGTCATTGAGCTTTCAGAGCCTTGCGGCGAGTTAATATTCAGCTCCGACGATAAGCTCGTTTACAGTACTGACGGAGGAGAAATACGGTATGAGGGTTGTATAAACGGCTGCTTTGCAAATGCAGTTATGCGTATACACCGCTTCAATAACAAAAAAAACGTCGAATTAAAACGTAGCTGTGACAGGCATCTTACGCCAAAGACAGTTTTGAATTGTCTGCAGATAGACCATGATGTGATCGAAAACGGCGGATACATATTACACGCGTCATATATAATTCACAACGGCAAGGCTATTCTGTTTACCGCACCGTCGGGCACAGGCAAATCAACGCAAGCAGATCTGTGGGTGAAACACAGGTCTGCCGAGCTGGTAAACGGCGACAGGGCTGTTGTTATGGCGACTGATAAAGGTATATATGCATACGGAATACCGTTTTCGGGAAGCTCAGGCGTCGGCAAAAACGTAAATGCACCTGTTTTAGCGATAGTATATCTGTCGCAGGGAAAGCAGAACAGAATATCGTATTTAAAGGGCATTGATGCATTTAAAAAGATATATCAGGGATGCTCTGTCAATGTGTGGAATAAAAAAGACGTTGCCGTATGTGTTGATGCGTTGAATACAACGCTGTCCGCTGTTCCTGTATTTCATCTGGAATGTCTGCCGAACGAGGCGGCGGTTGATATATTGCAAGAAAAGCTTTCAGAGCATTACTCTGTCAAGATGTGAGGAGATAGAATTGAAAAAGAAGATAACCGAACCGTATTTAGCCACGTATTTTCACAGCAAGGGAAGAAGACTTGGCTTGCCCATAAGCGGAAGCTTTGAATTGACCTCACGGTGTAATTTTAACTGTCCTATGTGCTATGTTCATAACAGCAGCGAAGATGCAGAAGCTATGAAAAATGAGCTGACTGCGGAGCAGTGGATAAGCATCGCGCAGAGTGCCTCTGACCGCGGAATGATATTCGCACTCATCACCGGCGGAGAGCCTTTTTTGAGAAATGATTTCTTCGAAATATATTCTGCTATGAAAAAAATGGGTCTGCTCGTGTCTATAAACAGTAACGGCTCAATGATAAACGGCAGTATTCTGGATAGGCTGCTTTCCGATCCGCCTGCACGGCTGAATATTTCTCTGTATGGCGGATGCAATGAAACGTACAAAAAAATGTGCGGTATTGCAATGTACGATCAGGTGTTTGAAAATATAAAAGCCTTGAAGAACGCAGGAGTTGATGTGCGTTTGAATGTTTCCATAACACAGCATAACGAGCAAGACATAGAAAAGATATTCCGTACTGCTGAGCAGCTCGGTGTAGTTGCAAAGGCGGTAAGCTATATGTATCCGCCGGTAAGAATAAACGGCGGAAAATTCGGTGTAAATGAACGGCTGACACCCGTTGAAGCGGCGGAGTGTACGCTCAGATGGGACGCTTTGCGGTTTGATGATGAGACCTTCAAGCAAAGAGTGAAAAATTTGATGAGTCTTCGCGATACTGAACGTGATGAGTGCAGCAGCGATATAGATGAGGGCGTAGGCTGCAGGGCAGGAACATCGTCGTTCTGGGTCACATGGGACGGTAAAATGCAGTCCTGCGGTATGATGCCGTGTCCATCAGTATATCCCTTGCAGGTGGGATTTGATAATGCGTGGGAATATATAAAAGCGGAAACTAAAAAAATACATTTGCCGCCTGAATGTGTATCGTGCCCGAAAAAAGGAGCATGCTTTTCTTGCGCAGCGGTATGCTATACTGAAACGGGATGCTTTGATAAAGTGCCCGAATATGTTTGTCAGATGACGGATGCTACTATAGACCTTACGCATAAGATATATGCAGAGCGTTTTGGAAAAGAGGATAATGAATAATGGAAATTAAAAAGCAGCTCATTCAAAGGCAGATCGCGGGAGAAACGATACTTGTTCCCGTTGGTAAGACGGTCTATGAATCAAAGGGGCTTTTTGTTCTGAATGAATTGGGATCGTTTATATGGGATATTTTGCCGCAGGCGCAGACAAAGGAAGAAATAGTTGAAGCTGTATTGAACGAGTACGATGTTGACAGATCCACGGCTGAACAGGATACGGAAAAATTTTTGCAAAAGCTCACAGACCTCGGTGTGATCTGAAATAAAAGGGGCATGGCATACAGCTTGATGTTCTTCGCGGAGAATTTGAATAGCAGACCGCTTTATGAACCGAGTCCAAGTCCATATAACAGGCAGAAAAAAGAGGGTGATATTTTTGCCATTGAAAATATATAATAAGCTCGTAAGAGATAATATTCCGACCATCATCGAAGAAAACGGACAGATGTGCAGTACCTCAATTCTCGATGATGAGGAATACATTAAAAAAATAGATGAAAAGCTGAATGAGGAGCTTTGTGAGTATTACAAAGACGGAAGCGTACAGGAGCTTGCAGATCTTCTTGAGGTAGTATATGCCGCCGCAAAGGCACGGGGATATACACAGACGCAGCTTGAGCAAATACGCCTTGAAAAGCTGAAAAAACGCGGTGGATTTGACAGGAGACTTTTGCTTATATCGGTAAGCGACGAGCAGATATGATATCTTATAAAGGACGGTACTATGCTTTACATTAAACAAAAGGTATTTACGATAGGAGATAAATTTTCTATATACGATGTTAACGGAAATGAGGTATATACAGTAAAGGGTGAGGTGTTCACTCTCGGTAAAAGACTTCATCTTTACGATACATCGGGTAATGAGATCGCGTATATAGAGCAAAAGGTATTTACCTTTTTGCCCAAGTATGACGTATACGTCAGAGGCGTACATATTTGCCGGGTGATAAAAAAGATTGCGTTTTTTTCTCAAAGCTACGATGTTGTCGGACTTGATTGGATTGTCACAGGTGACTTTTTTGCTCACGATTACGATATAACGAAAAACGGCAGTCTTGTAGCATCGGTGAATAAAGAGTGGTTCACACTCGGAGATTCATATAAAATATCGTTCGGTCAGGGCGTGGATACAGTAGCTGCCCTTGCGGTAGTTCTTGTAATAGACGCGTGCATCGATTCCTCAAACGATTGATATGGAATATACAGTTATCAGAAGCGACAGAAAAACAGTTTCCTTGCAGGTGAAAAACGGTTGCGTTACAGTCAAAGCACCGCTATATATCAGCAATGAAGATATAGAAAATTTCGTACAGAGTCATATTGAATGGATAAATAAACGCCTTGAAAGTATACCTGCACCTTGCGAGAAGCTGACTTATGAGGAAATAAAGCGCCTTGCCGATAGGGCGTGTCAGGTAATTCCCGAAAAGGTGGAGCATTACGCAAAAGCGATCGGCGTGACATATGGCAAAATAACGGTGAGAAATCAAAAAAGCCGCTGGGGAAGCTGCAGCAGTAAAGGAAATCTGAGCTTTAACTGTCTTCTGATGCTTGCGCCTGATGAGGTACTTGATGCTGTTATTGTACACGAGCTTTGCCACAGAAAAGAAATGAACCATTCCAAACGGTTTTATTTTCACGTGCTGAATACATATCCCGAGTATCATAAGTGGAACAAATGGCTTAAGGAAAACGGCCCTGCGCTGATCGGAAGAATGTCATAAACAAAACAAAAAAACGAGGTGTTAACACCTCGTTTTTTTATTTGCGTAAGCTATAAATTACGCTCTTACCTTCTTTGAAACAACAACGCCAGCCAAAGCGATCATTGCAGTTGCAGCTACAACTACGATGAATGCATCGCCTGTGTCAGGGCTGCCTTCGTTGCCTGTTGAACCGGCTTCAAGGAATGTAACGGCAGAAATAACTACCTGAGTACCCCAAGGATTGTTAACGGACATCTTTGTTACGCCGTTGTAATCAACATCGGAAATGTCAAGAGTCATTGTTCTTGTAGCGCCCTTCCAAGAACCTGCGTTGCATACCATCTCGCCGTATGCGATCGCGGAATCAACAGCGTCCTGGTTAACAACATCAGCGTAGCCGAAGCATTTGTCGCCTGCTGTGAAACCGATGATGCATTTGCCTGCAGCATCTTCAAAGCACTGTGCGGGTGTTTTGTTGACGTCTGTTCTCATGTTGTCACCGTCATAGCTGTACTCGATAACAACGCTGTCATACTTCGAAAAATCAACTTCGCCTATCGACTTAACGTCAGAATAGTTGAACATAAAGATCTTCGAAGTGTAGCCTGCAGCTGTGAATTCAACAGCATCGCTGCAAGAAGCGATGTCTACTGCATAGTCAGCAGCGAATACGGAAACTGCAAGTGTGCTTACGATCATTATGCAAACAATGATCATAGAAAGAGTCTTTTTCATAACTTCCTCCTAAAATAAAATTTTTTCGGCAAAAATACCTAATAGTATTATATAAAAAGAAAGTATATTTGTCAATACCGAAAATGAATTTTTTTATAAATTTTCTTTCTTCTTTGCTTCTGTCTGAAAAAACGGATGATTTGATGCCATTGCACTTGACAGTAGAAGATAATTATGTTAAAATCGTTGCATATGCAACTGTTGCAAATGCAACTGTACAGGAGATAAATATGCAGAAATTTATGAAAACACTTAATAATATCAGCCGCAGCCAGTCAGTTTACAGGTCAGAAAGAATAAAAAGCGAAGGCTTATGCGGAGCGCATTTTTCCTTTGCCCTTGCAATATGTGCTCACCCCGGGTGTTCTCAGGAGGAGCTTGCACGGGAGCTTTGCCTTAATAAAAGCACGGTCACGCGGGCACTCGTTCATTTACAGAAGCACGGATATGTGACGAAAAAAATATGTGAAACCGATAAAAGACAGTTTTCGGTATATCCTACCGAAAAGCTGCTTTCTGTCATAGATGAGATAAAGGATACATCAATTCAGTGGATGCATCTTATTTCAGAGGGGATAACCGAGCAGGAAATGCAGGTGTTCTATTCTGTCCTCAGCAGAATGCAGGAAAAGGCAAAAATGATAATCAACGAAAGGACAGAAGAGCAATGAAGTGGATGATGTCTTACCTCGCTCCCTTGAAAAAAAGAATGACAGTAGGCTTTATTATAAAGGTCACGGCGACTGTAGCGGAGCTTATTATTCCTTTTTTACTTACGTACATACTCGAAAACGTAATAAATACGGAGAATATCAACGCAATTTTGCTTTACGGCGGCGTTATGGCACTGTGCGCGATAATTGCCTGCGTTTGCAATATCGTCGCAAACCGTATGGCAGCTAAGGTCACTATGATATTTTCTGCAAATATGCGGCGCGATCTGTTTTCTAAGACGTTGCAGCTTTCTGCAAGAGCAACTGACCGCTTTACTGTTCCGTCGCTTGAATCACGTATTACGTCAGATACTTATAATGTGCAGAATTTTATCGGCATGATGCAAAGAATGGGTGTCAGAGCACCGATCTTGCTTCTTGGCGGAATTGCGATTACTCTTGTGATGGACAGAAGACTTGCTCTTGTTATGATAGCTACGCTGCCGCTGATATTCATAGTGGTATACGGCATTTCACGTAAGGGTGTTCCGCTTTATGCGCAGGTGCAAAGATCGGTTGACGGAATGGTGCGTGTTGTACGTGAGGATGTACAGGGGATAAGAGTAATAAAAGCGCTTTCCAAAAACGATTACGAAAACAGGCGGTATGATAAGGTAAATAATGCTCTTTGCAAGGATGAAAGATATGCAGGAACGATAATGGGTATAGTAAACCCTGTGATGACGATGCTTATGAATTTGGGCATAGTTGCCGTTGTTTTCGCGAGTGCATTTCTTGTTGCAGGGGGGCAGTCTTCGTCAGCCACGGTCATAGCGTTTATGCAGTATTTTACTTTGGTATCAATGGCTATGATGTCGCTGTCAAGAATGTTTGTGATGTATACAAAATGTGCCGCATCTGCCGACCGCATACAGCAGGTAATGCAATGTGAAAGCGAGCTTTCCAAAGTAGAGGATGACAAAAATGGAGATGAAGCCGTACATATTTCGTTTGAAAACGTATCGTTTTCGTATCTTGGCAAAAAACAGAATGTCAATAATGTTTCATTTTCGCTTAAAAGAGGGCAGAGTCTTGGAATAATCGGCGCAACGGGAAGCGGCAAATCAACGCTTATAAAGCTGCTTATGCGTTTTTATGATGTTGATTGCGGCATAATACGCATCAATGGCAAGGATGTAAGATCATACGAAACGAAGGAGCTTACAAAAATGCTCGGAGCTGTTTTGCAAAACGGATTTCTTTATGCTGATACGATAAGTGAAAATATAAAATTCGGACGTGATATATCAGATGAGGATATGATAAATGCATCGAAAATAGCTCAGGCTCACGATTTTATATCGTCCTTTCCTGGGGGATATTCTCATATGCTATCGTCAAAGGGAACAAACGTGTCGGGCGGTCAGCGTCAGCGTATCCTGATAGCGCGCGCAATAGCGTCAAGACCTGAAATACTTATTCTCGACGATTCGTCATCCGCCCTGGATTATAAGACAGATGCAGCTTTAAGAGGCGCTTTGAGATCGTCTTTGCCGTCATGCACGACTATAACCGTTGCACAAAGGGTAAGCTCGGTAAAGGATTGCGACCTGATACTCGTTATAGATAACGGAAATGTAATAGGTATGGGAAGCCATACACAGCTTATGGATTCCTGCGCTGAATATAAGGAAATAAGCGACTCGCAGATGGGAGGTGCTTTCGTTGACTGATAATATGGGTAATGTAAAAAAGAAAAGGAAAACGGGTATTTTTCTGCGTTTGAGTAAATATGTCATAGAGCTGTGGCCGCTTTTTATACCGGCTGTCCTGCTTACGCTGCTTTCAAACCAGCTTTCACTTATGGGGCCTAAATATTCAGGCGCGGCAATTGACGCAATAGAGCTTGAAGGCGGTGTTGATTTTGCATCTGTATGGGATAATGTTCTGAAAATGCTTTTATGCTATGTTGTTTCTGCGCTTCTTTCGTATATACTTGCGATAATTATGATACATTTGAGTCAGAAAATAGTATACAAAATGCGAAAGCAGGTGTTCGAAAAGCTCAATACATTACCTGTGGGCTATTTTGACACTAACGCCACAGGCGATATAATAAGCCATCTTTCATACGATATAGATACGATAAACAGTACATTATCACACGATCTTATACAGGTTATGACAAGCGCGTATACCGTCATCGGCTCTCTTGTGTTTATGTGGCAGATATCAAAGCCTATGATACTGATATTTGTTTTGACTGTACCCGTTTCGATAATATTTACACGTTACAGATCTAAAAAGGTCCGTCCACTTTTCCGAGCAAGATCGAAAAAGTACGGCGAGCTTAACGGATATGCCGAGGAAATGCTTACGGGCGCACGCAGTATTTCAGCGTACGGAAGGCAGGATGTAATATCATCACGCTTTGATGAACGCAATATCAGCGCCATGGATGCATTCTACAATGCTGAGTACAATGCAGCCTTGCTTTTTCCGACGATCAACCTTATAAACAACATATCCTTGACGCTTGTTGCAATATTCGGAGGTATACTGTATATGCTCTCGCAGAACGGAACATTTCTTGAGGGGACGGTGTTTTTTATCTCCCTTGGCGGAGTTGCGCAGTTTGTGCAGTATTCCAGAAAATTCGCAGGCCCTATAAATGAGTTTTCAAACATTATCCACGAATTTCAATCAGCTTTTTCTGCCGCTGAGCGTGTATTCAGAATAATTGACGAGGAGCCTGAAAAGAAAGACAGAGAAAATGCAACAGCGCTTGAAAATGTCAAGGGTAATGTGGATATTGACAATGTGACATTCGGATATACTGACGATAAGATAATTCTGTCAGATGTAACGGTGAAGGCGGAAAGAGGAAAGACTGTCGCCATAGTCGGCCCCACGGGAGCAGGCAAGACAACGATCATAAATCTGCTTATGAGATTTTACGATCCGCAAAAGGGGCAGATAAGAATGGACGACATCCCCGCGCTTGATATAAAGCGATCCTCTCTGCGTTCAGCGTATACGATGGTGTTGCAGGATACGTGGCTGTTTTACGGAACGATATACGATAACATCGTATACGGCAAGGAAAACGCAACAAGACAAGAGGTATACAATGCGGCAAAAAGTGCAAGGATAGATGAATATATAGAGAGCTTGCCCGACGGATACGATACTGTCCTGTCTGATGACGGAGTGAATATTTCAAAGGGACAAAAACAGTTAATAACGATAGCCCGCGCTTTTTTATCAGATGCTCCGATGCTTATACTTGATGAGGCAACGTCAAATGTTGACTCGCGGACGGAAATGCAGATTCAGCAGGCTATGAACGAGCTTATGAAAAACAAAACGTGCTTTATCATCGCACACCGTCTTTCAACTATTCAGAACGCTGACGTGATCTTAGTCGTAAAGGACGGAAAAATATCAGAGCAGGGCACGCACACAGAGCTTCTTGAAAAGGGCGGTTTTTACAGTACGCTGTATAATTCTCAGTTCAAATGATACGATAAACAAAAAAACTGACATTATTATGTGTGATGTCCTTAACGGACAAATCACGCATCGAGATAAATCCCTGACGGGATTTTCGATATGTTGCCATCGCAACTCGATATGCCTACGGCTCGATATGTTTGCTCCGCAAACGAGGGATTTATCTCATATCGAATTGGCGCGAAGCGACAATATATCGAGCTTGAACGAAGTGAAAGCATATCGAGTCAACGAAGTTGACATATCGACA
>JAZPYO010000052.1:0-11723 GCA_045544195.1 Eubacteriales bacterium
CTCCGTATTGGGTTAATTCGATTTGCGGACAGTCGAGGACGCCTGTCCCTACAACGCGAGATAGGATGCTTCGCCTATTTTGCGTGCAAATCGTTATAAAATATACTCCAACACTATTGTAATCAAAACTTTGATATCTCGGTGTTTTTCTCTTTTTAAGTTCATCCATTTTTATCACCAATATCATTATAACAAAAATCGGCAAAGAAAACAATCTCTGCCGAAATTTGTTTGTAGGGGCGATCATCGGTCGCCCCTACGGTAAACTTCCTTATGAGAAGCCTTTTGGGACATTTTTTATTTCTTATCTTATTTCTTTTCTCATATCTGCCCAGCAGCGAACTACCTTGAAGCCTGCGGACTCGTAAATGTTTCTTGCAGGGTTCGTTTCGCCCGTGAACAGCGTCATAAATTCGGCTCCCATATCGTGCAGACCTGAGCAAAGCGATGAGAACAGTGCGCTGCCCAGACCGTACGTACGGTAATCTGTATGAACGCCGATTCCCGCGAAGTATCCTCTGCCGCTTTCCTGAACCGTAAGCGGTCCTGTAAATCCGATCACCTTTGCTCTGCCATCGCCTGCGGAGGCATCCTCTGCGACGAGAAGGGGCAGGGGATTTTCTTTTGCTTCGTTATTCATAATAGCTGCCTTCCAGCCGGGGTTCTTAAGGTTATCGAAAAGCTCCTCTAAATCATAGTGGCGGTTTTTGTCATAGTACGTAATGGAAAGACCGTGCTCCTTTGCCTTTTCCATTTTTGCCTTTATCTTTTCGGAAAACTCAAATCCCTCAAGGCATCTGTAATATGAATTCTGATATGCAAAATCGCGGTATCCTATATTTTTCATAAATATATATCCGCCCTGAAGCATATCAACTCCGGGTATACCGGGGTGATCGTGTCCGTCTGTACCGGGAACTATCCAGGAAAGTCCGACGGGGTTGTAGAAAACAGCCTCGTATTTTTTAAGCTCTGTGTCTGCCACCTGCTTCAATTCGTCCTCGACTGCCTTCGCCATAGCTTTTCCTATGCCGAGTCTTCTTAACTCCTTATCGACGAGAACATATGTGATATATCCCACATCAAGCCCTGCTTTGTGCGAGCCTGCGGCAAAAGCTATTATTCTATCGTCCTTAACGATAGCCAAAGCCACCTTTTTTACACCCGTATATTCTTCAAGAAAAAGTCTTGAAAACGTTTCGGGTGAGAATTTTTTGATAACTATTTCGCTTTGAGCATATTCGTTCCAGAACTCTGAAAGCTTGTTAATGTCAAGTGTGCGCGCGTTTACAATATTCATAACAGTAACCTTCCTGTATTTTATTATATACATTATAATATACGGAAAAGATTTTGTCAATATAAGTTTTGATTTTTGACAAAAAGAAAAACGGTGTGTAATTTTTATAATTTGTAATTAAATTTATATAAAACGCTTGACAAATTATAAAAAACGTGATACAATGTGCTTGCAGAAAGAGGGGAAAACAAATATGCAAAAGAGTTTATACAGCTTAATGCTTTCCGATTCGGTGGTTTCGGGCATTGATATGCTCGCATTGAAAAAGGGAACTAACAGATCAAATCTGATAAATATGATACTCGCGGAATATCTTTCGCTTACAACGCCTGAAATGCGGATAGAAAACATCTTTCGTCAAATGGAGAGTCTGTTTTCTTCATACGAAAGCGTCGTACCGATCCTGACGCCGAACCGCCCTGTAATGTCGGTGAAAAGCACGCTGGAATACAAGTACCGCCCGACAGTAAAATATGACGTAAGGCTATACAGACAAGCACAGATGCAGGCTATAGGAGATATGAGCGTCACCTTCAGAACGCAATCTCACAGTCTTATAGAAATAACGGAGGAATTTTTTAAATTCTGGTACTCGCTTGAAAAAAAGTATATAAAGCCGGAGTATTTCAAAAACATTCAGTATTCGCTCGAAGACGGAAAATTCACCCGTACGATAATGCTGTTTGATGCAAATGAGTCGTCTTACAATGTTATTGCACAGGGAATAACCGATTATATAAAATGCCTTGATCTTGTAATGAAGGGGGTAGTATCGGGAAGATACTCATCAACGGATGCTGAAAGGATATATACTGAATATCTTAAAAATGCACAGTGTTTGATTTAAGGAGGAATTTATTATGAACGGTGAGAATTTTACACAAAAGACATTACAAGCAATACGCTCTGCGCAAAACGAAGCGTATGAAAACGGAAATCCACAGATAACATCTGAGCATATACTTTATGCTATGCTGACTCAGAGCGAGGGACTTATTCCGTCGCTGCTCGAAAAAATGGGACTTGATGTTCAAAAAATAACTCTGAGCGTGAAAAGCATCATTGAATCGCTGCCGAAGGTAAGCGTTCAAGGCGGACAAAACGATAAGATATACGTATCCGCAGAATGCGAAGCGTTGCTCTCGAAAAGTGAAAAAATAGCGCAGCAGCAAAAGGACGATTATATATCGCAAGAGCATATAATGCTTGCTATGCTGAAATCCCCTAATGATAAGCTGAAAAGGATATTTGATGAAAACGGCATTGACGAAAAGAGCTTCAAAAGCGCCGTGTCAAGTGTTAAAAGCAGCAGAATTACAAGCGATTCGCCCGAGGAGACGTATGACGCGCTCAATAAATACGGTACTGACCTTGTTCAAAGAGCAAAAGAGCAAAAGCTCGATCCCGTCATAGGAAGAGATGCGGAAATAAGAGATGTCATAAGAATACTTTCAAGAAAAACGAAGAATAACCCTGTTCTTATAGGTGAGCCGGGCGTCGGAAAAACGGCAATAGCAGAGGGGCTTGCACAAAGAATAATGAGAGGTGATGTTCCTGACGGTCTGAAGGGCAAAACTGTGTTTTCTCTTGATATGGGCTCTCTTATAGCGGGCGCAAAATTCAGAGGAGAATTTGAAGAAAGACTTAAGGCGGTTTTGAACGAGATAAAGCGTTCTGACGGCAGGGTAATACTGTTTATTGATGAGCTTCATCTCATAGTCGGCGCAGGTAAGACCGACGGGGCGATGGATGCGGGAAATATTCTGAAGCCTATGCTTGCGAGGGGAGAATTGCACTGCATAGGTGCAACGACGCTTGATGAGTACCGAAAATATATTGAAAAGGATGCTGCGCTTGAACGCCGTTTCCAGCCTGTTTTGGTAGATGAGCCGACAGTTGAGGATACAATTTCAATATTGAGAGGATTAAAGGAAAAATACGAAATATTCCACGGTGTGCGTATACAGGACAGAGCGATAGTAGCCGCATCGACCTTATCGCACAGATATATTACCGACAGATTTCTTCCGGATAAAGCAATAGATCTCATAGACGAGGCGTGCGCGTGCATTAAAACGGAGCTGGATTCTATGCCCGAGGAGCTGGATCTTCTCCGACGTAAGATAATACAGCTTGAAATAGAGGAAACGGCGCTTAAAAAGGAAACGGACAGTCTTTCAAAGGAGCGTTTGGAGTCCTTGCGCGCAGAGCTTTCCGAGGAAAAGGAAGCGTACAATTCTTTGAAGCTTCGCTGGGAAAACGAAAAGTCGTCAGTTGACGAGGTAAAAAAACTGAAATCCGAAATAGAAAAAGCAAATGCAGAGCTTGAAAAAGCACAGATGTACGGAGATTATGAAACAGCGTCAAGATTGCGTTTTTCAACTCTCCCTGAGCTGAATGCAAGGCTGAATGAAGCATCGGAAAAAAACTCAAAAAGTAAGCAGAGCCTTGTTTCAGATACCGTCACCGAGGATGAAATTGCCGATATCGTTTCTCGAAGAACGGGTATACCCGTGTCAAAGATCGTCAGTGCAGAAAGAGAAAAGCTGCTTAATCTTCCTGAAATACTGCACAAAAGGGTCATAGGTCAAGATGAAGCAGTAACGAAGGTCTCCGAAGCGATAATGAGAAGCAGGGCGGGAATTGCCGATCCGGACCGCCCGATAGGATCATTTATGTTCTTAGGCCCTACGGGTGTCGGAAAGACGGAACTGGCAAAGGCACTTGCTGAAGCAATGTTTGACGATGAAAGAAATATGGTCCGCATAGATATGTCTGAATATATGGAAAAATTCTCTGTTTCACGCCTTATAGGTGCGCCTCCCGGATACGTTGGCTATGACGAGGGCGGTCAGCTCACCGAAGCAGTCAGAAGAAAACCGTACAGCGTTGTACTTTTTGACGAGATAGAAAAGGCTCATACAGATGTTTTCAATATTCTTCTTCAGGTGCTTGACGACGGAAGAATAACTGACAGCCAGGGAAGAGTCGTCGATTTCAAGAATACGGTAATAATACTGACATCAAATATCGGCTCTCAATATCTTCTCAACTCATGTGAAAACGGCGAGATACCCGAAAAAACAAAGGATGATATAAACGCTCTTTTGAAATCCTCATTCCGTCCTGAATTTTTGAACAGACTTGATGAAATAATATTCTATAAGCCGCTGACAAAAGAAAATGTATCCAAGATAGCACAGATATTTATAGATGAGCTTAAGGAAAGATTGAAGGAAAAGGGACTCGGTATGCAAATTACCGAAAGGGCTATGGAGTTTCTTATTTCTTCGGGATATGACCCTGTATACGGAGCACGCCCTATGAAAAGGCTAATACAGTCCACAGTTCAGACACAGATAGCTAAAGCAATACTTTCTCGTGAATTGCAGATCGGCGATATTTTGACAGTCGATGCCGATGAAAACGGATGTATTTACATCAAATGAATTACTTTTTAATTATATATTAAGAGAGTGATCGGAAAAGTATTTTGCAATTTCTGCCGCACAGAATATTTTATTAAGTAATATTGTTAATAAAATTTGAATTGTGAATTGAATGTGCATAAAGTGATAAAATAAAAATACCGTTTGCAGTAGAGCAAACGGTATTTTTATTTCGGTTTTCAGCCGACATCGGACAGAGAATCAAAGCATTCACGCACGGTATACGGCAAAACACAGTCTTCATAAAAAGATCGGAATATTCTGTGCGCCTCAGCAGCCTCTGAGGCTACGTCGAACAGAAACTCTTCCTCTGAAAGCTCACCGTTATCGTATTGCGATATCAGAATGGAATAAACAGGTCGTTTTTCGGTGTTTGCCACACATAGCCGATAACATACTGTAATTCCGCACGAAAGCTCCCTTTTTACATATTCGCTGAATTCAAAGCTTTTTCGTGTCATATCAAGCACGTCCATGGTCTTTATCCTTTCTTTTGAATATGTATTAATTATAACTGTTAATGGAAATGTAATCAATAATAATTGTTTTAATATAAAAATTTACTTTGTTTCAATAAAATAGAATATATATAATTAAAAAGAAAAATGTTTTTCTTCTGTTCAAAAAATGTATAAAAACAGATTTTTGCGTCGAAACGTGAAAAAAGCCGCCGAAGCAACGGAATTATTCCGCTGCTCCGACGGCTCAAAAGGCTATTTTCAATTGTCGTATTTCTTTTCTACGCATCCGTATGAAAGAGCGCTTATAAAGCCTCTGCCTGCGTATACCTTGTATTCGTACATATCAAAGCCGATATCTATTTCTGTGGGCTTGTCGCCCTCCTGCTCTGATGCAAAAACATATCTTGGACACGGCGATAAAATGATTATTTTTTTATTCGGTGAATCAAACGTGTAATCGATATATGTGTTATATGAAAAAAGAGAAAACTGCCCGGTTCTTTTTCCAAATTTCACCTCGTGAGATACTCTGATCTTACCGTTTGCAAGAAATGTCATAGCATTGTTTCTTTTTATGCCTGATATGAGCTTGCAATCATAAGCCTTATCTGCTGTTTCAACAGTTATGTTAAATCCGTCGAAGCTCTTTAATGAAGAGAGAATGGGCTTGCTTACTGTTTTTACCGTATACCCCTCTGATCTTGCGTTTTTCTTAAGGCGGCGCAGAAACGAGAGTCTTTTTACAAGCGATCTTGCATACGCATAAAATATCAATAAGACGATAATACATACGGTGATCATTATACTTTGGATAATAAAATGCCTGATTATCGTTATCAGAGTACCTGCCATATTGGTAAGCAGAGCAAGGGCAAACGATGCAAAAACCATAACGCACATACGTATAAGATAACCGCTTATACTTGCCGAAGGCTTGAAAAAATCGTTCAGAAAGTATTCTGTTCTGCCCTTCATATCGTGCCATATACGGTATGCAAACCGTTCGGAAAGCACGAATAATAAAATATTCAGTATGATGCAAAGTATTTTGAATACCGATGTTACGGGAGTATTTATCCCGAAAAACAGCTCTGAAAGAAATCTGTCTGTCGGAAGCGATATGGACAATAGCACCGAAAAAGCACAAAAGCATACTGTTTGACACGATGTCGGAATATCAAAAAACAACAGTCTGCGAATATGTCTGAAGAATGAAAAATCCTCATCGGTTTCAGAATGTAAGTACTTTTCTGCCGTTTGTCTGTTTCTTACAAATACGAACTGACAAAGAGAATAAAGAACGGTATTAGGATAAATAAACCGTAACGCCATTCCCGTTTTCTGCATAACGGTGTGGTCTATATTTTCGTATATTATTCTGTTCAAATTCGGTTCACTGTTAAGCACCGGCACTATAAGTGCATAAGGAGCAACAGCAAGAGCGACACGTATAAACGGCAATGCGTACTTGAAAATACGTTTTATCATTGTTTTTACCTTGAGCTTGCAACTTTTTCATCTTTCGCTACATTAACTTTTTGAACAGGCTGATAATTCGGAAAGCCTTTTCCGTATCCGGCATAACGCAATTTCATTATCGTCAATGCCCATTACCGCTCGTTCGATCGGACAAATGTCTGTTTTTGATCTGTTGATTATGCTTTCAACGAGAATACCGTACTGTATCGGAATCCGCTCCTTTACGAGTATTTCATATGCAGGCTTGCTTATTACGCTTGCGAATATCTCTGATGGCTTCAATAAGGCATAAAGATGTCCTGCGCCCTTTCCCACTACCTTGTCGGCTACACAATACCCGTTAAGCGATCTTCCGCTGTCCAACAGATCAAGCAGCGGCTTGACTCCACGTTCGGTGCTTGTCACCGTTTCGTCACCATTTACGGCCGCAAGAGTATAGCCCTGATTCAAAATGCTGACGGCGCGCTCAAGATCACTGCTCATTTTTCTCAGCCTTTTTGACTGCGGATATGATAATGGGAATGAAAACAAGCTGTAAAACGATACCCAAGGCACCTGTAATTGAGCTTGTGTATATTATCTTTATATCAAGACCGTAATCAAATGCAAATACAAGTATTGCTATAAAAGCCCCTCTGAGCACTCTGCCGAAAAGCTGTACTGCAAGAACCTTTAAAATGCTGTTGATGCGTTTGTCCTTAAGGTATCCTGCAATAGCACCGTATGCGCAAAGCTCAAACGCTATTACAGGAAGCATCGAAGGCAGAGGCATTCCTGTAAGAAGCGTGCTTATAAACGGAGCAGCGAGACCCGATATGACGCCTGCAACAGGACCTGCTATCAGACCGACAGTAATTACCGGTATCTGAATCGGTAAAAATATTTCTCCGAGTGATGTTCCGATGCCTAAGCCCTTTCCGAGAATGTGAAATATCTGCGGTAATGCTACAGAGCAGGCGATGGCTATAAATGATGCGACGATTTGCGTTTTCAATGTCATTTTACGTATCTTTACATCTGTTTTCATATAAAATACTCCTTTATTATTTATCGAAGGTCTCAGAAACCCTTTCAAGCAGCTTTGTGATCTGTATTTTTTGTGGGCAAAGGCTTTCGCACATACCGCATTTTATGCAGTCCGATGCCTTTCCGCGTGTTGAAGATATATCCTTGTAGCTGTTCTTCAACGGCACTGATTTGGGAATACCGAATCTGTTTATATCGTTGAACAATCTGAAATATTCGGGAATTGCTATGTTCATCGGACAATCGTCAACACAGTATCTGCAGGCAGTGCAGGGAACCGTAATATCATTTCTCACTATCTTTCCGCATTCCTTTGCAATGCTGAATTCTTTTTCCGTAAACGGAACAAAATTCTCCATATAGCTCAGATTGTCCTTGAGCTGCGCTTCATTGCTCATACCCGAAAGGACCATAACTACGCTGTCGAGCGATGCGGCAAAGCGTATTGCCCAGGAAGCTATGGAAAGATCGGGAGAATGCTCCTTCATCAATGTCTGCGCTTTTTTGGAAATATCGACAAGAGCGCCGCCCTTGACAGGCTCCATAACTATTACAGGCTTGTTGTGTTTTACTGCTGTTTCGTAGCAAAGACGCGACTGTATGGCATCGTCCTCCCAGTCAAGATAGTTTATCTGGAGCTGAACGTATTCTATCTCAGGGTGATCTGTCAGGATCGTATCAAGAACGTCGGCTGTATCGTGAAATGAAAAACCAACGTGCTTTACCTTGCCCTGCTTTTTCATTTCTGCGGCAAATTCAAACGCTCCGAATTCCTGCGCTTTTTTATACGAGCGGGCGGAAAGCGAGTGAATAAGATATATGTCGATATAATCAACACCGAGAGCCTTGAGCTGATTGTCGAAAAAGGGCTGCATATCCTCCTTCTTTTCGATCATAAATAAGCTGAGCTTGTCAGTTACGGTGTACGCTGATCTGGGATATCTGTCCGATACGGCAGCTTTGAATGCTTTTTCACTTGCTCCGGCGTGGTAAGGAGCGGCAGTGTCAAAGTACGTAAATCCGCGTGAAATAAATTCATCTGCAAGACGGCACGTTTCATCAATGTCTATCCCGTTTTCGTTTGTGGGCAATCTCATAAGCCCAAATCCTAATTTTTTCATCTTTTAACTCCTGATCTGTTAATTTAATGCGTTTAAATATTCTGACAGAGCGTCAAAATCGCCCGACGGACAATCTGGCATATCCGTCTTGCAAATAAGGCAATCTGTAAGTAAAAATGCACTCATACCCGCTTGCATTGCAGCTATTGCATCCTCTATGGCATCGTTTCCTATCATAAGGCACTCGCATGGTAAAACGCCGAGCTTTTCGGAAATTTCAAGATAATATTTTTTATTTGGCTTGCAGAATGAGCAATTTGAGTAATTCGTTACAAGATCGAACTCGTTTATATCTGTTTTTGCCCAATCAAGCCTTGCCTTTACAGCTTCGATCGGAAAAAGCGGATTTGTAGCCAGTACGACCTTTTCTGCCTTTTTTCTTGCAAGAGCAACTGCTAAGCGTGCTTTTTCTGTGGGTGATGTAAAAGCTGCGGCACCGTAAAACTCGTTTTCATAAAAGCTGTCAAAAACGGGAATGTGATCGTATACCCAATGACCGAGAATGCCCGAAAAGGCTTCCCAGAATACCTCGCAATTTTTACGCCTTCCGTCATTTGCGGTCATTGCCGCAACGCCCTTCCACATTGCAGGGAAAAGAGTTTCTGCACTAAATCCGTACGGGGCGACCTTTTTGATCAAAAGGCTGAAATATCCCTTGGTAAATTCGTCCTGATCCATAGGTAAGAGAGTACCGTCAAGGTCAAAAAGTATCGCTTTGTATTTCAATGAAACACCTCTTGCTTTCGTTTGTACTGTAAATTTATTTTACAATAATAATTACTGTTTGTCAATATTTTTCTCTAAGCATAGCAGTAATTAAAAACGAAAATTGTTAACATAATAATTCTTGACAGATTCTACGGATATTGATATAATTTTATTTAGTATTGAAAACTATATAATTTGATATTGGAGAATATGTATAATGAATTTTAAAATTGTTGTTGATTCCTCAGCAGATATAAGATCAATACCGTACAGTGTACCGTTTGGGGTAGCACCGCTGAAGATAATAACATCACAGATGGAATACTGTGATGATGGGAAGCTTGACGTTCATTCGATGCTCGACGATCTGCAGAAATACAAGGGCAGATCAAGCTCTGCTTGCCCGAATATTGAGGACTGGAAAAAGGAGTTTATCGGATTTGAAAATATCTTTTGTGTTACTATAACAAGCGGTCTTTCCGGAAGCTACAATTCCGCATGTGTTGCCGCGAACGAATACATGAGGGATAATGCAAACGCAAATGTATTTGTCATAGATTCACTTTCAACAGGTCCTGAAATTGCGATGATAGTTGAAAAGTTGGCTCAGCTTATCGAAGAAGGCAATGGCTTTGAAGAGGTGAAAAAGCAGATATTGAGATATAAGAATACAACGCATCTGATCTTTGCGCTTGAATCAATGCATAATCTTGCGAATAACGGAAGGATAAACCATGTCGTTGCAAAATTTGCAGGAGCTCTCGGAATAAGAGTGATCGGCAAGGCAAGTCTGCAGGGAACACTTGAAATGACAGATAGATCACGTGGCAGTAAAAAAATGATCTCAGATATAATAAAGAATATGTCAACAAACGGATATATCGGCGGTAGGGTAAGAATACATCACTGCGAAAATCCTTCCGTAGCATCAGAGCTTAAGGAAAGAATACTCAAGGCGTGCCCTAAGGCGAATATTGATATTACGCAAACCGCCGCACTGTGCAGCTTTTATGCTGAAAGAGGCGGACTTATAATAGGATATACGGGTAAAGCAAAGGCGTAAAATAAAAAACTGAAAGAAAGTTTAAAAAAAGACTTGACAAAAGAGAATAAATGTGATATTATAGTCGGGCAGACGGAGAAGAGCAAGGCTTTGATCGTCCGATGCGGGTGTAGTTCAGTGGTAGAATTCCAGCCTTCCAAGCTGGTTATGTGGGTTCGATTCCCATCACCCGCTCCATTTTATTTCTTTAAACCCTTTCATTTTTTCTTCAAAGTTTTCTTGGGTTGACCTCGTTAAGAGGTTGACCTGAAAGAAAATTTTTATCAGGACAGCAAAGATAAGGCTGTCATTATTTGTGCCCATAGCTCAGCTGGATAGAGCAACTGCCTTCTAAGCAGTAGGTCGGGGGTTCGAATCCCTCTGGGCACGCCAGATGGTGGATATAGCGCAGTTGGTCAGCGCGTCAGGTTGTGGCCCTGAAGGTCGTCGGTTCGATCCCGATTATCCACCCCACATTTTTTCGGAGGTTGGACTTGCTGTTGCTTGCCAATAGCAAGTCAGCTTTCGTTATCTACGACTACCTCACATCACAGCCTTTGTGATCTGCATTGCCCTTTGAGGACAGCCCCGGTTATAAGCCACGGCACACACATATAGCGTGTAAGTATCATTATACCCCCCTGCTATGTCGTCGCCCGTGATCGAGAAGGCATCCCGAAGCTGAAAACGGTTTAAGTTTTCTGTTAATGGCTTTGCCGAGCACTCTCGGCGGCAGGTGGAACGTAGAGGATCATCGTTATTCAGTTGTCAAGGAGCTTGGACGAACAAAAAACTCAACGGATAAAACAAATCCATTGAGTTAAAATACTTGACAAAACGTAACGAGTGTGATATAATACTGATGTGAATATGTAAAACATATTAACATACATTCAAACCAACTCGTACCCTTGTATATTGCACATACAACGGATATGTTTTAGGCTGTGAGATGCGGCCAAGCATCTCATATCCACGGTTTGAGCTTAGCCGCCAAAAGAACGGACATTCTGTTCGATCTTGGCGGTTTTTTGCTTTCCAAAACAATAATAACACAAAGACTATAATTTGTCAATATGTTTGAGGAATTTTTTTCTTCATCCCCCACCGTTACGATCACCGTTGCGGTGAGGGATT
>JAZPYO010000053.1:0-53791 GCA_045544195.1 Eubacteriales bacterium
TCATTTGCAAAATTTCCATAATCAGCAGAGTATTTCCAAAAATGATTATAACCGACTATCATCAATTCAATACCGAAGATCGCAATAACGCCTATCATCAGCGTTGTTAAAATCCATATTATGTTTTTTTCATAGAAATATCGGTCACTCTCCATATTTGAATTTTTGCACATTTGTAAACACTTATGAAATTGTTCCGGATACCGTGACATCAAATTAAATCATAGAACGTAAAAAAGATGATATTATATCTCCGCATTCCGAGCAGCTCGTTTGCTTCATGCCCTCGCTCATTATATCTGCCGTTCTGTATCCTGAATCAAGGTATTCCGACACTGCATTTTCAATCGATAATGCTTCATTCGGCATATCAAAGCTGTATTTGAGCATCATTGCCGCTGACAGTATAGTACCTATCGGATTTGCAATATCTTTACCTGCTATATCGGGCGCTGAGCCGTGTATTGGCTCATACAAGCCGCATTTTGAAGAGCCGAGGCTTGATGAAGGTATCATACCGATAGAGCCCGTTATCTGCGATGCTTCATCTGAAAGAATATCTCCGAACATATTTTCAGTGACTATAACATCGAACTGTGAGGGATCCTTGACTATCTGCATAGCACAGTTATCAACGAGCATATCGGAAAGCTCCACATCGGGATATTCCTCTGCAAGCTCGTGCATGACCTTTTTCCAAAGGCGACTGCTGTCAAGAACGTTGCTTTTTTCGACCGAGCAGAGCTTTTTGCTTCTTTTCTGCGCGGTCTCAAAGCCGATCCTTCCGATACGCTCTATCTCCTCTCGGCTGTAAACGAGAACGTCTGTTGCAGTATCATTTTCCGTTTTATGCTCACCGAAGTATATGCCGCCCGTAAGCTCTCGCACTATTATAAAGTCTATTCCCCTGTCCACTATCTGCTTTTTCAACGGTGACGCCGATGCAAGCTGACTCCATATTTTTGCAGGACGGTTATTTGAATATACTCCCATACCTGCACGCAAACGTAAAAGTCCCTTTTCAGGACGCATATTACCGTCAACACCGTTCCATTTTTCGCCGCCCACTGCTCCGAGCAAAACGCTGTCTGAGCAAAGACATTTTTCAAGTTCCGACATTGGCAACGGATCGCCGTATTTATCTATCGCGCATCCGCCCATATCAACGTATGTATAATTGAATGTATGACCGTAAAGCTGTGCGATTCTGTCAAGCACCTTAAGCGCTTCGTTTATTATCTCAGGGCCGATACCGTCGCCCTTTATAACAGCAATATTTTTATTCATCGTTATTCCCTTCTTTCAGAGAACGGAGCAATCCTCCGCTTTTGATAATGTTCTGAATAAACGGCGGAAACGGCTGTGATGTATACGTTTTACCCGTTGTTTCATTCGTTATTATCCCCGTGTCAAAATCGACATTTACGATGTCACCGTTGGCTATTTCATCTGCCGCTTGCTCACATTCAAGTATCGGCAGGCCTATATTTATGGCGTTGCGGTAGAATATTCTTGCAAACGATTTTGCTATCACACATCCTGTTTTACACGTTTTTATTACGAGCGGTGCGTGCTCACGGGAAGAGCCGCAGCCGAAATTCCAGCCTGCAACGATAACGTCTCCCATCTGTACGTTCTTGACGAAATCGGCATCAATATCCTCCATACAGTGCAAGGCAAGCTCCTCAGCATTCGGAGTGTTCAGATAGCGCGCCGGAATAATAACGTCAGTATCTACGTTATCACCGTATTTAAATGTCTTACCGTGAGTGTTCATTTTTCTTCCTCCTCATACTGTGTAATATAGCCGACAAGCGCGCTTGCTGCGGCTGTATGCGGTGATGCAAGGTAGACCTCGCTGTCAACGTGTCCCATTCTGCCGACAAAATTTCTGTTAGTTGTTGCTATGCATTTTTCGCCTGATGCAAGGATACCCATGTATCCGCCAAGACACGGTCCGCACGTAGGTGTAGAAACGACCGCACCTGCATCGATAAATGCAGTATAATATCCTCTTTGCACGCATTCGCGAAGTATCTGCATAGTACCGGGAATTATGATACATCGTACACCGTCGGCAATTTTTTTGCCGTTCAGTATCTCGTACGCCGCCTGCATATCCTCCATTCGTCCGTTCGTACAGCTTCCTATTACAACCTGATCTATTTTTATGTGTGAAAGCTCCTTTGCAGGACGGGTGTTTTCCGGCAGGTGCGGACACGCTACCGTCGGTACGATATTTGACAGATCTATATCAATTATTCTTTCGTATTCCGCATCGCTGTCGGCACTGTATATTACAGGCTCTCTTTCGCATCTGCCCTTCATATACTCAACCGTTATTTCATCAACAGGAAAAATACCGTTTTTTGCCCCTGCCTCTATTGCCATATTGCATATGCAAAGTCTATCGTCCATTGAAAGAGTTTTTACGCCGTCGCCCGTAAACTCCATACTTTTATACAATGCTCCATCGACGCCGATATCACCTATTATCGTTAAAATAACGTCCTTGCCGCTGCAATTAGACGGCAATTTGCCGAATAAGCGTATCTGTATTGCAGAGGGCACCTTGAACCACGCTTTACCGGTCGCCATTGCCGCTGCCATATCTGTTGAACCCACGCCTGTCGAAAACGCTCCGAGCGCTCCGTAAGTACAGGTGTGACTGTCAGCTCCTATTATGCAATCGCCCGCGGTAACTACGCCCTGCTCTGGCAAAAGGGCGTGTTCGATCCCCATTTTTCCGACGTCGTAAAAATGGCTGACGCACTGCTCGCAGGCAAAGCTTCTGCATGTTTTTGACTGCTCTGCCGCCTTTATATCCTTATTCGGCACAAAATGGTCAAGAACTATCGCTATTCTGTCCTTATCAAAAATCTTTTCAAAGCCTGCCTTTTTAAACTCGTTTATTGCAACAGGTGTTGTTATGTCGTTGCCTAACACAACATCAAGCCTTGCACTTATCAGCTGCCCCGGCTCAACGCTCTGAAGGCTTGCATGTGCGGCAAGTATCTTTTGTGTCATTGTCATTCCCATTTCAATGCTTCCTCCTTGTCATATTATGGAACGCACTTAAAAGCGCGTTTGTATTTGCTCTCATAACGTCCGTATCGGTGCCTGCGCCCCAGTATATCTCACCGTCTGTACGCTGTAAGCCTATGTACGACGCGGCAACGCTTCGTGAGCCGTCGCCCTGCATACTGTGCTGAGTGAACACCTGAAGGGTGTATTCCTCGCCTGAATACTCTCTTAAAGCGTTATTTATAGCGCTGAGTGAACCGTTGCCCTCTGCTTCTATTCTCGTTTCTACTCCGTCCTTGCAGAACGTAACGTTAATACGCACTACATTGTTCTCGCGCATAAAATCAAAGTCCGTAACAGTGAGACCCGAACGGATATTCAGGTAGTTTTCAACGAAGATATTGAGTACCTCCTCTGCCTTAAGCTCCTTATGCTCTCTGTCCGAAACGCTCTTACACAAATAGCTCAGATGCTCACGCATTTTTGAAGGAAGGTTATATCCGTATGTATGCTCCATAAGATAGCCTATTCCGCCCTTTCCGCTCTGTGAGTTGACACGGATAACATCAGCATCATACGTTCTTCCTATATCGGCGGGATCTATCGGTATATACGGCACTGACCACCTTTTTTCTCCCGTGCTTTCACGGTATTTCATTCCCTTCGCTATTGCATCCTGATGCGAGCCTGAAAAGGCGGCGAATACAAGCGCTCCTGCATAAGGCGATCTGTCGTGTACCTGCATGCGTGTACATTTTTCGTACTGCTCGACAAGATATGTCATATCCGAAAAGTCGAGCTTCGGATCCACGCCGTGAGAATACATATTCATAGCAAGGGTAATTATATCCACATTACCCGTTCTTTCACCGTTTCCGAAGAGTGTTCCCTCTACACGCTGCGCTCCTGCCAGAAGCGCAAGCTCTGCATCTGCAACGCCCGTGCCTCTATCGTTGTGCGGATGAACGGAAAGAGTCACATACTCACGGTATTTGAGGTTTTCGCTCATATACTCCACCTGCGATGCGTAAACGTGAGGTGAGCTCATTTCAACAGTCACAGGAAGATTTATAATCACGTTATTGCTTTCGCTCGGCGACAGAACATCAAGAACTGCATTGCACACCTCAAGCGCATACGGCATCTCAGCTCCCGTAAAGGACTCGGGCGAATACTCAAAGCGGAAATTGCCATCGTACTCTTCGGCAAGCCTTTTTATCATTGACGCGCCCTCGACTGCGATATTCTTGATCTCATCCTTTGACATTCTGAACACCTGCTCGCGCTGTGCAACGCTTACAGAATTATAAAAATGTATTATTGCGTTCGGCGCGCCCTTGCAGGCATCAAACGTCTTTCTGATTATATGCTCTCGGCACTGGGTAAGCACCTGCACCGTTACATCATCAGGGATCATATTCTTATCGATAAGAGTTCTCAAAAACTCGTATTCAGTATCGCTTGCGGCAGGAAAGCCAACCTCTATTTCCTTAAATCCTACCTTTAACAGCACCTTGAAGTATTCCAGCTTTTCCTCAAGGCTCATAGGAATTATAAGGCTCTGGTTACCATCACGCATATCAACGCTGCACCAAATTGGCGGAGATTTGATATGGTCGTTTTTGACCCATTTGTTATATTCGTCTCCTGCGGGAAAATATCCCACACCGTACTTGCTTGCATCCATCATAAAAACTCCCTAATACTATAAAAATAACCCATCTCAAAGCGTTTGCTTTGAGACGGGTGTAAAAAATTGCACTCGCGGTACCACTCAAATTACGGACATTTCCGTCACTCATCGGGATCACACAATCCCTATGCACTTACGTAGCATACACGGATAGGCCTACACACCCGTATGAGCTTCAGCCGCACAGCTTGGAAGTGAGAGGAAAAACGCTTACATATCGGCTCGCACCGTACGCCGATTCTCTGAAATGATCACGCTTTACCATTCTTCGTCATAGCCTTTGACAAATATTCTGTTGGACACATTTTAACACCTTTATACCCGTCTGTCAAGTGTTTTTTGTAATTTTTCTGTTAACCGTGCAGCTGTGCTTAATTTTTTGCCGTTTGTCAACTGATGTTGAATATAATTTACATAACCGATGTTGAAAAATACCGTACAGTTCAATATACTGAATACGTGCTTTTACAAGCAATACCGAAAATTCAGAGGCTAAAAAGAAAGGCTTAAGGAAAAATGGACGATAGACCGATGTTAAAAAAATTACTTGAGGAAATACAGGACGGAAGGAATATTGAGGATATAATCCGTTTTACAGACGATTTTCAAAAGCTCATGTCATATTACTGGTGTGCTCTTTGTGAGGTCGAAACAAAATTCAAGGTGCTTAATAATCAGCTTTCTCTCGGCAAAATGCGTAATCCGATAGAAAGCATAAAAACAAGGCTGAAATCAGTTCAGAGCATACAGGGAAAGCTGAATAAGCTCGGGCTTGAATACACCTGCCGCTCCATTGAGGAAAATCTGAATGATGTTGCGGGCATCAGAGTTATTTGCAGCTACATAGACGATATATATATGCTTGCCGACTGTCTTTTAAAGCAGGATGATGTAAAGCTCATTCAGTGGAAGGACTACATCAAGGAGCCGAAGCAAAACGGATACAGAAGCCTTCATCTGATAATCGAAATACCGATATTTCTGGCGAACGAAAAAAAGATGGTCAGAGTCGAGGTACAGCTCAGAACGATAGCTATGGAATCGTGGGCAAATCTCGAGCACCGTATGAGATACAAAAAGGCGCTTTCGGCAGATGTGGAAAAGCAGGTATCTCAAATGCTGTCCTCGTGCGCGGATATGAGCTTACAGCTTGACATACAGATGCAGGAAATAAGAGATCTTGTATACAGGGAAAACGAATAACGATTTAAAAATAAAAAAGTTGAAGAAGGGGCTGACTCATTAAGAGCTAACAGACGAGAACAAATAAAACTGACCCCGTTTAAAAAACGAAGTCAGTTTGCCGCTTAAAATCTAATTTTGCCTGCCATAGGGGTGTTTTTGTGCTGTCCGTACAATTTGGGGCGCAACATCCCTATTCCTGTTTAAGTCCCTTATGAAATTACACTACTCTCAAACTTCCATTGGAAGATAATTTTCTTGATTCGGGTTTGAGTCCCTTATAAAATTACACTACTCTCAAACGATGACCTCATGCGCTTTGTCTCTCCCAAAGTTTGAGTCCCTTATAAAATTACACTACTCTCAAACGGCTCGCCCGAACAAAGCGTTACTCCGTTTGTTTGAGTCCCTTATAAAATTACACTACTCTCAAACCGTGGTGCATTTCGTAACATTGGAGCAACGGTTTGAGTCCCTTATAAAATTACACTACTCTCAAACACTCGAAGTGAATATCGCTACCCACACGTTGTTTGAGTCCCTTATAAAATTACACTACTCTCAAACCGACTTGCTACCGCAAAAATCAACACCGTTGTTTGAGTCCCTTATAAAATTACACTACTCTCAAACCGTCCAGAAAGCTAAATGTTATATAAGCATGTTTGAGTCCCTTATAAAATTACACTACTCTCAAACGTTCGGAGTCGCTGCCGGCTACTGTTACGAGTTTGAGTCCCTTATAAAATTACACTACTCTCAAACGCAAGGACGGGAAGATATCTTTCAACTCGCTGTTTGAGTCCCTTATAAAATTACACTACTCTCAAACCTCAAATCAAAATCTGAGAAACAATACTACGGATTGCCGAAAGCAGTACATCGGGACGAGTGCATACAAATTATAGCACAAAAAATTCAAAATGTCAAATCAAAATTCGCAAAGATCATCATCAATTGTATATATTTTTGTATTCTTAAATAGTTTTCCGCTTGCATTGCAAAATATTACTCTGATCTTCTTTTCGCACAGGGCTTCAAGCAAGCATCCTGTAAGAGATACTGCGGGATTTTGATGAGCAATACGGCAATTTCATCAAGGAATATTTTTTTGGTTTCCTCGGCTCTGACTACCATAAAGCCCATCTTAAAATCCAGCTTACAACGTGAAGTTATAACAACAGTTCGCCAACTCATAACAGATCAAGCAGGTTATCGGAAGTTTTTTCATAAAGTCCTGATGGTGAAGCATCAATAATACGGACGTCTTTATAGTTCTTTTTCCAGTTAGAAACATTTGACGACAGCGTTGCAACACCTGCTGACGAAACACCGCCGATGGCTGAAAGATCAGCTTTTACCGCCCTGCCAAACAAGCCTTGAATTTGCAAAAGTACGTCTGCCTGATCGGGTATGGAAAGCTTTTCAAAATTTCCTCTTCCCTTCACCAGTGCTTCAACCGGGTTTGCAGGACGTTTTGCATACAAGGACTTTTGCAATTTTTCAACGTAGATATCATACAGGACAATATTTTTTTCTGATGAAATTTCATCATACCGCTCACTGTAAACGAGCCTTGAGTTTTTCTTCTTTTTATCAATGAACGACTCAAGCTTTTTTATATACCTTTCAAATTCAGCAGTGGTTTTGAAGTTTTCCATAACTGAAACACCCAACTGTTTACCTCCACCAGATTTTCCTGTGACACACACCTTGAAGCCGTCAAGTGAAAGGATAGTGTTGACCTTCAATATTCTTCCGTTAAGAAGTATTTTTGATGAGTCGACATCTTTTTTAAGAATACCGCTTACCGTCTTTTTTGCATATTCTTCTGCATAACCAGAATCGCTTAAAAACTCTTTTGCATACAAAAGCTCAACGGGCATTACCATAACATCACGCTTTTTACCTGTTGTATATCCTACAAGGACAAAGAATGATGCAGTTGGTTTATTGTATCCGCCGTATATTTCCGTAGGCAAATCTTTTTTTCTCGGAACAAGGTCTGAAGATGCGGCGACGGGCATTTGATCAAAGAAACCGCCTCTTCTGCAAAAAGCATATTTTGTAACTTTGGGGGTATTTTTTCTTGCAGTCTTTATTACATAATTAAGATCATCTGCACCACGCCAGATAACTTTATTTCCGCATATTTGTTTACGTGAAAATACGATCTCGGGTTTTACGTTATTATCGGCAGTTTTTATGTAGAAGCGTTTACTGAATTTATGATGCCACACATTGCCGACCACGATATTAAGATATGCGTCCTTTGCGTGATGCAGATCATTTACCGCACGTGATTTAAGCAGATCGAACTTCTGACGGAAATCCGATACAAGACCTGCTTTTACATATACTATTTCCGCATTCGGATAAAGCTCTTTGAGAAGCGTTGCTATGACTTTTGTTGACTGACGTGTTTCAACAAGCTGACGGTTAATAAATTCAAATTTCTCCTCATCTGTGAAATGCGTAGTTCTGATAAGCCTTTTATACTTTTCATCACTTATCAATCCGTTTTTATTAAGAAACGTCCAATAAGCACGCATTTTATTCTGTATTGACGGATCTATCGGATAACTGTCGCTTTTATCTCCGTTTGCTTTCGAATCGACGAGTATTTTATTGTTTATAACACTATCATCCTTTACAAAGCTACGAGGATAAATGTGTTCAATATTATAATCACCGTTTCCTGAAAGAACAGAATCAAGGGATATGGGATCGCCTGTATAAAGACATTTGCCGAGCTGGATAAAATACAGGAATATCTTATCGCTCTGTAGCTTATTATGCGCCGTATCGCCCCAGTCTTCAAGAATGTCCGAAAGTCTTCGTACATCCTCTGTATCGACCTTTTTGTAAAGCTCCTTTATCTGATCGAGTCTTGTTTTAGTTCTGCCCTTCTGATCTTCGTTTGCGCCTCTTGCCATTTCGATGAATATCATATCAGGGTCTCTTTTTTGCACCTTGACTATGTCCTTAAGTATGTCAAGCGTACGGATTATCGGACGTTTGACCGCATTTGAAACATACATTTCATCAAGTCTTTCAGAAAGACTCTTCTTTTCTTTACCGTAATATTCATCAACGATTTTTTTGATCTTTTCGGAAAATTCAAAGCTGTCGGACGTGATTATCTGCATAAAATTGAGGTTTGTTTCCCACATTGTGCGTATGATCGACATATATTCGCCCGTGTTTTCGTTCACCGCACCCTCAATTGCACACAACAGCTTTCTTGACAGTCTTCCGAATTCTTTGAATTTGAGTCCCGCGATATATTTGATCTCATTTTCGGGAAGAGCCGGAAATTCACTTTTCAGCCACTGTCTGAATCGTGTTTTATCCTCTGAATACGTTGCACGCTTTATTATCGTCTCTGCATCGGAATACGTAAGATATTCATTTTCGACGAGCTTTCTGAACGCTCTGAACGGCTTGAGTGATGATTTTACGGTAATGTCTATTCCCGATATTACGTCATCCTGAGTATAACCGTTCGATATCAGATACTGCTTTATGCGTTTTAGTGTGACCTTATCATACTGCAAAAAAACATCATTATAAATATTTTGCTTTAGCTCAACGGATATATCATTACCGTTAACTTTTATGTTATTTATTTCGTTAAGCACCTCGAATGCGGAATAAACAAGCGAGTTTTTAGGCAATACATCTTCACCGGGAAGATACGTGCAAGAATTTGTCATACGGGCAATAAACTCTTCCTCGCTTTTATCAAGGTCTACCTTATCCTCGAAATTCCAGGGGTATATCTTTCCTTCTGCCTTTCGCACCATCCAATGATTGCTCTTGCGGTCACGATCTTTATTTTCGATCAGTGGACCTACATAATACGGCACTCTGAATTCCATAACTGACAGTATTTTATCTATACCTGTAATTCCGTCTTCATCTGCTTGACCGAGAAATCCGATATAAGATTTTGCATTATTGAGTATCTTATTAAGCTCGTAATAGTAAAGCTGATATGGAATAACTCTGTTGTCGCCGTCTACCTGCTTGGGCATAAAATCATTGACTTCAAGCCTTGCAACTGCCTTATTGTATGCTTCAATGTCGCATTCTTCGGGTGTTATATCCCTTATAACAGATAATATATATTTGCAGAAATCCTCCTTGTTAACAGGCTTTTCCGCGGTAACATCTTTATTCGCAGTTTTATTCTTGCCTATGTATGCAACATAATTTTTGGCATTACTGCACGAACGGAAGACGTCATCATATTTCTCCGGAGCGTATTTTCTGATAAGCTCTTTCAGAAATAAAAGATCATTTCTATGCTGATCATATATGGCAACCTTTGCTTCTGACACAGTTGACTTTCCCTTAAGTATATTTACAAGCACCGACCAATCATAGACAGCTTTCAGAGATGAAATAAACTCAGCATCGGACTCATCTACAGATTGCATTATTGCAGCAATTTTTTCGTCTTCCATATTCAAGGCAAGAGATTTTTCTTCAAGCTCTGCATATTCTTCTTTTCCGAATAGCTTTTCAAGCGAGTCTTTACCACCGCAAAGCAGCTTTAAAACAGATTCATAATTGTATTCATATGATTCATTTATCTCCTTTGGGGCTTTTCCGCCGTTAAAGAGTGCCGTTATAAGCTCTTTTGTTTTTTTGCTGACCGTAAGCTTTGATTTTAAGACATCTTCTACTTTGGTAATTTCGACGTTTTTTTGCCACGGCAATGAGTATTCAGAGCGTGTTATAAACGCTTCAAATCTATTCCAGACGGACTTAAAATCCACAACCGCATCAATATTGTTTTTATTGACCTCGCTGAGAAAATGTCCTCTGTGAACGACAAGCCATGCACAAGCGATATATACAAGTCTTACATCGTGCATTGAAGGATCGTTCATCAATTCACATATCAGATGATGGATAGTCGGATAAGCTATCGTATATGCTTTTTGCTCATCGTAAGAACCGAAAAGTCTTACCTTTTCGTCTTTGTTTGCGGGGTACAGATAGCTTTCCTTTATTCGCTTATAAAAATTTTCATCTACCCTTGATATCTCGTGCGCAAAAAGGTCCATAATAAGCTGCGCTCTTTGCTGGCGGCGGTCAAGCCTTCTTCTTGCACTGCGAAATCCACGGCGATCTACCGCAAGCTGTGCAGGATCGAATAAGGAGACACCCCACATAGGTTCGCCTTTGAATTTACACAGATGGTATTCCTCATCAGTTACCGCATAGCCTACCGAATCTGTGCCTATGTCAAGTCCTACAAAATATTTTTCATTTTTCATATTGACAAACCTTCCTTTTTGGTATATAATGAAAATGTAATTTGTATCCCTAATAAATTACACTACGAGTTCAAATAAAAGAATTCTCAAATCGTCGGCTCAGCCGATTTGCACAGCGCGTGCGAAATCGACCTCTCACGAGGTCTTTTTTCTTTTTCTTATATCTTTTTTATACAAACCCCATACGATACATAATATGATATATGTCATATTATACCATCAGATGTCAAAAAATTCAATACAAAATAAAAATTTCTGACACGTTTTTATACTGTAAAAGCATAAACTGTAAATTAATAAGGCTTTATGCAAAAAATCATCCTTAAGTATACAAAATACTTAAGGATGATTTTTTATAAATTTATCGTTCTAAAATATATTTTACAGTATAGCAATGATTACCTATCAGAAATTAGTGACATTTATGCTAAATATATCGTTACAACGAAATTTAAGACTATTTGAATAAGACATCCAAAACAACTTGTTTTTTATATCAGCACAACTTAAGCAATTTTTTCTTCAAAACCATAGATCTGTCGGGAATGCTTTTAAAAGATTTTTCCGCATATCAGAAAAATCAGGGATTTGTACAGGTTCCACATTCATAGCTTCATCAATGCTTTTTGCAATAGGAAATTTTGTTCGCCCTGTTGAATAATAATAATCTTCATATTTAAATAAATTCATATTTCCCTCATCGAGCAAAACTGCAGGAACCCCATAAGATTCTGCTAAAATTATTCCATGAAGCGAACTGCTTATTATTCTTTCAGACTGAACTATTTTATCTATGAATACCTTGTAATCCCTTACCAATGGGGAAATCGACATTTCATTTCTATCATCATATCTACAGCAATAAACCAAACCGAATTTTTGCTTTTTTTCTATATTGACCGGCTGATATATCTTCGGCATCAATATAGCAGGATCGCCATATATTTCAGGGCATTTGTAACCATTATTGATTAATACATTTCTAGTTTTAGGTCCTCTAACCGCACGTATATCAAGTCTTCTTAGATTTCTCCATATGTATTTATCACTACCCCTAAGTAGACCACTCCCCCATATCGTTGCGTTTTGATATCCTCCATCAACAATAGATCCTATAGCATACAAATGCTTTGTCTTGTTATCTTTCGGCACATCATTCGATAAATTGTAGTATCCTTTCACGTAGTCCACAACTACAGTTGAAATATAGTCCCCTACATTTTGAAGTTCACCATGCATTTTCCACCAGTGCAGATTGATCATATTTTTATTTGTCGTTCTTGAAAAATCAGTTAAAATTATATCGTCTCGGTGAACGTAACATCTCGCAATCTCTGTAAAATCTGAAAATTTCATTATTCCCCCATAAATAAGTTATCAATCATTCTATCTGATTATTTATAGATATTTTAACTTTGGACTATACAGTATCATCCTTAAGCATTTTGCGTGCTTAAGGATGATTTTTATAAATTTATCGTTCTAAGAGATATATTTTACAGTATAGCAGTGATTGCTTGAATATCTTGCTCGTCGACTGTACCGTCGCGGTTGATATCTGCAATCTTGAAATGCTCAATGGCATCATCATAAAAGATATGCTTTTTGAGTCTTATCAAATCTTTTGTATTAACTACGCCGTCACCTGTAAGATCTCCTGCTACGTTTACTATCAAGCTGTCAGCCGCTACGCCGTTTGTAAGTAATTGAACAACGTATCCGGATTTCAGCACTGTACTGTCAGAAAGCAATGTAGTTTTATCCTTATCAAACACAAATACCGTGTATGAAGAATACTGTGAAGAAAGCTCCTCAACTGTCATTCCCTCTTTTACGGGGTCTGTCACAGAGATTGGAGAAGGCGGTATTACAGATACCTGGAACTCACACGAAAATTCGTCGTATATCAAAGAAACGGTCTGTGTGCCGAATGTGTATTTATCGTATCCTGATACAGTATAATCGGTTATCTCCGCATACGTTCCGTCAGAATACATTACTACAACTACCGCGCCGTCAAACGAAATATCTTCACCGTAAGCATACGCATCCTTTTGAATAGGTGTAAGGAACTTTATGCCAACCTTCGTTATGCCTTCATTGCCGTATGTAAACACTGCTGAAAGTATTGCATCATTTCCGATATTGACAGATACCTTACTCCATTGATCTTCTGTAGCGCCGTAGCTCACATCCGTAATACCGCTGCAGCACCAGAACGCAAAATCGGATATCGTTGTAACGCTTGAAGGGATGTATACAGACTTAAGAGCAAGACAATACTGGAATGAACAAATTCCTATATTCGTAACACCTGCGGGTATTGTATACGATTCTCTTTCATTACCAATGGGATATTGAATAAGAACCGTTTTATTTTTATTGAAGAGAGTGCCGAGCTCATCGCTTGAATAATATGCATTATTACTGTCTACTTTAATTTCGGCAAGACTCGAACAGCCGATAAATACATTGTCACCTATGCTTGCAACGTGCGAGCCTATCCTGATTGAAGAAAGGCTTGAGCAATATTCTAAAGTACTGTCACCGATATTTACAACGCTGTCGGCAATGTCAACCGATTCAAGATATGAAGAATACCTGAATGCACGCTCGGATATATCAATAACACCGTAGGGTACAGTATATGCTGTTCTTTCGTTTCCTGTTGGATACTGAATAAGATCGGTTTTGTTTTTATTGAAAAGCACACCGTATTCATCGCTGGAATAGTACCCGTTGCTTGCATCAACTGTTATTTCGGTAATACCTGAGCATCCTGCGAACGCACCGTCGCCTATGCTCGTAACACCTGATCCGATATCGAAGGATACAATATTTGAGCAACCCAAAAATGCATTGTCACCAATGCTTGTAACGCTGTCGGGTACAGTTAGCATCTCAAGCCCTGTGCAATACTCAAACGCATCATTGCCTATAATTACAACACCGTTTGAAATCGTAACGGACGTGAGATTTGAGCAATGCTGAAATGCCGAATCATATATATTCTTGACGGTATTCGGAATTGTATAAGATGTGCGTGTGTTGCCTGCGGGATACTGAATAAGATCAGTTTTGTTTTTATTGAAAAGAACGCCGTTGCCATCGCTTGAATAATACGCATTATTTTCTTCAACTGTTATTTCCGTAAGCATTGAGCAGTTATAAAATGCCCAATCGCCTATGCTTGTAACGCTTTGAGGGATAGAAACCGATGTAAGAGCCGAGCAATATGAAAATGCACTTGTACCTATGCTCTTGGTTTTATTCGGAATAGTAACATCGATAAGACTTGAGCAGTCATAAAACGCACTTGTGCCAATGGTCGTCACACTGTCGGGAATTGTAACTGATTCAAGGCTTGAACAACCGTTGAATGTACTGTCAGATATACTTGTAACACCGTTGGGGATCA
Organism: Eubacteriales bacterium; assembly: GCA_045544195.1. Classification (GTDB taxonomy): domain Bacteria; phylum Bacillota; class Clostridia; order Oscillospirales; family CAG-272; genus RGIG7213. The sequence continues at coordinate 14,606 of JAZPYO010000053.1, forward strand.
CAACCGACACAAGACTTGAACAGCTTTTAAATGCGCTGTTACCTATACTTGTAACGCTGGCTGCGATAGTAACCGATGAAAGCTCTGTACAGTCGTAAAAAGCATTATCGCCTATACCCGTAACTCCGCTTTCTATGACTACATTCTTTATAGATGCGGATTCAGCGAAATCGTAAATACCGCTGAATGCCCCTTCATTGATCTTTCCCTTTCCGCTTATAACGAGTGTACCTTCAACATCAAGAGTCCATGTGAGCAGATCACCGCAAGTACCTGATGATGTGACGGAGTTTTCTCTTACCTGCCTGTGCGAGCACACAGAGCATTCTCTTTCATACTTTCCTGAGGCATTCTCTGTCCATTCACCAAAGGTATGGTTTACGGCAAGTCTTTCGTCTATTTCAACATCGCCGCACAAGCCGCACACCTTATGCCTTTTTCCACCTGTTTCGCAAGAGGTAAAGACAATATCTGTTATCCAATCGCCGTATTCGTGAGGGCAGGATTCCTGACCGTAATGAACGGTAACGCTATTTAGAATATAGTTATCTGAGCCAATGATAATATCAGCCCAATCGTCAGAGCTTCCGCCGTAAAATATATCAGTAAGTGAATAGCAGCCGCTGAAGGCACTGTCGCTTACCTCGGTAGCTGAAACAGGAAATGTATAAGAAGATCTTCCGTTTCCTATAGGATACTGGATAATAGTAGTTTTGTTTTTATCAAAAAGCACCCCATACTCATCGCTTGAAAATTTCTCATTATCAGCGCCGACAGTTATTTGTAAAAGACCTGAGCAGTTGTAAAATGCGCCGTATCCTATACTTGTCACGCTGTCGGAAATATAAACCGATGAAAGACTCGGACAGTATTCAAATACGCTGTCGCCGATCTTTTCGACATTATCAGGAATCACCATTGACTTAAGTGCGGAGCATTCATAGAACGCATAGTCACCTATACTTGTAACGCTGTCTGCGATATTGACGAATTCAATGCCGGAGCAATATGAAAATGCCCACGGATCTATGCTTTTAACGCCCGCAGGAAAAGTATACGTTGTACTTGTATTTCCCACAGGGTATTGAATAAGCACCGTTTTGTTCTTGTCAAAAAGCACTCCGCGCTCATCGCTTGAATAGTATTTATTATTCGTATCGACATTTATTTCAGCAAGAGCTGAACACATACTGAATACATCGTCGCCTATACTTGTAACACCGGCGGGAATAGTAACTGATGTAAGGCTTGAGCATTCATAGAACGCATAATCAGCAATATATGTAACACTCGACGGGATACTGACGGACTCAAGGCTTGAGCAATACTCAAACGCGCTTGCACCGATGCCCGTAACACCGTTTCCGATCACAAGGCTTTTGATCGAAGATGAATCTTCAAAATCGTACGCGGTGCTGAACGCTCCATCGTATATCGCGCCATTGCCGCTTATAGTCAGCTTGCCGTTGCCGTCAAGCGTCCATGTGAGCTTTTCTCCGCACGTACCAGATGACGCCAAAGCTTTCACAGGCTCGTACATTTGTATAGAACCGTTTTCTGTATCCGTATCGTATGCATATACGGAAACTGCAGGCGAACAAACCATGACTGTTGAAATAATGATCGACAAAATCTTTTTAAAATTCATATTTTACCCTTTCTAAAAAAATGATAAATATACTTTTATTTATTATAACAAATCGTTTGTCTGAAATATATATTAGGAATATGAACTGAAAATGAATTTTAAACTGTATTCAGACACAATTAACTTTTTTATGTCAAAAAATTTATCCAACTGTGCAAACGCCATGCCTGTCCATTATGTTCAAACACTCCGACAGCGCAGTTGTTGCACACCACCTTATAACTCAAGGTATCCATTCCGAGTGTCAGACACAGAAATCCTCGCAGCCATCCGGAATGTGAGAACACGGCGATATTACCGTCCTCGGATGATAACAGCTCATTTTCAAAATCTCTTATACGCGCATAAAATTCTTCTCGTGACTCTCCGCCGAATGCACTGTATCCGACGCGTGCAAGATACGGAAGCTGATCCTTCGGGACAACGCTTGACGAACGTCCTTCAAGCTCTCCTAAATTCATTTCACGGAGCATTTCAGATGTTTCGTATACTGCATTCGGCAAAGCTGTTTCTGCCGTTGCTCTTGCTCTTATAAGGTCGCTTGAATATACACGGTCAAAATGCTCATTCATAAGAAGCTCACGGACCTTTTCGGCTTCTTTTATTCCCTGCTCTGTAAGCGGCGTATCCATCCAGCCCGACAGCAATCCCGCTTTATTATTTTCACTTTGTCCGTGACGTATTATCCAAAGTCTTTTCATGCAATTCCCTCTTTTATAAATCCTTTATAATTGCGAATATCACTCTTTTTCGCTTCAGTTGATTATATCACAGCCATATCAAAAAGTAAATACCTTTAGCAGCATTGCATCAATATAATAAAGCTGTCGGTATAGAAAAGCAAAGGTCCGTATAACTTGCTTACACGAACCTTTAACTTGACTATTTAATTTAATACATCAAAGCGAACGGCAGAAGCTATGCTTTTTCGAAAGATAAATAACACTTGCTGCACTTATCGCAGCGATAATGACAAGCAAGGATATATCAGCATTATCGCTCGTCTGCGGGTTGTCCTGTACCTGTCCATCTGTAAAGAATATGCTTTGCGACACGTCCTTGTACTGCTGTCCGATAACACCCGAAAGCTCTTCCAAAACGTATTTTTCAAGAACCTCAACATCAAGCATACCGTCATTTCTTATAACCGTGCCGTCTGCAAGCATCACCATTCCGCTGCCATACTCCAGCAGATAGTAGTTGTGCGATGCCATCGTATATTTTCTATCAAGCTCTATCGGAATATATTCGCCGCTTTCCTTGTCAAGTATCTTTATGCCGTAAACTCTGTACTGACCGTCAACTCCTGTAAAAAGTCCGTTTTCATCTACATTTACCGATGAAGGAATTGAAGTATCAACGCTGAATCGTATACCCGATATATGCGGAAAGCTACCATCCTCAACAGGCCAGTTCATAACCGCCATTTCGAGCATATCCTTCACTGTCTGACCGCTTAATTCAGAAACTACAAGCTGATTGTTAAACGGGAAAACACTTAACAGATCATTGAATGTAACATCTCCTGCTTTGATATCCGAGCGGATGCCGCCGCCGTTTATATATCCCATATCTGCATCTGCAATAACACGGAATGCGTCTGCGCACAGGTCACCAAGGTTAGTTTCTGAGTTTCTTACAAGTCGATTGCCGTCTTTATCATGTGTGATAAGATCATACTCACTGTATGCGATCTTTCTGTTGCCTATCTGTGCATATTCGTCATTTATCTGCTTGATGTATGCATCAACAACGGGATCGGTGTTAGTATATTCCTCTGTGCTTATAAGCTCAGTTGTTATAGCATCCGATGAGATCGTCAGCTTTCCGATATTCTGAAATTTTGTTCCTGTAGATGTTAAAACTACACTGTTTCCGACCTTATCCTCAACTACCCTGTTTTCAATAACACTGTGAGAATGTCCGTCAAGCACAACATCAAGGCCTGAAACATTTTCTATAAGCTCAAGCACGTTATGTGTCGGCTCAAGATCACCAAGATGCGAAAGAGCTATGACATAGTCAGCTCCTTCTGCAATAGCAGAATCAATATTGTCCTGAACTATTGAATAAAGATCCAAAGGATTGAATGTAAAAATGAAATCGCCGTTTTCATCCTTGAATTGAGCAGGCGAGGATGAGGAGATCGTTGCAGGAGTTATTACACCGATATACGCAATATCAACGCTTCCGTATGAAACGATGGAATATGGCTTGAAATATGTTTCATCCTCACCTATTTTCTGAAAATTACAGCATACGGGCTTCGTGTTCATTATATCCACAAGCTCGTTCAGACGCGAAAGACGGAAATCAAATTCGTGGTTACCTAGTCCGACTGCATCATATCCGACAAGATTCATCAAATTAACTATGTATTCACCCTTTGAAACTGCACCGAGGCTCGTACCCTGAACGTAGTCGCCGGATGAGACAACGCCTACATTTTCATACGTCTGCTTCAATTCGTTTTTTAAGGCAGATATCTTAGAATACCCGTCAACTGCACAGTGTACGTCATTTTCGTAAATGATAACGATATCATCTGTATTTTTCACAGCGAATACGGTCGATGTGAAAATACTGCCGATAATAGCCATACAGATGATTGCCGAAAAAATCCTTTTTTTCATTTATAACTCCTTGAAAAAGTAAAAATATTCTCGGTGCTTCGACCGTACGAACCGATTTCGGAAAGCAAGCACCTTGATATCATTATATCACGTATATGAGTTTATTTCAATACATTTTTATTTTTTATTTCGAAAAGCTTCAGGGGCAAAAAAATGAAGCATTCGCTACGCTCGCGTGAAGTATTCCGCAAGCGGAACATGAAGCGAAGCGCGCGGTAGCCTTTCCGTGTGCCGAAGGCACGCTTCATAGGGCGAAGCCCTACTTCACGAGTTGCTGCGCAACTCGCTTCATGAGCGTCAGCGCGCTTCATTGAAAAAAGCACTTGACCGCTATCTTCCGGCTCGCAATGCCACGCTTGCAACGAGTCCTATGTATTTTTGGCTTTTCTTACAACCTGTGTTTTAGCGATGGAATCCCCTAAGCGTTTGCCTTTGTTAACTAAAACCACAATGCCTTCAATCTGCACGATTACATATGTAACGTTTCGCAATATCAAACTGCCAAAAGATGCTTTTTCTCCGTTTTCGGAATTTTGAATTGTCAGTCCAAAGATAAGTTTACCCAGACTTCTTCGTCCAAACAAGCAATCCTTGAATAAACAATATAGAGGTAACCATGCAAGCCCCATAAGGAATCCCGCAGAGCTTAACATCTTGATACTTGGATAAAGTAGGTATTCAGGGTTGCTTCCGGGGCCGTAGAACATAAGCACCATGGCAACACCGAACATAATATTCCAGTCAATTACAAATGCGAAAAATCTTCGAATGAGGATCTTAAAGTCCATATTTGCCACCTTTCATTTGGTTGTATCTTATTATACCACAATTTTGTAAACATTTCAACCGCTTCGCTGGTTCGAATCTGTCTACAGACCCGAAAAGAATGAAATCGTGCGTTGCACGATGAAATCCTCACTCCGCTCGGATGAAATCTTCGGCGTTCCGCCTCAGATGAAATTAAATCCGCCTCCATCTCCTGCCGAAAGGCAGATTTCATCGCGAAGCGATTTCATACACCGCAGGTGGCTTTCTTCCGCCATCAGCGGATTAAGTTGCAAAAAGCACCTGCTTGCGCAGGTGCTTTTTGCTGTGATGTGTGTCCGATTTAGATGCAAAACCGTGTGTGGCTGATTTAGATGCACGCTGTTTTTACAGAGGATACACTAATCCCTTGGCGATGATAGGAGTTAAAAGATTCCGCGTTCTACCGGACTTTTAACGCCATGCTTGTAACGATGCCTATGTATTCATTTTATTTGAATAATTGAACTTCTTTTAGCCATTTTTACTATGCGATTATATCCTACAAGTGCTTCATCAAAAGATATCAGCTTTTTCTTGTTTTTGTCGTAGAATGTAATAGAATTGTTTTTTCCTACCCTTATTTTCTTATACTTTATTTCGTCCCACAAAATTTCCTTTTCAATTTTTATAAAGAGGACAAAAAATTTTTCTTTAAGTGAGGTTTTAGAAACATAGCACTTATATGAAATCATTGTTGGTAAAAGCAACAATGACAAACCTGCAATTGCAAAACAAAGAATGCCTACCGTTGGTTCCCATGCAAAATACATTGGAAAACCAAGAGCAATCATAATAACAGCACCTATTGATAAAAGTATTTTATACCATTTTCCCATACGGGCAACGAAGTTTTTATAGGGTAGACCAGATTCCTCTAATTTGACAGTATTGTCCAAGATTTCGTTAATGTATTTTCCTGTCCCCGGAAGTGGTGTGAATGACATATTACATACCTCATTTTGACTTTACTCCATTATACCACAATTTTGTAAACATTTCAACCGTTTCGCCGGTTCGAATCTGTCCGAGGGAGCCGAAAGAAATGAAATCGTGCTACGCACGATGAAATCCGAGCGGGGCTCGGATGAAATCTTCGGCGTTCCGCCTCAGATGAAATTAAATCCGTCCTGTTTCTCCCCGCGAAGCGGGATTTCATCACGAAGTGATTTCATCCCACGCAAGTGGGATTTATCCCGTCCGTAAGGACGGATTTAGTTGAAAAAAGCACGCTTGCGCGTGCTTTTTTCTGGCTGGGATAGCTGGACTCGAACCAGCGAAATGCAAGAGTCAAAGTCTTGTGCCTTACCGACTTGGCTATATCCCAACGTACCTAAGTATTATACCACAATTTTTCATTTTGTCAATACTTTTTAAAAATAAAATGATACCGTAAATATAGGTACGAATATTTTAAATACGTAAAGCAATATACGCAACACTATAAGACCTTGCGTTTTGAAAAGCGCTGGGTTATCTTATTCAGATTGGTTACGATAACATCACCTGTTATGCGCATACACGCATCTTCTCTACTGTTACTAATGTTCTGAATCGATGAATAAATGTGTTCAAGGTTATCATATCCACGCGAGAATATTGGCGCAAGAAGCTCAGATGCAGTATCATATCCGACCTTTAACATATTCTCAATGCTTTCCTTTTTGAAAATCACTGATTGCTTAAACATACTGTCGCTCGGAAACGTGATCTTGATAATCTTTTTATCAAAGCTCGGATTTTCAAACTTATAGCATTTATCATCAAAATATATGCATATAATGTAGTCCGGATCGTGTTTTACCAAAGGGTACACGGGGATATTATCGACCATTGCCCCATCAAAATATGCAACATCATCAAGCTTGACCGAACGATTGTAGATCGGCAATGATACGCTCGCCATCAAATACTGAGGGATCAACTCAGGATCAACAGTCGAAATATCCTTGTAAATAATACTTCTGCCGCCATAATCAAACAGTGAGCAGTAAAATATCGACGATAACCTCTTTTTAAGATCGCATAACTCCAAAATGCCGTTTTGCAAAGCACTGCTTTTCAGAACCTGGCTTATGCTGCATTGAGAATCATACTCAATACAAATATTCTTCCACATTTCTTCGGCATCAAAAAGCCTTTCAGCAGCATAAGCATATCCATTAAGAACACCGACGGAAGCGCCGCTTATATATTTGATTTCGCTTAAAGGTATAAAACTGTTCAAAGCCTTCAGCGCACCGACTTGATATGCACCTTTTGCCATACCGCCTGATAATACCAAACCTATGTTCATATAATTCCTATTCTGAGTATAAAAACTTAAAAACAACTTGTGATCTTCATTGATCACAGAGAATACACACTCGCCTTTGTCTATTATATCATAAAAAGCATTTCTTTTCAAGATAGATTCGACAAAAAATAAATAAATTTTCGAAATATAATTAATAATACAGAATTGTGACGGTAATTTTTCGTTTTTTCAATTTTTTCACATTTAACGATATTATTTTGAAACTAAATTTCAACAAATAATGTTTTTTTATAATTTTATCTGAAAATTCAGCAAAAAAAGAATACAATAAGCGATTTTATGACAAAAACTATTGACATTTTTTAAAAAAAGTGATAGAATAACGAACAGATAGATGGTGTATTTATCAATATATTTTTTTCAGGTTCACAGTGGATAAAGAATTAAAAACAAAAATATTTAAGCGTTTACGGCTTTTAGCAATACTTATTATCTATTTTTCTCTCGCTTATACAATTATGAACGCTTTGGATATTCCCTGTGTATTCAGGTATTTTCTCAAGATACCCTGCCCGGGCTGCGGAATTACCCGCGCTGTGCTGAGCGTTTTGAGATTTGACTTTATATCTGCTTTGAAATATAATCCGTTCGTTTTTGCGCTTCCGTATATCTTCATATACGTATTTTTTGATCTCAAGCCCAAAAAGGTACACGATAAAATAATACTTTGCATCGGTATTTTGTGGGCGGTCTATTGGGTGTTTAATTTGGTAACAACGCTTTTATCAGCGTTTATAACAATTTAAATAATATTTATTCGGAGGAAATTACTATGCAAAAATCCAAACTTGCTGCTGTTTTGCTTTGCTTTTTTCTTGGCTCTATAGGCATGCACGACTTCTACCTTGGCAACAACAAGAACGGTATAATCAAGATCGTTCTTACAGTATGCACGGGTGTTGGCGGTACTATCTGGTCACTGTATGACCTCATTCGTCTTATGACAGATGCTGTACATACAGACGCTAGCGGCGTTGAACTTAAGAGAGAGTTCTGATTTTTATCTCTAATAAAAAAGGAGCGATATATCGCTCCTTTTTTGTTTCATTCTGCGTAAATAGTTACAGGCTGTGAATATACATTGACCTTTTCTGACGATGACAGCTCGTACATAACTCTGAAAATGACCGTATATTCTCCGCTCTTTTCTGCGGTGATCGCTCCGTTTTCATATTTTATTGCAGAGCCCCCCTGCAAAACCTCGATGCTCACGTTTTCAGGCTTTATTATGTCGGATGAATACGTCATACAGTTTATTGTAATACTCGTGCTTTCTCCTGCTTTTACATTGTACTCCTTTTCCGTCTGAACGAGCTTTACATATTCCTCAACGTAATCAGCACAGTCTGTGGTTATTCCCCATATTCCCATTTTAAAAAACTTCGCAAAATTACTTGTATCACTTACAGTCCACGGCCAGATCGAAATGCCTCTATACATACAGTCAAGCATTATTTCCTCAGTTAAGCCCGCATATGACGGATTAAATGTACTGTCCATTCTGCCTGTCAAAGATACTATGCTTTTCAAATCGGTCATATTGGTGAGAAGACCTGCAGATATTTCAGGAATTTCGTGCCTTGCAAGACTTATCATAGGAGTGTGAAATGATATCACACAGCACTGATCCATAATATCATATTTTTCTATAAGTGTTCTTAACGCAGGAATGATCTTTCTGTTTGTGCTTTTTATTTCGATAAAAAGATTGACGTTTTTGTCCTTGAATTCTTTAAAATAGTCCTCAAGCGTTGGAATGGGATGCTTTTGACCCATTTGATCGACCATATATTGTGAAAGCTGATCATACGTCTTGGATTCAACTGAACCCACACCGTCAGTCGTTCTGTCCAATGTTGCATCGTGCATTACAACTATCACGCCGTCGGTCGTAATATATATGTCATTTTCAATTATATTAGCTCCGCGTTCATAAGCAAGAACCGAGCCATATAATGTATTTTCAGGTGCTATCGACGGTATTCCTCTGTGTCCTATAATATTGACAGGTCGTACAAATGAATTTCTGATAAACACAGACGTTCCCATACACTTTTCGAGCATTTGCCGATCACTTGTCACAATTCCGTTTGCTCCGGACGTAATAAGCGTATACAATTCTATCTTATCACTTTTTTCTGCTTTATACCACACAGTTGCTGCAAGGCTCTGCAAATAGTATGTGTTACTTTGAGTTGCCATATTCGATGGAAGAATACATATGCGGCTCATACTCATATTTGTCTTACTTCTTATTTGGGGCAGATCCTCTGCTGTAAGTGTTTTATCTGAAAGGTCCAGTACTCCTCTTATTTTGTTGTATATATCTCTTGATGCTTTTATACACTCTTCATCATCAGAAACTATCATCGCATCGACATATTTGTTTTCCTTTAAAAATTCCGAAACGGCAACAGATGCATCTGCGTTTACAGGACGGAAAGCAAAAATGACCTTATTTGCAAGTCTGCCTATACCGTCGGCTACCGTTGTTATCACATTTCCGTTTTCATCAAGGACATTCAATGAAGAATCAACTTTAAATATTGCAACGGCAGGAGAGTCGATCAGTATGTCGCAAATGTCCTTTTCCGACATTATTTCATATATCATTGCAGCGGGATTTGCTATTTTTGTGTCAATATTTCTGACATCTGCAAATTCTTTTTCAAAAACAAAGCTTTCCTGCTCGTAAAAATCTATCACTACCTTTATATCATCAAATGCCACCTCACAACCGTTAGCTTGCAGACCTACATCACCTCTTGCAAGCTCATTAAGACCACCGTCCGTTTCAATTATTTTATTGCCGTCTATGAAGCCTGCAGCGTAGGAGCCGTGAACATCCATTGAAAACTCATATTCTTTGCCGAGCGTTAACGCTTCTGAGAATGACGCCTTTCCGTGATACTTCCAGGTGTTATTCGCGGTTTTACATGCAAGCTCCACCCCGTCTGCAAGCGATGCGTTTTGTCTTATGCATAACTGATAATACGGTTGATCGGAATTTTGAATGCGGTGCATAATGGAAAACCAGCGGCGTTCATCCGCAGCTTTGTTAACAGTTGCGTTAGTTACTATCCTGTAATCTCCAAACTGGCTTAAAAATTCGGGCAAAAGCACACGTGCGGAATCCGTGTCTGAGGAGGATGCAGAAATCGTCAACGCACCGTTATTAACGGTTACTTTTTTTCTTGCGTCATCGAGCACCCGAAGATCGCTTATATCGTCATTTTCAAAATCATTATAGTAAATAACATATTGATCCTCCTGTGAAGCCCTGACTATGAGATAGACATTTTTATTTAGATCTCCAAATGAAGCTGTGAGCGTAAATACACCGCATTCGCTTGCAGTAATGCAATTATTTTCATCAATGCTGATGTCATCCGAAGCCCATTTTATATATTTCCTTGATACAGTAGAGCCTAAAGCGAACTGAACATCATATCCGTTCAAGTCAATCTTTTCTTCAATTGTAGCACCAATAGCCGGCGTAGTATACCAGACCGTACCGATCTTTTCGTGAATATGACCGTCCTGTATGTCGTCCGTTTCAATATCGGATCCGGAAGCTGTAGCCGAAGCATCGTCACTAAAATCATCATTTCCGCCGCAAGAAGCGAGTATTCCGCACAAGCAAATAAAAGCACAAATTTTCAACAAAGTCTTTTTCATATAAATCTCCTCATATTTAGCCTTAAGGATCAAAAACATCTTATGCATAAACAAAAAGACGGCGAATGCCGTCTCAATTTATCACGAGTTAAAAAGGTTATAATCATCAAACGGAACGTGATAGCACAAACCATTCCAGCTAGCATCCGAACCTTCTCCTACAACGCCACCGTCCTCGGTGCAGTTTGCAATACTACTTGTAAAAATCGTAAGCGTGGGATCATATTCATATCCACACACCCATTTAGCTGAATTCGTTTCTACTTCACATGCGCTTGCAATATTAGTCGTTATGGAAAAATCTTCGTAAAACACATCTGGAGCTGTATATACCTTTTTCACTTTAAATACTCCTTAATATAATCTATCAAACCATAACAAAGCTGACGGAATCAAATTTTAACACGGTTAATAATCTATAAACTATTCTTCGATTTATTTTATCATAAAAGTTCGTAATTGTCAAGCCTTATTAATAAAAAAACAAAAAATCATAACTATAATTTTAGGCAACAAAAAGATAAACATTGACATTTTCTGCATTGTATGATATACTTACAGTATTAATTATATTGTAATGCGATGTTATGCAAGAAAGGATGCCTCAGCTGAGGTGTGCGCTGTATGACATTCCGCAATCATATATCTGATACAGATATTGAGCTGATCTTCTCTATCGCACACGATGCCGTTTTTCAGGATCACTCCTCAGACGTTAAGTATAAGAAAAATTCAAAAACAGGAAAATAATATTTTCAGGAGAATATTATGCATATACCAACCGCAGAAACACAAGAGCTTGACATTCTGACATTCGAAAACGCAAAGCAGCACCGTGCAGAAAGTGCCTTATATGACAGAGAAAAATGGCTTTACATACCCGATTTTTATTCAGAATACAGATATATTCTCGGAACGGTCGGCAAAAATCCGCTTATCACCATCGGGATCAACCCATCTACCGCTCAGCCCGACGATCTTGACAATACGCTGAAATCTGTTGACAGAATAGCATCGTTCAACGGATTTGATTCCTTTATTATGTTCAATGTTTATGCGCAAAGAGCGACTGACCCCGATATGATGGATAAGGAGCTTAACACTTGTCTGCATAAGGAAAATATGCTGGCTTTTGAATGGATACTGAGAAAAAGCAAGCAGCCTGCAATATGGGCAGCGTGGGGAACGATAATAGAAAAAAGACCTTATTTAAAAAAATGTCTTGAGGATATGATCTGCATCGGCAACAGGCATAACGCCTGCTGGTTTACAGCCGGAAAACGCTCAAAAAAGGGACATCCTCACCATCCGTTGTATTTGAGAAAAAACACATCCATAGACAAATTCGATATAGATGCATATTTAGATATTTTATAAAGATATGAAGATCAATGTTTTCACCGAGCTTCCGAAGGAAGCTATGTCTATCCGCATAAGCGTATTTACTCACGAGCAGGGTCTTGTCGATACCCCTGATGAAACTGACAAAATATCATATCATATTCTTTTATCAGATGATAACGGTAAGGCGATAGGCACTTGCCGCATTTTTCCGAGCGAAGACGAAAATAAATATATTCTCGGAAGGCTTGCAGTCGTTAAAGAGCATAGAGGCAATGGATACGGCTCTATGATAGTCCGTTTTGCAGAGAGGTATGTAAAGGATCTCGGTGCTTCGGGCGTTATGCTTCATTCCCAATATAACTCAAAGGACTTTTATCTGAAGCTTGGATATGTTCCTTCAAGCGAAAAAGATGCAGTCCAGGGTGTTGAACACATTTGGATGAGTCATCTTTTCTGACATGCCATTACTTTACAAAATGCAGTACAATTAACGCTAAAAGAACTAACGCAATGCATACCGCAAACGGCAAAAGGATCGTTTTTGCATTTTTTAAAGCATTTTTTTGTTTGCGTTTTTTTGCAGAATATGCTTTATCGGCTTTTAATGGCCTTCTTTTTAACGCTTGAGCGTTGTTTTCACTTTTACTCACAGATCTTGAAAGAGGATCTTTTTTCTCCTGTACCATGATTTTGAAGTCTATAAGCCACTTTATGTCGCTGCCTGTATATGATATATCAGCATCAGGCTCGTGAACGAGCTTGTTACGTGTATATCTGAGCCTTTTCAGAGTCTTTGCAGCTTCAATGTCACATCTTTTTTGTTCCATTTTCTCAATATACAGCGTTATTCCCTTTTCACTTTTGAATTTTTGCTTACAAATATCATCAAGCTCTATGTACGCTTGTAAAAATTTCGAATTCTTACTTTTCATATTTATCTCCTGTAACGGTACAGATTATACCATTGCAAGCTTCCAAAGTCAATATCAATAATTTATTTTAGACTTGAAATTTTACTTTATATATGTTATATTATGATAAGCACGCTGCAAGCTGATCGTGCTATCTCGATTAAACAAAGGAGTTATCTATGCGCACTACATTAAAAAAAGCCGTGATGGTATTTCTTGTATTTGCAACGGTTTTTGCATCTGTTCCCTTTACGGTAAGCTCTGCTGACTGGATACCGTCATCGGTAAGATCGATAGTGTTCGATGCAAAATACTACTCGTCAACCAACTTAGATGTTATGAAAGCATACGGCAGCGACGCTGAAGCATTGTACAATCATTTTCTTGAACACGGTGTAAAGGAAGGCCGTCAAGGAAGCCCCGTATTCCATGCAAAGTACTACACAAACGCAAACCCATCAGTAAAGCAAGAATGCGGAAACGATTTCACAAAGGCCATCCTGCATTATGCCGAAAATAACTCTTCGACGGAGCTTATAACCGCACCTCCGCATGATCTCGGAAAAGCCTTTGAAGCTTCAATAAAGCTATCATATACTGACATGTCCGTTATCGACAGTAACAGCAATGCCGTAACCGCAGTAACCGACAATACGGACAGCTCTCAGGTGTGGGCATTCAGTAGGAATGATGACGGATCGTATGTTATAACAAACACGTCCACATGTAAGGTCCTCACGCTTGAAGCAAGCAGTAATGCAGCGGGAGCGAAAGCAAAGACCGAATCATACAACGGAAGCTCCTCACAGCACTGGTACATATACAAAAGTGCATACGGCTGCTTTGTCTTATCGTCTGCCTGCACATCAGGTCTCGTGCTTGATGTAAATGGCGCAAGCACATCTGCCAATGCGAGCTTACAAAGCTATACATATAACGCAACACAGGCTCAGCAGTTCAATATAGTACTTACCGATCTTTACGGTACGTTCAAATGCGATGTGAACTATGACGGATATATAAATTCCAAAGACGTAATTGCTGTTAAAAAGGATATCAAAAGCGGAAATTACAATGAATGCTCCGATGTTAATGCAGACGGAAAAATAAATTACGGTGATATTGAGCTGATCAACAGTCATCTCGGAGAAAAATACGGTTGCTCGTACAAGAGCTTTATTGCAAGCGATGCTTACAATATCGGGCTTGCACCTGATGTCCACACTTTATTGACATTCAGCAGCAAAACCTACGAAGCATACAGAGGTGTTTGTGCCGAGCTTATACGGTCGGGATATGAAATATACAATTCATCTGTTATGGGTGGTGTGTATTCGACAACTCTTGTAAAAGGCAAAGGCTTTTATCACATTTATTGGGTACAAAGCACAAAGGAGCTTTCCGTTGTTGAAGCTCCGAACGGTGGGTATACTCTTCCCCCTCAAGATCCGTCAATTACAACAGGAAAAACAAAAACTACAGTAACTCAGCTTAAATCAACGTACGTAAACGGAATGTCGTATATAGTTCAGCTTGCCGACGGCTCATTTGTAATATATGACGGCGGATATCCTGACACCGATGACGATCTGTGGAACAAGCTCGTTGAGCTTAATAACGGTACATCGGGAATAGTCATAAGAGCCTGGGTGCTTACGCACGGACACGATGACCACTACCGTTGCATGCAAAGCTTTGCAACAAACTACGCAAGCAGAGTAAAAGTAGAGTACTTTCTTGTGAGCCCCATAAACGCAATGGATCTGAAATCCGACTGGGACGGAACATTTACCGACGGAACGATATATAATTCGATCAATAAATTTGCCGGTGCAAAAACGTGCTATGTTCATACAGGTATGCGTTTTACCTTCTGCAACACAACAATGGAAATACTTCTGACAGCCGATGATATTTTTATAGAAAATGTTCCCGATGACTTCAATAATTCAAGCATAGTATCAAGAATATACACGAAAAG
Source organism: Eubacteriales bacterium (assembly GCA_045544195.1). Lineage (GTDB taxonomy): Bacteria > Bacillota > Clostridia > Oscillospirales > CAG-272 > RGIG7213. Next base: position 29,922 of record JAZPYO010000053.1, read on the forward strand.
CAAAAGCGTAATGTTTTTAGCAGACACGGGCGATGATGCAGCATTTAAAATGGAAAACTACTACGGCAAATATCTCAAGAGCGATATTTGCCAGGTTGCTCACCACGGAGTTGAGGACTTCCCGTTAAGCAGCTACGAGCTTATCCGCGCACCAATTCTGTTTTACCCCTGCTCCAATTATCTTTACAATATGCAAAGCAGATTCCATCATGTAAGACTTGCTTTGAAGGCAGCTGACTATACAAAAGAGATATTGATCCACGAAAACGGAACATACACACGTTCATTGGAATAACAGATAAAAGATAATAAGCTCCCTTACGGATCATACCGTTTGGGAGCTCATCTTTTGTTCATAAAAATAAAAACGGCAGAATAACTGCCGTTTTATATTTTATCAGTTAGCGCTGTATCTTTTCTTAGAGATAACTGCAACTGCAAGCGCGGAAACAACTACGCACAGAACGAATACAACTGCTGTATCGCCTGTATCGGGGTTTTCATCCTCATCATCGTTATCTTCGCCTGCATCGCCGCCGGGCTGCTGAGGCTGTGCTTCTGTTACATCATCTGCATCAGCAACTCTGAGCTGATAGCCCTTGAAATCACCGACAACTGCCTTGATGTCAACAACATCGCCTGATTCGATACCCTCAAGCGCGGGGATCTTGTATATATTGATGGAGTTTTCGCCTTCTGTTACAGGTGTGTTACCGTCAGTTGCGATCTCACCGATCGTTACGTTCTTTATAAGAACAGGAGCAGATTCAAGATTGCCTGTTTCCTGGTCTGCAAGAATGTCAGCGATCGTTGTTTCTTTGTATTCAACCTCATTATTGGAGCTTACGATCTCAACGATAGAAGCACTGCTCAACTGCTCAAGACCGTTGTAAGCGCCGCGTGTACCCGTTGCCTTTACAATATCTCCAACCTTTATATCGGAATTAGCTTCAGAAAGATAAACAACAATGCTTGCTGTGGAATCATAAACATAAATGTTTCTTCCGTCGATGAAGGAAATAAGAGCTTCGATGTAGCAAACAGTACCTGTGGAAGCATCGCGTGCATCCTTTACAGATATGTATTCAATAGGAGCATCTTCAGCCTCACCGCTTACCTTGTAAAGAACGAAATTGCTGGGATAGCCTTCAGCATTTCCTTCAACTGTTGCTGACTTGTAAGCGCGGAACTTACTGTCACTTGCAGCATTTGCGGCAAGAATAACCGTATCAGCGCCAACGCCCTTGAACTTGAATGTGCCACTTGCAAACGCTGCATCCCATGAATAGTCACCGGAAGCGATACCGTTCGTATTACCACCCTTGGGAGCGATGGACGCGCCGTTGGAATCCGTAAGCTTTACTGATGTACCGCTGACGGTAACAGTCCACACCATGTTAGGTGTAACATCTGATATCTTACCGGATTCGGCTGTTACAGCCTTGTTCATAACCCACGATCCATCAAGGGTCGTCATAGCAAATCCCGTTTCGGTAGCGATAACGTATTCGCCCGTAACAAGCTCAGATGCACTTGTGATCTGTGTAGCAGTTGCAGCGGCAGAAGCTGTAAAAGGTACAGCAGCGACGGCGAGAACAGCAACAAGCATAACAGAAACAAGCTTTGTTAAACTTCTTTTGTTCATAAGAACCTCCAATAAATTTTCTTAACGGCGATATCATCAAACCGTCGACACATTATAACACAAAAAAGAAATTAATGCAATACCCAAAATGCATTAAATTTGATTTTTTGTGATAATTAATGCATTAATTTCAAAGACGGATTCTTTTTTTGTCCAAGATCACGGCAATGGCAGAAAAAGCAACGAAGCTGAGTACAGCGTATGACACGGTATTATCCGATGTATCGGGGTTTTCCGTATTCGAGTCTTCCTCGCTGTATGGCACAAAGCGAGCTGTGAGAGATGTATCGGACGTAACGCAAAATCTGTATGATTCATCTGTCGAAACGCACTGTCCGTCAGTATACCAGCCATCGAAAGCATAGCCCTCCTTCGCCGATGCGGAAACCTTAGCAAATGAACCGTAAAAATGCATACCGTTGCCGCTTACCGTACCATATGAGCTATCCTCTGTCGAAGCACGCACAGAGTACATTGCGCTTGCGTTTTCCGCCCCTTTAAGATCGCTGGCTGAGTTTATGGTCGTATTATCCGAGTCCTCAAGCGTGCTTTCAACGCCCGAGATGCGCGCTGTGATGCTTTCCCCTTCAATCATCGAAAGATCAAAATAATTCGTATTTCTCACATACATTCCCTCAGCGGCGCTATATTCATTCACACCGTAATTTACACTGTCATCTTCTCTGCAAGTTATCTTGATCTCATAATCGGAATCATCGGGCAGAACTATAAATTTCTGTCCGTTATCGTCAAGCCCGTAAATGTATGATGAATCCTCTATGTGCTGCGGTTGCTCGTTAACTATGCTGGCTACTGTGTTTCCGTTTTTGTCATATACAGTAACATCTACCGCGCAGTTGACACGTACTACTGAAAAATTGCCGTCATTCATTCCGCTTTCAACCGTATTGCCGTAATTTTCATCGAGTACAACAAGCCATGCGTAACACAATTCGGGAAAGTGTGCCGCGCCGAGCGAATCTATATTCATAACCGCCGTGGTGAAATAATTCGGATGTTGAACAACGAGATCGAGCATAAGCGAAGCGAGCTTTTTACCGGCCGCATCAACTGCTGCTTTATCATAATCGGTGACACCGGCATCATCTAATGCTTTTATAAGCCAATCCGATACTACCTGAAATGCGTCTGTTTTATCTCCCCACGGATTGAGTCCGCCGTTCCACACATATGACCAGGCAAGACTTCCCCACTCATTTTGTGCCGACGCCATAACGGAATCTATCATTATTTTTGACTGAGCATCAGTGCATCCGAAAAATACAGAGCAAACATCTCTTATCTGGCTTTGATAGTTTGCAACGTAATTACTGCGATCCTTTATAAATTCATTTGCAAGTATCGTTATGTAGTTTGATAAAAACAAACCCTGTGAAAAGTTGTTATCGGTATCATCCTGAATATACGATATCGGCTTGCCGCCGGGCAGCCAGTTTGAAATACCGAGCTTTTTCATCTGAAAATCGTCAACATAATACGTTGCTGTGCTGTAAAGAGAATAATACACCTTAAGCATTTCCTCTTTCAGAAGCCCATATGTTTCAGGGTCTGCCTCAGGCGAAGGAAGATAAAGATCGACTCCGTATCTGCAAAATCCCATAGCAGACGGAGCAACATACGGAACAGGATCACTCGAATTAAGGATGTTGAATATATTTCCGTACTTACTTTGGCCTTTTACCTGATCTGTCAGAGCCCCTGCGGGAGTTTCAAAGCAGTAAGCAAAGACATCATCAAGCGTGTAAGATATCTCCGTTGAAAGCACTTGTCCATCATCAATAGCGCCTGCTAACAAATTGGCTGTTGCCGCGGCTCTGCTGTAGCCTGTCAGCCATAGCTTGACCTTGCCTTCGATATTCTGCTGAGAAATATATTCCTTTAAGAACATCAACACCTCGTTTTTCGCCTGTGCAAAGCCCTCGTGCTGTCCTGATGTGCCTATCGTGAAATTACTTGCCCATTCCTGCTCATAGCCTCCGCCACGCACCGCCAAAGCGATCAAGGTGTATTTCTCGCCGTTTACATATATGGGCATATTTCCTGCGATAGCGGCGATGGAATCGGTAGTCGGCTTTTTATAGAACCAATCGTTTTCTGAAATATTTTCTTTCTTTATTCCGATACTGTGCAAAAGCTCTTCTGCATTCTGACTTTTGCGTGTGTAATCGATCTGATCGCCAATCTCGCTTCCGAATGCGGACATAGCAAAGCTCAGCGACATCGTTGACAGACTTGAATTGTACTTATATGAGCTGTTTGCAAAGTAATCGCTTGTGTAATAGCAGGTCAACGGATAATCGTCGCCCGATTGATAGTTAAATGTAATCTTTTTCAGTCTGTTGGAGATCAGCCCCGCAATTTCTGAAAATGCGATTTCAAGCCCTTCGGCATCCGAAACCGAATAAAAATGATCATCAAAATCGGCTATATCCCTTGCTGTCATTTGAAAAAATGCAGCAAGCCTCTTTCCCGAAGACGAAATATTCTCCATCGATCGAAACAGACCTATAGAGTAAACGTAAACCCCATCATCCTTCAATCTTTGCGAAGCGTTAATAGCGGAATTTGCATAAGCGTACAGGTGTACAGACGTATCAAATCTGTAACACTCACTTGCTATCGTATCCCGACTGTAAACACCGCTGTAATCATATTCTCCGTTATTTGTTATACCCGTTGATACGAGTATCACACTTTTTATCGCATTGTCAGGCGCATTTTCAAGCACGCTTTCAGCCATGATCAATGCAGATGAAATATCTCGCATATTATCCTGCGGCTCTATTTTCTCAATCTTTTCTGACAAAAGGTCGGTATCTGATGTAAAATCAGACAGTAAATATGCCTGCGATCTGTATGTAATGACAGAAATATAATTTTCGTCTGCCGAATCGGCTGCTGCTGACAAAAACCTTTCTGATGCAGCCTTTACCTCATCGATCGACGTTTTGGCGGTATATATGACCTTTCCTGCACTTCTGAAATTCGCTTCATTTGACGAATCCAACACAAGCACCGTATATCTTGGCAAAGGAGCTGCAGCTGCCGTATCAGCATAAACGCTTACGGGAATACCCGCAAATACGACAGATAATACTATAAGCAACAATATTATCTTTTTCAATGATTTCCTCCGATCTTCAACACAATTTCGATTATTACCTTCATTATACCATAATAAAAAATGAAATTCAATATAAATATTTTATTTTCCGTTTAAAGCTGAATAACGGTTACTATTGTAAATTTATAAGGAATTAAGGTGAAAAATTATTTTTTAATCTTGTAAAAAGACATTCAGTATGGTATAATTACAAAGGTTTGTCTTTTAACGAAAACATCGCTTTATGCGCACGGAGTAATTATGGCTAAATTATATTTTAAATACGGAGCTATGGGTTCTTCTAAAACCGCAAACGCTCTTATAACAAAATTCAATTATGAAGAAAGAGGTATGCGTGTATGGCTTATAAAGCCATCGCTTGATGACCGCGACGGTGCTGACACGGTACGCTCACGTATCGGTCTGCAATCAAAGGCGTTTGTCATTTCCAAGGATATGGACATATACGAGGAGTTTAAAAAGCAACAAGCGTGTCATGCAATAATAGCTGACGAATGTCAGTTTTTCAAAAAGGAGCAGATAGATCAGCTAAGAAGGATCGTTGACATTCTTGACATTCCCGTTCTCTGCTTTGGCTTACGAACAGACTTCTTGACGAATTTATTCGAGGGGAGCAGGCGCTTGTTTGAAGTAGCCGACTCCATAACCGAAATCAAAACCATCTGCTCGTGCGGTAACAAGGCTATTGTCAACGCAAGGATAAACGGCTGCGGCAAGGTCGTAACAACGGGCGGTCAGATACTTATCGGCGGCAACGATTCATACGTTGCAATGTGCCATAAGTGTTGGAAAAACGCAATTGAATCGGAAGATCGAAAGGATAAATAAATGCATAAATATGAAGCTCTTTCCGACCGGCTTTCAAAGCAGATCGAGCACGAGATAAAGACCTTGACATATAAGGATTTCTCATTTGACAGCAGTAAGGTCATTCGCCGCAGAGGTGAAAGTGATAAAGCGAATGTCTGGCGTACACCGTTTATACGCGATATAGATAAAATAATGCACTGTCCGTATTACAGCAGATATGCCGATAAAACCCAGGTATTTTCCTTTTACAAGAACGATGATATAACAAGACGTAATCTGCACGTTCAGCTCGTATCGAGAATATCACGAACAATAGGTGCAACACTTCATTTAAATCTTGACCTTATTGAAGCGATAGCGCTCGGACACGATATAGGTCACCCGGCATTTGCACACACAGGCGAACGCCATCTTGACGAGCTGTACAGGAAGCACACGGGAAAAAGATTTTTGCACAATCTGCAATCTGTGCGTGTTCTTGATAAGATATTTCCGTACAACGTATCACTTCAAACGCTTCATGATATAGCCGCCCACAATGGTGAATTGGAGCTTGATGAATACGTTCCCGTTCCGATAGACAGTTTTGAAGAATTTGATGCACTTATGGAAAAATGCAACGAAAGCATTGAGTTTTCAAATCATCTTATTCCCTGCACACTTGAAGGGGCGGTGGTCAGAATATCCGATATTATTGCATATCTCGGTAAAGACCGTCAGGATGCAGTACGCACGAAAATAGTTGATGAAAATGATTTCTATGACGAGGAGATAGGCTCGATCAATGCCGAAATAATAAATAACCTCGTTGTAAATATCATAGAAAACAGTTATGGAAAGCCTTATATCAAGCTTGATAAAAAGCACTTTGAAGCATTGAGAAAGCTCAAGCGTGAAAATTACAAGAAAATATATAATCATCCAAGATCAACGGAGCTTCTGGATGCTACGGTAAAGCCGATGATGTCGGATATATACGGTCAACTGCTTGACGATTTAAAAAACAATAACAGAAACTCGCCGATATTCACTCATCACATCGCACAGGTGAACCAGATATATTACCTGCATTCAACTCCATATGAAAAAACAGAGCCAAATCAGCTTGTTGTCGATTATATTGCAAGTATGACGGACGATTATTTCATCGAGCTTCACCAATATTTATTTCCCGAGTCAAATTACCCTGTTGTATACAGAGGATATTTTGACGATTAACAACACAAAGGAGCTTAAAAATGTTTGAAAGTATATTCAACGCCATAAAAGAAAACTCAACTATCATTATTCACAGACACAAAAATCCCGACGGCGATGCTCTGGGCAGCCAGATAGGCTTAAAGGCGATACTTAAGGAGAATTTTCCTGACAAGGCTGTATATGCCGTAGGCGACTTTGCGGGCAGATATGCATTTATGGACGGCTCTGTAATGGACGAGATCGACGATTCGGTATACGTCAATGCCCTTGCAATAGTACTTGATACGTCAGCCTCTGCCCTTATAAGCGACGAAAGATATAAAACTGCAAAGGCTACGGCAAGAATAGACCACCATATTTTTTGCGAGAAGATCACAGATAATGAGGTAACTGACACAAGCTACGAAAGCTGCTGCGGACTTATAACAGAATTTGCTTTGGAATGCGGTCTTAAGCTGTCAAGTGTATCGGCAAAGGCGCTTTACACAGGCATGGTAACTGATTCGGGCAGATTTCGTTACGATTCAACAAGCCATAATACCTTCCGTCTTGCATCGGAGCTTATGAAGCATAGCTTTGATACAAACAGTATTTTTTCAAATCTTTACGCAGACGATTTTGAATTTATCCGCTTAAGAGCGAAATTCATACTTAAGATCTGCCTTACTGAGCACGGTGTAGCGTATATATACACAGATAAGCAAGAGGCGATGTCATACGGTGTTGACACCTTTACCTTATCACGCAGTATGGTGAACACGATGGGCGATATCAAGGGCATAAATATATGGGTGAATTTCACCGAAACAGACAACGGTGTTCTTGCAGAGCTCAGATCCAACAAACACAATATAAATCCCGTGGCAGTAAAATACGGCGGCGGCGGTCACGCCAAGGCGAGCGGTGCAACACTTAAAAGCCGTGAAGAAGCTATGAATATGCTGAACGATCTTATAAAATTCAATAAGGAAGAAGACAAATGACAAATGATATGAAAAAGATCCTTGAGAAGATCAAGGAGTATGACAAAATAATTATATTCCGCCATTACAGGCCCGACGGCGATGCCATTGGCTCAACAAAGGGATTGGCGGAGATAATAAAAAACACATTTCCGATCAAGCGTGTTTATCTGCAAAACAACGATTTTTCCGATCACCTTGCCTTTCTCGGCAAAGAGGATGAGCCATTACAGGACGAAGAATACAGCGATGCTTTAGGTATTGCAGTAGACACGGCGACGCTTGACCGACTGTCGAATCAAAAGTTTACGCTTTGCAAGGAACGCATAAAGATCGACCATCATATTCCCGTGGAATCATACGCAGATATTGAATGGGTTGAAGAACACCGTTCATCATCGTGTGAAATGATAGCGGCATTTTATGATGCATTCAAAAACGAGCTTGTGATGACTCCGACGGCGGCATACTATATTTACACAGGAATGGTCACAGACTCCGGAAGATTTCGTTTCAGAGAGGTGTCAGGCGAAACACTTCGCCTTGCAGGATTGCTTTTAGATCAGAAATTCGATACAGAAACTCTGTATGCAAATCTCTATTTGCGTGAATTTGACAGCTTTAAGTTTGAATCACACGTTCACAAAAATATGAAAATATCCGAAAACGGTGTTGCCAGCGTTCACGTTACACGCGCTATGCAGCAGCAGTTTCAGCTTTCTAACGAGCAGGCAAGTGCGTCTGTATCGTATATGGACTCTATCAAAGGCTCTTTGATATGGCTTGCATTTATTGATAATGAAGACGGCTCTATCCGTGTAAGACTCCGCTCACGCTTTGTGACTATAAGCGAGCTTGCCCAAAAATACGGCGGCGGCGGTCATGCTTGCGCCGCGGGCGCGACCGTTCATTCACGCAAGGAAATGAACGCTCTTATCAAGGAAGCTGACACGCTTTTGAAGGAATATAAGGAAAACAATGAGGGATGGCTATGAGAATACTTATAACTAACGATGACGGTTATGATAATCTCGGCATACAGCTATTGGCAAAGTGGGCATCAAAGCTCGGAAATGTAACTGTTGTTGCACCAAAAACGGAGCAAAGCGGAACAAGTCACGCCATTGACTTCATACACCCTACGGAAATAAAGAAAATTCCCTTTTCAGATGGAATAGAAGCGTATTATATGGCATCAAGTCCCGCTGATTGCGTAAGATTCGGAGTTATAGGTCTTGAAAGAAAATACGATCTTGTTTTATCCGGCATTAACAAGGGTGTTAATGTGGGCGGTGACATCGTATATTCAGGAACTGTCGGCGCAATATTCGAAGCATCGAAGCACGGCATTCCCGCAATTGCGTTTTCAACATTCGTAGACGGTCAGAAGCACGCATACAGTCAGCTTGATAGGGTTTACAAATATATAACCGAAAACAAGCTCTTAGAGGAAAATCCTCTTTACAATGTCAATATTCCGAATGAGATAAAGGGTATTCGGATAACATATCAAGGATCACAGTATTTTTCCGATCATTTTGAAAAGCTCGATGGAGATATATATATTCAAACAGGAGAACGCATACCTGATGAATATCCTTATGATCTTGACAGGGATACTGTGGCCATACACGAAGGTTTTATTTCTCTGACCCCCTTGCTTGCGACGAGAACAAATATGGAAATATTTTATAAGCACAAGAAATAATAAAACCGTCCGATGCAAATACATCGGACGGTTTTATTATTTCGTCATATCATCGCTTACCGTAGGGACATACGGCGTAGGATTACAGTTATTTTTATCTGACAGCTTTCCTCCGCCTGTTATGTTACCAAACTTTTCTCCCCATCCTCCTTGATAATTCAGGTATTCCTGAAAATCATTGTAGTGGTTATTCGTATAAAACAAGTGCTTTTCGTTAATATCCTTTATCAATTCGCCGTTACTGTAATATCTTGTATAAACTATTCTTGCCGCACCGCGTGTTATTCTTGTCCCGTTATTGTAGACTGATGCCTTGAATGAGGGATCGCAGGTAGTGCCCGTTGTGCCTACATCCAGCTCATAATATTCACAATAATTTATCAGCGGCAACAAGGGCTCATACGGATATTTTTTAGTATCGCCCCAAAATCTTGAGTGGTTAAGACGCAAATACTTTCCCCACGGATTTGTAGATGGATTATCACTTTTTTTACTTATATAGTTTGCAGGTATTTCACCAAATGCAAAAACATACGCCGCAACCTCTTCAAGTGTTACGTATCCGCCGCCCTTATATACACGGTTTACAATATTGCCGTGTGAGTCGATTATGTAATACGTATTTCCGTCTTCAGAATATCTTCCAAAGCTGTTGCGGACGTATAATCCACCCTTGACCAAACGGTCATCTGCAACCGTCGGTTCTTCGTTTTGTTCGGAAATACTTCCCGACATCAAAAAGTGCTGTGAACGGTAATGCGCATCGCTTGCACTGACGGCAGGGGTATAATTTGCATAAAACTCCGCTTTATTGACACCGACATACGGATCAGACGTTATTACAGGTTCTTCCTCATTATACGGAGCATTTGTTGACTGAAGTGTAATACTGACGGTAGAATCTGTGTTATCCGTACCATCATAAACAGTATAGTCGCACCCTGAAAAAACAAGCAATAATATCAGTAATAAAGGTAAAAATCTTTTCATAATGAGCCTCCTTATGTAGTACCAATACATTATACAACACTTTTTATAAAATATCAAGCATATTATAAAAAATACGCATCAATATTATAATATCCGATCCTATGCAAAATGCCTGCAGCAACTAATTGCCGCAGGCATTTTTTATTTACTGATAATTAAGCAATAGCAATAAGCTCCAAGGGGAACTGGCTTACTCTTGTGTTTTCAGCATTGATATATGATGTAGCGGATGCACTTACAGTTTCGAAGTTATTGTAAGTACCCATATAGTATTCCGTGCCGCCGACAGTTGTTTTCCAAGCAAATGTTGCGCTGTCGTAAGCAAATACTGCATCAGTTGCATCTGCATAGCCGAGAGAGATCTTCTCTTCGCCGTTGAGATACATATTGAGATACTGCTTTGCATCATTTATAGTTGCATAGAACTTGTAGCCGCCTTCAACTGCTTCAGCGTACACCTTCAAAGCCTTGGAAGCGTCCTCTGTCGTAGTGAAGTATCTGCCCTTTGCATCGTCTATACCGCCATCAATGTAAAGTGTCTTGCCAACCTTACCCTGATAATAGTAGAAGTTATAAGCTGTATCAGCTGCAGGAGCGGAAACTACCTGAACTGTGGGAGCAGTGCTGCCGCCTTCGGTTGAAGACTTTACCTCACCTGTTACGATCTCCAGGGGGAACTGGCTTACTCTTGTATTTTCAGCGCTGATGTAAGATGTCTTCGATGCGCTTACAGTTTCAAAGGTGTTGTATGTGCCGAGGTAGTAAGCTGTACCGTCAACCGTTGCTTCCCATGCAAATGTTGTTGCGTTGTAAGAGTAAACAACTGTGGAAGCATCAGCATACTGAAGAGCCTGCTTGCCGTCAGCGTTTATATAAAGATCAATGTACTTCTTTGCGCCGTCCTTATTTGTAAAGAACTTGAATCCGCCTTCAGCAGCTTCAACATAGAAATCAAGAGCCTTTGAATAATCATCGGTCATCGTAAGATATCTGTCGCCGGAAACGCCGCCGTCAAGATAGAGGATCTTGCTTGCTGAAACCTGGTTGAGATAGAGCTTGTATGCCTTATCTGCAACAGGCGCTGATACTACATCAGCCTTAACAGAAGTGTTGTTTTCGTCCTTGTTATCATCATCGTTTCCTGCATCAGGAGCAACCTCAACAACCTCGTAAACAAGCTCCATCGGGAACTGGCTTACTCTCGTGTTGTCAGCGCTGATATAGGAAGTAGCAGAAGCACTTACTGTATCATATGTGCTGTACGTACCGAGGTAGTACATAGAGTCGCCTACTTTAACTTCCCACGCATATGTTTCAGCATTGTACTTGTATACGCATTCTGTGGAAGCTGCATATTTTACGGACTGCTTGCCCTCATCGTTGAGGTAAGTGTCAATATACATTTTTGCGCCGTCGATCGTTGCATAGAACTTAAAGCCGTCGCCTGACTTTTCAGCGAAGAAATCAAGTGCCTTCGTGCCGTCAGTTGTTGTGGAAAGGTATCTGCCGCTTACGCCGCCATCAAGATAAACGATCTTTTTGGAGAGCTTCTGATCAATGTACATCTTGTAAGCCTTGCCCTCTTCAACCGTTGTAACAACAGGCGAAGGAGTGTATGCAGGGATTACGAGCTTGAAAACTACAGTTGCAGTTTCTCCGGAGGGAGAAGCAACAGTTGCTGTAAGCTCATAGTTTACGACCTCAGGGGTCTTTTCATCAACGTTTACAGTTACCTGCTTTTCAGCTTCATTGGGTTCAACTACTACTTTATCTGAGTTAGTTGTCCATGTAACAGTGTATGCAACACCGTTGTTCATAACCTGTGATGTAAGCGTGAAATCTCTGCCCGTTTCGGGAGCTGTGAGATACTGCTTATACATATTTTTCAAAAATGCTGCTGCCGATGCAACGTCGTATGCATCTGTCTGTGCAGAGGTTTCTGTTTCAGAATCATTACCGCACGAAACGAGGGGGCAAACTACCAATGCAAGAGCAAGAATTAAGATCAACAGTTTTTTCATAATTTTTATACTCCTTTTATTAGTGTATCACAACATCGCCTACAGACAATACCTTGATCTGATATTTACCGTCAAAGTAATCTACCAATCCCTTTACATCAATGGTCTTGCCGTTGAAATAATCGGGAGTTATCAAAGCGCCGGAAGCATCTGTAAGCACCTCGGTACGTACCGAGATTGTCTGACCTGCTGACTTGCAGGTGAGAGTCATAGCACCGTCGGAATCACCGCCGTTATTCGTAACGTATATATCGACTACCTCAAGATCCTTCATACTGATAGATGTAGAAAGAGCAAGCTCGGAATACTTCACTTCCTTGAGTGATTCTTCTCCGTTTTCGTCAATAACGGTTACGGAAACCTTACCGTTGAGGAAGGTATCGGGAGTTGTTTCGACATAAGCAGGTGAAAATCCTTCGCCCAACTTCTGAATGTTATTGGGGTTTTTGGGATCCATCATATCATATTTCAAATCGGAAACCTGATATGTTCCGCCTGCCTCATAGAACTGCATAGAGCCAACTATACGAACCTTATTACCTGGCTTTATAACGCTGAGTCCTGAGCCGTTGAGTGAAAAACCGTAGTAAACGGATATGCCGTGGTACATATTTGTTTCATCGTCAAACGATTCAACGAATATGCTCTGTCCGCTGTTTTTCGTTACAACGCCCTCAAAAGCAACGGTTTTGCCTGTATAAAGCGTAGGATTTGCACGCAATTCCTTAAGTGTAAGCTCAATAGCTGAGCCATAGTAGAAATCGGGGTCCTTTTCTTCAGAATATACATACAGCTTATGTGCTCTTGCCTGATCTATTGCAGCCATACACTGTGTACCGTAAATATTCTGTGAGGAGCTTGATGCAATCGCCAAGCCCTCTTGAAGTATTTCAAGATTTAAATTGCGGTATTCTTCATTTTCCGCAGTCTTGTACCAAACCCAAACGAGATATCTTTCACCCGTTGAGTCTGCATTCAGAGTCGCCGTATCGCTTTCAAGCAATATGCTTGTGGCGCTTTCGAGCTTTGATCTTGTAAATGAGGATGCCTTTTTACCCCATTCCTCGATCTGACCTGTAGATTCGGGTGTGTTTATGGAAATGTATCTCGCCTTGAGAATACCGTTATCGGTAACAGTATTCGGAACGTAAAAGTGAGTTGTATCTCCGTCAATAAATTGCTTTACGGTAACATTTTCTATTTTCTTCGTCGAAGTTGTCATATCCAGCTTAAGCTGGGATACGTAATCGACGAATTCAGCAGGTGCAGATGAGGTTTCAGCACCCGTAGAATCCTGCGTATCGTTACAGGATGCAAAGCACCCTGCAACAATACACACCAAAAGTACCGCTGATAATATTTTTTTGATATGCTTCATAGATCTTATCTTTGATTATGACTTATATTCACATTCAGCAACTGCATCCTCGAACGCCTTTTTGATCATAGCGTCCTTATCGGAAGCCGTCTTGTACTGAACCATGCAGTACTGCAGAAGCGCACCAACCTGGTCGCGTGCTTCGGAAGAGCCGTTGAATGCGGGGGATACATAGTAAGCATCCTTCTGCTCAAGACAAACCTTAGCAGAAAGTGCTGCAATGTTATCGCCGCCGTTTGCGCTGTTTATGAAGTTAGCGTATATCTCGTTCTGAGCTACGGATTCGAGCACAGGAACGTAACCTGATGCCATACCGAATTCAGCCTGGAACTCAACACAGCTTGTAAGATACTTAACGAACAGCCAGGAAGCTACAACCTCCTGCTCTTCGCCCTTGAATATACAAAGTGAAGGACCCTGGGAAATAACCTTCTTGTTGTTTACGTCAGCCTGGGGAATAGTAGCAATACCAACCTCAAAAGGATATGAGCCGTCATCATTAGCTGTAGGACGCTGGTGAGTTGCACCTGCGGAAGATCCTATGGACATATAGGACTTTGTGCCTGTCTGAGCTACAAAAAGACCTGATGTATATGCACCGTAAATTTCCTGTGTAGTTACATAGCCCTTGTTGTGCCATTCGGAAAATCTCTTAACGAAATTTCTGTTTGTATCGTTGTTGAAAAGGAAGTGGTTTCCTTCTTCAGCGCTTGTATACTGTGATTTGAGCTGCTCGCACATTGTGATAAACCAGTTAGCTTCTGAGTCATATCCCAAAGGAATGCAGGAGCTGTCTATTGCAAGGATCTGCTGGCAAACAGTTTCAAGCTCGTCCCATGTCTTAGGAACGGAAATGTTGTTAGCATCAAAGAATGTCTTGTTGTAGTAAAGAACCTCTGTAGACTTTGAAAGCGGGAGAGTATACATCTTGCCGTCGCCGAACTGTCTACCTTCATCGTAATAAGCATCGATAAAGTCATCGATCTGTGCCTGTGTGAAGCCAAGTGCTTCCTTTGAGCCGTCAGCCTTTGTAACCTCTGTAGTGCTTGCAATAAAGTCATCAAGCGTTACTACTGCACCTGCGAGATTGTAAAGAGCAACGTGGTCAGGATAGCAATAAGCTATGTTGGGCTGGTTACCAACCGTAAGCTCTGTACTGATCTTGTCTCTTACATCATCATAGCCGCCCTCCTGAGAGTGAACGACCTTGATATTGGGGTACATCTCATTGAACTTTGCAACGTACTTATCAAGCACTGTGCGGAGGTTTGCACCCATAGTGTGGTAAAAAGTGATTTCAACCGGTTCGCCATTGTACGTTACGCCTTCGCCCAGCTCAAAATCATTGCTGTTACCTGAATTACATCCGACAAGAGCAACACAGTTAAGAGCGATAGCCAGAACGAGACAAAGCGCTGTGATAATTCTTTTCATCTTCTTTTCCATCCTTCTAAATTTTTTTATTTGTTAAAGTCATCTCTGTCTTCTGATGACGGTTAACCCTTGATACCGCTTCTTGAAACACCCTTCATAATGTACTTTCTCAAGAAAATAAATACGAGGAACAGCGGGAATGATACGATAGCAACAGCCGCCATCTGTACCGGATAGTTGACCATATCGTCAACTGTAAAGTCTGCACCGCGCAAGCCGTTTGTGATGAGCAGATGCGCATCGTCGCTTGCAACGAGGTTAGGCCATACATATGAATTCCATGCGCCCATCATTTTAAGTATCGTTATTGAAATGAGCGTAGGCAGTGAAAGAGGTATCATTACCTTCCACAAATATTTGATATCAGACGTACCGTCTACCTTTGCCGCAAGATAAAGCTCGTTAGGTATCTGCATGAAATTCTGTCTTAACAGATAGATGTAGAATACACTTACGAGAAACGGAACGATAAGAACGGTATAAGTGTTCATCCAGCCAAAGCTGTTTACCGTTTGATAGTTAGTGATCGTGAAAAGCTCACCCGGGATCATCATCGTTGCAAGAAGCGCACCGAACAGAGCATTTTTGCCCTTGAATTCAAGACGCGCGAATGCAAACGCCGAAAGCACCGTTATAACGAGTGACAGAAGTGTTGAAACAACACCCACGTACACCGTATTCATAAACAAAGTGCCGAGATTAGCCGTTGAGAAGGCGTCCACGTAGTTGTGCCAGATGATCTGCTTGGGGAAAAGAGTGGGGACGGGGAGATTATACTCCGCCAGACTCTTTACCGACGAAACGAGCATCCAGTAAAACGGGAAAAGGACTGCTATAGCTATTATGCCCAAGAACAGATAAAGAGCTATCTGAACGAGTATCTTTTCAAATTTCTGAACGGAAGAAACCTTTTGCAGATCACGCTCTGATAACGTTGCCGATGTTTTTGCTGCCATTTCAGTTCCCTCCTTAATAGTGTGTCTTCTTCTTGCTGACAGAAAGGTTTATCATCGTAACGATAAATATTATGCCAAACAAGATAAGTGCCGCCGCACTTGCACGGCCCTGGTGGTTTTTAATAGAGTCGTAGATATATCCGACCATCGTGTTAAGTCTGCCGTAGTCGCCTGCAGGACCCATTTTGTCACCGAATACACCGACGATGCTTGAATATTCCTTAAATCCGCCGATAAAGCCCGTGATAACAACGTATGCGATCATAGGAGAAAGGAGCGGAACGGTTATTCTTGTGAATACACGTACTCTGGGTGTGCTGTCGATCTTTGCAGCCTCATAGTACTGCTTGTTAACGCTCTGCAGACCGCCAAGGAGAATGAGTATCTTGAACGGCAAAGCGTTCCACACGATATATATCGTCATAACTGCGATGTTTGCGCCCCATGACGAACCTGCGTTTATCCAGTTGATAGGATCGCCGCCAAAGAACTGAATGACGTTGTTGATTATACCGACTGTTTCTATGACCTGGTTTTCCGCTGCCGTATTACCTACAATATTGAACATCGCCGCAAATACCATACCGATAGCAATCGAGTTTGTAACATAGGGCAGGAAGAATACCGTTTGTAAGAATTTCTGTAAAAACTTAATAGAATTCAGACATACTGCTATCAAAAGAGCAAGAAACGTTGATATCGGAACTGTAAGAACGCAAAGAACAAGCGTATTCTTAAGACAGGTTATAAAATCCTTGTAACCGATAACGGTCTTGAAATTCTTGATACCGATGTCGAACTCTCTACCGCCTGCGGCGGCAAGGCTGCTGTAGTCTTCCGTGAAAGCCATAACGAGTGTATTGAATATCGGCCAAACGGTAAAGACCAACAACAGAACGATAGCGGGCAATAAGTATATCCACGCCTTCCATTGATGCTTACTGTCTACCATATGTCACCTCAAAAATATATTCTTTCTTCAGTGGAAGCATCAAAGATAAATACCTTATGAGCTTTTAACGAATAATTGATAGTGGACATCATAACATCGATCTTATTGTCTGCATCTATGATCGAGCGAATGGTTTCGTTCATAGAATCAGCGTGAGTTGAAACAACGCTTACGTCACGTCCCATTACCTCAACGTTAGAAAGATTGCACTTCAAAGGACCGTTTGCGTCTACTATAAAGCCCTCAGGACGTATTCCGACAACTACCTGACCATCAGCTGCACCGGGGGTATCAAGCACTGCCTGATCGCCAATGTAGAGCTTACTGCCTGCAATATTGCCCTTAAATACGTTTATCGGGGGTGTGCCGAGGAACTTTGCAACGAACAGATTTATAGGATTGTCGTATATCTCCTGAGGCTTACCTACCTGCTGAACGACACCCTTCTTCATAACTACGATAAGGTCTGAAATACTCATCGCTTCTTCCTGGTCGTGAGTTACGAATACTGTTGTGATGCCTGTTTCCTTCTGAATTCTGCGGATCTCCTCTCGTGTCTGAAGACGGAGACGCGCATCAAGGTTAGACAACGGCTCGTCAAGAAGAAGAACACGGGGCATTTTTACAAGAGCGCGTGCTATTGCAACACGCTGCTGCTGACCGCCTGAAAGCTCATTGGGCTTTCTGTCCATAAGATCATCGATCTGCACCAGCTTTGCCGCCTGTACAGTGCGCTCAAGCATCTGATCCTTTGTCAGCTTGTCTGCTCCTTTAAGGTTCTGTAATGGGAACATAATGTTCTGCTTTACAGTCATATGCGGATAAAGAGCATAGTTCTGGAACACAAGACCGATGCCGCGGTTTTCGGGCGAAAGCTCAGTAACATCCTCGTCTCCGAAGAATATCTGACCTCTTGTCGGCTTCTGCAGACCGCTTATCATATACAGCGTCGTGCTTTTTCCGCATCCTGAAGGACCGAGAAGTCCTACAAGCGTACCGTCCGGAATCGTAAAGGTAAAATCGTCAACTGCGGTAACATCGCCGCCGATCTTTTTGTTACGATTCGGGAAAATCTTTGTTAGATTTCGTAATTCAACTTTCATTTCATCTAACCTCCCTGAAAAATATATATAATATTACATATTGAAATGAAACAACTTAATAATCGCTTTTTGCGACATCTTCCTCATGAAGCTTCAATTTATAATCTATCAGCTCCTGTTCATTTTCAAATATCTTCTGAGATGCCATATCTACGACCACACAGTCCGCAAGCAGATCATGTATTGCTGACGATGTTTTTGTAACGCATATCAGAACGAGCTGCAAAATTCCAAGAGCCGCAATAACAAATACGCCTACAAAGTCCAGAATACCGAACGCGACCATTATCGCAAGAAAAACAGGAACCATTGTTTCCATTGTATATTTGCCGAGCAAGGTGCGAATAAAGAGAACGAGCGGTCTTATTCTTGTACTGTTTGTACGCATAACGGCAACACCGAATATCTTTTTGCCGAGGGTCTGTCCGTTACCGAATATGACAGGAACGGCAAATTCGAGAACAAGATACGACACAAGAAGGCTCATGCTGATTATTATCAAAGCCAGGTTGAACATCATTTTGTACGTATACAGCACTTGTGAGTCGGAATTCATTGCTTCATCTGCTGCTGTATATTTGTCCTTCATCTCCTGAGAAAGAAGCTCGTATTCCTGCATGGATATATCAAATTCTATACCGTATTCTGATTCATACCGTTCGTAGTGTGCTGTCATATCATCAACATAGTTATCGTATCCGACGATTGCGGATACAGCAACAGCAATACCCGATGTCATAACTAACAATATTATAAAATCAAACAAAAGGGCTGAAGCTCTCTTCCATACACTCGCCTTTTGTAATCCAAGCATTTAAAGCCTCCATTCTTTCAAAGCATACAAATCCGATAAACACTCCCATTCGGCTTATTGTAGCATACTTAAAGATAAAAAGCAACCTTTTTTTACAAAAAAACTCCCGAAAATGCCAACAATTAAAAAATTGTTAAAATGTAATTGAAATTTCAAACTCCGCAAGCAAGAAAAAAATGTTTTTCCATATTACAAAGATTATTATATGCAAAATTGTCGTTTTTACCTTGACATATCAGCATAAATTAGGTATAATATACCTAAATATATTTTAATTAAAGAAAGGGCTACAAAAAATGGCTGATATTAAAAACATCTTATCAAAATGCGATCACACACTTCTTGCACAGACATCCACATGGGAGCAGATAAAACAGATCTGCGATGACGGTATCAAATATTCTACCGCTTCTGTGTGCATTCCCCCGAGCTTTGTAAAAAGAGCTAAGGAATATGTTGGCTCTAAGCTCGCTATCTGCACTGTTATCGGATTTCCTAACGGATACTGCACAACTGCAGTTAAAGTATTTGAAACGAAGGATGCTATTGCGAACGGTGCTGACGAAATAGATATGGTGATCAACATAGGCGATCTTCGTGATAACAACGACGAAGCAGTTTGCGATGAGATCCGTCAGATCAAGGCTGCATGCGGCGACAAGATCCTCAAGGTAATTATTGAAACATGCCTTCTTACAGAGGATGAAAAGGTACGTATGTGCAAGATAGTTACAAAAGCCGGGGCAGATTATATCAAAACTTCCACAGGCTTTTCAACGGCAGGTGCTACCTTGGATGATGTCCGTCTTATGTATGCAAACGTCGGCGAGGGTGTGCTTGTAAAGGCTGCAGGCGGTATTTCCGGCATTGACGATGCACAGGCATTCATCGACGCGGGTGCTTCACGTCTTGGAACAAGCCGTGTTGTCAAGGCTGTAAAGGGCATCGAAGGCTCAGGCTATTAATATTTACAAAAAGGAGAATCAGTATATGTCAACACCTCATATCGCGGCAGAAAAAGGAGATTTCGCAAAGACGGTATTAATGCCGGGCGATCCTTTAAGAGCGAAATTTATTGCTGAAAACTACCTGACGGACGCTGTACTCGTAAACAACGTAAGAGGAGTTCAGGGCTACACAGGTTACTATAACGGCAAGCGTGTGTCCGTTATGGCTTCGGGAATGGGTCAGCCCTCAATAGGCATTTACTCATATGAGCTTTTCAATTTCTTTGATGTCGAAAACATCATCCGTGTCGGCTCGTGCGGCTCATTTTCGCCGGATCTTCACGTACGTGATATAATCGTTGCCATGGGTGCCTGCACAAACGGCTGCTACGCTTCACAGTATAAGCTCCCCGGAACATTCTGCCCTATTGCAGATTTTGATCTTGTAAGCAAGGCTGTCGCTGAATGCAATAAAGCGGGAGTAAACTACAGAGTAGGAAACATTTTCTCATCAGATACATTCTATGATGATGCAAACTCAGGCATGGAATGGGCAAAGATGGGCGTACTCGGCGTAGAAATGGAGTCTGCGGCGCTGTATTGCAACGCTGCACGCGCAGGCAAAAAGGCTCTGTGCATCTGCACAGTAAGCGACTCGTTTATATATCCCGACGAAAACGCTACTGCCGAAGAACGCCAGAACACCTTTACAAAGATGATGGAAATAGCTTTGAATATAGCTTAATTAATTTTAACGAGGAACTTTGTTATGAAAAAACGTGCTATAATCATCGTTCTGGACAGCGTTGGCATTGGTGAAATGCCTGACGCTTACCGTTGGAACGACGAAGGCAGTAATACATTAAAGGCGATAAGCAGTCATCCGAATTTCAACTGTCCTAATCTCAAGCGTTTGGGTTTGTTTAATATTGACGGCATAGAAAACGAAGGGGTACAGGAGCCGAAGGCATCATTTGCGCGTATGAGCGAAGCATCAAACGGCAAGGATACAACGATCGGTCACTGGGAGATCGCAGGAATATTTTCTCCCCGTCCGTTGCCTACGTATCCAAACGGCTTTCCCGAAGAGGTCATAAATGCATTTGAAAAAAGAGCCGGTGTCGGTACGTTGTGCAACCTTCCCTATTCAGGCACTGATGTTATACGGGATTACGGTAAGGAGCACGTTGAAACGGGAAAGCTGATCGTATACACCTCCGCTGACAGTGTATTTCAGATAGCCGCCCACGAGGACATAGTGCCGATAGAAAAGCTGTATGAATACTGTCAGATCGCACGTGATCTGCTGCAGGGCGAACACGGCGTGGGCAGAGTTATCGCCCGTCCGTTTGAAGGCGAGCATCCGTATAAGCGTACATCACGCAGACACGATTTTTCCCTGCCGCCCGCATCCGATACAGTTCCGCTTATAATTAAGAATGCAGGATATGACAGCATATCTATCGGAAAGATATACGATATATTTGCCGCGGTAGGATTTACCGAAAGTATGCCCACGGCGGGAAATAATGACGGCATGGAAAAGACGATATCCACGCTGAAGCGTGATTTCAACGGCTTATGCTTTGTAAATCTTGTTGATTTTGACTCTTCATACGGTCACAGAAACGATATTTCGGGTTATGCTTCTGCAATGAGCGAATTTGACAAGCAATTAGGCACTGTTCTGGAGCTTCTGCACGATGATGATCTGCTGATAATAACAGCAGATCACGGATGCGATCCTTCAACTCCTTCTACCGACCATTCACGCGAATATACTCCTATGCTCGCATACGGTAAAAAGATAAAAGGCGGTATCAATCTCGGCACACGTCAAACATTTGCCGATATAGGCGCTACCGTTCTTGATTGGTTCGGTCTGTCATGTGAAAATATTTACGGAAGCTCGTTTTTAAAGGAGATCGTTAAATGACGGACAAGGAATTATTACAAACAGCTATACAAGCCCGTGAATTTTCATATGCACCGTATTCAAATTTTCGTGTAGGTGCGGCACTCTTGGGAAAAAGCGGAAGGGTGTATACAGGCTGCAACGTAGAAAATGCTGCTTATACTCCTACGAATTGCGCTGAACGTACTGCTATTTTCAAGGCAGTAAGCGAAGGTGAGCGTGAGTTTTCCGCTATTGCCATTGTCGGCGGTAAGGACTCACTTTCCGATATGTGCGCTCCGTGCGGCGTCTGCCGTCAGGTATTGGCGGAGTTCTGTTCAGGTGATCTTAAGATAATTATGGGAAATGTGCAAAATATAAAGGTCTGCACCTTATCCCAGCTTCTTCCCTATTCCTTCGGGAAGAGCGATATAAATTAAAGGAGCTATTCAACTATGCGTATGTGTGATATTATCCGTAAAAAGCGCGACGGCGGTGTTTTATCGGATGCAGAGATCAAATGGTTTATAAAAGGTGTCAAGGCAGGAAGTGTTCCCGACTATCAGATATCCGCTCTTTGTATGGCTATATACTTTCGCGGTATGAATATTGAGGAAACTACAGCTTTGACATTGGCTATACGTGATTCCGGGAAGGTGCTTGACTTTTCAGAGATAAACGGATTGCGTGTTGACAAGCACTCAACGGGCGGTGTAGGCGATAAAACAAGCCTTGTTGTTGCGCCTATAGTCGCAAGTCTCGGTGTAAAAGTTGCAAAAATGAGCGGTAGAGGTCTTGGACACACAGGCGGAACGATAGACAAGCTCGAAGCTATCCCTGGCTTCCGCACAGACATTCCTCTTGATGAATTCAAGAAAATAGTGAACCGTGTCGGCATAGCTATTGTTGGACAAAGTGAGGATCTCGCTCCTGCTGACGGAAAGCTCTATTCTCTTCGTGACGTCACTTCAACGGTTGACAGTATGCCTCTTATCGTTTCAAGTATTATGGGAAAAAAGCTGGCTGCTGATGACGATTGCATCGTTCTTGACGTGAAAACAGGAAGCGGCGCTTTTATGAAAACGCTCGACGGAAGCCGTGAATTAGCTCGTCAGATGGTTGAAATAGGCAAACGCGCGGGAAAAAGAATGTGCGCCCTGATAACCGATATGGACAGACCTCTCGGCTATGCTATCGGCAACTCACTTGAGGTCATTGAGGCTATTGAAACACTCAAAGGCAACGGCCCTGCAGATCTTACAGAGCTTTGCATAACACTTGCTTCAAGAATGCTGTTTCTTGCTGAAAAGGGCACGCTTGATGAATGTGAAGCCAATGTAAAAAGGGTTATCGAAAACGGAGAGGCACTCAACACCTTTGCAAACATGGTAGAAGCTCAGGGCGGTGAAAAGTCCTGGATACTTGACAGCAGTAAGTTCCCTAAGGCAAAATACTCATATACAGTCAAGGCAGAAAGCTCCGGATATATAAGCAGCGTAGATACAGAGGGCTACGGCACGTCGAGCTTACTTCTGGGGGCCGGCCGTAACACCGCAGAGGATACGATAGACAGTGCCGCCGGAATTATTCTTATCAAGAAAAACGGCGATTACGTTGAAAAGGGTGATGCTATTGCTGAGCTTTTTGCAGAAAAGGAAGAATACTTTGAAAATGCAAAAAACAAGCTCCTTGCAAGCACCGTTATAGACAGCACTCCTCCCTGCTCTGTTCCTCTTGTGCTTGATATAGTAGAATGATATTTAATTTTATAATCATAACCACCCGTCAAACGGGTGGTATGCACAAGGGCTAAAAGCCCAATACTACCGGCCAGCGGCTCAAGCCGCTGGCTTTCGTATACTCAAGCCTATTGCCTTTGCCTCTTTTGCCGCCCTTGAAAGGGCGTTTGTA
>JAZPYO010000054.1:0-37217 GCA_045544195.1 Eubacteriales bacterium
TCCTTTCGTGTTGCAATAGACTTGAGAATCTTATTGTACCACATTAGGAGATTTTTTGGTATAACCTTCGTTGCCCACCCGCATAGCGGGTGGTTGTCTGTTTCGCGCTTCGCGCTCAACTGCCTAAAGGCATTAAAACAAGAAAATGCCTGAAGCTCTTTTCAGGCATTTTCCTATACAGCAACTTATTAAAATCTTCTTCCACCGCCGCCGTGGCTTCTTCCGGATGAGCTTCTGTGAGTAGATGTACCACGCGAGGACGATGATGACTGACGTACAGTCTTTGAAACGTTTTTGTAAAGAAATCTGTCGCTGTTAACAGTCAGATTAAGACTGCCTTCGCGAACGTAAGAATTTGCATTATCGTTTTTCTTAACGGATATAAGCTGTTTTTTCAAGATACCCGTACCGACAAGAGCAACTATCAAGCCTACAACGACTGCAACGACGATGCATGCAAGAATATTCGGAGAAAGCTCATCTGAGCAGGCTTTTGCAAATGCAATAAAGCCCTCCTCATACTCGCCGTACGATATGTAATCCGTAAACTGATTAAACAAAACATCATCGTCGGGTATTTCGTCAATACACGTTCCGCATGTGGAAATCCACATATCGCGTTGTTTCATATTGACGAGCAGCAAAACGCCGTTTTCGGAATAACCGTTGTAATCAAAATAGTCATCGGCATATTCCATCATAGTCTTTGAGCCTGTATCGTTAGTCGTAACGATAACAATGTCGCACTTGTGCTTTTCGCTGAGTCTGTCAAGCACTGAAAGCACGTTTTGCTCCTCTGCCTCTGTCAGAACATCAGCATTATCAACAAGACGTAACGGACTTTGCGCCATAACGGGCAGCAGCATCAGTACACAAAGGAGTGTACATAAAGAAACATATAATATCTTCTTCATCTCTGCCCTCCGTCACGCAATAAACAGCCAGCTCAAAGCAAACGCCACCGCTGCTGCAATTGAGAAATACAACGCAAACCAGCGTCTGTACGCTCCCTTATCCATAGGAAGATCTCCAACGAATTTGCCCGTTTGACCGTTCATTGCAAAGGTATATCTTTTATCCTTCCACTTGACGTTCATAAGCCATACGGGGAAAAGCGCATACGTTGCCTTATTGTTTGAAAGTGATATTCCGGAGCTTTCGGGGACTACCGTAGTATAGCCGACACACGTTTTTGCAAACGCCTTTTCAGTTGATGCTTTAATTCTTTGATTTGCTCTTTCAATACTTGCTTTTTCATCAACGTCGTATTTATCCGCAAGATAGCCTGAAAGATATGCCGTCTGGAAATCTACCGCCTGAGAAAAATCAAACGGCTCTAACGATTCCATAAGCGTATCATCCATTTTTGACGAGCCGTCAACGGGAACGTGGTCAAAGCCCATAGTTCCGTTTCTCTGTAATGAATAAAAGCTCGTTTCGGTATAATTATATCTTGAATCACTCCACGAGCGGACCTTGGTAGCTCTGTATCTGATATTTGCATCGGCATCGCCGTCAAAAAGCCAGAACGGAACGTATACGCCCTTGATCTCATCTATTACGGCATTTGATTTAAATATCTTAGGTAAAAGCTTTTTGCCATCAAGATGCTTTTTGAAGCCCTTTTTAGCAGCTTCCTTATCCAATTTGAACGGAATTACGACGTTAGGTCTCAGATGGCCTCTGAGCTGACCTTTAAGAACTATCGGGCTGTCACAGTAAGGGCAGAACGTCGCCGCGGTCGTACCGTCTGCAATTATCTCGCCTCCGCAATTATTGCACACGTACACCTGCATACCGTCTTCTTCGCCTTCAAGCCATTCACTGCCCGTAGTGTCGTCCCACTTCATATCGTCAGGGCGCTCGTTTTTCAGATCTTCATCATAGCCCTTGAGAGTTTCCATTTCAAATTCGGTGTCACAGTAAGGACACTTCATTTTCTGGGCATCTGTGTCAAAAACAATGTCGCCGTTACAACACGGACATTTATAGTTTTGTTGTTCAGACATACGATCACCTGCCGAAATTACTCTGCATCAGAGCTGTCGAATACATCTCCGCATTCAGGGCAGAACTTCGGAGGCTCTGCGGGATTTTCGGGAGTCCAGCCGCACTTATTGCAGCGGAAGCTCTTCGGTGCTTCAGGCTTTTTTCCGCCGCATTCAGAGCAGAATTTACCTGTATTTACTTTTCCGCAGGTACAAGTCCATGCGCCTGTATCCTCAGGCTTTTTCGCGCCGCACTCGGTGCAGAATTTACCTGTCACCGTAGCGCCGCAAGCACACTTCCAGCCGTTTTCCGCGCTTTTCGGCTCAGGCTTTTTGCTTCCGCACTGAGGGCAGAAATTACCCGTGGGATGAGCGCCGCACGCGCAGGTCCACGCATTTGATGCAGCCTGCTGAACCTGCTGAGCCTGCTGAGCCTGCTGAGCCTGTGCCTGCTGCTGACCCATAGCGTACAGATTCTGGGGATTCATACCGCCTGCACCGGCAGCCATACCCATACCCATAAAGCCTGTCATAGCTCCGCCTGCGTTTCCTGCAGCAGTCTTCATAGCCTCTGCCTGCGCGCCAACGAGAGCAGCAGCAGCCATGGTGGGATTGCTGTACATCTGTGCATCCTTAAGGCGTTTCTGATCGTCCTCGGGTATTGAGGGAGAATTCATGGATATAGTAACTACCTCAAGACCTCTGACCTCGCCCCACGTTTTATCAAGATACGTGTTTACTGCTTCTCTGAGCTCCATTGTGTGATTGGGTATTTCATAAGGACGGATCTCAAGCGATGAGAGCTTGCCGACAGAGGGCTGAAGAGCGTCTATAAAATCAATCTTAAGCTGACCCTGTATCGTTTCAAGCCTGTATTCATCCGCTACGTTTCCGCAAACGTTCGTGTAAAACAGCAAGGGATTGCATATTCTGAACGTATATACGCCGTTACAGCGGAGAGATACGTCAAGGTCAAGACCTATCTTTGTATCCACAACTCTGAACGGAATGGGAGTCGCCGTACCGAATTTATTATCAATGATCTCTTTTGTGTTGAAATAGTAGATCCTCTGATCCTTGCCCGTATCGCCGCCATAAGTAAAACGCTTTCCTATCGCCTTGAAGGTATCAAGAATGCTCTTGCCGAGGCTGCCTGCAAAAATGCTGGGCTCAGTTGATGAGTCGTACGTAAATTCGCCGGGCTCTGCGCACACCTCGACTACCTTGCCCTGCTCAACGATTATCATACACTGACCGTCTGCAACCGCAATTCCCGATCCGTTCGAAATGATATTGTCCTCACCCTTGGTGTTTGACGAGCGTGCTGATGTACGCTTCTGACCCTTTTTCATAAGGATCTCCCTTGGCAAAGAATCACAGTAGAAGAATTCCTTCCATTGATCGGCAAGAACGCCGCCTGCCGCGCCTTGTATAGCCTTAATAAGTCCCATAATATATATTTCCTTTCTGTAAAAAATTAGTTTTATTTATTATCGTTTGTATAAGCTCCTGTACCCTTTGCGGAATAAGGATTTTTGTTTTCACGACGCGGAGTCGGCTCATTTCCGAATCTGACTGCCGTGCGGATAAATCCCATCCATACAGCTATTGACAGTATCCACACCGCAAGCGCTA
Organism: Eubacteriales bacterium; assembly: GCA_045544195.1. Taxonomy (GTDB): domain Bacteria; phylum Bacillota; class Clostridia; order Oscillospirales; family CAG-272; genus RGIG7213. The sequence goes on from JAZPYO010000054.1 coordinate 3,624, forward strand.
TCCAGAACCAGAATATCGGAATATCGAAAACGTAGTGAGCGATCAGCAAAAGCCACGCGGGTATGCTTTTTTCAAAATTCAGTATCAAATTGATAAAAAGGCTTAAAATGAAATTGCCCGTCCGTTTGGTTCCCCTCATACTCCTCATCCTTCATTGTGCTAAAGTACGATTCTATTATACAACAAAATGCGGCTTTTGTCAATACTTGCCCATTAATCAAAGATCTTTACGAAAGCTCACACTATAATATTAAAAAACCGTCTTTTTTAGCTTAAAATGCATCTTTACGAAGCAAAATTAAGCTCATTCAATGTTTTCTCTGTTCCCTGATCGCCTGTGTATACCGCAAGAACGCACCCTGCGTAAAAATTCTTGCCGTTCCAGTTGCACGGAGAGATCTCCACTGTCACCGTCTGTCCGTCATATCCGCCAAGCCAGCTATACTGTGCGGCGCTTGAGCAATACAGGGTTATGCTTTTATCGCCGTCCGTGAGCTTTATATTTGTATAATACTGTGTTTTTTCGAGCTTTACCTTCGATTGCATAACATACACATCGGTTGAATGATCCTCCTGAACGTTAAGCGCATAAAAATCAGCAAGCGTCAGGTTCTTGAACGATGCTGTTGAATACTCATTGTCGCCGTAATAATTTGCGAGTATTTCGCAATTTGAAATATTGGTCTGACCGAAGGATGCAGAGCCGTCCTTGTGCTTTACACCCTTTGTTCCCCTGAGTATTATTTCATCGCCTATTGATATTTCATCAAACAATGCACTGTCTATCAGAGCTGCAACAACACCGCTGTCATCTATCAGATAGAAGCCTGACTGATTTACAAGAGACGGACCTACTATTCCCTTTACCGTTACACTCGTACCGTTTTCCTGCGATATTGCTTCCTTGACGGTTATGTATTCCACGCTTTCATTGCTTTTTACCGTAATTGACAGCTTTTCTTCGTACGATGCGCCGTTATACTCACACGCAACGGTTATTTCAGCCGTTCCGTTCTTCAGGCAGTGCATTACAGTTTTGTCTGCAGCAGTATCGAATTTCACGATGCTTTCATCGTTTGAGGAATACGTTATGCGTGCATTTTCAAATTTGAGAAGCTCAGAGGAAACAAGTGTTATAAGCTCAAGCTGCGGGTCTGCGGAATATTCGCTGAGGAATTGATCTATACCGTAATATTCAACAACATGCTCAGGTACGTTCTTACTGTCAAATGAAAAGCCGTTATCCTCCACGTGTATCGGAATAAATCTGTAAAGACATCCTGACGATGTAGACTTTGCATTTATAACCGAAAGATATACTGTGCATATTTTGCCGTCAAATTCGTCAAGATACGCAAAATCTGAGCCGTTACACTGCGTATAAGTGTATGAGCCTGTCTTCCCGTCAAGATCGTAAAAGTAGTAATTGTTAAAGCCTGTTCCCTCTGATTTTTTAACAAGAGCGTTTACCTTGAACACACTTGTCGTTATATCCTCAGATACGGGAGTGTTCATAATTTTCTTAACAGTGCTTTCCGGAATAATACTTTTGTCAAAGCCCCCCTCTGAATCTGCGGGCTCTGATATGAGTATTGCGTTTTCAAGCTGATTGCAGCCCTTATATCCGTATTTTGCGGCATTTGACTGTTCAGATTCAAGTATCCAATATGTTTTTTCGGCACATACGGTTATCTGATCTCCGATCTTTACTCTTTGCGCGAGATCGGAATCATAAACATATATAGACTGAGTTTCATCGATCAGATATACGCCGCTCGGCACCATACCGAAGGCGTACGTTATTTTTGCAACGACACCGTCAACCTTTACACATGCGCCCTTTTCTGCGTTTCTTGCCTGCTGTACTGTCATTTCCGTATACTTTGACTCATCGTAAACAGGCGCTTTTTTCTCAAATTCTATAAGATATGCGTTTTTGACCTCTTTAGTACCTTTGAAATTCTGGAGCACACACCACAAAAGCACCTCATCGCCTGCATACGGGACATCTGTCATTTCACTGTAATTTTTTGAACCGTCTGCGCTGTAAGTACCGTAAACGCTTATAGTGCCTGTACCGTCAGAAACGGTCATAGCACCGTACTGCGCGTTATCTATACTTATTACGCTTGCTCTGATATAATACCTTTCGCTTGTTATATTTCCCTCCTCGCCGCAAAGCTGTAACGCCTCGGCGACTGTAATGACATCATACTGCTCACCGTTTGATGCATCATCCGTTGAAGCATCTGTCTGAAGCTCGGTTGCAGCATCAGTATCAGCAGTTGAAGTATCAGCAAGATCGTCTTTATTGCCGCCGCAGGCGGTAAATGAGGAAATAGCGGCAATGCACGCCAGCATCAATGATAAAATGCGTATTTTTTTCATTCTTTCACACACTCCGTTTTATTTATTTTTATTTCTTTCAGGTATAAAAAATATAAAGATAAGCGAGCTTAACAGCAGCATATACGGATAAAACAGGTTAGGGATAATATCAAATGCGCTTATACTGTATCCCATCGTGCTTGCGGCTGAAAGCGCAACGAGCATTTGTGCCCCGTACGGTATCATACCTTGAAATATGCACGAAAACGTATCAAGCACGGAAGCAGTCTTTTTATTTGTTATTCCGTAATTCTCAGCCATTTGAGCGGCGATCGGATTTGCCATTACGATAGCAACAGTATTGTTTGCAGTGGCTATATCCATAGCTCCTACAAGCAGTCCTATGCCTAACTGACCCGCTTTTTTCCCCTTGAACACGCGCTGTATTGCAAAAAGCAATGCATCAAATCCGCCCGCGTGGCGAATAAGAGCGCATATAGCGGAAACAAGTATAGCAACCATAGCAGTTTCAAACATTCCCGAAGCTCCGCTTCCCATTCCTGTCAGAAGCTCATAAAACGTGAGCGTGCCGCCCGCAAGCATTATTATACTGCCCGTAACAATGCCGACGAGCAACGTTATAAACACGTTTACTCCCGCAATACCGCCTATAAGAACGATAACGTACGGTATTATCTGCACAAGATCGTAAGGCTTATCAATAACACCGACAGTTTCGCTTTTTGCAGAAAGGAAAAGTATGAGACCGAGTGTCACAAGTGCCGCCGGGCAAACAACGGCGAAATTCGTATAAAATTTGTCTTTCATATTGCACCCTTGACCGTTGCACGCGGCGATGGTGGTATCCGATATAAATGATATATTGTCGCCGAACATCGCCCCTCCTATGACAGAGCCGATACACAAGGGTAAGGAAAAGCCGGACGATGATGCAACTGCTATCGCAATAGGAACGATCAAAGTGATAGTTCCGACCGAAGTTCCCATCGCTGTGGAAATAAAGCAACTTACAACAAACAAAACACAGACGGAAAATCTGACCGGTATTACAGAAAGCATAAAGTAAGCAACGCTTTCCGCACTGCTTCTGCCAACGACACCTACAAATATTCCCGCCAAAAGAAATATCAGTATCATCGTAACAATATTTTTATCACCTATGCCCTGTCCCATGATCTTCAGCTTTTCCTCAAAGCTGACGCTTCTGTTCTGTAAGCAGGCAACGAGGAGCGATACAAGGAATATTACGACTATAGGAACATTGTAAAAGCCCATTGAAATATCAAGCACGTATTCAAAGGCTATACCGAAGCTCAGATACAATAGGATAAAGACACCTATGGGCAACAACGCCCAAGCATTTCTCTTTTTCATTTCAAAACCAACCTTGCAAATACAAATATCCTTGATATTGTATCACAAACAGCAACGATTTGCAACACTATTTGATAAATAAATCATCATATATCCCGAACATAAAAAACAGTCTTGTTTATGATATAAATATCCAAAGTAGTCAGCAAGTACCGTTTTAATTTCAAAAATAGCATTTATATCTTTAGAGAAATATTTTATAAGTGCTTTAGTGGCAAAAATATAGTTTTATTTTAAGAAAAATGCGGAATACTGTTGACAAAGCGCAACCTGTCGTATATAATAGTGAATATTATGTTTATAAGGAGAAAATGGATGAAAACTGCTGCAAGACGCTTTTTTACTCTTTTCACGGCCATATGTCTGCTCTTTTCTTTCGTATCACTGCCCGTGGCAGCTGCAGATCCTTCGGATGCCAGATTCACCAAAAAGATAGTTTCCGTTCTGTTTGACAATTCGGGGTCTATGGAAACAAATAACCGCGATAAATACGCACTGTACTCCATACAGACTCTTATGTCGCTGTTAAACAGCGAGGACTCCCTTTCAATAGTTCCGATGAACGGATACAGTCCTGTTGAGATCGACCTATCATCAAGCGACAGAAACGCTCAGGTAGAAAAGGCGCTTAACGAGACGTTTTTGAAAAACGATCCGGACGGCGGAACGCCTCATTCATCTATCGCAAGAGCAACCAACGAGCTTATTGCAAAAGGTCTTAAAAGTAAAAACGAGCTTATGAACGAGGATAGCGGAAATGAATATTGGCTCGTTATCCTTACAGACGGAATTTTCGGCGGTATTCCCGAAGGAGACGCTGATGCAACAGCAAAATGCATTGAGGGCTACATCGCAGAATTTCCTTCCCTCAACACGATATATCTCGGATTTGTCGATGCGGTCGATCTGACAGGCTCAAGCCTTTGTGACTCTTACAAGTTCACACCGCACATTGCAAAGGATACCAATTCCATAATCAACGTTATGAGAGATATAGCAAATCTCTTATCAGGCAGATTCACAATGCCTGACAGTGTGTATTCCGTAAACGGAAACACCGTTACGGTCGACCTTAACAAATACGAATATTCACTGAAAAGTATATCCGTTATTGCACAGAACTGCGGGGCTACTATCACATCGGCAAAATATAACAGCAACAGCGTAACTCCGTCGCAGCCGTGCATACTGAAGCCTGATAAGGTCCTGAATATCGCTGCAGGATATTCCGCCGTTTTGAAGGCAGAGCCATATTTCAGCGGCGGAACGATAACTATGGAGTTTTCTGCTCCCGTAGACGCTGAAATGCTCTCGATACTTGCAGAGCCCGCTTTGAGCATATCCGCTTATATTGAATGTAAGGACGGAGATACGTATAAAAGAGTTGATCCGCAGTACATAAGCGCAAATATGCACCCTGGCGATATGATACGCATCGGCTACGAGGTCACGGAAATGTCAAGCGGATCGCCGATAGATATTTCTAAGCTGTTCGGAAAATCTGAAAGTAAGGTAATATACGCCAATAACAGCTATTCGTGCGGCGAGGATTTCCCGCTCGTGCTGGGAACTAACAATATCGGTGTAACAGTAAGCGTTATGGACGGCAAGTTCGTAATGCACGATTCCATAAAATGCGTAGTTGAAGAAGATCCTACTCATTTCAGAATAGAAGCGGCGTTTGATGACGTTATCAAATCAAGCCCTCCAAAAACAAGCTCTGTATACACGGTATTTTCAAATAACGTGCCCTTGACGAAGGCAGAGATCGAAGCATACGGAATAGAAATAACGCTGAAGGATGCAAGCGGCACTGATATACCGTTTGAGCAAACGATCGGCAGTGACGGCAGAATAACGGTTACAGCCGATATATCTTCATACGGATACGGAGTGTACAGCGAGTATATAAAGGTAACGTCCCCTGCGGGTATTTTCCGTGAGCACACTCACTCATCAAATTATTATCCTACGTCAATTGACGTAAAGCTCGTAGCCGGAGACGGTATGACGATGAAGGAATCCGAGCTTTCCAAAGGTTACGGCGAGATAAAATTTGAACTTACAGCCGACGGAAAGCCGTTCAGCTTTGATAGCGGCATCGTCGATTACAAGCTGATGTTTGCTGATGCTGACGTTGCGGGCTTTGCATCGGTTTCCGATAACATTCTTACGTACGTTCCGAAGACGATAGATACGGGAAAAGGCGCACTTACTCCCGGAGAAATAACTATCACCCTGACTGCTTCACTTAAAAACGATCCTTCTGTAACAGACAGCGCAGAGGTAAAATTCACGCTTACTCCCTCAATATACGAGGTAAAGGCAATATCATCGCCCGATAAGAAGATCGACAGATTTCTTATAAACGCAAACACGGCAGTTCTCTATTTCACAGTCCTTTGCGACGGAGAAACGCTGTCGGCGGCGGAAATAGAGGCATTATACAACGACGGCAAGATAGTATTGAGCGGAAACGGTATGTTCAGAAATCCGCTTTTACCGTGTGAAACAGTTGTGAGTGCTGAGGTCGTTGACGGACACGGTGCTTTGGCATTACGTGTAAAGAGAGATCAGGTAAAGCTCTTAGCCTGCTTTACGTCAATGTTCCTTTTCAATAACAAGGATGTGACGTTCACTTACGGAAGCCTTTCCGCAAGCGACAGCTTTGATATGATAAACAGCAATCCCTGGTCATATATCTGGCGTATTTTAGTGATCCTTGCGATAATTCACGTTACTCTTTGGTTGATTGGCTTTGCATTCAGAAAGAATTTTCCAAAAGGCGCTTTGGTCGGCGTATCATTTGCAGGCCGTTCCGACGGAAATGTCAGCCCAACTGATATAACGATAAACGAAAGTCTGGCTGACAGACTGAAAATACATATTCTCGGATTTATACCGGGCAATTACTTCTGTGTACAAAAGCTTAATGAAATTACAATATCGGGTATAACGCTTAAGCCCGATTTCATTCACGATCCCGTCCTTGGAAGGACTACTAAATTTACTATCGTATCCCTTCCTCACGGTTCGGTGGGACTTGAATCCTGCTCTCTTAACACTCTAGCGCCAAAATATAAGGATTTTCAACATTACATAGATCAAATTGCTGCCGGACATTTGGGTATTAAATTGACCCTGCCGTTACAGCAATGGAGAAAAATATTCGTTTATCACGGAACGAAAACTCCGCTTCAGATCGATCACTCGATGCCGTTGAGCGGTTGTTACGCAATAGTAAACCAGAGCACTCACAAAGTAGATCGTGTAGTGCTGTTTGTAAAATCAAACTGACCCTACAGTAAGCGTTACTGTTAACGATAGTATTTTATTATTAATTTATAAGGAGAACATCAGCATGAAAAACATTCTCATTATCGGTGTTGGCGGAACCGGAAGCCGCGCGGTAGACGTATTTTACAAGCGTATGCAGCAGTTCGGCAAGCACAACGATAACAACGTTACCGCTTTGGTATTCGACACCGACAAAGGCGATATCGAGCAGATAAGCAGTGCCACCGTCGTACCTATGGCAGACCCCGCAAGCGTCGGCACTATCTGCGACAGGATCGGAAAGCGTTATATACGTGAATGGTTCCCGTGCGACGATATGGCTGTCCGCTCGCAAGAAATGATGAAGGGCGCATCACAATGGCGTAAAAAATCATATCTTGCATTCCTCAACCTTATGAACAATTCTGTAAAAAGAGCAACGTTCATTCAAGCGCTTGACAAAATGGTTGCAAACCCTGGTGCGCTTTGTGAGATCTACGTTGTATCGTCCGTTGCAGGCGGTACGGGATCAGGCTCTTTTATCCCGATAGCACTTTTCGCTAAACGTTATCTTCGCAAAAATCTCGGCAAGGATCCCATTGTAAATGCTATGCTCGCCCTTCCTGACATCTATGCAGATTCACAAACGGAAGAAAACCGCATAAAAGTATACTCCAACGCTTATGCGATACTTCGTGAGCTTAATGCCATCAACCTCGTTGCAAGAAACTATAACGCAGGAAGAACGTCTCAGAAAAAAGCTCCCATAAAGCTCCGCATCGGCCATCCCGATGAACCCAACGTAGGCGTTTTGTTCGATGCATCGGACAAAAAATTCTGGACGCCTACCGCAGCTCCCTTCACTCAGGTATTCCTGCTTGATAAGATACCTGCCGTAACGTCTATAAGAGCTCACGATATGGTTATTGCCAACTCGCTTTACACTCTTATCTGCACAGATATCGGTGCGGAATTCGACAGTGAATTCTCCAACCACGAGCTTCTCCGTTCTCAGAACAACGGAAGCAACGCAGTATATGCAGGTATATCAACGTCTCAGGTTCGTTTCCCCTGCGATTCTATCCTCAGCTACATAGCTCACAAGAAAACTCTTGATGCGTGTGACAACGAGTGGCTCGTGCTTCACAACAACGTTGAATCCGCTTTGAAGGAAAAGGAAAATCAGGCGAAGGAAATGAAGCGCCGCTTCACACTGAAGGACGGCGAATACGCCGAAATGGTAGTAAAGGCTTACGAGGATATCGAAAGCAACGAAAGCAGTAACGAGCTTATTTCGATCATCGAACGCTCATATTTCTCATTTGACGACGAAGGCAAGCCCATAGATCACATTTCCGCGTATTTTGATGAATTGACAAGTCTTATCAATTCAAAAATACCTTCTATGGAAAGCGCAGCAGATGAATTAGGCAATACTTTTTCATCAAGAAAGCCCACCGTTTCTGCAGTAATGAATGCCGCTGAAGAAGCAAATATAATTCTCACGCAGTATTTTATTAAATGTGTTGATGCAATCCGTTGTACTGCTACAAGCACCGCTGACTCGATCATCAATTTCAACGCCGACAGACAGTCTTACAGCAACGGTTCGATGTTTATCACGAATAACCTTGTAGCTAAAAAGAACAAATTTATTCACCCCGTAGCCGCTTTGGTAAATCTCTGTAAGTTCAGAATGAAGCTTACAGACGAATTGAGCAGTCTGCCCGTAGGAAATGAATGGAAAGAGATCAAATCCAGAAAGGTAACGAAAATCACCCCTGCACTTCTTGAGCTGAGCAGCGACAACTACGATGCAGTGAGCGGAAACGGAAAGCAATCAGGTAAGACGACAAGCAAGCTGAAAATACAAAAGAGCGTATATGCCGCTGCAGGTCTTCAAAGATTTGCTGAAATATCCACAAACGATTCCTTTGCAAGAAATTACAGAACTTCAAAGACACACGCATTAACAGACTACGCTCTTATGCGCGCAGACGCAAGCAGCCTTCTTGCGAATATTATGTATTCCGCACAGCAGCAGCTTTCTGCGAAGGTACTTACACTCATTGCAAACGATATTGACCTTCTTATTTCAAAATACCGCACGTTCTTCTCACGCTTTGCCAAGGAAAAGGACGATCTTGCTGAATCCACGAAGATGTCAAGAACAAAGGATTCCGGTAATATCGACAGCGTTGTAAACGTATATTCAACACCTGAAGAAAAGGATATCATTCTCAAGCAGATACTTGACGGAGCAGGACCTGCAACAGATGCTGAGGTTTCTGAAATCGACGGAGTTGTCGGAAAAGCAGTATACGAAAACACCTGCAGCTCTGCTATAGCAAGCAAAAACAACGATACAACGTGGAATGATAAGGATTCGACAGCATACCTTTCACTGTTTGATAATATGATAAGCTCTTATGCGAAATTCATTGAAAAGAGTGATGCATTTGCAAAGGTTGCATCGTACAGTGTTGTTGAAGCTATCGTCGCTTCCTGCGGCGACAAGCCCACCTCACAGCAGCTCGTATCAAAATTCCAGAATCACTTCTCTATTGCACAGGATCTGGCACAGCCCTCACTCAGAGTCGATGAAAACACAGACTACGAGGATCTCGTTGCTCCTTCAAGAACAACAGTATTCATGATGTCTGCAGGAACTGCAAAATACATCAAAAAGCACGCAGAAATGTTCGGCTTGCGCATACCGGCAGATCAGTCTGACGAAGGCCAGGTGATAAAAGCGTGTGCAGAAGAGTTTATCCGTAATTATTCCGGTGATTCTGCGGCAAGAGTTTCCATTGTTAACTCCATAACAGACCAGGTGCTTTACTGCACGGGAGAGATCATGGACATCAACCCCTTGAGAATAGAAAAATTCAACGAGCTCAGTGCTGACCGTGCATACTACACAAACTATTGCACCGCATTGAAGAATTTCAAAAAATACGATACGGATATGTGGAATCCTCATATCGGTAACGATCTTCACAAGAGAGGTTATCTGCCTTATATGAACGAAGCGAAGGAAAAGGACTGCGACGCAATGGTCGTAAAGGCTCTTCTTTATGCTCTGTACTCAAAGCAGATAACGTACAAAGACGGCGTTGCGGCTATGAAGGGCAAATACTATTTCTCTTACAGCGGCAAGAATATCACAGATTCAAACGGAACCTTGATAAACGTCAAGAACATTGCAAAGCTTATCGCTTGGCTCAGAAACGAGGATGAGCTTGTTGAGGAATGGAGTATGCTGTTTGAAAGAGATATCAAGCGTCAGCAGCTGGCACTTCCGAATTTCGCAAGCGGAACTCCCAACGAAATATCCGCATTGGAGAGCACTCTTACAAAGAGTCTGTACATGAAGCTTCTCACAGAAAAGATATTCGCGCTTCCCACATCGAAGGGCGAAGAAGACTCCATTACAGTTCTTGAGCTTGCAAATATGGTCAAAACAAGCGAGGAGATCGACTGTGACTGCGACGATGCTGAAAGAATACTTATCGTCGCATACGAAGTATTCAAGTCTCTTTGCGAATACCGTACAAGCTCCAAGAATATGCCCGAAATGTTCATACAGATATACAATCAGCAGATCGAAAAGGTATACCGTGCATTGGCTGATGCAAGATTTATTGTTGAAGCAGGAAAGGATGCAGAGGTTCAGTTCAACCAGTTTGCAGCGTGGCTGCACAACACAGGCGTATTTGACCGCATCAATCCCGATATGCCTTTGGACGAGCACGGAAACGTATGCATAGATCAGCCCTGCACCGCAGCAAGCTTTGATGCAGTAAAGAGCTCCCTTGCCGGAGTCGCAACAAGATCATTCAGAGCTTATTCAAGCGATGACAGTGAAGATGGTCAGACATCGGAATCATCTGATGTTATCACAGAATAATCAAGTATTCTCTACATTACAACAAATTATAATGCTCAGGCTGTATTAAAATGCAGTCTGAGCAAAGGAGGAAAAGCAATGGAAAGACAATCGATATTGTTGATAGGTTTAGGCAAAGACGGCAGCCGTATAGCTTTAAGGGCTCATAACAAATCCAAGCGTAATGACGTAAGATCGATCTGTCTTTCCGCTTCTCCTTTACAGGATATACCGCAAAACTCATCATATATATCGTTAAGTCACGAATCGTCCTTTGGGGAAATAGCGGATATGTTTGCGCATCTGCCGAATGACGATAGATTTGTCGGTGACGATATACAAGCGGTAAATAGTACCAGAATGGATTGCGGTGAAAGTCCCTGGCGTACAAAAGCCTGCCTTTCATTTGCTGCATTGCTGCAAGACGAAGAAAGGGCTTCATCGTTTTTCAAGGCCATTGAAGATACTTTTATCAATAATGAAAAGTCTGTAAAAATACATTTCATCGCTTCTTGCACCGATTACGGATCAGGACTGTTTCTGCCCGTAACGTTATTCATAAAGAATTTCGTATATAAGCATACAGGAATTACACCGCACTGCGAGCTTTATTTAGTAGGTCCGCAGATATATAAAAATAAGCTTTCAAGCGAATTATACCTTTTATCGTCGGCAAATATGTACGCATCCGTAAGAGAGTTGAATGCAGTATATCTTGCCTGTGATCCGAAAACCAAAAACGATAAGACGATCAAAAGCTCTCTTGATTTCAAAATAGGATCAAACGATTGCAATATGGGACTTTTGTTTGATTCAGAAGCTCCGTGCCCCTCTGCCCCTTATAAGAATATTTCGATATTTGAAGGCATCACGGGCGTAAACAGCGATAGTGACGGAATTGAATATATTTCAAACGTGATTTCATCAATACTGACAGACGATTCATACGAGAGCCTCACAGACGGCATCATGATGCTTGATGCATCTGCTGTTTACAAAACTCACAGCATAGTTAAAGCCGTATACCCCAAGCAAGTAATTTCCGATTATATAGTAAAGCGTACGCTGACGGAGAACATTTACAAGGAATGGTTGGAAATATATAATGATGCCACGCTTTCTCTTGCGCGCTACGAGTCAAATGACAACATTTCACAAAAGGGGCTTGACACAAAAGCGTATTTGAATGCCACGGCAGACTCCCCCCTTAACATAGATATAAACACTCATCACAGCGGTGAGGAATATATAGAAAAGGTGTTATCTGCAATATATGATACAGGCCTGTGCGATATTGTAAAAAGCACCGACAGCTTCATAGATAAAGAAAAAACAAGCTTCATCTCTGCATCTGCATTTCAAAAAAACAGATCTGTATACGCAAGTGCAAAAGCATTGCATAAGGAATTCACATCTATGCACTGCAAGATATACGGAAGTCTTGACAGCATCTGCTCTGACATTATAAGCCGTGTAAACGGTACGGTATCCGACATTTCTTTGGCAAAGGAAATTACCACGGAAGAAAATATCTCCGTTTCGCCCATCGTATCTTTTTACTGTCTGAGCTGTATATACAAAGCGTTGATCGACAAAATACAGATCTTTAAATCGGGAAATCCGTGCAGATACGATAACGAAAAGCCGTATGACCTTATTCCGTACGATCATCTCAGGGTAAAAAGCATTGAGCAGAAAAAAAACGACGCCTATCTCCTTTTGGGAAAAGAAAGATTTTCAAATATCGCAGTGGGCTGCCGTAAGATCAAATTTTCAAGCAGTTCAGCGGAATTATTCTTTTCAGATGCACACGATATAAAAAATAATATCTTAAATTCTGCCTATGCATACGTTTTAGAGCAGATAACAGAACACGTTTTAACACTTGCCGACAAATACATTTTACTGTTCAATAATATGAACGGTAATATGCAAAAGCTGAAAAGCGAGGTATTTCTTGCCTTGCACACCTGCTCTGATGATACGTTTGACACAGTAAACGTATTTTCTTCCACGCAGGACAAAGAAACAGCGTTCAGCTCTTATTTGAAATTGGGCGATGATGACAGTATAAAGCTATCCGTATACAACGAATTTGCAGAATATATCTTGCATAATGATCTGTATGAGCAGTATGATAACAGACTTGATCATCTTTTAGAAAAAGCCGAATGCTCTGCATGCAAAGCCTTTATGTCAGATAGCTTTTATAAGGACTATATCGACAGAAATATATTCGACGTGCTCTTCGATCCTCTCAAAGAGGTTTGCTCATTTAATAAAAGCAGTTTTCAATCATATATAAACCGGGCATTTGCATCATCTCACATTTCCCTGTCGGTAGATATGCAGGATGATGAAAACGGATATTCTGCAAATAAATTCTTTTCGACGCTTATCTTGCCTGACTCGGTCAAAGACTCGCTTTTATCAGATGACGGCAGCTCTTGCATTGATAAAATCAATAAGCTTATGTTAAGTGCAGGAGTTATACCGCACAATATCATATTTTCCTCAATTATAGACAGTAACTGCGTTTATGTGCGTCAGTCGATAAGTAATATTCCCCCGCATCATTTCAAATTCTTCAACGAATGTGAAAATTGCGACGGAGAAAAAGCGTGCAAAAAGGCAATTGCGGTTTCCAAATCTCAGAATTCTGCTATGTGGTATCCTTATTTAAAGCCTGAGCATCATACAAACGGTCATTTACCGTATATAGCGCCTGAGATGAACAACATAAAGCAGGAAAAAGCCGCAAAGGCGTTATTACACGCAGTCCTAAACGACAAAGTGTTCAATTTACCCGGTGCCTCAGACATTAGCGGTGTTTATTATATACATGGAGATGCGAAGCCTTCACCTGTCATATATAACGGTATGCCTGTGAAATGCGGCGATCTTCTCGATCTTTACAGATGGATTTTGGATAACGATGCTATCACAGACATCTGGTGTCTTGAGCTTTCAAAGATAATATCTGCGGAGACATCCACCATGCCTGTCGGTATTCAAAGCGATAATTCAGTTCAGCTTATCAATTCTGCGCTTCACAAATGTCAATTTTTCGGCAAACTGCGCGATTTCGCATTATTTATGTCATTTGAAATACACAACGAGCATTACGCCGAGCAGATCATAAAGCTGACGCACTCGATCTTAAAAGAATATTGCAACAGATTGTTTCCGTACGAAAGCGACGGATACTATTCCCTCTACGTTTATGCCATTCCGAAATTCAAGAACGCATTTGCAGACAAATATTTATCACAGTTTTCAGACGAGCACAGAAAAATTTCCAATATATTCGATCTGCACTGTGAAAAATTTATCCAAGATAATTAATTCGTATAATTCTCTTTTGAAAGGAGAAAAGGTTCAATATGCTCACTTATGTGATAAACACATCGGAGAATAAAACGTTCGACAGTGACCGCTTGTTCGATCTTGCAGGCTACAACAGGATCCGCTGGATGAATTGCCGCCTGGATAATATCCGGAAATACTCGGATATTATCTTTGACAAACAAAATGTTTTGGGCGCTGATAGCTTCAGAGTTGTTATCATCGTGGATTTTTACGGCTTTGACAGAATAAGAGCACCTTACGGACGCAACGGATACGGCGAAGAAAAAGGCGTTGAATTAAATCTTTATATGCCATATATCGAAGCATATCTCCAAGATAATTTTATAAGACCGCTGGAGCAATCAGAGCTGTTTGCAAAGGAATACGAAATATATTACGTCCAGAATGCAAAATATGAAAAATTCGAGCATATAGACAATGCTGAATCTCAATTGGAGTATATTCTTTCGGGTAATGAAGATTTCAAGGGTGAGGACAAGGTGATAATATCAGAGCTGGCAGACGGCTCAACGGTTGAGGAAGCTATGCCGTCCTTCGGCTCGTTTACGCTTTACTGTACTCCGAATATTTCCTTGGAATTCAACCTTGCTGAATATCCGTACGGCATACCTGAAGAAACAATGACGTTTTCTCAGTTTTTCTCAGCCTTCAGGATACGTTCTACTATCCGATCTCAATTTCGTTGTCACTACTATATGACAACATACGGAAACGGACCTGCAAGAGCCGCATTTGACACTTTGACTCTTTCACTGTACCTTGTATGGCTTTACGAGCGCGAGGAAGCGGTGATGACAGAGGGAGATTTTGAAGTCACCGAGATCAATGCAGAGGCGTTAAAGGATATCCTTGAAACATCCTGGCAAAAGATCGCAGTTGCCAGAAATATCGCTGAAAGCAATAATTCAAAATATTTTTCCTTGTTAGTCAACAGCGGCGAAATCACGAGCCACATAGAAAATGAGGAAAACACCTCTGAGGAGGAAGCTATAGACAAGGAAAAGGCACGTATTCGTTTAAAAAAATCCGAAAGCACACGCTCTGCGAACGATCTGTACAACACAGTTGTAAGGTACGCCAGCAAAACAAGCAGCGAGCTTGATGATGAGCAACGCAAGGAATTGGACAGTATGATGTCATCCTATTTGCGTAAGCGTGATGAAACGAGCGAGGTCGGGATCGAAGTTGCGTTTGATGAACTGATGGATATGGGTGCATTGACTATGACAGAGCAATGTCCGTCAAAGGAGCAATTCGATTACATAGTTGAACAAAGGGAGCGTGAGATCTCCAGCCTGTTCGACAAGGTCCTCAAGGCTCAATATATAAATATGGACTACTCAAAGGTAAAGGAACGTGCTGACAAGGCGTACGTTGAGTATAATAAGCTAGCAGCCTGTGCCCGCTGGAGCATCATATCCGATATACTGTTTATGATAGTTTCCGTGCTGTCGTTTTTGATTCCGTACCACTATTTGCAATTAGATAACTTCGTTTCGTCAACCGTAAAAGCAAGCACGTTATTTGGAATATCCTGCGGTGTGTTTGCAGGATTGTTTGCAATTGCCGTTATTTTGCAGGCAGTTTTACTGTCAGGTAAAATGCGTAAGCAGAAAAAGATCCTTATAGATTGCTTTATAACCTGTAAAGCTATGCGAAATCAATCTTTTTCACATCTTAAAAAGAAATATGAATTTGAGTTGATACGTATCGAGGAGGCTCGCTACGAGATAAGACAGCTTGCAAATCTCTACGATAAAAATATGGCAATAGACAAGAATATTATGTGTCACAGGCTTCTGCTTGAAGAGCTGTATGACAAGCTTAGCAGTATGCTTAACAATCTTGGTGTTGAGCCCAAGATGAACAACGATATAAGCTTGCGTGATGAATTTGACATAAGCAAGCCGTTGTACGCACGTGAAAACGCCATTTATCAGATTTTTTCCATTGAAACCATAGAGAAAATGTTTCCGAAAAAGAAAGGAAGTGACGGCAAATGATAACGCTTTTAAAAGTAGTTATTCTGATCGCTATAATGCTTTTGATCGCATACCCCGTGATCCCTCTGCCGAAGCCGTTACAGCATTTTTCCTTTAATTATCGCCTGAGATATAAAAATCCCGATAATAAAAAGAATTTCTTCTTTATATTTCTGACTTTGGCATTATATCTTGCAGTATATCTGTTATTCGACGTTCTGGGTGATCTGACGTCATTCATTTCAAAAATACCGATACTGTCAGCATTGATATCCATAACGCTTAACAGTCTTAATTCACACGCTCATTTCGTGCTTTTTGCAATAAATATCCTCGTGGTGAACGTCATATTGTTATACACTTACTTTTTGGTGAAGGGATTGCTCAAAAAAAGCATTATCGACCGTGCGTTCGGAATTAATAAGAAAAAAGACATTAAGAGTAAGACAGACGATAACAAAAGCGACAACTCAAAGGACAAGTCCTCAAAAGCAGAAGAGGACGATGATGAAAAGGACAAGAAAAGCAACGACCGCATTCCGCAATTCGATCATTCAGATGACGATAAGAGCCTTGATACAGATGAAGCTCAGCAGCCGACAGAAAATAAAAAACGCTTCTGGCTGTTCAGACTGTTTTCAAGAAAAAACAAGAGCAGTAATAAAAATAACGCTTCTGCACTTCAGAACAAGGATTATGACATCAACGGCGATCTTACACTATACGGTCTTATACGTATGCTGCTATTCAAGCCCTTCTTTGAAGGAGATAATTACGAATATGCGCGAGGTTGGGTAGCGAGAGCACGTAAGGTTTTACAATACTTTATATACCTGACACTTGTACTTTACGGAATCTTTTTTTCCTGTGTTTTTGTGTCTGTACTCTTCCCCGTCCCCCTTTCAATGTATAATTTCCTCATAAATATACTTCAGGTTGAAAGCTGGTACATATATCCCTTTATTTCACTTCTCTTTTTACAGGAAATATGCAACTTCTTCGATTCTCCCGTTTTGCCCCGAAGCGTAGCAAAGGACAAAGAGGAAGAAAAGAAAATTGAGAGCGCAGAACAAAAGGAAGCAGATCTCAGAGCACTTCAGCGTGAGATATACGAACGCTTTGACAAAGAGCATTATCTGCATTATTATTGTGAAAAGAAAAACGAAAAGGCTAAAGAATACACTTGTACAAACGTAGAATTTGCCAGCGCTCTTGAATATATCAAGAAAGAAATGCAGCTTCTGACGGGCAACGTGGTTCAGAGCTACATGGAATGTCTTGACAAAATATATAACAAAAATCACGTATATTTTGCAACGTCATTTTATTCAGAATTAGGTGAATACCTGACGGCATATACATACATTCGTCTTCTTTCCGGTGCAAGAATGCTGTTTGTCGTATCAGAGCCATCTGAAAGAGATACGCTCAAAAAGCATCTGTCCGAGCGACTGATGCAGCTTACCGACTCATCACCAACAGCAACGTGGAGAATACGCACAGCAGAAGAACGACTTGATCAGGCTGATATTCTTATCGCTTCTCCGTCGGATTTCAGAGACGATAATATAACAGAACAGTTCCCCGGATTTTTCGATGAGGTATGCAACGCAATTTTCATTGATGCCGACAAAATGGTAGCATTGGATAGCTATCTTTGCTTGATAATGTCAACCAGATTACAAAGAGCAACAAAGGAAAGGATCAGATTCCTTTTCCTTACGTTTGATCTGCTTAAGGGATTTGCATCAGCTACGATACCGAAATTTTTCAACGTTGAGGATGTAATAACTCTGAGCTGTGCTAATGAAAACGATGAAGTTTCATACACTCTCTGGAACAGAGAAAGCAAAAAAAACCGCATATACAACAAAAACGGTCAATCACTCACAAGCATCGAAAGCATAATCGCAGATCTTTCCTGCCAATACGGTGTGGATGGAGTAAGATTGATCACAAAATCGCCTCTTGACTCTGCGGATACAAAGAATTTCACAGATCACGGAATAGAAATAAACAAGCTTTACAGGCCTGTGCCCGATACAAGCTATATGATATATTCTGACGACAGATGCAATCTTTCATCAGCAATATATGCATGCACACGTTTCCGCGGAAAAAAGAACTCCTTTGTTCATATAATTTCAAAACCGTATCTGTTACGCGAATACTTTATGTCCAAGGCGGCTTATGAAAAATACATAACACGCTCGTCATTTATAAAGCCGCGTGTAACAGAGCATGCAGAGCGTCACAAGCTCAGTCTTTTGAGGATATTCTGTGATGCGACGTGTGATAAGGGCATAACGCTTTCATCATTTGAAGCAAGAGTGAAAAAGGTGATCCTTGACTGCGTTGAAAGAAACGATGTTATCAGCTCGCAGTATTGCCGCAATATTATTGAAAGATGTAATATAAACGAGCTTAAAAGCAAGGATCTTGCTGCATATCTTATCGCAGGTCTTTATGACGATGTATCATGTCCTCCCGCCGCAAGCACAGCTCAAAGAGCGAAAGAGTTTTACATCATTATAAACCCAAATCAGCATAGCGGATACGAATTGACTGAAGAAAAGTATATTCGTTTCAACAAGGCTAAATCAGTATTCGACAAGCTTTTTGAGTGTAATCGCAGAGTAGAGCTTTTCATAAATGATGAAAACATAGGAAAGCTCGATACATTCCCGGCAAGAGCCCATCTTGAATATATTGCAGGCCAAAGTATAATATATCAGAACACCGAGTACGAAATAGAGCACATAGCAGAAGACGGCAGTGCGCTGTTTTTACGGCGTAAAAATGCAAAGGTCAAGAATTGCCTTGATACTGTTCACTTGCGCAGATACAGCATTTCCTCGCTTACTCAACAGGGTCAGACCGGTGTACTTCACAACACACGTTCTCCGCTGGCAGAAATACGTGTAGCACTTAACAATGCAGAATTAACTGCAGAAACATACGGCTTTTACAGCCTTATGACTGACAGACAAACGCTCGACTTCTACAGAGGCGCTGAAGGAAATCCTCACGTTGAAAAGCCTCACGTAAGGCAGTACAAGCAATGCAAGGTGATGACGGTCACACTCATTTCACGAAACGAATGTAATGATAGAATGAGGCTGCTCATAAGCGCGGTAGCAAATGAGTTTATAAAAACACTCTTCCCTGCCGCTTACCGTTGTTTGTCTATCGTACCGATACTGTCAGAGCCCATTCCGTTCGATGCTGAAAACGAACCCGAAAGCGAAATTGACAGAATACGGACGCTTTATCCGTATTTGCAGTCTCCGAGCGAAGAATTCGTCGAAAAAGACGGCAATGTTATGCGTTTTCTGTTCATCAATGACTGCACAGAGGATATGGGCATAATAGACTGGTTTTACGATAAGTCTGCTCTTTATATGCAGGAATTCCTCGCAAACATCAACGCATATATCCACTGGCTTAATAAGCACCTTGACAAACAGCATTTCATTTATTTTGGCGGAGAAGCAATACCCGAATGTTATGATCTTCAAAGCTGCTGCGATCTATTTAAGGACCTTAACTGGACAATGAGCGATAGCGGTGACAAAGATTACGATACCGCCGGCGAAGAGGAAGAAATAGAGGAAAACAGACGTTGTTCCTTCTGCCATTTAAAAATGGAAAGCGGAAGATATCTGAAGTTTGACCAGAATAGATATATATGTGCAGATTGCTTTGATACTGTTGATTCTCAGAAAATCCTTGATGAGCTTCTTCAGGATGCGATAAAGTATCTTACGCAGACATATCCCGAAATTTCATTCCCCACCGCCAAAACAGCCTTGGATAGCGTATATCAGTTGTTACCCGGTCAGGAATTGAGCGAATTCTACTATCGTCTTGATGACGATACGAGAACTGTTTTCGTTGAACGCGACGATCCTGAAACAAACGCTACGGTTTCTTTGATAAGAGGTATTATCTCGCTTTGGCAGCTTGATAGCGGATTCAGAATTTCATATTCAAACGCTCAGCTTTATTACGAGGAGCTGAAATATCTTCGTTCAATAGGCAAAAATGAAAGTGCGGATTGGATATACGAGGCGCTTGATGAACAAACAAAAGAAGGCGTCAATGAGATAATGGCTTACTTAGGTGAGAAAAACGACACGGGCGATGGCAATGAAGATCCTGCAGATGACACAGACACCACCGATAAAAATGACGATAATGTAACACCGGAACCTAACGCTCCTGAAAATGATTCCGCAGAAAGCGCAAATACACTGACCTCATTTACGTTTATTCGTGAAAAAGCAAATGAGCTTGATGACGATTACGACTTTTCAGATGGTGAAGAGGACGGCAGCGAGCAGCTTTATCCGCCGAATGAGGTTCCGAGATTCTGGAAGCGTTATCTGAAAAATCAGCGTATCGACAACGACAAGGAAGAGGACATACCGCAGGATAACGAAGAAATACCGTCGGAAAATGACACTCAGGAGAACGACACTACACCTGCCGATGACACTGTTCAGGACGAAACCGATAAAACCGATGACAGTACAGGCGATGATAAAAATGCAGTTGAAGACAAAAAAACGCAGAAGGACAAAAAGAAGAAAAACGGCTTATTCTCACGGCTTTTCAAAAAGCGTCCTGTCATTCCGAAGGAGCCTGAGGAAGAAACCAATCCCAAGATAAGATTCTATAACGATCTTGTAAGGGCATATTACAGCTACAGCGAAGGGCCTATATCAAGAGCAGGGCTTTCGGATAGCGACGTAACAACGATCTGGACATACGTCAGATCTGACTATCCTGAAGTATTCTGGGTGGCATACACGTGGAATTGGGACAGTAATAATTTTTATCCCATCTATCGCTGTAAGGATGCGTACGGAAGATTCGACAAAAAACAGGTTGAACGTAAGCGTGCAGAATTGAAAAAAGCCGCAAAGCCGTTTACCAAAGGAATAACAAAACGAACCGATCCGTATGAGGCATTTTTGACTATATACAGGCGGTTGATCCTTACCCTTGACTATGACGGAAGAGGACTTGATGCAGGCATTGATGCTGATATGAAGCGTGACGATCCGTTGCGCTCGCTATACAGTGCGCTCGTCGAGCATAAGGTCGTTTGTGCAGGATATGCAGTAGCTTTACAGTATCTGCTCCAGTCAGTCGGTATCGTAAGCGGCTACGTTATAAGCGAGATCAACAACGCGCAAGGCGACTGTCATGCGTTCAATATGGTCAAAATAGGAAAATTTGTTTATTACGTTGACCCGACATGGGGTGACTACTCTAATACAAAAACAGGCAACAAGTATCAGAATTCCGTTTTCTATACGTATTGCTGCGTACCGTACAAGGAGTTCATTCTCACGGGCGACGCTAATTCTCAGATGTACCATATTCCCAGAAAGAATTATTACCCGCACGTAAAGGAAATGGCGTATACGAACCACGAATACTGCCGCTTCCACGGAACGTATCTCACCAGATACAACAAAGCGCAAATATCACAGGCATTAGCCAACGCCGCTATTGAATATTCAGAAAAAGAAATGGGCGTATTTACAGTTCCCTTCCGCTGCGTAAACGCGACAGAGGCAAAATCTATGTATTCTCAGTTGTGGAACAAAGATCTTGATGAAGTAATCGAAAACGCATGTGAAATAGCAAGTAAAAACAGAAAAGCTCTGAAAATTCTAAAAAGAAAATCGTGGACTGTTTTTGATAACACAATGAACTGTACCTTCCATATGTGCGTAGGCGATAAATAAACGTGATATGCACGGTTTAATTACAAAAGGCAAGGAAAACTCCTTGCCTTTTTGTATTGATAAGTATTTACAGCTGCTTTTTATTGAATGATAAAACACTCAAAGCAAAGCATACTGCGCTTATAAAGAGCGTGATCACAACGCATATCGCGTATTTTTCCGGCTTTATAATGCCGTATATCAAAGAATTGCCATCTGTTAAAAACGTCGGTACATATCCGCTGATCTTTGGAAAAAATCCAAGTATAAATGATAAAACAATGACGCCTGCACTTGCAAGTGCAACATAAGCATAAGACGAGAAGATCACCGAAAATAGCGTGATCTGCGAAATCAAGAATATGCCGAACAACCACCAACATACAGATGAAAACAAAAGACTTTCAGCTATTGAATTATCCCAGAAGTATTCATTATATCCGTATGTTATTGCAAAGCACGTCCAATATCCGAGTGTCCAAAGTGAAATAAGTGTAACCGTCTTTGACAGTACTATCTTATATCTCTCCAAGCCCTTAGTTAACGAAAGAACTAACGTTCCACGTTCGTATTCATTCGTAAATATCGCTCCTTGCAGTAATGCAAAAGCACCGAGTGCCATAGGCATATTTTTGAAAAACTGCACCCACGAATCCAACGAACTAACATTAACATCTGTAAGCGTCATACCGCTTTCAGCAAGTGAATCTGCCATTATCTCAAGCAACCACGGAGTTAATTTGGCAACGGCAGGATTCATTACACCTATTAAAATAAATATAAGGCAACAGATCATAAATCTGCCTGAACGTATCTGATCGGAAAATTCCTTTTTGATTAAAGCAAAAAACATTATCATTTGTCGGTCACCTTCACAAAAAGATCTTCTAAGGTCGGCTCGGAGCGTTCGATTTTCAAAACGGGTATACCTTTTTCGGATATAAAATATAAAACATCTGAAAATAAATAGTCGCTTTCGCAAAAAACAACTTGCTCATTGCCGATGCTTTTCATTTTTGCAAATGTTTTAACCAGCATTTCAGCATCAGATGTACTTTCTGTTTGTATTTGATATTCGTGTTTTCGATATTTTGTTTTTATTTCTGAAAGTTTTCCTGACAGTGTAACCCTTCCACTGTCTAAAAAAGCTACGTCTGTGCAAATACGCTCTGCATCTGACAGAATGTGTGTGGAAAAAAGTATCGTAGTTTGATCTGTTATTGAGGATAAAATATCAAGTATTTCCCTTCTGCCTATCGGATCGAGAGCAGATGTCGGCTCGTCACATATAAGTAGCTTAGGTCTATTGAAAACCGCCTGAGCTATCCCCAACCGTTGCTTCATACCTCGTGAATATCCCTTGATACGCTGCTTTACATCGGCAAGACCAACAAGATAAAGCAGCTCTTCAGAACGGTCTGCGATGTCCTTTTTTTCCATTCCGCAGATCCGACCGCAAAACGTCAGATATTCACGGGCATTCATAAACGAATAAAACTCAGGGACATCGGGCAGATAGCCAATATTACGATTTGTCATAGTCTGCCCAAAAGCAACCTTTTCACCGCAAACTGTAATCGTACCGCTATCAACCGTCAAAAGTCCGAGTATGGCTTTCATCGTCGTTGTTTTGCCTGATCCATTCTTTCCGATAAATCCGTATATGCTATGCTCGGGTACGGACAAATTCAGTCCGCAAAGCACCTGTTTTTCACCAAAATGCTTGTACAGATCAGTGACGCAAAGCATATCCATCAGGAATCCTCCTTGCCAAGCAGAAAATAAAGGATAGGACCTATAAAATTCATAAATACGATGGTAATTACAAGCCACAACACGCGGTTACCGCGTTTGTATGATCTATGCGTGAGAATATGATATAACGTATAACCGAAAAGAGCAAATTCTGCGACTATAAGCGGAATTAAAAACGGTAAAAATTCCATTATATTATCCATTTCTTTTCACATCCTTTTTTTCAGAGTATATCTCAACGCAAAGCCCCTTGAAAGAGCATTCAGGACACGTTAACCGACGCATTCTCGGCGTATGATATGCGAAGAACGCTTCCTTTAATTTAGGTTTAAATATCTTGTGACATTCAGGACATATATATGCAATATGATCAAAATAGTATTTGGAAATGAAAATTCCAAACGGAATTGCAACGCAACTCCATATAATAAAAAGCCACCAAAGATCGCTTGTGATCCACAAGACAATTGATATTATTTGAAGGATATCAATCGGTATTGATAAAAGCAGCATTGTTAAATGCAGCTTTTTTAATTTGTCTTTTTGCTTCATAATATGTGCTATGTCACCGATAGATTCAACGGAAAAGGTATCAATACTCTTTAATTCACGCTTAATGCCGTTAATAATATCGAGCTTTTTCTGAATATCAGTAAGATCCTTTTGCAAAGACTGTTGATGCTGTTCGATTAAAATTGAAATAATGTTTTCCGGCTTTTCCTCGGCAAATAAGGCGGAAATACTATTTATCGAAAGTCCAGCCTCACGCAAAAAGCAGATAATATGCATACGCTTCAGATCACTGTCTGTGTACAATCTTCTTCCGCCTTCACTTAATTCGCTCGGTACAAGAATTCCTCTGTCATCATAATACTGAACAGTTCTAACAGACACACCGCATAGCTTTGCGATCTCTCCCGTTGTGTATTTTGACATAGCTTATCACCTCTTTGAGATAATTATATACTATCACGCAGCGTAACAATCAATACCTCACGCAAGGTGATTTTTTGTTTTTTAAAGAAAAACTTAATATTGCATAAAACACAACGCATTTCTTGAAATAAAAATGTTTTATAACTAGTTATACCATAAATGTCGGTGCATCTCAGAAGATTCGTTATATTCTTTCAAGACTTTTCGATATAAACTCGCCATCAACAAAATCAAAATAGATTTTCTCTTTCGGCCATACCGCTGAGCAGAGAATTTCTTCGTTTGCCTCGTCAATTACCTTTACAGTAACCGTTGTATTTGTATATGTAATACCCACCACACAAAAATAATATCCACTTATCTCATACTGAGTTATATAAGGTGTACAAATCTATACCGTTAACTTCTAATTATTATAATTATATCATAAAGCTACTGTATTTTCAAGATAATCTATCAGGGTGTAAAATTATTGCATAAATATGTGTTTATAGGTTAAAAATTACAACTCAAATGATCATAATTTTCTGAATTTTTTCTCAGACATAAGATTGATATACGAAAAATCAAAATTCTTTGCAGATCGAAAGATACCTTCATCCAATTCCTGAATACTTCTCGGTCTGCCCTTGATCACAAAAATAGTAACACAATTTTTGTCAACGGTGATAGGAATGCTATCAACAATATCGCCGCGGCCGCGTTCATTATTTCTAAGATAAAGCAAAGGTATTTGCTCCCACACAACAGCACCGTTGACACAACGTATCAAAGATAATTTGTTTGCTCTTCTTTTCGTAACAATTACACGATAAGCGAGTACTCCATTATTAAAAATAACCGTTTTAGTGCTTTTATCGGTCACCGCGTTTTTACGATTCTTTAAATAGAGCTTATAAATATCTCCCACATTGCCACCGCCTTTCTTTCCTTTATTATACCGTATGTCGATTATAAAAAATATTCTTTATTCCCACTCATCAATCATTACAACTTTCAACTGCAGATGCCTGCCTTCCCAGGAGAGATTCATTCTTACCTCTCCACCATATATGTAAAGATATGTAGGTAGATACCATTTCATAAAATCTTCTATGGTATCCGGTTCAGGCAATTTCATTGTTGATTTTTGAACAAAAAGCCAGGAAAGTGCAGGAACAGTGTGAGCCTCAGAGCATATCTCTTCGTACTCTTCTTCAGTATAAAAGTTCAGGATATTTTCCCTTAAAGGAATGATCATTCTGTAATCAAAGTTTTCAATAAATTCAATCGGCAAATTTTCGAATTTATTATTATTAAAAACCAACTGCAAAATAGATGATTCGGTTTCAACGTAAATATCGTAATATTTTTCTTGAAAATTAACCGCATCTTGAATTTGCTTTCTTGTAAAGCACACTCCTTCAGGCGCTGCAACTAACTTGTCTTCATTATCATTTTGACGGTGAATAATTCCGATAACCTTGGCAATGTATTCATCTACGGGTTCTTCAACACCCAAAAGATACACATCAAGCTCTTCGCCGTCGCCGCCGATTTCACCGGGGATATATCCATAATTAATTGGGTACGATATATTATAGTTTTCTTTTTTATGTACGTATCCAATCGGACGGTCAATCTTTATCTTAACGGTCTTTCCAAGAAATGAACGCGCTTGTTTTTTTCTATCTGCTATAGTCATAATTTTCTCCCGTATTAATTCATATTATATGGCCAAATGGTTTCACAAATCCATCCTTATACTTTTTCGCTTCTTCGTCAGATGAAGTATCTATCAAATAAGGTGCAGAATTAACTACCGACGAGGAAACTCAGACAATGAGTATATCTGATTGAAGAAATTTCTCCGTTCATCAGCGTGGTTACAGCCATCTAAAGATGATGCTCATGCGCCACACAAAACACCGCATTTTTGAAAGATAATAGAATCTCTTTTACTCTTTCTGCATCATATATATTATTTTTTTGCATTCATCCTCTCATCTTTCGATTCAATTGATTTTTTTCTCATATAACTGACCGGCATATTCCCAGTAATAATCTTGCAAATTATCATCTATGTAATCAAAAACCTCTTCCTGAAGTTCATCCGGAATACCGTAAAAGGCTTCAGCTATCGCACCCGCAATGCACGCTTGTGTGTCTCCATCTCCGCCAAGTGAAACAGCGTTTCTGATTGCATCCTCAAAATCTTCAGAATCTAAAAAGCAAACTATTGCCTGCGGGACACTGCCTTCGCAAGTCATATCATATTGATAGCCCGGCCTGATCTCATCAACAGTAAAGTCGAGATTATAATACTTCTGCTCGATATACTTTCTGATTTCATTTTTGCTTGATCCGGTCCTGGCAAGAAAAATAGCAGCCGCAACAGCTTGCGCTCCTTTAATACCTTCCGGATGATTATGTGTTATTTCAGCACTCCATTTTGCTAAACGCTCAACGTCCTCAAGAGTATCTACCGCCCATGCTGTGGGAGATACTCTCATTGCAGAACCATTTGTATTGCCGCCATACGGTTCATCTTCGTCAAGAATCATCCACTGATAGAACCTTTTGCCATATCCGGCATCCCGATATTGCAGTCCAATCTCCCTTAATTTTCCCGAAAGAACGCGCTTGAACTCATATTCATCATAGCAGTTTGCTTCAGCGCATGCACACCCGACAGCAACTGTAAGCACACTATCATCGGTAGGTCTGCATCCGGATACAAACAACAAAAAATCCTTAGTTTTATCGGATTCAAATTCATACGGAGAACCAATTACGTCGCCTATGATCGCGCCCAGCATATTTTCATTCCTTTTCTCTTTAGTTATCTACTGCATTTACTCTATCACATAGAGTGCCACACTGTACTGCGGCTTTCATTTTCGCTTTGACAAGCTACAAAAATCACTCGCACATTGCCTTAAGTCGTTTTACCTCAGCAATTTCCGATTCGGCAATTACGCCGTCGCTCTCGATGATAATTTCGCAGATCAAAGAAAGAAGCTCTTTGTACGCATCTGCAAGCTTAGCATTGATCTTGCGCATATATGTGATACCGTTTTCAAAATTCTCATCAAAAGCATGTCCAATGTCGTCCTCACAAGAATGATAGACATCAATCAATTCATCAAGTGTATACTCAAAACCAAAAGTTTCATTAAGGAAATCCACTTCTTTCTGAGTAATTTTACCATCTGTTGCTATAAGTCTGATGATAACACTGGTCAGATCATTGGAATAAAATACATCCATTTCGCCGAGTGCCTCTTTGTCCCACAGACCCATTTCTTCTATTGAATCGCATCCAGTAAGAAACGATTCGTGCTTCATTTTAAAGCTATCAATGTACATTTCAAAGTTTTTCATTTTTAATTTCCCTTTCCTAAAGCAGAAGATATTTTACCATTCAACCGACTTGGTTGAAATAATTGCATTTTATTTTCTCTAAATGCCAGAATAACCATCTCGATATCATTATTGCTGATTGGTCCGTGGTGGTCACACATGACTAAATTGTATAACTTATCGTTAATTATATAACTATCCAGTTCCGCATAAGTTCCTTTTTCAACGCCGGACAAGGAATCTATCGCACTGGCATAAAGATCCCCTAACCCTAAAGCATGTCCAAACTCATGTTTAGTCACATGCATAATTTCTTCGTAATCATCGAACTTGCCATCACGACTTTGAAGGTAAATGATCTTTCGTGAATTCACTGTCCACTTCAATCCGCTTGTTGCAAAAGAACGTTTGTTTTTTATTATATCTGAAACTAGTAATTTTCTTTCCTTAGTTCCTATAACATTGCTCATAGATTTGATCATTGCGCTCGTCTCATCTGTTATCGTCAGGATAAAAAGATTGTCAAACGCATTGTCGTCATTTGTAAGATTAATACGAACCTTTAATTTTTGTCCGCCAAAAACTTCGTATTCGCCTTGCCAAGCAAAGATACCATTATATATTGACTGCTCAAATTTTTCAGGATCAGCAATCTCTTCACCGTAAAGAATCTTAATGTTTGCACTTAGTGTCAGGATATTAGAACCACATTCATTTTCAAGAACAGCATCAATGGGAGTGAATATCCCTTTACGATTGATCTTAATCGGTTTTCCAGAAAAATCAACAAGTGCGCCATTCGTCTCGACTGCACTGATATTGTCATATTCTTCTTCGTAACGTTCTTCACAATATGCATTCAAAAACGCTCGTGCCTGGATACATCCGGAATTAGCAGAGTAACACATTAGTGTCAATGCATATCCTTGCTGATCTTTCGCACTAGATTTTAACACTCCATCAAGGAGTAACCGAGCAACTATATATGTCGCTTCCGGATCGCCAAGTGATTGAGCTTTAATTAAAGCTTGAACACCCTCGCTTCTTTTTTGTGCATCACCGTTACTATTGAAAAAGCTGTTCTTGCCAATCTCTCTTAATACTTCTGCTGAATTATTTTCACTCATATAAACATTCCATTTCAAAATTCACTTGTATAGCCTGTATATCATACAACTGTTTTGCATTTGGAGCAAAAATTCTTTTTGTCAAATTCAGTATATACTCTAGCAGCTCTTTCGCTTCGTCAACACGCTTTGTTGCAATAAGGCATCTTAGTTTAATGACAAGCTGATCGTATCCGGCAAAATGAATTTCACATCCAGCAAAGAATTCTATACTTACCAGTAAGCTGATTTACAATTCGATCAATAATCGCTTGATCCTTGAACGAAAAACTTATAAATACATCGTGTGAATACTGCTCGCTCATTTATTTATCCTCGGTCTTGTGTCGACTTATCACTCTTTAGAAATCTTATACCCCAATGCAACGATTAACTTCAAGGTCTGAAGTGCAGTTACTCGGTCAAATTCTTTCTCGCTGTCGCTCAGTTCCGAATATGGGACTAAACACGGAGTCGTTTTCTTATCATCATCTCGTGTTTCGCCATATGTCCATCCGCCAGCGATACGACCGATAGACCAATTTTCATGCACGTTCTCAGCTATCTTCTCTGTAAGTTCAATGAGATTCTCCGGTAATTCAATTTTACTTGTATCAATTGGATTTGGTTTGTACATCGAAAACACTCTCCTTATCATAATCAAATTTGTAATAATCGTAAGTCTTAAAGTCATAGCAGTCTATTCCATCCCATGCATCCGAGAATTCACCTCTCATCTCTTTTGTAACAGCATCGGATTTGATCTCGCTAAAACTTTTCAGAACTTTTTTAATCATAGAAATACTAACAGCAGTAGCCTCTTCACACCATTCGAAAGTCAATCTATCCAACAAATCCGTCTTGAGATTTCTATATTTTGAAAACAGAACTGACTTTGACTCCAAATGTTCTTTTTTCTTATTCAGCAATGACATCATTTCCTCTTTGCTTAGATTTTCAATCTTTTTGTTTAGTGCTTTCAGTTCATTTGTGAGAGACAACACCTCAAACATTTTCTGCCACGATTCGTTTATATGATTATTGTCGCTATAAAGAATTGGCTTTTTTGCCTCAATCAAGCAAGGATGCAACTTTAACTCCATGTTTTTGTGGTTTTCACCGTTTAATTGAAGATTTCTCCTGAACTCGCCTGTGTATTGATAACCCATTGTTCGGGTGAATGCAATCCAGCGTCTATGCTCAAGCCAAGCCAATACATGTTTTTTCAGTTCAACGTCCTCGTAGGTCAGTTTCAATTTATCATTTAATTCAATGATTCCGTGTTGGCTCAATGCAATCTGCCAATAGATCTTACACTGTTTCTTAATATCATCCTCGCGTGAATCGAAATTATCTAAGCTATAGTCAAATACCGATTTGTTTATAAGTCCTAAAGAAAATACTTTGTACTTAATATGCATGGCTCTTGCAAGATCGGCCCAATGATTATAATTCTTATTTTCATTTCTAGATCTTGTTTTGTTTTCATCAATATGTTTTTGTTGCATCTTTGCTTTATCATATGCGGCACCAGTGCCTTCGGCAAGTAGTTTGTGCTTAGCCATATAGACATTGTCACAACTATACACTTCATCCAAACCGCCAAAAGCATACATATAAATATCTGTTTTGTCATCTGCTCTGCAACGATAATGTCTCTGCTTATTAAGTGTGGTTGCAAGCTCGGAGTTGAAAACTGCATATGCGATGACAACCTGCCCAACATCATCGTCATGTTTTTCCTCAAGATGTTTTTTGCCAATCAACCGACGCAATTTATCGCTGACTGAGATGTTGTCTGCATCATTGCCTATCGCCACAATAAAGTAATCTGAATCAAGTAGCTCTTTAGCCTCTTTAGAAGTACTCTCCCAAAATCCGTCAATTTTAACATCGGCTTTTATATATCGCACATTACAATATGGGGTATTAGTGTGACCTTCTGCATCGTATTCTAAAAGCTTGCTATTACTTTTCTCATCACTTCCGTTCAGGACTCTTACCGTATCTTTGATTTCAGAATTGATATAATCAATTTTAGACCAAAAGACATCGCTGTCTTCCTTTGATACAACGTTAATAGTCAGCTCGCATTCCTCGATGTTTTCTTTGCCTTCTACTACCTTGCTTATTAAAAGTTGACCAAACCAATATGTGCTCAAAAATGCCTCTGTTCCAATCACACCATTTCCAAAAACGGTTACATTGAGTTTCTCTTTATTTTTCTTATGGATCAGCGGTTCATATAAAGGCACCTCAACAAATAAATTTTGAACTAAATTTCGATAACCTCGAACGGGTATTATCGTAGGTATTTCTCCATCCTTAAAAACGATTCTCTTATTTTTTTCTTTGACCTTACCTTTAGTTCTACTTTTTAATTTTTCGTTTATTTGTTTTTCGACCTGTACATACGCATCACTTTGAACAAACAGATATATGTTGGCCTTTTTTAAAAAGCGAATATTATTTTCTTCGGTCAATCCTAATAAAGTTTGTAGATTACCGAACTCATTTTCATCCATGAGATAGAATTCGCGTTTTCCGAACAACGGCTTTACAACATGTGCCAAGTCATCTCTGACGCAGATTGCACCATATTGCTTTGCCTCAAGTAATAATTCGTATTCTTTCTCCTTTTCATCGTCAATATATGTATCCGTAAAAATCAAGACCGGCTTTTCTGCTTTGTTAGCTTTATAAATACTCTTAGCGAGCGCTAAAGAAGATGCGTTTAATTCACTGAAATAATATTTCTTTCGCCAAATAGACCAATGCCATAATCTCAATCTGATTTTAGGAAATACGCTCGCAAGGATCTCTAAAATAATTGCTCCACCTACTATCGGTGCAATCAAGTTTAATACAGAAGCATATGCAATAATTACAAATTGAATCAAAGAAAAGTTTTTATATGTCTGTGGAACTATTTCTGCAATCAAAGATTTTATATTAATAATGTATTCGGCATACTCTTCTTCCATGCTGAATGTTCTCAAAGCGCTAAAAAGACTATTGAGTATTTCCTCAACCGGTGTTAATTGAGTTGCTTCGCCGGTATAAGAAACTATGTCTGCATATCCAATTGCAAACCGCAAAAACCAAATTGATAATAACAAAAATACAGAAAAAGTCAAAGCATTACTTACTCCTGCTTTGTTGTACTTTTCCGGGAATTTCTTATTAATGATTGCTCTGATGATAATCAAAAAAATTGATGAAATAAACAAAACTACTGACGCAATCATAAAAACGACCGTTACAATCATTTCTCCTTTTGTCATAACAATATTTCCTCTTATTATTTTTCCTTTATAAAATTCTGCTCCAACATAAGCAAGTTGAACTGTTTTACATCCGATAGTTATCTGATGCAAACCTACAATTAATCTTTATATAGGCAAATTCATTCTTGTGTTGGATGATGAACACATCCTCCGCAGTTTTAATCGGTAACAATAGAAAGATATTACAGTAATTCTGATTTAAACAGCAGCTAAAAGCGCTATCAGCTTTATATCTTATATTGTATTTAAACTAAGCAATAACACATCATTATTTTTAGATATTAAATTGTAAAAAGACTCTTTAAAAATTAATCCTATTCTACAAGGTAATATCAGTTACTTTGATATTGATAGCATCAGTCTGCTTTTCTGAAATATTTATAAGTGATTCTTTGCTATCTTTTTTTTGATCTTACTCTGTCGGCGGCTAATATCTGTATCAAACTAAAGAATATAAGATATAGTGAAAAGACATACAGAAATAACACTATAATTATACGTCATAACGTCGAACTTGTCAAGACAAATACAGAGCATATAATAATACAGTTGACGGAAATCTACAAATAAAAGCAGAATAATTGAAGAAATATAAGCGTAATTCATTTTTTATGCACAGTAAGGTGTTGCTTAATTGAAAAAGCACTCGCCTTACGCTACTTCTCATAAGGATGTTTAGCGTAAGGCGGTGTCCTGGAGTAGGACGGACAGTTTAGGCTGTCCGTCCTTTCCTGTTATACTGCTTGTTCTGTTGGTTCTGCGGTTAATCTGCCAATATATCGGAAGTAGATGTCGATCTGCTGCTCCGATGCTTTAGACCACTTACATTCGCGTTCATGGATCACTACTTTGGCTATGAATACTCTGAGCACCTCGGGAGTCAGTTCCTTCAGATCCGTGTACTTGTTTGCAACATCTATGAACTTGTCCACATTCGTAGATGCGGCTTTCAATTCTTCTATCTCCGTTTGGAGGTTCGGAATCTGTTCTTGAATTTCACGTTGCTCCGCATTATACCCATCCGACAGCATTCTGAACTGCTCATTCGTTATTTTACCGAGAACATTATCCTCGTAAAGTCTTTTGAACAAAGCATTCAGCTCTGTGTTGCGTTTCTCCAATTTACTGAGCTCATTTGTTTTTACCGTAAGCTCCCTTCGATTTTCGGAGGAGCTTTTCTTGTTTATGAAC
>JAZPYO010000055.1:0-79049 GCA_045544195.1 Eubacteriales bacterium
TCCTTTCGTGTTGCAATAGACTTGAGAATCTTATTGTACCACATTAGGAGATTTTTTGGTATAACCTTCGTTGCCCACCCGCATAGCGGGTGGTTGTCTGTTTCGCGCTTCGCGCTCAACTGCCTAAAGGCATTAAAACAAAAGATAGGCAGAAATATTCTGCCGATCTTTGCAATATTCAATTATTGATTACTGGGGAATCGTAGCCCAGTCCTTCATGAACTTTTCAAGGCCGCTCTTTGTGAGGGGGTGGTCAACCATCTGCATGATAACCTTGAAAGGAACTGTTGCAACGTCTGCGCCTGCTTTAGCAAGCTCGATAACGTGTACGGGGTGACGGGTCGATGCAGCAACGATCTGTGTTGTGCTGTTCTGGATAGCGAACATATCAGCGATCTCTGTAACGAGGTCAAGACCGTTCCAGCCTATATCGTCAACTCTGCCGAGGAAGGGAGCAACGTATGTTGCGCCTGCGTTGGAAGCGAGAAGCGCCTGACCTGCGGAGAAGCAGAGAGTTACGCACGTTCTGTAGCCTTCCTTTGAAAGACGGGAAACAGCCTTAAGGCCTTCTGCGCACATAGGGATCTTGATGATCATATTTTCTCTGATCTTCTTGATCTCCGCAGCTTCCTTGCACATACCGTCAGCATCGAGAGAAATAACCTCACCGAAGATAAGTGTGTCAGCGGAAACGATATTGTCGATCTCCTTTATAGCGTCCTCAAACTTCTTGCCTTCCTTTGCGATGATGGAAGGGTTAGTTGTTACGCCTTCAACGATACCAAGCTCGTAAGCTGTCTTGATCTCGTTGATATTGGCTGTATCAATAAAGATTTTCATTGTTTTTCTCCTTAATTTATATTATTGGGGGGCAGGGCTGCCCCCTTTTTTTACGCCGTTTTTATAAAAGATGTATTAAACACCCTTCTTGCTCTTTCTGATAAGCTCTTCGCTTGTGAAGTTTTCACCTGCAACGTATCCGGGAATGGGAAGGAGCTTTTCATTGATAGCATCAATGAACCAAGAGGGCTGCGGGAAGAATTCCTTATCATACTCGAATGCGGGTGTGATCCAGTTCTTCGCGCCAACAACAACAGGGGGAGCATCGAGGTAATCGAATGCGAGCTGTGTGATGTTCTGAGCCATATCGTTAAGGATGTTACCTCTTGTGCAAGCATCGGAAGCAAGCAGGATCTTACCTGTCTTCTTAACGGATTCAACAACGGGCTCATAGTTGAAGGGAACAACGGAACGAGCGTCGATAACCTCAGCTGTGATGCCGTACTTTTCTTCAAGTATCTTAGCAGCATCGAGAACTCTGTAAAGAGTTGCGCCGATCGTAAGGATAGTAAGGTCTTTACCTTCACGTCTTACAGCGGGCTCGCCGAAGGGAACCTCATATGTGCCCGTGGGAACGCCTTCCTTAACAAATCTTTCGCCCATATCGTAAATTCTCTGGCTCTCGAAGAATACAACGGGGTCTGTGCCGTTGAGGGCAGTTGTCATAAGACCCTTAGCATCGTAAGGAGTTACAGGGAATACTACCTTCAAGCCGGGGATGTGAGCGCAAAGCGCTGTCCAGTCCTGGCTGTGCTGCGCGCCGTACTTAGAACCAACGGAAACACGGAGAACAACAGGCATCTTCAAGCCGCCTGCGGACATTGACTGCCACTTAGCCATCTGGTTGAATATTTCGTCGCCTGCGCAACCGATAAAGTCACAGTACATAAGCTCAACGATAACTCTACCGCCTGCCATACCGTAGCCGCAAGCCGTACCGCAGATAGCGGACTCGGAAATAGGCGAGTTGAACAGTCTGTGATAAGGAAGAGCCTCTGTAAGACCTCTGTATACTGCGAATGCGCCGTTCCAGAAACGAACATCTTCACCGTATGCGATGAGCGTGGGATCCTCATAGAACTTAGCGATGATAGCTTCGAAGATACCGTCACGGATGTTGTACATCTTCATCTTGGAAACTTCCTTGCCCTTTTCATCGTAAGCATAACGGATCTTTGTAGCGAGCTTCTTTACATTTTCGTTCTCTTCCATAGGCTGAGAAACTTCTACGGGGCGATCCTCCATCTTTGCAACCTTTTCGTTGGAGAACATAAGGTTTTCAAGGAATTCGGGGTTCTTGTCGTAGTCTGTGTAAGGAGCTATTTCAAGATCGGATGCGAGCATGAACATTCTGTGGTTTCTGTCGATAACAGCAGCCTTTACAGCTTCAAGCTCTTCAGCTGTTGCTACGCCGGCATCAATGATCTGCTGCGGGAATATCTTAAGGGGATCGAGCTTCTGCCATTCAGCTTCCTCCTCGGGAGTTCTGTATGACATAACGTCGGATGTGGAGTGACCGCCGAGACGGTAGGTAACGAGATCGAGAAGAACAGGACCCTTGCCTTCCTTGATAAGAGCCATCTTACGCTTGTAAGCGTCGATAACCGCAAGAGGATTCCAGCCGTTTACTCTTTCAGCGTTCATCTGGTTCTGCGCGATGCAGCCGAGTCTTACAAGATCGCCGTAAGCCATCGTTTCGCCTCTTGTCTGACCGCCCATACCGTAGTGGTTGTTGTTGAAGTTGAAGATGATCGGCAGACCGCCCTTGTAGCCGTCCTCCCAAAGCTCATTGAACTGGTCCATAGCGGCAAAGTTCATAGCCTCGAATACAGGACCGCGTCCTGCTGCGCCGTCGCCTGCGTTGGCAACTACGATACCGTCCTTCTTATTGCACTTTTTGAACAGAGCAACACCTGTTGCGATAGGACCTGCGCCGCCAACGATAGCGTTGTTGGGGAATATACCGAAGGGCAGGAAGAATGCGTGCATTGAGCCGCCAAGACCGCGGGAGAAGCCCATATCCTTAGCGAAAAGCTCGCACATAAGACCGTACATAAAGTAATCCTTTGCAAGATCCTTTACGTTGGTAGCTGTTGAATACTTCTTAACAACTGCGTACTGCGCGCCGCCGTTGTATGTTTCCATTATCTTTGTAAGCTCCTCATCGGAAAGCTTCTTGATAGCGGACATCGCCTTAGCGATAACCTCGTGGTGAGAACGGTGTGTACCGAAAATGAAGTCGTTAACACCGAGGTTGTAAGCCTGACCTACTGCAGTTGCTTCTTCACCCAGACCCAAGTGTGAAGGACCGGGATATGTGAATTCCTTGCCGTTATAGATACCCTTTTTCTTGATATCCATAAGCATTTCTTCAAATTCTCTGATAGCAACCATATCGGCATACATACCGATAAAGTCTTCCTTTGAGTAGTTGTCCTTTTCGTCGGCAACCGTCTTGTCGTATTCGCATACGGGAATGTCATCAAATGTGACTGTGCGCTTTTTAAAGCTCTCTTTAGGGTCTACAAACATTGACTTAGGCATAGTTTTATCTCCTATTTTAAATTAATTTATTTTACTTTATTTTGTAAGCGGAATTATTTTACCTCGAACAGAGCCTCTCTTATTACCTCACACACTGTGGGATGAGGGAATACGATCTCCTTGAGGTTGTCTACCGTCATTTCCGTTTCAACCATCATAGCTGCGCCGTAGATTATTTCCGATGCATAGTTAGCTATCATGTGAACGCCGAGAATGCGGTTGTATTTCTTGTCAACGATAACCTTTACGATACCGTCGCCGCCTTCGTTTTCAGCAACGTATCTGCCGCTGAAGTTCATCGTGAGCTTAACTACCTCTACGTCGTAGCCCTTAGCCTTTGCAGAAGCCTCTGTTTCGCCTACTGCGCCAACCTCGGGATTTGTGTAGATAACGGAGGGGATAGCGTTGTATCTCATTCTGTCCTTCTTACCGAGAATGTTGTTGATGGCAACCTCACCCTCGCGGTAAGCTGTATGAGCAAGCATAGAAACACCGTTTATGTCGCCTGCGGCATAAAGACCTGCAATGCTCGTCTTCATATATTCGTCAGTCTTGACAGCGCCGCGTTCCATATATACATTGAGGTTTTCAAGACCGTAGCCTGTCGTTACTGCGCGACGGCCGATGGAGCAAAGCACCTTGTCAGCCTTGACTGTAACGGGCTTACCGTTTTCATCCTCATAGCTTACGCCGTCAGCGGTTACGGCTGTAACCTTGCACTTCAGGCAGAAGTTGATGCCCTTCTTCTTATAGTTGTTGAGAAGTATCTTTGCAATATCGGCATCGGTAGGACCGCCGATATGATCGAGCATTTCAATAACCGTTACGTTTGAGCCTACGGAATTGTAGTAGGAAGCCATTTCAAGACCGATAACGCCGCCGCCGATAACAACGAGCTGCGCGGGTATCTCCTCAAGGTCAAGAACCTCACGGTTAGTCATAACGAAGCCGCTTTCAACGCCTTCTCTCAAGCCGGGTATCGGGGGGATAACGGGCATAGAGCCTGTTGCGAGAAGCATCTGCTTACCGCAGTAGATCTTGTCGCCTGCGGCAACCTTGAAGCCCTCAGCATCCTTACCCTGTATCATAGCCTCAGCGTATACCACTGTAACGCCTGCGCCCTTTTCCTGCATACCGATGCCGCCGACAAGAGTCTTTACGACCTTGTTCTTGCGCGCGATAACTTTCTTCTGGTCAATGGACGAGCCTGTTACGGTAACGCCGTAAGCATCTGCGTGCTTTGTATAGTCGTACACCTTAGCGGAGTACAGAAGAGCCTTTGAAGGAACGCAGCCTTCGTTAAGGCAAACGCCGCCGAGAGCGCGCTTTTCGATAAGAACAGTCTTAAGACCTGCGTGACCTGCCTTCAATGCGGCATTGTAGCCGGCAGGACCGCCGCCTACGATTATAAGATCAAACATTTCCATATCAGTCACCTCTTATTTGGAAAGAAGGATGGAGAAGTTTTCAAGCGATGTGCAAAGATCCTTAAGGAACTTGGATGCAGGAGCGCCGTCAACTGCTCTGTGATCGTAGGTAAGGGACAAAGCCATAGCGTTGTAAGCCTTCAGCTCGCCGTTTACTTCCTTTACTCTCGTCATTATCGTATTTACGCCGAGAATGCCTGTCTGAGGGGGATTGATAACGGGTGTGAAGCTCTCAATACCGAACGAACCGAGGTTGGATATCGTAAAGGATGCGCCCTTGAGCTTATCGGGAGCGATAGAGCCGGACTGAGCAGCCTTTGCAAGCTCCTTTGCTTCCTTGGAGATCTCTGCAAGGGATTTCTTATCAGCGTTCATGATCGTGGGAACCATAAGTCCTCTTTCGGTGTCAACTGCGATACCGATGTGAACGCCGTTGAATTTACGGAGTATATCGCCTTCAAGCAGATGAGCGTTCAGAAGTGAATGCTCGGGCTTTGCAAGAACTCTCGATACTGCGTAAATGATGATGTCGTTGAGTGTGATGTTGGGAAGACCGAGAGCCTCCGCACCTGCCTTGAGCTTCTTGCGGAACGCCATGATCTCGCCTGCATCGAAGGAAGATGTGTTTGTAAGCTGAGCCGTTGTAGCCAAAGAATTCATCATATTCTTTGCAATAGCGCGGCGGATGCCTGACATCTTTTCGTCTGTGTAAGCGGGTGCTGCTTCAACTGCTGCTGCGGGTGCTTCCGCTGCGGGAGCTGCGCCTATATCGTTTACGGAGAACTTGCCGCCGATACCCGTTCCTGCCGCGCCGTCAAATGCGCCTGCAGCGGCATATGTGGGTGTAGGACCGTTTGCGATCATCGCGCGAACGTCAGCTTCGGTAATTCTGCCCTCTGCGCCCGTAGGTGTTGCGTATCTGTAATCAACGCCTGATTTCTTTGCAAACGCTTTTGCTCTGGGTGAAGCCTTAACGAAGCCTTCGGGAGCCTGAGCGACAGCGGCGGGTGCTGCTGCGACTGCTGCTGCGGGTGCTGCTGCTGCCGCGGGTGCTGCCTCGGCTGCTGCGGGAGCTTCCTCAGCGCCTGCCGGAGCAAATTCTGCGGTGGACTCGCCGGGGTTGCCGATAACCGCTATGTTTGTCATAACGGGGATCTCATCGCCCTCCTCAAAGAATACCTCGATAAGAGTACCTGTTGCGGTAGCCTTCTCGTCTGTTGTGGTCTTGTCCGTTTCGTAGGTGAAAAGAACGTCGCCTTCGTTTACGGTGTCGCCCCTTTTCTTGTGCCATTCGGTCAAAATGCAGCTTTCAACCGAAATACCCACGTTGGGCATTTGTACGGGTGTTGCCATAACTGTTCCTCCTGTTTATCAGAACACAATTTAAATGTGTCGAAATTTTTTCATTCATTTATTATAATAATGCATTTCGAAACGTTTGTCAAGACCGTTATGTAAAGTTTTATTAATGAATGAGTGAAACAAATTGTGAAATTGTTGAAAAACAGTGTTCATTTTAACATTTTTATAACACCGCAACAAAAAAAGACGGTCCGTATGCCCCGTCATTTCCAAAAGGCGTGAGCGAAGCCCACGCCTTTTACCTATTACCTATTACCTCATAAAATAAACATCGCATCGCCGAACGAGAAAAATCTGTATCTTTCCTGCACCGCCACGCTGTATGCGTTCAGCATTATCTGCCGCGAGGAAAACGCCGAAACGAGCATAAGAAGCGTGCTTTCGGGCAAATGGAAATTCGTTATAAGCCCATCTACCGCCTTGAATTTATACCCCGGATAAATGAATATATCAGTATCGGAGCACATTGCGTGAAGAACTCCGTTTTCGTCAGAGGCGCTTTCAAGCACACGGGTCGATGTCGTTCCGACGGATATTATCCTGCCGCCGTTTTTCCTTGCTTCATTGATAATATCCGCGCTTTCCTGCGATATTTCAAAATATTCAGAATGCATTTTATGATCCTTTACGTTGTCCACCTTTACAGGACGGAATGTGCCGAGCCCGACGTGAAGCATAACAGGCGCGATCTTAACGCCCTTTTTCCGTATCGAATCAAGAAGCTCGGGCGTAAAATGAAGCCCTGCCGTCGGCGCGGCGGCTGAGCCGTTTTTATTTGCATACACAGTCTGGTATCTGCTTTTGTCCTCGAGCTTTTTCGTTATATAAGGCGGCGTCGGCATTGAGCCGACCTCATCAAGAACGGCAAATATACTGTCGTATTTTTCCTTATCATATGTAAAGCGTATAAGCCTGTTTCCGTCGTCCTTCACCTGCTCTATCTTACCGAAAAGCGATCCCGAATATTCAATTTCCGCGCCCTGCTTGAGTCTTTTGCCGGGGTGTACTATGCACTCCCACAGATCCTGCTCCTTCGCCCTTAACAAAAGCGTTTCCACCCTTGCGGGCTCATCGGGACTCGATAATGTACGCTTTTTATATCCCATAACTCTTGCGGGAATTACCCTTGAATCGTTTATAACAAGAACATCGCCTGCGTTAAGGCTGTCTATAACGTCCTTGAAAACGCCGTGCGATATCTGCCCTGTTTTTCTGTCCACTCTCATAAGACGTGACATATCCCTTTTCTCCGCGGGAGATTGGGCGATCAGCTCCGGCGGAAGCTCGTAATAAAAATCTCTTGTAGATAAGCCTGTATCAATACCCATAATAAAAATCCTCAATTCAGTTGACATTTTGCCGAATATATGATAAACTCAAACAGTCAACAAACGTACCGCGTGCATAAAATATACATTGAAGTCACCTTACATTATAATATCGTAATGTGAAGATTTCAACACTTATTTATTACGGGGTACAAAATGGACAATTCAGATAAAAAACGGTTTCCCGAGGGCATCATCACCGCCGTGATAACCCCTTTTTCAGACGGGCAGACCGATATTTCCGCATTCAAGGCATCAATACTGCGTCAGATAGACGCAGGCATCGGCGGTATCGTTGTACTCGGCACTACGGGCGAAGCTCCGACGGTATCGAAAACGGAGCGCGAAAGGCTGATAGATGCCGCGCTCGAATGCGCAGACGGCAAGACATTCATAATCGCAGGCTGCGGCGCATCAGATACAAAGGCCGCCCTGAAAAGCGCGAAAGAGGCGCAAAAGCAGGGTGTAAACGGTATTCTTACCGTAACGCCGTACTACAATAAACCGTCGCAGAAGGGGCTTATATACCATTATCTGTCCGTTGCAGAGGGGCTCGACATTCCCGTTATGATGTATAACGTACCGTCAAGAACGGGCGTCAGCATAAGCGCGGAAACGTCAGAGGTGCTGTTTGCGCACGAAAACATAACCGCATTGAAGGAGGCCTGCGCGGATATAAGCGAGATCTACGACAAGCTCACACAGCTTTCCGCATACGATATATACTGCGGAAACGACAGTCTTTTACCTGCATTTCTCGCGCTCGGCGCGCGCGGCTGCGTCAGCGTTGTGTCAAACGCTCTGCCGAGGGCGTTCGGGCAGATATACAAGGACTGCGCAAGCGGAGAATGCAAAAGATCGTCCGAAGCATTCAAAAAAATTTATCCGCTTCTTAAGGCGCTTTGCCTTGATACCAATCCCGCAGGAATAAAGTCGCTTATGGCAAATCTCGGCTATTGCAGGGACGAATTGCGCCTGCCGCTTACAAGAACACGCTCGGATACCGCCTGCGCGATATTCGATGCATATATACAAACAGATATGAACGGCTGAAAAGCATAAAGAAAGGATGTTAAAATGAAATTTTCAGGAAAGATAATAATTTCCGATATAGACGGAACGTACACGGGCTCGCCTGAGGGCATCAGAAGAAATAACGAGGCGATAGAATATTTCAAATCCGAGGGCGGACTTTTTACATTTGCTTCGGGAAGAGTTGCGTACAATATAGGTACTATCGTGCCCGGCTACGATAAGCTCGTGAACGCTCCGTGCATACTGTGCAACGGAAGCTATCTTTACGATGTCCCCACAGGAAAAAGAATGAACGAAATATGCCTTGACGGCCCTGCGATAATGCCGTTTTTGAAGGAGCTGCACGCAAAATATCCCTCTGTCGGAATACGCATAAACTGCCGTTCGGGCTACCTTGCCGCAACAGGCAACGAGGAGGTATATAAGGAGCTTAAGAACTACTTTGACAACGTAGTTGTAACGCCCCTTGAGGAAATGTCAACGGACGGCTGGAACAAGATAGTTCTTGCAGGTGAAAGCGCCGCCGAGCTTGAAGGGGCAAACGCCTTTATAAACGAAAAAATGCCGGGTAAATTTGAAAAATCGTATTCGTGCCGCACGATGCTGGAGCTTTTAGCCCCGGGCGCAACAAAGGGAGCGCAGGTCAAAAAGCTCAAATCCCTTATGGGCAACTTGAAAACATACTGCATCGGCGACTACGAAAACGATGAAAATATGCTCGCAAGCGCAGACATTTCAGCGTGTCCGTCCTCAGCTCTGCAAAAGATAATAGATATGTGCAATTACGTTGTATGCCCCTGCACAGAGGGAGCAATAGCAGGACTTGTCGAAATGATCGAAAGGGAGCTGTAAGAAACGCTTACAGCGTAATATTAAGGAGAAATATTCGTGAAAACAATAATCGCAGGCTCGGGCAAGGTCGGCGCGATACTTGCCCGCAAGCTCGTAGCGGAAAACTATGATGTCACAGTAATAGATACGGACAGCAGTACATTACAGCTCGTACAGGAGCAGAATGACGTTATGACCGTTTCGGGAAACTGTGCGATAACGGGCGTTCTTTCCGAGGCAGACGTCGAAGGGTCGGATCTTCTGATAGCGACCTCTGGCTCTGATGAAACAAATCTTCTGTGCTGTCTTACAGCGCACACGATGAACCCCGATATACACACCATCGCGCGTATAAAAAATCCGGAATACATAAGCCAGATATACGATATGCGCGAAACGTTCGCTCTGTCGATGATAATAACACCGGAGCGGCGCGCGGCAGTAGAGATAGAAAGGCTTTTGCGTTATCCTGGATTTCTCAAGCTCGACACGTTCGCCAAGGGCAGAGTTGAGATAGTAGAGCTTCGTATAGAGGGCGACAGCAAGCTGAAGGATAAGCCTCTGTCACAGCTCAATTCAATAATCAAATGCAAGGTTCTTGTTTGCATCGTTCTGCGTGACGGAAATGCTATCACTCCGTACGGAGATTTCGTTCTGCGTGAGGGCGACAGGATATTCGTTACAGCATCGACGGACGATCTTACGACGCTTTTGAAAAATCTCGGTATCATCACAAGAAAGGTAAAGCACGTCATCGTATGCGGAGCAAGCCGTATATGCCACTATCTTTGCGAAAAGCTCGTACGATCGGGCATCGGCGTTACGGTAATAGACAACGATAAGGAAAAATGCCGTCAGCTCTCAGCAATGCACCCCGATGTAAACGTGGTAGAGGGCGACGCAAGCAGCAGCTTTACCCTTGAGCGCGAGGGGGTTGACAGGTGCGATGCGCTCATCGCCCTTACGGGTATGGACGAGCTTAATATAATAATATCACTGTACGGACACAGCCATAAAGTACCGCAGATAATAACAAAGCTCGACCACGTAGACGATAATGCAATACTTGACTTTTTGCCCCAGAGCAGTGTGATATGCCCCAAGGAGCTGTGCGGAGATCTTATTGTCGGATACGTAAGAGCAATGGAAAAGCAGGCGGGTGCGGCAAGAGCGGTGCATTCCATCGCGGACGGCAAGGCAGAGGCGATAGAATTCA
Organism: Eubacteriales bacterium; assembly: GCA_045544195.1. GTDB lineage: Bacteria > Bacillota > Clostridia > Oscillospirales > CAG-272 > RGIG7213. The sequence continues at coordinate 10,584 of JAZPYO010000055.1, forward strand.
GGGTAGACGGAACAACTCACCACACATCAGAGCCGTTAAAGCATATAAAGGTGCGTAAGAACGTCATCATAGCCTGCATAATGAGAAGAGGAAAAACGGTGATACCGAACGGTGATACCGAGTTTTATCCGGGTGATACGATGATAGTCGTAACAAAAAGCGGCGATACCGTATATCAGCTTAACGATATTTTTGAATAAAACGATCTGAAGCCCGATCATTTCGCTTTTTCGGGACTCATCGAGGAAATATGTATGAATTATAAATTGGTCGGACGGATAATATCGCAAATACTCGCATTCGAAGCGGCGTTTATGCTCCCGTCTGTGATACTGTGCTTATACGACAGAGATCATAAAACAGCATCGGCATTTGCCGTATCTATATGTATAATACTTGTCATAAGCTCTTTGGGACTTATACTGTGCAGAAACGCAAAAAAATCGTTCCACGCAAGAGAGGGTACGGTCTGTGTCGGGCTGTCCTGGGTGCTTATGAGTCTTCTGGGGGCTTTGCCGTTTTATCTTTCAGGAGAAATACCGTCATTCATAGATGCCTTTTTTGAAACGGTTTCGGGCTTTACAACAACGGGGGCATCTATATTGCCAAACGTTGAAGCGTTGACGCGAGGCTGTCTTTATTGGCGTTCCTTCAGCCACTGGGTAGGAGGAATGGGTGTTTTGGTGTTTCTTCTTGCAATAGCGCCGATGGACAAGGGCGGCGGCTCAACGCTGCATCTTTTGCGCGCGGAAAGCCCCGGGCCGAGCGTTGGAAAATTAGTTCCGAGGATGAAGAAAACGGCAAAGATACTGTACACTCTTTACATCGTGCTGACAGTCATAAACGTGATATTTCTGCTGTGCGGCGGAATGCCGCTGTTCGATTCGGTCTGCACGGCATTCGGAACGGCAGGCACGGGCGGCTTTGGCACGCGGGCAGACAGTATAGCATCCTTCAGCCCGTACATACAGATAGTCTGCACGGTGTTTATGATACTGTTCGGAATAAATTTCAACTGCTTTTATCTGATAATGCTCCGTCATTTCAAGGATGTGTTCAGAAACAGCGAGCTGCGTCTTTACATAGGCGTGATAATTACAAGCTCCGTTCTTATAACACTCGATCTTTTGCACAGCGGACTGTTTGAAACCATAGCAGACGCCGCGCGGCACAGTACATTCCAGGTTGCAAGTATAATAACGACAACGGGCTTTGCATCGACCGATTTTGATATGTGGCCAAATCTTTCAAAGGGCATTTTGCTTTGCCTTATGCTGATAGGCGCGTGCGCGGGAAGCACTGGCGGCGGTATCAAATGCGCAAGGGTGCTGCTTCTGTTCAAGAGCTTTACAAGGAGCATTCGCTCAGCAGCGCGTCCGCAAAGAGTGCAGGTGATGCGTCTGAACGGTCAGGTCATAGACGAAACGGTGCTTTCGGCAACTAACGTATACCTTGTAGCATACGTTGTAATAATAGTCATCAGCTTTCTTATAGTATCTGTGGACGGCTTTTCCGTCACAACAAATATATCTGCCGTAGCAGCGTGCTTCAACAACGTAGGCCCCGGCTTTGAAAAGGTCGGCCCTATGGCAAATTACAGCCAGTTCGGTATAGTATCAAAGATAACTTTGATAATTGATATGCTGGCAGGCAGACTTGAAATATTCCCGATACTCACACTGCTTGCAAAGGACACGTGGAAAAACTGACAAATACAAAAAGACCTGCAATACCTCAGAATTGAGAAATATTGCAGGTCTTTTATTACCCTTTTAAAATTGCGGAATGTCCGATTCACGCACTAAAATACCGTCGAGCATATTTACGCCGAAGCGACGGACGAACAGCTCGCACTTGCACATAAAAATGTAATATACATTCAGTCCGCACGTGCTGAGCGACTCAAAATTCCCCTGCCCCTTCGATATAAGAACATCGGCATTATATACAGCGCGCTGCGCTTCTTCTGATATTTTCGAAAGAACGTTCCCCGCAATGCCGCTGCCATTGGAAATGACACGGGCAACATCATAAAGCCCTACCTGTCTTGCGTCGTATGCAGTAACGTCATTCAATACAGGCTTGCCTCTTACTATGACTGATACGTCAAGATCGGGATTTATTTTGCGCAACGTCGATATAAGCAGCTTGTCGGCAACTATCTCCCCGCAGTTGTCGGCAAAATAAACGAGCGTTTTTGCGTTTTTAATATCACGCTTAAGACTCTCAACGGCTTTATCATCAAGCCTTGCTCTGTCAAAGGCGCTCAAAAGCTCCCTCAGCTTTTCTTCTTCAACGCTTTTAAGAGCGCCAAAGTCGATAAAATTGCCTGCCATAGCATACTGAACGGCGGTTTTTACAGGATCGGCTGATGAGTCTATGCTGTTTTTCATATACTCCTCGTAAGACATCATAAGCTCGTTAAAATACGGCTTCACTCGCTCAAACTCTGACAAATTGCCGAAAAGCTCTCTGTATTTTTCTTCAAATCTTTCAACGATCTCAGGGGCGCTTACCCCGTCTTTGTTCTGAACTATTTCCTCAAGGGCAAGCCGATATGCCTTTATGTCATCCTTCCCGGCATCGCTCGGATGCTTGTTAAGATATTTTCCCAAAAGACACGCTTTGCAGTCATCATTCATTTTCATAAATTGCCTCTTTGTGTTTGCTTCTTCAGTACCTTATACGTTTTTTTCGATCTCAACGACGTATTTTTTCAAAAGACATATCGGGTTATACGCCTGCTTTGCGCGTCTTAACCCCTCTGAGCCCATATCTTCCTCGCGGTTTATGAACTGCACGTTTTTCCCGAATTGCTCGGCGAAGCAATTCATCAAAAGCTGATATGCGCCCTTGTACGCTCTGTCCGCCTTTTCAATGTGGACAAACAGGGTGCCGTTTGATATTTCTCCGAGTGAAAAGCCGACTATTTTTTCATCAACGGTAAGACAGCCGCCCGTCATTCCGTATGCCTCAAGCTCGTTCAGCACCTCAAGGCACATATTGCTTTCAACGCTTGATGCGATGCTGCCGTCACCCGTCTGTGCTGCATTACGGTTTAAAAAATCTATAATATCCGCAATATTTGAGTCCTTCACCTGTTCAAAACGCCAAATCGGATAATTTCGCTTGAATTGGCTTATCAGATTACGCTGAGGACTGAATTTTTTCCCCTTAAGGCTTATAAGCTCCTCGGCTGAATAAAGATAATCGGCATAGTCCGTCTGCTCTGTAACAGTACAGCCAGGATACATTTTTTCAAAGTGCTCAATATATTCCTGCGGAACGGTGCAAAAGCGGATTTTCGGGCATGCAAAGCGTTCAACACACAAGGATATTGCATCCGTTTTGCTTTTTCCGAGCGGGATATTGTAATACACATCGCCGTTTTCATTTTTCAAGCGCGAGATAAGCACATCTCCGTATACGGAATATTCCATACTGTAATATTCCCGCCACATAAACATACCGCCGACGGTAAAATCACACGTTTTTGACTCAACGTAAGAAAAAAACGGCTTTATCCTTTCAATATCACTCAGCTCTATCCTCTTAAAATCCATTCATATCACCTCTTTGTCTGCAACACTCGGTATTTTACCACACCGTACAGATTAAGTCAAGCACGTAACGCTTAAAAATAATACTCCTTTTCGGCTCTTGACAATCACATTGTCAGATAGTATAATAAAGCGATAAATTATTTGGAGCTTTTATGAGATATTGTGATATAAAGGATTTGATATTGCAGGATATAGGAGAAGTAAAGCACTCTATGTCCGATGAGGATTTCCGAAATTATATTAATGAAAACGATATATTTTCAAGGCATCAGTCGCTTAAGGAGTTTATTCTCCGCCTGTCCGACAGGGAGCTTGATGACTCCTGCGCTCTTGCTGTGGAAAGACTTGAAAAGGCGTTTGACGAAAGCGCGGAAAATGAAGAAAGAATACTGTCGCTCGTTGCAACCGACGAGCATGCCCTTTTTCCGAACTGCAAGGCATATATAACTCCGCAAGGCGAAAACGCGCATACATTCGCATTGTCCACGTTGGGCTGTGTCAACAGGCTCGTTTTTAAAAACGCATCGCTTGAATACTGCATTGACTGCAATTACATATATAAAGAATTATACGAAAGCGAAAACGGATATACATACTGCATCGTTGACGAGGATTATACAGAGCATACCTTCACGTTTGATGATATGCAGATGCAAACAGAGTATTATAACGCCACTCCCCGCGCAGGATACAGTATGTGGAACGACCTCATTTCAGGGGCAAAAACGGTATGCAGAAAGTGTGAAAGCGGCAAAGCAAGCGAAAAGGAAAATGCTGCATATCCCGTACTGCTTACGTTTTCAAAGCTGATCGACGAGTACGTAAACAGCCCGATACCCGAAAACGAAGAAATTCAGATGAGGGAATTTCTTTCAAAGCACGCATCAAAAAGATCGCAAAGGCTTTTCGAAAGATCGTTGAAAACACCCGTAAATACAAAAAGATCGAAGATACTGTACGAGCTTTTCTCATCGCTGAAGGAAGACGCGGGCGTGTTTTACGCTCTGTATGATATTATATCGGACTGCCAAAGCGCTCTTCCGTACGCCACCGACGCTTACGCAACTGACGAAACGGAAGATCAAAGGCGAAGGATAATAAGCGAAATATCAGCTCTCGGATATACGGGACAATACCCCGTATTTATGAAAAAAACGGAGGTGAAGGGCTTGCGCCTTGTTTCCGACGGCAACTTCGGACAAAGCTATTTCGTATTGAACGAAAGGAACGTTTTTGCATTTATCTGCGTTCGTGAGGAGCTTGATTGCGGAAGAATCGTGCATTTCTTTGAAAGCGGCAGTGTGCTGTCACGAAAAAAGGATATTGAAAAAGGGGTATTTCCCGATGCATTCACACCGTTTTTCACAAAAAACGGCAGACATTTTTCAATGCCGAACCTTTTTATAAACGAAGATACTGACTTGAAAACTAAGGTGCAGATCGCCGCAAAGCGCGCAGAGCTCATTCCGCTGAGCAAAAGCGAAAGAAAGACAGTATTTACAACGCCCGTCGGCTGCATTATCCTCTCCGCCCTGCTTTCAGGCGTACTGTTCGGCGGTATGTTCACGGTAGTAGGATCGGTCGTGCTTGCATTGACTGATTCTCCGATGAGCGCGTGCATTCCCGTATTTGCGTTCACATCGCTCGCATTCGCCTTGTGTATGGGCATTATAATGATGCTTTGCAACAGACGGTAGATAAAAGTAAAACAGGCGTTATGTCATCTGACACAACGCCTGCATTTTTTGTATAATGAAATCATCTGCCCGAAATATACCGTTTCCTCATTACAAGATACAGGGCAAGTATGCTCGATGACGCCACTATGACCGCGGCGGCAAAGATTATATCGCCCGTCAGCGGATTTTCTACGGCATCATCACCGCTTTGCTCATAATACACCGCCTGATCCGAGGCAAGAGCCGTAACAGATATGAATGCGGTAAACAGCATTGCGACAATTGCAACGGCGGCGATCATTCTTTTCACGTTCATACCGAAAGCGACCCCTTTCCGACAACGGTTTCGTTAACCGTATCTTTTCTTTGTGTTCTCATTCTATCATAAAAATTCACATTTGTCAACATCTTTTTAAAAAATAATCAAATTTAATTAAAAAAATCGCAAATTTGCTTTTATTAATTTTTAATTTGTTACTGATTCTATTGCTTTTTTCGCCTTCAGATGTTATAATTTATTTATAATTATATTCAATAATTCCGCTTAATAAAAGGAGATATTATGAGTTCTGTTTTAATTACGGGAGCATCGGGCGGCATCGGGAGAGCCTGCGCCGAGCTTTTTGCAAAAAACGGCTACGGGGTCATGGCGTGCTATAACAAAAATGAACAGGCGGCAGTCGATCTTTGCCAAAGACTGACAGAAAGCGGCTATACGGCATACGCATGCAAGCTCGATGTAACGTCAAAGGAGGACGCAAAAAGAGCCGTTGCCCTGTGCGAATACAAATTCGGCGGACTTACCGCGCTTGTAAACAATGCAGGAATAGGACAAATAAAGGTAATGGCTGACATAACGGAAGGCGATCTTGACAAAATGCTCGATATAAATGTAAAGGGCGCATTCAACGTAACTCAGGCAGCTTTGCCTCTTCTCCGCTCCGAAATGGGACGGATAGTCAACGTATCGTCAATGTGGGGGATAGCGGGCGCAAGCTGCGAGGTGCATTATTCGGCATCGAAGGCGGCGCTCATCGGCTTTACAAAGGCATTGGCAAAGGAGGAAGCTCCGAACGGCGTTCGTGTAAACTGCGTAGCGCCCGGATTTATAATGACGGATATGAACGCGTCGCTTTCCGATGAGGTCATAGCGGATATAATATCAAAAACTCCGCTCGGAAGATCGGGCATCGGTCTTGACGTAGCGTACGCAATATACTTTTTATGCTCGTATCAGTCATCGTTCATCACAGGTCAGACGTTGACCGTTGACGGCGGATATATCCTTTAAACGATAAAAATTTAATGTTTTTCGTTAAAAACTACTTGACAAACGTAAAATGCTGTGATATACTCATCTCACGATATATCGAACATTTTCACATTCAAGGAGTAGTTTTATGAAAAATTTAAGGTCTATGGCAAGCATTCTGTATTACGCATTCACCGTGATGCTTTTCTTGTCTGTATTTGCTCTTGTTGCAAGCATTGCGGCATTTGCGATATTAGCTGCGTTGGACTTACCGTTCAACACTTTACAGCTTTCACCCGTGACGTTCGGGCTGAACACGGAAGCTCTGGACATCACATCCCGTGACACCGTGTTCGTTACGCTTGCAGAGGCTCTGAATATGGCAGCAGGCTCAGCCTTTGCCGCCGTTATATTCGGGAAATTAAGGTCAATGCTCCGTCTTATCAAGGACGGCAAGCCGTTTGCCCAGCCGATAGGAAAAATACTGAAAAGCCTCGGAAATATAACGCTGATATACAGCATCTGCTCATTTATTTTGCAAGGAATAAGCTCGTTTGCCCTTGCGCATTTTATAAATAAATTCGCTCATATATTCCAAAACGAATATATCACGTCTATCAACGTATCATCAACGGTAAACGCACATCTTATATGGTTAGCGTTACTGCTTTATCTGCTTGCGTATATATTCGATTACGGTCAGCAGCTCCAAAAATTATCCGACGAAACGCTGTGAGGTAAAAATGGCAATCATTCTGCGCTTGGACCGCGTAATGGCGGACAGAAAAATATCGTTAAACGAGCTTTCCGAAAAGGTCGGAATAGCAAACGTAAACCTTTCAAAAATAAAAACAGGCAAAATATCCGCTATCCGCTTTTCCACGCTGGAGGCAATATGCGACGTTCTCGACTGCCAGCCGGGCGACATTCTGGAATTTCAGCGTGATAAGACGGAATAGATCCGTTTTCATCAACGAAAAATTTGCGGTATAAATATTTTGCATAAAGATCGTTTTCTACTCAGGTAAATATTAAGATCGATCGGGTGATAATATGGAAAGCAAAAATGCTCTGTCAAAAAGAAAGAGCACTCGTTTAAGAGGATTTGATTACGGCAAAACGGGTGCGTATTTTTTAACGGTATGTACCGAAAACAGAAAAAACATCCTTTCAACGATCACCGTATACATTCGGGAGGGGAGACCCATTTAACGATACATTCGGGAGGGGAGACCCCCATAACGATACGTTCGGGAGGGGAGACCCCTCCCCTACTACGACAACAACGGTGAATGCGGTGATGGGGTGGCTTAAATATCAGGCGACAAAAGAGATAAATCAATTTCAAAACACGGTGGGTGATAAAATATTTCAGCGCTCTTTTTTCGACCACATCGTACGCAATTATGATGACTATCACAAAATATGCAAATACATATACGAAAATCCGGCACGCTGGTATTATGACAAATTATATTCAGAAGAATGAGGGCAGACCCCTTTAACGATACATTCGGGAGGGGAGACCCCTTAACGATACGTTCGGGAGGGGAGACCCCTCCCCTACGACCAATGCAAAAAAAATATTAATAACATTTCAGCAACAAATCAAAAACAAAACGAAAAAAACTGCGCTGTATGATATGATCGTAACGAAACGGAAAAGCAAGAAAGGAAATCGATCATGAACAGAAACGATCAGCAGTTTATAGCACAGAAGATCCGCACGCAGTACACGGAAAAGCAGTCAAGCGAGCTTGACGAGCTTCGAGCGCTCGATGCTGAAGTAAAGCGTCCTGCAAACGTATTTGCATACGTATTCGGCATATTTTCAGCAATCATTATGGGCTCGGGAATGAGCCTTGTTATGACAGACCTCGGGCAAACGCTCAACATTGGAAACCCTTTGCTCTGGGGTATAATCATCGGCGTTGTCGGTATGCTTATGGCGATTATCAACTATCCGATATACAAATCCATCTTATCGTCACGCAAAAAGAAATACGCAGCAAGGATCATATCGCTCAGCGAAAAGCTGATGCAAAAATAATAACAGATACAAGCGGGGGAAAATATCCTCGCTTGTATTTTGTTATAACGTAATATCACGATATTTTCTCAAAATACCGCCCTTGCAAACAAAACTTTAACATTTGTGTGCTATAATACAGAAAATAAGTCCTATAAGCGTGTGTTTGTTTTTTTATAGAGAAACTCAGGGGTGAAGAATTATGTTTAAAATATTGGTAGTTGAGGACGACAGGGACCTGAACAAAAGCGTATGCTCATTTCTTAACCAAAGCGGATATGAAGCCGTCGGCTGTCTTTGCGCAGATGATGCATACGATGAAATGTATAAGACAACGTTTGATCTTATAGTGTCCGACATTATGATGCCAAAGACAGACGGATTTGAATTTACAAAAACAGTACGCTCGCTCAACAGCGACATTCCGATACTGTTTATGACCGCAAGAGACGATTTCGAATCCAAGCAGAAGGGCTACCGTATGGGAATTGACGATTATATGACAAAGCCCGTCGATCTTGACGAAATGCTTCTGCGGATAGGCGCGCTTTTAAGACGCTCAAAAATAGCCAACAGCCGCCGTATTGAAACAGGCACCTTCATAATGGACGCAGATGAAAGAAGCGCGACGCTGAACGGCAAGGAAATACAGCTGACGGCAAGGGAATTTGACCTGTTATACAAGCTTTTGTCATATCCGAAGAAAACGTTTACACGCACACAGCTTATGGATGAATTCTGGGATGTTGACACGCAGGCAAGCACAAGAACGGTCGATGTATATATGACAAAGCTCCGTTCAAAGCTATCAGAATGCGACAGCTTTGAACTACAGACCGTTCACGGTCTCGGCTACAAGGCGGTGATAAAATGAAGAATACAGTCTTCCGCAAGGTACTTCGGGAGCTTAACAGCTTTCTTTTGTTCTTCGTATCGGTCGGATTTGTGGTATCCTGCTGTATGATGCTTTTTTTGCAGGTACTTTCAAAGCAGATGGGGCTCGTTTATACGCCCGAAAACATTGCCGATGCCGCAAAGATCACTTTTTTGAACGTCATTATCATAACCGTACTGTTCAAAGTGATCGACTGTATCCGCCGCAGAATAATGGTGGAAAGACCTGTAAAAATGATAACAGATGCAACAGAGCAGATAATGAAGGGCGATTTTTCCGTGCGTGTAAAGCCGATGAACGCATCGGGTATGGAGGGCTTCAACAAGATCGGTCAGGCGATAAACTCGATGGCTCAGGAGCTTTACGGCGTTGAAACTCTGAGGGCGGATTTTATAGCAAACGTATCGCACGAAATAAAGACACCTCTTTCAGTCATACATAATTACGCAACGCTTTTGCACTCTGACGCTCTGCCTGCGAAAAAAATAACCGAATACGCAAGAGCGATCACAGATGCAGGTAACCGTTTGTCTGATATGATAACGAATATTCTGAAGCTGAACCGCCTTGAAAATCAGCAGATATTCCCAAGGGCTGATGTATTTGACCTCGGTGAGCAGCTATGCGAATGTCTTTTGCAATACGAAAATGTGTGGGAGGAAAAGGACATAACGATACATACGGACATCACCGCCGATGTATCCGTACGGGCAGACGGGGAGCTTTTATCTCTTGTATGGAACAATCTTCTTTCAAACGCATTCAAATTCACAGATAACGGCGGAGCTGTTACGGTACTCTTGACATCGGACGAAGATCACGCAACCGTCAGTATAGCAGATACGGGCTGCGGAATGACGAACGAGGTGGGAGAGCATATATTTGAAAAATTCTATCAGGGCGACACATCGCGCGCAACGCAGGGCAACGGACTCGGGCTTGCTTTGGTAAAAAGGGTGATAGACATTATGCAGGGCGAAATATGTATCGACAGCACGCTCGGCGTCGGCAGTACGTTTACAGTAAGGATCAGAAGGGTGTAAAAGTGAAATATAAAAGGATCGCTCACGCATTGCTTTTTCCGCCGATGGCAATTATGATAATTCTTCTGACCGTTTCGACCTGTCTGCTCGTTTTCTGTATGGTATACGTCGGCACAAGGTCGGTATCTGCAATCGTTTCCTACGTGCTGTCAGCATACACGCTTACGGTCTGGTGCTTCAGAATACCCCATCTTGTAAGGGCAATACGGTCTTTCAAAAACGGGAATAAATACGCATTACGCTGGAGGAGCGATGCGCGCTTGCGGGTAAACGTATCGCTTTACGGCTCGCTCGTTTTCAACACGGTGTACGGAATATTTCAGCTATGGCTCTCAGCTTACCATAAAACGTTCTGGTTCGGCTCGCTCGGTGCGTATTATATCTGCCTTGCCGTTATGCGTTTCTTTCTGGTAAGACATACGAGAAAATATACCCCGAGAGAAAAAATGCGCGCGGAGCTTATAAAATACCGTGCTTGCGGATGGATATTTCTTATAATGAGCCTTGCTTTGTCGCTGATAGTTTTCTTTATGGTATATTGGGACAGAACGTTTGAGCATCATATGATAACATCTATCACAATGGCTGCTTATACATTCACCACACTTACCGTTGCCATCGTCAACGCCGTAAAATACAGAAAATACAACAGCCCTGTCTTTTCTGCATCAAAGACGATAAGTCTTGCATCATCACTCGTTTCTATGCTGACGCTCACATCAACGATGCTGACTGCATTCAACGACGGTACAATGACACCGATAACAAGAAAAATACTGCTTTCCTGCACAGGCGCGGCAGTTTCCTGCGCGGTCATCACAATGGCAGTTTATATGATCGTCAACGGTACAAAAGGATTAAAAAAACATAAAAAAGAGGAGCAAAATGGATAACAATAACAAGCAAAACAGCTTTTCATATACTTATTCCGCGCAGCAGCAGGCAGAAATAAAGCGTATTCGGGAAAGGTATTCGCCGTCCGATGAAGCGCAGGATAAAATGAAGCAATTAAGGGCCCTTGACGCAAGCGTTACAAGAGCGGCAACGGTCACATCGCTCATATTCGGCGTCATAGGAACACTGCTTTTAGGCTTCGGAATGAGCCTTATTATGACGGACATTTCATCATTCATCGGCATTTACGGAAGAGCGGCTTTTATATGGGGCGTCGCTGTCGGATGCTCAGGGCTTATCCTCTGCTTTCTTGCATATCCGATATATAACGCAATTACAAAAGCAAAAAGAAAAAAGCTCGCCCCTGTAATACTGAAGCTGACAGACGAGCTGATGAAGAAATGAATAACGCAAAAGCAACCGACCGACAGGCAAAAAGCCGTCAGCGGTTGCTTTTATCATTCTTATATATCACATTTTCACGAATGCATCCTTCTTTTCATCGGAACACCGATATAAACACCGAATATCTGCTATATCCTTGACAGCAACGGCGCCTGCACCGACGGCGCTGTCAGAGCAGATATTCGTATTGTTTTTCGCGGTTGCTCCTGTTCCGATATGCGTGATGCACTTTTTTCGTCTTTGTGTAATTACTCAAAGCAGCTTCTTACGATCTGAATTATCTTATCCTGCTGCTCGGGCGTCATTTTTATATCGCTTGGCAAGCAAAGACCTCTTTGGAAGATATCTGCTCCGACGTCCGTTCCTTCTCCGGGGATATACGCATCCGTCTTTCCTCTGCCTGTGCCGTCCTTGGTCACAAAGCCGTGCATTCTGTAAAGCGGCTGCATATGCATCGGCTTCCAGATCGGTCTGCCCTGCGCGTTATATTTTGCAAGAGTGTCAAGTATCTCATCAGGACACGATCTGCCGCGCTCGCTTACATAGCACGTATCGTTATCGCTTCTGACCTGCTTGCACATGGCATCCTCGTTTATAAGCAAGCACGAAAGCCAGAAATTCGGCTCTGTGTTCTCGCTGTCATACGGGTTCATCGTTACGGGCAGGTCCTTGAAGCCCTCTTTATATCTTTCGTATATCGCCTTTTTGCGAGCTATATGATCGTCAAGATGCAAAAGCTGTCCTCTTACAACACCAGCTACTATATTGCTCATACGGTAGTTATAGCCGATCTCCTCGTGCTGATACCACGGCGCTCTTTCACGGCTTTGCGTTGACCATTTGCGAGCCTTGTTCGCCGATGCAATATCATCAGTCAGAAGCATACCGCCCGCAGAGCCTGTGATTATCTTGTTTCCGTTAAAGGAAATTACGCTGTATTTGCCGAATGTGCCTGTTTGTCTGCCCTTGTATGTAGCGCCGAAGGATTCTGCGGCATCCTCTATGACGATCGCGCCGTGACGCTGTGCAATAGCGCATATCTCATCAAATTTTGCGGGCGTGCCGTAAAGATTTACGACCATTATGACCTTCGTTTCAGGGTAAAGCTCAAACGCCCTTTCGAGCGCAACGGGATCCATATTCCACGTGTCGTATTCGGTATCTATAAAAACGGGCGTCGCCTTTTCGTACATAATGGCGTTTACCGTTGCATCAAACGTCATATCCGTGCAGAATACCGTATCGTTTGCCTTGACGCCGGCGAGCTTGACCGCCAGATGAAGCGCGGCTGTTCCGTTAGTCAGAGAAACTGCATATTTGCAGCCGACTCTTTCACACACGCCTCGCTCAATGGCAACAAGATTTGACCCCTCAGTCGTTACCCAGTTAGTATCTATCGCCTCGTTGATATAATCCATTTCATCGCCGTGTAAGGTCGGCGTAGCAAGCCATATTTTTTCTTCAAACGCCTCAAATTTCATAACGATCCTCCTTTGACAGCAAAAGATATATTCTGCCGCGAGGTGACATATCCGCGCCTTTGTTACGACAGAATAAAACAGTTAGCGTCATAACTCGTTTATTTATATATAAAATATATAGTTAATTTAGATGATATACCTTTGCCCCTGCTTTTTCAATACTTTTTCAACTTTTTTAATTATTTTTTTACATTCTGATCCCACTCGCTCCGTTGTTAACAAAAAAAACTATTTTTTATGTTAAATAAATCATCTTTGAGTGATATAATCACTCTTGATTGATATAATTCAAACGGAGAGACTTATGCCACAGAACAGTCAGATAACGGAAAGCGAGCTTTTTCCTAAGGGCTATATAAAAAAGCTGCTCTTGCCGCTTGTTATAGAGCAGTTTCTTGCTGTTACGATCGGTCTTGCGGACACGATAATGGTAAGCAGCAACGGCGATGCGGCGATATCGGGCGTTTCGCTGGTCGATCAGATAAACGTCCTTTTGATACAGGTGTTTGCCGCATTGGCAACGGGCGGCGCTATCGTCGTTTCGCAATACATCGGACGAAACGAAAGAGAAAACGCGCGCTCTGCCGCAAAGCAGCTTTTTCTGATAACAACGCTCGCAGCGTGTATTATTATGGCAATTTGCCTTTGTTTTTGCCCTTACATACTTCGTATGATATTCGGCTCGGTAGAGGACGGCGTAATGCGCAACTGCAAGATATATTTTTATATGTCTGTTGTATCATATCCGTTTTTGGCATTGTACAATTCCGGCTCGGCAATATTTCGATCAATGGGCAAAAGCCGCATAACGATGTATATTTCGATCGTTATGAACACCATAAACGTCGCAGGAAACGCAATATTTATATTCGGCTTCGGTATGAGCGTTTTCGGTGCGGCTCTGGCAACGCTTATTTCACGCGCCACGGGTGCCGTCATAATTACGGCGATGGCTCACAATAAAAATAACCCGATATACGTCGATTTCAAAAGCTTAAGGCTGAAATTTTCACTGATAAAGCGCATTTTATACGTCGGTGTGCCGAACGGCATTGAAAACGGTATGTTCCAGATAGGAAAGCTGATGGTATCGCGCATCATCGCTGACCTCGGAACTGCGGCGATCGCGGCAAACTCCGTTGCAGGAACGGTTGCAATGGTATCAAACATTCCCGGCTCGGCAATAGGTCTGGGGCTTGTCACGATAGTCGGTCAGGCTATGGGGGCAGGACTTACCAAGACAGCAGAAAAATATTCAAAAAAGCTGCTCGGTCTTACATATTTGCTGACAAATATCCTTAACATACTTATATTCATTTTAGCTCCCTTCATCATCGCAATGTACAGAGAGCTGTCGCCTGAGGCAACACAGGACGCCTTAAGGATAGTCCGGGTGTTCTGTATCGTATCGTCGGTCACATGGCCCTTGGCATTCACCCTGCCCAACTCTCTGCGCGCGGCGGGCGATGTCAGATTTACGCTCGTCGTTTCAATGAGCGCTATGTGGCTGTGCCGTGTTGCGCTTTGCTATCTGCTGTGCTACACATTCAATATGGGGCTTGACGGCGTATGGTACGCAATGTACGCTGACTGGCTGTTCAGAATAATCTTCTTCGTTGCGAGATTTGCAAGGGGAAAATGGAAAAGCTGTAAGGTAATATAACGGAATATTATCAGCCCGTCCATCATACAATACAGTAAAACACAAAGGAGAGTATTGTATGAAGCGCACGCAGATAGATATTCAGAAGCTGAAGGAATGTATATCGATAAAAGGGTCGGGGAAAGCCCGTATTTTCGGCTCATCAGCCGTAAAATACTGCGTTTATCCTCTGACCCTTTTGTGCTTGCTTTTCGGTGTGATATTCACCTTTGAGGACACCGTGAGGGCACTTTCCCGATCTGATGAGGCGTCGGAGCAAAGCGAAAACGCCGTTTTGCAAAGCACGCCCGTGCAGGACACGCTTGCATATGCTCCGCCGATGCCTGAGGATGATTGCCCGTACGTTATCGGCATTGACGATCTTGAGCCGCTTGCATTAAAGGAATATTATTATCTTAACCGTGACGTTCTGCCCGACGATATATACGGCTTTAACTATAATCTTGTGCCGCAGGGGCATATGGGGATAATACCGATATCGCTCGCGCAGGAATCGAACGGAGAAGATATGTACATAAAAAACAAGACGGATTATGACCTTTCCGCAGATGCTCTGCCCGACATCGACCTGCCCGATATTGCAAACACAGGGGAAATATCCGTGCTTATCGTACACACTCACGGAACAGAGGCGTACACCCCTGACGGCATTTTATCCGACGATCCTGACGATCCATACAGCACACGGTCAAAAAACAACAGCGAAAACGTCGTATCACTCGGAAAGATAATGTCCGACGTCTTTGAGCAATACGGAATAAAAACGCTTCATTACGATGTAGCACTGGATACCACGATAGACGACTATTCAAAGGCTTATTCGGCATCGGCAAAAATAATAAAGGATACCCTCAAGGAGTATCCTTCAATACAATATGTATTTGATATTCACAGAGATGCGGTAACTCTGTCAACGGGTGAAAAGGCAAAGGCTCTGTGCCAGGTTGACGGAAAGCGCGCCGCGCAGGTAATGACCGTTGTCGGAAGCGACTTTCTCGGTCAGGACCATCCGAATTGGAAAAGCAACCTTGCCCTTGCCGTAGCTCTGCAGACTCGCCTTGAGGACGGATATACCGATCTTTGCCGTCCGATAACCGTAAAGCAGGGGGCATTCAATCAGCACTTAAGCCCCTTCGGGCTTCTGCTTGAGATCGGAACTGACGGAAATACCCTGCAGGAAGCACAGTATTCCGCGCAACTTCTCGCACACGAGCTTGCGCATATAATAGCCAAAGGTTAATTTTTATAAGATCTTCTTATAAACAGAACGACTCCGACTGCGGCAGCAGCCATTATGATGACCGTCAGTATAATGCTCGGCACAACGGAGCGTGTTTCACCGCCGCCGAGAATGTCGTCATCTGTCGGTAAGGTCTGCAAGCTCTGTGTTTCCTCGTTGAAAACATCCTCGTTCGGCTCATTTGCGCCGCCGTTTCCGCTGTCAGTATCATCTTCGGGCGCTGATGCGTCGCCGCCTTCTGCTGTTTCGGTGCTTTTTGACTCTGTTGATGTGCCATCAGACTCCGTTTCGGCGTCCCCTGATGCAGATGTTGTATCATCGGGAGCTGTTGCGGTATCCTCGGGTATTGTTGTAGTATCCTCAGGTATAGTTGTAGTGTCCTCAGGTATTGTTGTGGTATCCTCGGGTATCGTTGTAGTATCCTCGGGTATTGTTGTAGTATCCTCTGGTATTGTTGTAGTATCCTCGGGTATTGTTGTAGTGTCCTCGGGTATCGTTGTAGTATCTGACGCGCCTTCCCTGTAATGAATGCTTACATTGTTCAGAGCATTTTTCACGCTTTCGTGAATATCAAGACCGTTCCAGTCCTCTTCCGTCGATGAATAATACACATCCGTAAGAGCTGAGCAGCCGTCAAGCGATGATGCGCCGATAGAGTCAAGGCTTGCAGGCAGAGTCAGGCTTTCGATGCTTTTGCAGCCGAATAATGCATACGGGGCAATATTCTTAACTCCGTCGGGAACTGTAAATTCCGACTCTGATTTCTGCGGCGGAAACGCTGTAAGAGATGACATATCGTAGCTGTAAAGCACGCCGTCAACGCTCTTGAAGCGCGTGTTCTTGCTGTTTACGGATATACTTTTAAGCCCGCCGTTTGAAGAGGCAAACGCCGCTGAGCCTATTCTTTCTACCGATGACGGTATCGTCAGAGAAGAAAGAGAGGAGCAGCCGAAAAACGCCTTATCTCCGATCGTCTTAAGGCTTGACGGAAGCGTTACGCCCGTCATACCGTCGCACATATCAAATGCGCCGTCTGCTATGACAAGGGTATCAACGCCGACGGAATACCGACCGTTCAATTCCGCATCTGCGCGTATCAGAACGTGGGAAATATAAAGCGCTCCGTCAGCCCAATTCACAGCATCGTTATATATGCCCGTATTCAGAAATGCGTTTTTTCCGACAGATAATACCGACGGGGCAATGCTCGCCGATTGAAGATTTTCACAGCCGTAAAAGGCGTATTCGCCTATGCTTTCAACGCCGTCCTTTATTTCAACGGACAGAATGCTCTGCGCCTTTTCGCTCCACGGCGCGCCCGCTTCCGATGAAAAATCGTCCATTTTACCGCTGCCGCTTATTGTGAGCTTGCCGTCCTCTGTCAAATCGTACGTAATATCACCGATCTTACCGTTATCGGCAAAAACGGAGATCATCAAAGGGCATATAACGGCTATAATAACAGCTATGCTGAATATGTTCAGTATTTTTTTCAAAGCAGCCTCCAATATTACAGTTAGATATATGAAAACGCAAGTACCGCACAGTGTATATGCATTTTTTATTCCAATAAAAATTATCACCCAACATTGTACTACATACGCATCTGTTAAGCAACGAAAAAATAATAAAATTTAATGAATTTTTTAATAATATGGTATACGAAGGCATAAAAATCAGAGGGAAACGAAAAAAATTCCAAAAACCCCTTTACAAATCCGTTTGCCTGTGATATAATCCTATGCGGTATGGCAACGAATACACAGTTTACGGAAATAAGGCGCTTGCCAAAGGCGCGCATCACCCGCCGTATGCTATGTATATCGAATATTTGATTTTGAAAGGTGAATTAAAAATGCTTCTTAAAGAAGAAAAGCAGCAGATCATTGCTCAGTACAAAACACACGAAAGCGACACAGGCTCACCCGAGGTACAGATCGCTATCCTTACAACAAGAATAAACACGCTCAACGAGCATCTTAAGGCTAACAAAAACGACCACCACTCCAGAAGAGGCCTTCTTAAGATGGTAGGTAAGAGAAGAAACCTTCTCAACTACCTTATGAAAAAGGACATCGAAAGATACAGAGCTATCATCGAAAAGCTCGGAATCAGAAAGTAATTTTACAAAGCATCCCGTTTGCTACGCCATACAGCAAACGGGTGTTTTTTTATCATCAGCGGCTCTGGCTATACCTATAAATTCAATTATTATAAATATTTATGTTGTGATGTAACACTAAATTCACATTTTTTTGTTAGAATGTGTTTCGGGTATATATATGAAAATCAGAAACATTGAATTGAAATACGGTATATTTCTTGCTCCTATGGCGGGCGTTACCGATATTTGCGCAAGAGAAATATACAGATCTCACGGTGCGGAATATATGACGACGGAAATGGTATCCGCCGCCGCTGTGCATTACGGTGACAAAAAAACGCTTGAAATAGCGCAAATATCCGAAAAAGAGGGCTATTGCGCCATACAGATATTCGGCCACGATGCGCAAATGATGGCAAATGCCGCCCGTGTTATGTCGCATCTTCCCACGCCGCCGTGCGCCATTGACATAAATATGGGCTGTCCTGTAAAAAAGATAGTCGGCGGCGGCGACGGCTCCGCCTTGATGAAGGACCCTGTCTTAGCAGGAAGAATAATACAAAGCGTCGTTGATGCGTGCGATATTCCCGTAACTGTGAAAATACGCGCAGGATACGACAGGCAGCATAAAAACGCGCCCGAAATTGCGCATATCGCAGAGGAATGCGGCGCTGAGGCAATATGCGTTCACGGCAGAACGCGTGAGGATATGTATATAAACGGCACTGTTGACTATGATATAATAGCAAGGGTAAAGCAGACAGTAAGTATCCCTGTAATAGCCAACGGCGATATAACGTGCGGGGCGGATTTCAAAAGAATACTTGAATATACGGGCTGTGACGGCGGCGCGATAGGCAGAGCCGCGCAGGGAAACCCGTTTATCTTTGAAGAAATAAACGCGTATATGCAAGGCGTGCCGTATACCATGCCGTCAAGACAGAGACGTATACAGACAGCGCTTGAGCATATTCGTCTTATGGTAAGCTCAAAGGGGTATCTCGGCGTGCTTGAATCACGGAAGCACGCAGGCTGGTACACAAAGGGGCTTTCGGGCGGCGGTGAGATACGCAACGCAATAAACAAGGCAGAAAGCCTTCAGCAGATAGAAAACATACTGTATTCCGCGCTTGAGCATCAGCAGTAACGATAGCTTGATATACGGCATACGGAAGAAAGGAACCGTTCTTGAAGATCTATGAATAACACGCTGGAAATAAAAAAGCCGACATTTATAAGCAAACTCAAGGCGCTTTTCAGCAGGATAATGTCATCCCCGTCGCTGTATCTTTTAGCCTGCTTTTTACTGCCGCTTCTTCTGATGTGGACGATATTCATCATAAGAGGCGTTTATCCGTTCGGCGACAAATCGGTGCTTGTGCTTGACCTTAACGCGCAGTACGTTTACTTTTTCGAGGGAATGAGAGATATCCTTCAGGGCGACGGATCGCCGTTTTACACCTGGTACAGAGCCTTATCGGGCGAGTTTTCGGGAATGTACGCATATTATGTAGCAAGCCCGTTCGCCATAATAACGCTGTTTTTCTCCGAGGAAGGAATAACAGAATCTTTACTCGCAATGACGCTTTTAAAGTGCGGAAGCATGGGTCTTACATTCGGATATTATCTGCATAAAACACGTCCGTCAAAGCCCGTTTACGTCATAATGTTCTCCTGTATGTACGCTCTTTCAAGCTATGCGTTCGTGCAGGCTATGAATACTATGTGGATGGACGCTTTGATATATCTGCCGCTTATTCTGCTCGGTCTTGAGGCTCTTATAGACAGGGGCAGGTTTCTGCTTTACACAAGCACTCTTGCCCTTTGCTTCATTGCCAACTTCTACATCGGCTTTATGGTGGCGATATTCGTCGTTCTTTACTTTATGTACTACTACATTTCACGGTATAAGATGTCGGATTTCGGCAAATTCTTCTTTTCATTTTACAAGTTTGCCTTTTTCTCCGTTATCGGCGCGTGCATTTCCGCTGTGATACTGATACCGACTTATTATTCCCTGTCATTCGGTAAAAACGATTTTTCAAATCCCACGTATACGTTCTCATCAAAATTCGATTTTCTCGAGATAATAACGCAGATGATGCCCAACTCGTACGATACGGTACGGCCTGAGGGCTTGCCGTTCATATACTGCGGTATCGTTGCGATATTGCTTTTGCCCCTTTACTTTCTTACAAGCAGAATACGCACAAGACAGAGAGTGATGGGCGGTGTCATACTTGCTGTAATGGTGCTTTCGTTCACAGGCTCGACAATCGACCTTTTCTGGCACGGAATGCAGAAGCCCAACTGGCTCAATTACCGATACAGCTTTATGTTCATCTTCCTTGTTCTGATATTTGCGTACGATGCATTGCGGTTCTTGAAGATGCAGACATTCCGCGTTGTGTTTGCAACAGGCGGAATACTCGGCGTTGTCGTTATGATAATACAAAAGCTCGTTGACGTTGAAAACGGCGAATTTGACTGGCTTTACACAAAAGCCGAAACAAGCGGCGGATATGAGCCGGGCCTCTTGCTCACTATATGGTTCTGGATGATAATGATAGGCGTCCTTACCGCGCTTTTGTGGGCAGTCGCAAACAAAAAAAGCAAGGCGGCATCGATCGTTTTATGCTCCGTTGTATGCCTTGAGCTGTTCATAAACGGCATTTACGATATGTTCAAGCTCCACGATGACGTTTACTACTCCACAAGAACGAGCTACGTTGAATTTTTCGACAGATGGAGAGGAATAACGAACGACGTTCAAAAAAGCGATATTTCCCTTTACCGTATGGAAAAAACGGCGCACCGCAAGGTAAATGACAATATGACGCTTCGTTTAAGAGGCATTTCGGGATCAACGTCAACGCTTAACGCATCAGTTATAACGCTTTTGAACAAGCTCGGCTACGCATCAAAATCCCACTGGTCAAAGTACGTCGGAACGAACCCCGTTGCCGACTCCCTTATCGGAATAAAGTACATTCTGACAGACGATGAGAAAAAAATGATGCCCGAGTTTGAAAAGCTCCTGCAGCAAATAGACCCGACAAGCGCCGACGTAACGGAGCCTGATATGCTCTACGCATACGAAAACCCCTACGCGCTGCCGATGCTTTACGGCGTATCCGAGGATATCCTTGAATACGATTGGAACAGAAAGGATGAGGACGGCAAGATAATCGAATACTCCGCTCCGACGATACTGAACAGCATCGTTTCCGCAATGCTCGGAGAAGAAACGCAGATATTCGTGCCCGTTGAAATAACGTCAAAGGAAACGGACGGTGTGCGTGAGGCTTACGCAGGCGGATATACGCACCACAAGTACGCTCTGCTCGATTCGGGCGGTAAGGGTACTGTCAGCTTCACATTTACCGTTGAACAGTCGGGAAGCATATATATCCACTTCCCCTCGCAGTATCCGAGAAATACAACGCTTCGCATAAGAGATAACGCGCCGGGCGAAAGCTCGTCAGGCTTCGTTTCAAAGGGCTCGTATCTTACGAACGAAACGCACTCGATACTTTATATAGGCGAGTACGAAAAGGGCCATGAGGTCACAGTTCAGCTCAACTTAAAGGAAAATGACCTTTATTTCAACTGCAATCAGGATTATATATTCTTCTTCGACGATAACGCGTTTGAATCAGCGTTCAAAAAGCTCGCTCAAAGCAAGATAAAGGTATCCGATTTCAGCGATACGCATATAGAAGGAACGATAGACGTACAAAAGGGCGACGAATTGATATTCACATCGATCCCGTATGACGAGGGCTGGACAGTCAAGGTGGACGGCAAAAAAGTCCCCTTGCAGAAATCACTCAACTCGCTTTTGTGCTTCACAGCATCAGAGGGCGAGCATACAATAGAGCTTTCGTACATCCCGCAGGGCTTTATTATAGGGCTTATTGCTTGTATTTTCGGTCTGGCTCTGCTCTGTGCGTTAACGGTCATCGACCTTAAACGCAGAAAAAAGAGAAAAGAGCGCATAATGGCTCTTATCCACTCACCGCAGTCAACATACAGTAAGTACCGCGAGCGGCTTTTACAGGTGCAGTCATATGCAAGCGAATCTGAGGACACCTGTCAGGAAAATGACATCGATGACACAGCGCAAGACGGCGGAACACCAGATGCCGACACCGAAAAGGCGGAATAAGTATGAAAAGCTGTGTTATATACGGAGACAGTATTTCAACGACGAACTTTTCCGCAGGCGGCTTTCAGCAAACGCTGTGCGATCTGCTCGGCGCTGAAAAAATGATAAATCTTGCAGAAAACGCCGCAGCTCTTTCCTCAGGCTATCCGTATTCGGTATACGATAAGATAATGCAGGAAAAGCCGGATGACGATGTACAGCTCGTCATTCTGTGGGCGGGGACTAACGATTGGTACTACGGCGTACCGCTTGGAGAATATGACAGCCGCTTAAGCACGGATTTCTGCGGATGTCTGAGAGGGGCGGTGCTGAAAGCATGCGAGCTTTATCCGAAAAGCGCCGTTATATGCGTAAGCCCCATTTACAGATATTCCGAATACGACGGACAAGCGGATAAATTTCAGGCGTTTGACACAAAAAACAGCGCAGGCTATACCCTTTACGATTACTATAAGGCAATGCAGGCAGTTTCCGAAAGAGTAGGCTTTCCGCTCTGCGATATGCGTACCTTAAGCGCGATAAACTCAGCCAATCACAAGATATATCTGCGTGACGGCGTGCATCCCACGGTTCTGGGATACAAAAGAATTGCTAATATTCTGTATGATTTTGCAGAAAAATATATTTTAAAATAAATGGAGATGAAAAAAATGCTTAACATCACAAAGCAAAGAACAGCAAATCCCAAGGTAAAGCCCGATTATGACAATCTGGGCTTCGGTAAATACTTTACCGACCATATGTTCCTTATGAACTACAGCACGGAAAAGGGCTGGCACGACGCAAGGATCGTTCCTTACGCTCCGCTTCCCCTTGACCCGTCGGCAATGGTATTCCACTACGCTCAGGAAATGTTTGAGGGTATGAAGGCTTACAAGACACCTGACGGCGGCGTACAGCTTTTCAGACCTATGAAGAACATCGAGCGTATGGCAAATACCTGCGAAAGACTCTGCATACCGAAGATCCCCAACGACGACGTTCTGCAGGCTATTTCCGAAACGGTTCTTTTCGATGAGGACTGGATACCCACAAAGGTAGGCACGTCGCTTTACATCCGTCCTTTCATAATCGCAACCGATCCTATGCTCGGCGTACATCCGTCACACACATACATCTTCTGCATAATCCTTTCACCCGTTGCGGCGTACTATGCAGAGGGCATCAACCCCGTTAAGATATTCATCGAAAGAGAATATGTAAGAGCCGTTAAGGGCGGCACGGGCTTTGCAAAGGTAGGCGGAAACTACGCAGCATCGCTCAAGGGTCAGGAAAAGGCTAACGCTCTGGGCTATTCTCAGGTCCTCTGGCTTGACGGTATACACAGAAAGTATATCGACGAGGTAGGCGCGATGAACGTATTCTTCGTTATCGGAGATGAGGTAATAACACCCTCGCTTGAAGATGGCAACATTCTTCCGGGTGTTACAAGAGGCTCGTGCGTTGAGCTTCTCAAGAGCTGGGGCGTAAAGGTATCTGAGCGCGCGCTGTCCGTTGACGAGCTTTATGAGGCATACGACAAGGGCGAATTGAAGGAAGCGTTCGGCACAGGTACTGCCGCTGTTATATCCCCCATCGGCTCTCTTGACGATGAAAACAAGAAGGCAGTTATAAACGGAGGCAAGATCGGTCCTATCTCACAGAAGCTGTATGACACTCTCACAGGCATTCAGTGGGGTACTGTTGCAGATCCGTTCGGCTGGACAGTAAAGATAAAATAATTGAATTACGTTATAACAAATGAGCATGATGGGCTGCTGCTGCGTACATTTTTGCAGCAGCAGCTCCTTCTGTCAAGTGCAGAAATAACACGTCTCAAGGCAAAGGAAAACGGGATAACGGTAAACGGCAGACACGCAACGGTAAGATATATTCTGCGCTCAGGCGACTGCGTTTGCATTGATATATCCGATACGCAACAGTCTGACATATGCAAAACGGACATTCCGATATCCGTTCTGTACGAGGACGAGCATATAATAGCGCTTGACAAGGTAAGCGGAATGCCGACGCATCCGTCGCACAATCACTATGATGATACGCTTGCAAACGCCCTTTTGTATTATTTTGAAAAAAATGGGCAAAACTCTGTATTCAGAGCGGTAACACGGCTTGATAAGGACACATCGGGCATCGTTCTGTGCGCAAAGAATGCATATGCATGCGCAAGGCTTTCGTCGGATATGCAAAACGGAAAATTCAAAAAAAGCTATATTGCGCTCGTCCACGGCGACATTCAGGCGCGCGGCGTGATAAACAAAAACATACGCAGACGTGAAAAAAGCGTTATTTTGCGGTGCGTGTGCAGCGAAAACGAGGGAAGATCAGCTATCACAGAATACGAAAAAATATCGTATAAAAACGGTATATCGTTTGTTTCCTTAACAGCCGTAACAGGCAGAACGCACCAGCTGAGAGTCCACTGTCAGTACATGGGATGCGCCATAGTAGGAGATGCTCTGTACGGTATAAATGACGGCGAAAAGCTGATGCTTCACGCCAAAAGACTTACGTTCCCGCACCCTGTGACGCAAAAGCTCATAACGGTAGACAGTCCCATTCCCGAAAGGTTCAAACGGTTTATATAATATGGTAAAAATAAAATCATTAATAAATAGGTACGTGCCAACGCCGTCAGCGGTCATAATGTGCGTTTTTTTATTCAGTCTTATAATATGGGGCATATGCCGCGCTTCAACACCGTTTGCTGATTTCTGGAACGTGCATATAGGCTCTGTGATAAGAGGTACGCTTGCGTATGCTACGGGATGGATACCGTTTTCTCTGGCTGAATTTGTTCTGCTTTCAATGCCTGTAACAATGGTGTGCCTTATCGTACACGCCTGGCGCTCGGAAACGAATACAACGCAGCAGATGGTGCGTTACCTGTTCGGCATCTTCTCCATTCCCGCCGTTGTATTTTCAATACTTTTGCTCGGCTTCAGCGCAGGGTACTGCACGCAAGCAGTAGACGAAAGGCTATCGCTTGAAAAGCAGCCCGTGTCGAGCTATGAGCTTTACGATACGGCAAAATGGCTTTTGGAAAACGCAAATAAAGAAGCGTCATCGCTTTCATACAGTCAAAGCGGGGCATCTGTAATGCCGTACACGCTTTCAGAGCTTGACGGTAAAATAAATGCCGCATACAAGCCCATATGCGAAAAGTACCCATTCATTCAAGAGCTGAATACATCGGTAAAGCCCGTTGCAATGTCTGAAATATGGACGTATACGCACATTTCGGGCGTTTATACGTTCTTCACGGGCGAGGCAAATATAAATACGAATTTCCCCGAATACACTCTGCCGTTTACGGTAGCGCACGAAATGGCTCACCAAAGAGGAATAAGCCGCGAGGAAGAAGCGAATTTCATAGCGTTTCTCGTATGCACGTCCTCGGACGATCCGTACATCCGTTACAGCGGATATATTTCCGTATACGAATATGTGGCATCGGCTCTTTACAAGGCAGACAGCGAGCTTTATTTCTCGCTCATATCGAGCAGTATGACTCCGAGCGTTAAGGGCGAGCTTATCTGCTTTGACGAATTTTTCGAAAAATACCGAACCAGCAAGGCATCCGACGTTGTGTCAACCGTTCAGGACGCATACCTGCAAGGCCAGGGACAAAGCGAGGGAAGCAGATCGTACAACCTTGTGACCGACCTTGCCGTAGCATACTACAAGGCAAATATTGCAAAGGACTGATACAAACGCATCTGATAAAGCAAAACGATAAAAACATCCCCGTTACCGACGTTTCGGTAACGGGGATATTCGTTATCAGTCTATGGGTCTGTATGCGTAGTAGAATGTGGGCTGATCGGCTGTTCCTATTCTTTCAACGAACGGTGCTTTACCGTCAAGGAAATAATTATACGGTACACCGTTTCTGTTCGTAGGCAAATATCTGATTCTTTCCACTGCTCCGTGGTCATATCTTAAGTACAGATTTCCGCCCATATTGTTACTTGCGCAGATAAATGCGTGTCCGGGTGTTCCGGGCTTCGTATAGTCATACGTTGTAAATACAAGGTCGCCGGGCTTGAGCTGTGAGGGGTCTGTGATCTTGATATATCCAAGAGTCGGTACCCATTTAACCTGCTCGTAAACAACGGGACCGTGCTCTGTGACGTTTCCTCTGTCTGATCTTACGCCGCTGAGCCACAGCGCCCAGTCAACGAGTCTGTCACAGCTGCTGCATCTTTCATCTTTTACGGTAGGATTGTTGATGTCGAGGTTCTGCCAGTTATAACCGGGGTTGATGTCGGCGTGGCCGTAAACAAATCCGTGAGCCGCCGCAAAGTCAGATGCGCGCTTTGCATTGTAAAGTATCTTTGCCGCCATATACGAAGGACACGGATTGTAAACGAGATTGCCGCCAAGATCGTATACTACCTGACCTAAGTAATCCTTCGTGTTTTTCTTTGCTTCTTCAAGCGAATGGTATCTGCCGTAAACTATCTTGTTGTACGGGCAGGATATCTTGTATGCGGGAAGCTCATTAACAGCATCGGTTATTTTGAACTGCTGAGCGGCAGAAGCGTTATACGTATATATATGAATATTTCCGTTTTCAATATCAAGGCCGCCGTGTACGTCAAGCACAAAATTCTGATCCTGCGCAGAACGCAGTATAGCTCTGCCGTCCTTCATGTAAATGTACCAGCGCTGAGCCTTTGTATCGTTGCTCTGGAAGGTCTGTACGTTCGTCAGGTTTGTCATCTGCGCTCCCGTAATATCAAGAGCCTTGCCGTTATACGTGCTTGTTATCTTATACGTGCCGTCTGACTGAAGCTCGAAATTCCAGTACTGGCTCTGAGATGTTATACAAGCGTTGCCGTTTTCTTCGGCTGATAACTTTCTTGAACCGAATGAAAGATTTGCATAGAAGCGAGCAGGGAAATCAAGAGGCGAGAAGCGGTCAAAATAGCCTGCGTCATCTGTCTGCACGTTATCTATCTTGCTTATGTTGAATATCTGCGCCTTGGTGTAGTTCAAGCCGTATATCTGTACGTTTGCGCCTGCATCCTCAGAGCTTCCGTGAACGTCAAGGGCTCTGTCGTCTGCGCATTTTGTCAAAAATACATATCCGCCGTTATGCTCTACAATATGCCATTTCTGGTTTGCGGCCTTTACGTTGGTGTATACGCCGACATTCGTGCTGTAATCCGTCGATGAGTAAGCAACGTCAAGAACGGTGCGCATAGCGAGGTTTTCGATAGAATATGATCCGTCAATATTGCGTGTGAAGTGCCATATCTGCGAGGGGGAAGAAGCATTCTTGCCCATTGCAACAACGTTGTTGTCAACGCTTACGCCGACAGAGTTGTTTGTGTATGACAGATCTATCGTTGCATAAAAATCGTCTCCGAGATCGGCTGCGGGCATATCTGCTGCCGCGTGCTCGGGCACGTTTTCAATAACATATTCAGATGCCTTCTTGATGTCCGATGCATCGAGCTTGCCGTCCTTGTTAAGATCAAGACTGAGCGCAATGTTGGATGTTGTATCGCCATCGTCTATCATCTTCTTCGCGCGGATGATATCCTTCGATGTAACATATGTATCTCCGTTTATATCGCCGTTAACAAAAAGCGTATATGTTACAGTATCGGTAATGAGCTTGTAGCCCGTGCCGACTCTGGATGCTTCCGCGACCCTGTATCCCGAGGGCTTTTCAACATGGCTTGCGCCGGGTATTTCGGAAACAAGCTCCTTTACGGTCGTATCGTCAGCGATATCCTTGATATAATTTCCGTCTATCGTATAAGACAGAGCGCCTTCAGCGTCAAGCGCGTTTTTGACCGAGGCTATCATCTCAGATGCCGCAAAAACAGACGGCAAAAGAATAGCCAGCGTCATGGCAATGACGGAAAGCCTTAGCAATTTCTTTTTCATAGCTTTACCTCTCTCAAAAGCAATGTTTATATAATAATATTAACTAAATAAAACGAAAAAAACAATGTACATTCTGTAAATTTGATAAAATCGTTAATTATGTATATATAGCCGCAGGCTTTTTTGTGTAATATTCACAACAATATTACGTATTATGTACTGCATTGAAGCGTTTTTTCGCAGAAATACCAAAAAGCCTTCAATGCACATTCTGTATTACATATACATCATTTCCTCATATGTCAGCGATCTGTGATAAGCCTTGCTTATAGCGTATCCGACAAGCCGTGCCATTTCATCCACCGCAACATCACAGTCCTTTGAGCAAACGTATGTGTTGCCCTTGCAGCCCGAGCTTGCCATAGCAGCTTCAATTCCGTCCTTGCCGACACCTGCATTTTCGAGCGCGTCGCGTACAAAGGTTCTGGCATCTATAACTGTCGGAACGCCGATGCATACAGTTTTTACACCGACCGTTCTTTCAGATATTTCCCCTCTGTCATTTCCGACACCGCTTCCTGGGCTTATGCCCCCATCTGTTATCTGAACACTGCACGCAAGAGACTGCGCCTGTCGGCAGGCAAGCGCATCAACTGCAATCACACATTCCGCCCCCGTAGCCTTCACCGCCGAGCGTATGAGCTGACAGGCATCTATTCCCGTCTGCGCAAGCACCCCGGGAACTATCGCTGACACCTCTCCAAGACCGACAGAATCGTATATTTTTTTCTCGTACTGCTTTATATGGCGTGATACGACAAGATTATGACACGCCAACGGCCCTATCGCATCGGCAGTTATATACCTGTTTCCAAGCCCTGCGACAAGGACAGGCGCGTGAACGTCGCACAGCGTAGATATTATCCTTACAAGCTCATTTGACGCCCTTTTGAAGCTATTGAAATCGCTCAGCCACAGCTTGCCCGTGTACAGCGAATAGTATTCGCCCTTTGGCTTTCCGAGGAGCTTTTCTCCGTTTTCGTTCACGATGGATACCCGACTTATCTTCAGCCCGTTTTTTTCATATTCGCTGTACTTTATTCCGTCAGGCTCTCCGCTGTGCGTTTTGGAATACTCCTTCATATATTCTCCGCGAAGCTCGCCTGCCATATCCGTTCGTATGCTTATACTCATTTCAATTCCCTCTTTCACTGTTTTTGTATATTTATCATTGTCAAAATTAAAAGGGATAATACGCAATAACCGAAACGCTTGAAAAATTCACAGTTTTATGAAATAATGATGCGGAAAATACACAAAGTAAAGCGGGAGATACATATGTTCAGAGAGCTTACGCGAAAAAAGCAGAAAATGACCGAATCAGAATGCATTGAGGTCTTGATGCGCGAGAAAAGAGGCGTTCTTGCGGTAAACGGCGATGACGGATATCCGTACGCTATGCCGATGAATCATTTTTATAACGAAAGTGACGGGTGCATTTATTTTCATTGCGGAAAAAAGGGGTACAGAGCCGACTGTCTTGAAAGGTCTTGCAAGGTATCCTTCTGCGTATACGACAAGGGCTGTGCAAATGACGGGCAATGGGCGTTGAACGTAAAAAGCGTTATCGTTTTCGGCACGCTTGAGCCTGTGTACGATGCAGATGTAATACGTGATATAACGTACAGATTAAGCCTTAAATTCACAAGCGATGAGCATTACATCGAAAACGAGATAGCCCAAAGCATCAAGGCGACCGCGCTTTTAAAGCTCAATGTGCAGAATATGTGCGGAAAACTCGTAAATGAGTCTTGAATTCCGACTTTTATTTTCTGAATACCGCATAATATTCCATATTTAAAAAAACATTGACAACGCTGATAATTAGTGATATAATGTTTAGCATTATAATGATCAATACCTATTTTCTCTGAAAAGGAGAGTTGTATGTATACCGTTGACAATGCGGTCATAATGGCGGCAGGCACATCAAGCAGATTTGCCCCCCTGTCGCACGAAATGCCGAAGGCTCTTATCACCGTAAAGGGCGAGGTGCTTATAGAAAGACAGATACGCCAGCTCAGGCAGGCGGGAATAAACGATATTTATATCGTGACGGGATATAAATCTGAAATGTTTTCGTATCTTGAAAGCAAGCTCGGCGTGCATCTCATTCACAATCCCGATCACCTGACACGCAACAACAATTCAAGCATATACGCCGCAAGAGCTGTTATAAAAAATACGTATATATGCTCAGCAGATAACTATTTTTCCGAAAATCCGTTTGAAAAAGAGGTGTCCGAAAGCTACTACGCCGCCGTTTATGCTGACGGCGAAACTAAGGAATGGTGTATGCAGTACGGGCGCGACGGCACGATACAAAGCGTGCATATAGGCGGAAAAAATGCCTGGTATATGCTCGGCCACGTTTTTTGGAGCGAGGATTTCAGCAAGGAATTTTTGAAAATACTGCTTGAAGATTACGAAAAGCCCGAAACAGCAGATCTTTTGTGGGAAAGCATTTACATAAAAAATATCGAAAAGCTGAAAATGAAGATACGTAAGTATCAAAACGGCATAATTTTTGAATTTGACACGCTTGACGAGCTTCGGCAGTTTGATACAAGCTATATAAACGATACACGCTCGGCAATAATCGGAAATATCGCAAAAGAGCTTCAGTGCACTCAGGGCGAGATAACACAGCTCAATGCGTATAAGGATGAAACAAATGCGGCATCGGGCTTTACATTCGTTTGCAGGAGTGAAAAATACAAGTATTCGTACAGCGACGGTATGCTGAGGAAGGAGTAAATTTGAAAAAAGAAGCGTTTGAATGTGAAAATCAGGTAAAGGAATTACTCAACAAGGTATTCAACACAAGTGATTACAGTAAAATAGAGCGTATGGGCGGACTTACGAACCGCACATACAGAGTAACACTGAACGGGCAGGACTATGTCGTCCGCATTCCAGGCGAGGGCACGCAGGAGCTTATCAACCGCAATGACGAAATGGTAAGCACACGCCTTGCCTGCAAGCTCGGGGTAGATGCGGAAATGCTGTATTTCGGCTCTGACGGCTCAAAGGTCACACGTTATATTGAAAACGCCGTAACAATGTCATCCGAAACGCTCAAAAAGGAAGAAAACATAAAGCGTATGGCAGAAATATTCAAAAAGGTACACTCGTGCGGAGAGAATACGGGCGTTGCCTTTGAGGTGTTTGAAATGGCAGAGGGCTATGAAAAAATAATCAAGGATAAAAGCGTACCGATGTATGACGATTACGCTGAAATAAAAAGAACGGTAATGGAAGTAAAGGCGGAGACCGACAAGGCGATAAACGCAGAAAAGGTTCCGTGCCACAACGATCCGCTGTGTGAAAACTGGGTGCTCGGCAACGGCCGTATGTATCTTATCGACTGGGAGTACGCAGGTATGAACGACGGTATGTGGGACCTTGCCGACGTTTCCATCGAAGCAGGCTTCGATAGCGAATGTGATAACACGCTTCTTACATCATATCTCGGAAAAGCTCCCGATATTAAGGACAAAAAGCATTTTCTCGCAAGCAAGATATACGTTGACTATCTGTGGACGCTCTGGGCAAAAACGCGTGTTCCCTACGACGGACAACCTATGGAGGATTGGGCATCGGAGCGTTATTCAAGGCTTAAGAATTTCATATCCGAATATAAGGATATACAGGGAGGAAATAACTGATGATCGCAGGAATAATCGCAGGTATTACTTGGGCAATAGCCTCGTACGTTCTTACTTTAGCAACAGGTATGGAGCCGTTCTGCTCGTTGGAATCGCTTCTTTTCGTTACGTTTATAAGCACGTTTATCCACGATGCTTCATCTGCAATATGGGCAACTGCCTATAACGGAGTCAGAGGAAATCTGAAAAACGTATATCGCGCTCTTGTCAAAACAAAAAGCGGCAAATGGGTAGTTGTTGCCGCTCTCATCGGCGGCCCTGTCGGAATGACGGGCTACGTTATGGCGCTTACCTATATGGGCGCATCGATCGGCGCTGTTGCAAGCGCGGTATTCCCCGCTATCGGCGCGATACTCGCTTACATATTCCTCAAGGAAAAAATGAAATGGTATCAATGGCTGTTTCTTATTGCGACATTGGCGGGAGTTTACGGCTTGAGCTATTCGCCCGAGCTTAATATAGAAAACTTCTGGCTCGGTATTCTCGGCGCGGCAATGTGCGCATTCGGCTGGGGTATTGAGGCTGTCATTCTCGCAAAATGTCTTACAGACCCCGAGGTAAAGGACGAATACGCCCTGCAGATACGTCAGACGACATCTGCCCTTACCTACGCTATTATAATTCTTCCCTTCATCAAGGGCTGGGGCTTCACAACGGAGCTTTTCACACCCGAAACAAAATGGCTTATCCCCGCTATCGTAATTGCGGGACTTTTCGCAACCGTATCATATCTTTACTATTACAAGGCTATATCGCAGATCGGCGCATCAAAGGCGATGGCTCTCAACGTAACATACTGCGCGTGGATCGCCGTAATACCTATGGTGTTAGGACTTTTCAAGGGCCAGATGCCGCAATTCAACCTTATTCAAACGCTTTGTACAGTGATCGTGCTTGTATGCGGTATATTTGCAGCTGCCGACTTTAAAGAAATATTCAAAAAAGGAAACTGAGGCTTTTTGCCTCAGTTTTATGTCGAAAGGCATTTCAGGAGATTATTATGTTACTGTATATCGACCCCGGAACGGGAAGCATGCTCTTCACCATACTGATCGGTGTTATCGGTGCAAGCATATTTTCATTGCGTATGCTCTTTATCAAGCTGAGATTTAAGTTCAGCGGCGGCAACGCAAAGATCGACAATAAAAAAATACCGATCGTCATTTTTTCGGATAATAAAAGATATTGGTCAGTATTTGAGCCTATATGCCGTGAGCTTGACAAAAGAGGCGTAAATGCCGTTTATATGACGATGTCAGAGGACGACAAGGCTCTTGAAAACAAATATCCGCACATAAAGGCGGAATATATCGGAACGGAAAGCAAGGCGTTTATGAAGCTGAATTTTCTGAACGCATCTATCCTTTTATCAACAACGCCCGGTCTTGACGTTTACCAGTGGAAAAGATCAAAGCTCGTCGATCATTATGTTCACATTCCGCACGCGGCAAGCGAAATAACGCTTTACAGAATGTTCGGTATAGACTATTATGACAGCATACTGCTTTCAGGTCAGTATCAGGCAGATGACGTGCGCGCGCTTGAAAAGCTGAGGGGACTGCCCGCAAAGGAGCTTGTCATAACAGGAATTCCGTATATGGACGAAATGGCAAAAAGGCTTAAGGAAAGCGGCGATATACCGAAGCACGAAAGAACGGTGCTGCTTGCTCCGTCTTGGGGCAAAAGCGCCATACTCAGCGTATACGGCTCGAAGATACTCGATGTTCTGATAAACACGGGCTATCACGTTATCGTCCGTCCTCATCCGCAGTCCTTCACCTCGGAAAAGGAGCTTATTGAGGGGCTTATGCGCGATTATCCGCAGAACGATAAATTTGAATGGAACTCCGATACGGACAATTTTGATGTTCTTTCAAGATCGGATATACTCATTTCCGACTTTTCGGGAGTCATATTCGACTTTACTCTCGTGTACGACAAGCCCGTCATATATACAGACCCGAGCTTCGATCTCAGTCCGTACGATGCCTGGTGGCTTGACCGCCCGCTGTGGACGGTATCGGCTCTGAGCCGACTCGGCTGTGAATTGACAGAGGAAAATATGCACTGCCTGAAGGACGTTATCGACACCTGCATATCCGACCCGAAATACGCTTCAGGACGCAAGAGCGTCAAGGAAGAAACGTGGGCAAATTTCTCACAAGGCGCAGCTCTTACAGTAGATTATCTGTTAAAAAAATATTCAGAGCTTACGGAAAAAGGAGGACAGGAAAAGTAAAATGTCATTTTTAAGCATTCTTGAAACTATCTTTTTAGGCCCGTTGAAGCTCATATTTGAGATAATATTCAGAGGCGCGAACAGCATCGTTGAAAACCCGGGAATTGCAATAATATTTCTGAGCCTGCTCATGAATATCCTCGTTTTGCCGCTGTATAAGCGCGCAGACGCAATGCAGGAAAAAACACGTGATATCGAAGCAAAGCTCCAAAAGGGCGTATCACATATCAAAAAAACGTTCTCGGGCGACGAGAGAATGATGATACTGCAAACGTATTACAGACAGAACAATTACAAGCCGACAAACGCGCTTAACGGCTCTGTATCTCTGCTTTTGGAAATACCGTTCTTTATGGCGGCGTATCAGTTTTTGTCGAGGCTAGAGGTCCTCGACGGAGTACCGTTCGGTCCTATAAAGGATCTCGGAGCGCCCGACGGTCTTATAGTTATCGGCAGTATAACGGTAAACCTTTTGCCGATACTTATGACAGCGGTAAACGTCGTATCAAGCGCTATTTATTTAAAGGGCTTCCCTCTTAAAACAAAGATACAGCTTTACGCTATGGCGCTGTTCTTTCTCGTTTTCCTTTACACATCGCCCTCGTGCCTTGTATTTTACTGGACGCTGAACAACGTATTTTCACTTTTGAAAAATATCTTCTACAAGATAAAAGATCCTCAAAAGGTATTGAGATATTCGCTGTCCGTCATAGGAATTGCGTGCGTTATCGCCTTTATCGCATCGGTAGGAGCAACCGACAAGATCAATCAGGCGCTTTTATGCCTCGGACTTTTGCTCCAGATCCCTCTTTTGCTGAACATCATAAAAACGCATCTTCCGAAAAGACAAAGCACTGCGGTATACGAGCCGAAGCGTAAATACTTCATTTCAGGCGCAGTATTTCTGACCGTGCTTATGGGAGTTCTTATTCCCTCAACGTTTATTTCGGCATCTCCCCAGGAATATATAGACGCATCGCATTTTCATAACCCGATGTGGTATCTTGTAAGCTCAGCTTGTATGGCAGCAGGATTTTTCCTCGTCTGGCTCGGCGTATTCTATTGGCTCGCAAGCCCTAAGGGAAAGGTTATGTTTGAACGCTTTCTGTGGATATTCTCCGCCGTTGCGATCATAAATTATATGTTTTTCGGAACAAAGCTCGGCGTTATCTCCCCGACGCTTCAGTACGAAAACGGCGTTTCATTCTCAGTCTTTTCACAGGTGCTGAACGCAATTATCGTATTGGCGCTCGTCGCTCTTATAGCAGTATGCGCAATTAAATTCAGACGTGTAATGTCATATATACTGCTCACGGCAACTATCGCCCTTTGCGGTATGTCCGCAGTAAACGCCTTTACGATAAGCTCGTCTGTAAAGGAGGTAACTGTGCAGACTGACGGTATTCCCGACTTCAAGCTGAGCAAGAACGGCAAAAATGTCGTTGTGATAATGCTTGACAGAGCAATGGGGCAGTACATACCGTACATATTCAAGGAAAAGCCCGAACTTAAAGAAAAGTTTTCAGGATTTACATACTACAAAAACACTATATCCTTCGGCGGATACACGAATTTCGCATCTCCCGCATTGCTCGGCGGATACGAATATACGCCCGTGGAGATCAACAAGCGTGAAAACGAATCTCTCGTTTCAAAGCACAACGAGGCATTGAAGGTGATGCCCGTGCTGTTTTCCGAAAACGGATATGATGTAACGGTGCTTGATCCCGTTTACGCAAATTACAAATGGATACCCGACTTAAGCATATTTGACGAATATCCCGATATCGACGCTTACATAACAAAGGGAAAATTCAGCAGCGAAGAGCAAAAGGAAAAGACGATACAGAACAATCACAGAAACTTCTTTTTACTCAGCTTTATGAAGTGTATGCCCCTGTTCTTCCAGCCCGCCGTATACGGTGACGGTCAGTACAATCAGGTGGAAACCGACTTTGAGGAGGGCAACACCTCAACGCAGACGCAGCACAGCACATCGAGCGCGTCAGGTCTTTACGCGCCGTTTATGAGCTCGTATGAGGTGCTTGAAAATATGGCGAAGATGACTGATATAACAGACGGCGATGAAAACACATTTCTTTTTATGACTAATGACTCAACGCACGAGCCTATGCTTCTGCAAGCGCCCGACTACACTCCCAAAATGGAGGTAGACAACACGCAGTACGATATGGAGCATTCGGACAGATTTACAGTTGACGGCGTACATCTTAAGGTCGATTCGACATTCCGCATGAGCCATTATCACATAAATATGTCATCGCTCTTAAGGCTCGGTGAGTGGTTCGACTATCTGAAAGAGCAGGGCGTATACGATAATACGAGAATAATCCTCGTAGCCGATCACGGCCGTGACCTTATGCAGATAGATGAGCTTAATATTGACAACGACAGAACTAAAAACGCAGAATTTTACTATCCGCTTCTCATGGTAAAGGATTTTAACGCCGATACGTATTCCGTATCAGATGAATTTATGACAAACGCCGATGTCCCCACGATAGCGACAAGCGGCATCATAAAAGACCCCGTAAACCCCTTTACGAAAAAGAAGATAGACAACAGCGAAAAAACAGCTCACGAGCAGTTCGTCATAATATCCGACGTGTTTTCAACAAGCACAAACAACGGCAACACGTTTCTGCCGTCGCGCTGGGCAAGCGTAAAGGACGATCTGTGGAACAGAAACAATTGGAAATTCTACGATACGCAGACCGTTTTAAAGGAGCATAAAGCGCCTTTACAATAAAAAATAAGGGATCGCTTTTGTATGCAGATACGCGCGTAAAAGCGATCCTTTTTTTCAAAAAAACAACAGCTTTAAGAAAGGTATTATCAAAATGGGCAGCTTGCTTCTTGCATTAATATATGTATGCTTTATAAGCCTCGGGCTTCCCGATTCTTTGCTCGGCTCAGCGTGGCCCGTGCTTCACAGTCAGATAAGCGTGCCTTTGTCATACGCAGGCTTCATTTCAGCCACTATTTTCATAGGAACGATAATTTCAAGTCTTTTCAGCGGAAAGCTGCTTTCAAAATTCAGCGCGGGAAAGGTCACCGCTGTCAGCATCGTTCTTACATCATTCGGTCTGTTCGGCTTTTCGATAAGCCACAGCTTCTGGATGCTTATGCTTTTTGCCGTTCCGTACGGACTCGGCGCGGGCGGTGTCGATGCGATACTGAACAATTACGTTGCCCTGCACTACAAGGCGCAGCATATGAGCTGGCTTCACTGTATGTGGGGTGTCGGCGCGGCAATAAGCCCGTATATTATGAGCTATTCGCTCATACGCCTTGAGAGCTGGAATTACGGATATCTTATCGTGTCGATAATTCAGGCTGTAATATCCGTTATCGTATTCATAAGCATACCTGTATGGAAAAAGCAAGTAGTGCAAGACTGCTCAGAGATGTCAGCAAAGCCGTTATCGTTCAAGGAGATATTTTCCGTAAAGGGCGCAGTTGCGTGCTTTTTTCTGTTCTTTTCATACTGCTCAATGGAGCTTACAGCATCGCTCTGGGCAAGCAGCTATCTTGTGCAGAGATGGTCGTTTTCTCCCGAAGCGGCGGCAGGATACGCAAGTATGTTTTACCTTGGAATAACGCTCGGAAGATTTGCAAACGGCTTTCTTGCAATGAAGCTCAGCGATCATACGCTGATACGGGCAGGGCTTTCCATTATCACACTCGGAATAGCCTGTCTGTTCGTTCCGACAAGCCCCGTCTTTGCGTTGATCGGCTTTTGCGTGATCGGTCTCGGCTGCGCCCCCGTTTATCCGTGCATCATTCATATGACGCCCGGCGTATTCGGCGCTGAACGCTCGCTTTCGATGATAGGCGTGCAAATGGCATTCGCCTATACGGGATTTTTGCTTATGCCGCCGCTTTTCGGTGTGATCGCGCAGTACATTTCAATATCGCTTTTACCTGCATATCTTGCCGTCTTTCTTGTATTGATGGTGATAACTCACACATTGGTCTATAAAAGCTATAAGGCGGGAAGATCAAAATAAATATATCAAAGCGAAGAAGAACGGATAGCCATCCGTTCTTTTTTTATACCGCCGTGAGTGTTGACTTTTTCTTTGTTTTGTATTATATTAGAATCAGTACATCTATTGTTTTCAGTATAAATACACGATTTTGAGGTGAACGCCGTGAAAAAGAAACATCTGCTTCATTTATTATGCATTATCCTTGCGCTTGTACCGATGATCTGTATAGCGGTCATTCCGTTCAAGGATATATCTGCCGCCGTAATATCGCTCGATTGCGACCTTAACGGCGACGGAAGGATAAACACGAAGGACGTTATCCGTCTGTTGAAGCACGTAAAGGACCCTGAAAAATATCCGTTTGACAAAAACGCCGACGTCAATTCCGACGGAGTTATATCAAGCGACGATATAACCGCGCTTCTGCCGTTTTTCGACCATACGACAGAAATAATCAAAAACGGAAAAGCACAGTATGACGTTTTATGCTCGTCAAACGCATCGGACACGGTCATACAGGCAGCGGAAATGATAATTGACGCCGTATACGAGCGCACGGGAGTTCTTCTTGAGCTGACGTACGACTCCGTTGCAGACCCGAACGGTAAATATATGATCATCGGTGAAAGCACGTTTGGCGACTGTCAGGAAATAAAAGCAGCGTTCAATAACGCATCGGACACGTACGCCATAGGTCAGACACAAAGAGGAAATATTGCCGTCATTTCAAATTACGAAAGCTATATCACGCAGGCAGCATCGTGCTATATAAACGATCTTTTGCCATCCGGCTACGATAAAAAAAGCCAAACGCTCACGTTCAAAAGCTACTATCACAAGGGCACTGACATTCTGCCCGACGGCTTTTGCATATCGGACCTGTCAAAAACGAAAATAGTATACGCAACCTACCTTGACGGCTACCGCACCGTCGCAGACACGCTGAGAAATACGGTAAAAAGCGTATATAACATAGAAATGCAGATATGCGCCGATGTGGAAACACCCGTATCTGCAAGAGAAATACTGATAGGTCAAACGAACAGAGACCTTTCAGTATCCCATTACGAAAACGGCGGTTACATTATGGAATACGACGTCGTTGCAGATTCGGGCTCCCTTCAGATACTGTGCGGCGGCTCGTTCAGCGCAAGAAAAGCCGCAGAGGAGCTTGCATCGAGTCTTTTCAAATCATCAAACGCAAATAAGACTCTGCCAAAGGGAAGCTATACGAGCAAAAATATGCTTGCGCCCGTTTTATCACGTCCGAGTGCGACGAGTGCAAGAATAATGACCTTCAACGTAATGCCGTATACGCTTGGCGAGGCAACGTACGCAAACGCTCTGCCTGTAAGGGAAAGAGTTGAGCTTTTCGCAGGTCTTCTCATATCGTCAAGCCCCGACGTTCTCGGTCTTCAGGAGGCAGGCTTCAAATGGCAGGAGCAGCTGCCGCATTACATCGGCGTTCTGAATGAAAAATATGCTCTTGGATATGATCTCGTCCTCTGCTCGTACAACGGCAAAAACAACTACACGCCTATGATATACCGCGCGGACAAGTATACCGCGCTTGAATGTAAGTATCAGCATTACGATTATCACACGAGCGCCGCAAGCAAAAACGGCGTTTATCTCAGAGGCGCATCCCAGCTCGTTCTTCAGAGCAGATCGACACCCGATCAAAGATTTATCGTCATAAATTCACACTGGGATCACGGCAGTCAGCTTGCAAATCTGCATCCGCAGTATATGAACGAATGCGCCTCATCGGAAGCTGCTATCGTAAATGCGTATAAGGAAAAATATCCGCAAACGAGAATATTCTGCGTGGGCGACTTCAACAGCCACAGATTCAACGAGGTATTCTTCAAGCAGTTCTGCTCTGAGATCAACGGACTCGTTGCAAGCGACGTTGCAAGAGTAAACGGCACTCTTAAGGTATCGGGCGGATTTCACGGCTCGGGAAGCAATCTTTCCGAATATAAAACGCGGTACGATTTTACGCCCGTAACAGATTCATTCATCGACCACGTAGTTTTCACATCCTCATCGTCAAGCGTTAAGACGTCTGTCCTTAATCACAACACGGTATACGGCACGGAGGGCTTTTGCCACATAATCTCCGACCACTGCCCCGTATATGCCGATTTCGGCTTTACGGCAGGCTGAGCGCAATATCAGAAAGGAGTAATATTATGAAAAAGATCATATCATTTTTATGCGTGATATTCACCTTATCGCTTTGCGCTGTAGGATCGGTCAGCGCCGCTGAGGATTATACGTTAAACGGAAACGAATTTACCGTATATACCGCAAACGGACTTATGCAGGTCGCAATGATAATAAACGGCGAACAGGGTGACACATCTGTGTCATACACCTCTTACAATATCAATATTGCAAACGATATTGATATGAGCGGCAAGAGCTACAAGCCGATAGGAAAGAACGACAGCTTCGTTTATACAGGCTCAGTCAAGGGAAACGGACACACGATAAGCAATCTTAAAAGAGAAAATTATACAGGCACGTGCCTTGGATTTATCGGTGTTGCGGGAATAGGCGCAAGCGTGCAGGACCTCAATTTACAGTCGGTAACGCTATCGTCTGTAAAGGAAGGAACGGGATACGTCGGCGGTATTATCGGCAAGGCAAAGGGCGCAGGAGAAGCCTCTGTAAAGAACTGCACCGTCAGCGGAGTTATCAAAACGAATGAAACGGGCGCAGGCGGTATTATCGGCGCGGTAACGTCGATCCACGCATCGATAACGGTAAGCTCCTGCACGGTAAACGCTGATATTACCGCATTAAGCTCAGGGGCGGACGGCATCGTCGGCTATGCGGTATCGGGCGCGTCAGTCACAAGCACCTCGTGCGTTGTAAACAGCGCCTTTATTCAGTCGGGAACAGAATTTACCGTACGCACGCCAGATGCGCTTATTGCCGTTGCATCAATGATAAATTCCGACACGTCATATTCATCAGCCACAGTCAACGTAGCAAAGGACCTTGATATGACCGGCAAATCGTGGACGCCGATAGGAAAAAATGCTTCATACGCATTCAAGGGAGTAATAAACGGCTGCGGTAACACAGTAAGCAATCTTACAAATGCAGATAATACAGCATCGGACATCGGCTTTATCGGCTTTGGTGCAGACGGATGTACCGTCAACTCTCTGCATCTTAAAAACGTCAATTTTACAACAAGCTCAGACCGTGTGGGCGGAATTATCGCAAACGTCACTTCCCGTGCAGCTATCACTGATTGCTCAGTTGAAGGAACGCTTTACGCAGGCGGAAACTACTGCGGCGGACTCGTCGGCGTTGTAAGCTCGTCATCGTCCGACGTATCCATAAGCCATTGCGCCGTAAACGCAAGCATCACATCAAAGGGACACTCAGCATCGGGAATAGTTGCAGGCGATACCGCAGGCGGCTACAAAACGAACGATATTTCGACGTTTCCTACCGTCACGTCAGATAAGGTATACGTAACGGGAAGTATAAGCGCAAATTACAGAGTCGGCTCGTTTATGGGCTATAACTTCTGCGTTAACGCATCGTTTAAAAACTGTATTTCAACGGCTACTCTCGATTATACGAGATCATCGGATAACGGAGCATTCCTTGCAATAGACAACTATTCTAAAATATATCTCGAAAACTGCATTGCTTTCAGCGATCTTCACGCATTTTACAGTATAGCAAAAACAACGTCCGTGCAGACGGTGGAAATAAAAAACTGCTATCTTATGAAGGACTCCATCGGCAAAAACGCAACGATAGCAACGTATAATAAGTACGGATTTTATGAATACGATACGTCAGCGCAGTATAAGTACAGACTGATAGCGGATATTATCGTTGACGGAGTCGGCGCGGAATTCACGCCGTACACAACGACGAATACAACGTACCGTGTGCCCGTTATACAGTACGATCTGCCGAGCGGAACGGAAAACGATGTAATATCAAGGGCGTACAGCTCTGCTATGGCGATGTTCAAAGACGGAAGCATCCAGGAAAGCTTCGTTCATAAGCACACCTGGATAAACGAAAAAACAACGCTTGCTCCGACGTATTACTCAAACGGCAAAGCATCGTATGAATGTGCCGTATGCCATAGCGTAAAAACGGTGCAAACGCCGTGTAAGGAAAGCAGCGTCGGTTGGAAATTCGACACAGCGACGAAAACTCTGAGCATATACGGCTCAGGCTCAATGGGTAAATTCGCAACGCCAAGCACGATACCGTGGAAAGCTCACAAAAACGAAATCGTATCCGTTATCATACAAAGCGGCGTTACGGATATATGCGATTATGCCTTTTACGACTGCACATCTCTGCAAAGCATAACTATACCGCAGGGAGTTTCCTCAGTAGGTGCGTATGCGTTTCATAATTGCAGATCGCTGTCTTATATCACTCTGCCCTCAACGGTAAAAACGATATGCGATCACGCATTTGAATACTGCCCGTCACTAAAGCAGATAAATATTCCGCAGTCCGTAACAAGCATCGGATACGGAGTATTCAGATACGCAAAATACGCCCGCCCCGTCATAAATTCATCGTCATCAAAATATACGGTAACAGGAAACTGTATTATAGATACGGAAAATAAATCGGTCATAGCAGGCTTTGCAAACAGCACTATACCGACTGATGCAGCTGCCGCAACGTCTATTGGCAGAGCGGCATTTCAAGGCTGTAAGATCACCGATATAACGATCCCGCAAAACGTAACGTCAGTTGAAATGTACGCATTTGCTGACTGCACATCGTTGAGATCCGTCAGCATTTCTCAAGGTATGACCGATATTGGCGAAGGTGCGTTTTACGGCTGTGCGGTGCTTGAGATGATAGATATTCCGTCAAAGGTAACATCAATAGGCGCTCTTGCATTCAACGAATGTACTGAGCTTAAATACGTGACGTTGCCGCAAGGGTTGCAATCCATCGGAATTTCATCATTCAGAATGTGCAACGCTCTTGTAAAGGCATCGTTCGGCGGCACGTCGGCAGAATGGCAGTCCGTCACAATAGCAAACGGAAACGATATTCTGAAATCGAAGATAACGGCAAATAATTCTGTGGCAATGCTCAATACATACGATCCTTATATTCTCGAAAATACGGATAAGGGATCAAAGAAAAGGAACACAAGCGTATGAAAATTTTAAAGCAATATCTGAAAACGGTGGTATCAAGCATAAAATACTGCGCATCGTTTCTTGTAACGTTCTTTATATTAAGCCCCGTTGCAGCATCGCTTTTCAGATTGCTGAAAATTCCCGTACCGTCCTCAACGGTAATTCTCATCTGCCCGTGTATTGCGGTGTTCGCACTCAGCATCATTGCTCGAAGCAAGGACACGGAAACGGCAAGAGAATACAGACAGTCAGCCGTATCGTCACGCCTTGATATTATAAAGGATATATTATCAATCGTATCGTCAAGGCAGTTTATTTGCGATATATTCGGGTGTATTACGTACGTTTTACTCC
The DNA here is from genome assembly GCA_045544195.1 of Eubacteriales bacterium. GTDB lineage: Bacteria > Bacillota > Clostridia > Oscillospirales > CAG-272 > RGIG7213. Next base: position 54,331 of record JAZPYO010000055.1, read on the forward strand.
TTTGTATAATCGCCTGGCGGATAATCTTCCATTCAAATGCCGTAATATCAATTCTTGTACTGCTTTTACTTGTCGTGATATTTGCATTGATGAATACCGCCTCGTATCTGCTCGTGCATAAGATGTATCTTTCCAAAAAGGCTGACTGAATAAGAAGGCAGTAACGAAAAAGAGCGTATCGGAAAAGCTCCGATACGCTCTTTTAAAATTCTCTCTGAATTAAAACGTGTAGTTGTATAACTGCTTCAGCTCGTCAAGAACGGGCTGAACGTTGCAGTCCGTCATTTCCGCTTTTATAAGACGGTACAGCATAGGATACATATTTTGCACGGGATTGCTCAGCAAATGACACGCAAAAAAGACGGTTATTCCATTCTGTATATCTATTGCAAGATACGCTCCTGCCGCCCCGTCCCAGCCGAAATCGCTGAAATTTCCGTTATGCGCAGGGCATCTTACGCCAAGCCCGTAGCCGTGGTTATCTCTGTGCCAATATGCATCCTTTATACAGTTGTTCAGTCGGTCAGTGCTCATAAGATTGACCGTTTCCTTTTTTAATAGCTTGTACGAGTAAAGACCGTTTATAAATTTCATATAATCGTCAAGCGTGGACACGCATCCCGCCCCGCCGCTTGCAAACTGTGTGCCTATCTTGTACGGTATGATATGGTTATCCACACGCTGTGCTTTGCCGTTTTCAAATCTGTAAAGCGGGCAGACGGTATTTATCTGCTCCTCGGGCAGCATAAACGTCGAATTATCCATACCGAGTGGCGAAAAGATATTTTCCTTTACATAGTCCTCGAAGGGCTGTCCGCTGATCTGCTCAACGAGCGCTGCCAAAACGTCGTGGCAAAGACTGTACTGCCATTTTTCGCCCGGCTCAAAGGAAAGAGGTTGTCCTGCAAGATACCCTATCGTTTGTCTTGTGGGACATTTGCCGTCGGTATCGTTTATCGCCCTTTGAAGAAGCTCCGATCTGCAATCGTACGTAAAGCCTGCCGTCATTTCAAACAGATGCTTTATAAGTATGGGCTTTTCGGCTTTTTTTATACCGTTCGGCGTTTGCACCGTCATATTATCAAATTCGGGCATATAGCAGGCTAGCTTATCGTCAAGAGAAAAAAGCCCCCTTTCGTAAAGCTGTAACGCTGATGTACACGTTATCGGCTTTGAGCAGGAATATATATTGTATTTTTCACATCCGTTTACTTTTACGCCGTTTTCAACGTCGCTGTAACCGTTCATATAACGGAAAACACGCTTTGTATCTTTGCATATTTCAATATCAAAGCCGGGCATGCCTCTGTCCAAAAACGAGTTGCAAAAGCCCTTTACGTATTCAAACACACCGTTATCCCCCTTTGTAAAGCCTTATATCATTTCGTTATCGCACCTGTAAGATGCTCTGTGCGGATACCGCTTTTCGTTATATACACCTCAATAACATCAAGCCGCACCGCCTTGCCGTTCGTGCCGTATTCGGCAATATACGCTTCGGCGCACGATATAAGATTTTGCTTTTTTCTGTTATCTACCGAGCTTGCAGGTCTGCCGTAGTGGCATTTCGTTCTCGTTTTCACCTCAACAAAAGCCAGAAACCCACCGTTCTCGCAAATAATATCCGTTTCAAAGTGACCGTAACGTTTATTTCTGCAAATTATGCGGTAGCCGTTTTTTTCAAGGTATTCGCAGGCAACACTCTCTCCGAGTGCGCCAAGAGTTCCGTTACTTGCCATTGTTCAGAAATTTCAGAAACGTTTTTCGATGCTCAGGACACGGGCCGTATTTATGCAAGGCTTCAATATGCGCCTTTGTTCCGTAGCCCTTGTGCTTTGCAAAGCCGTACTGCGGGTATTTTTTATCAAGCTCATAGCACGCTCTGTCACGGCTGACCTTTGCAAGAATACTTGCCGCCGCTATCGACGGGCTTTTTGCATCGCCCTTTATGACAGTCCGGCACGGTATTTCAAAGCCTCTTGCAATGTTTCCGTCTATCAGCGCAAAATCAGCCGCAGGAGAAAGCATTTTCACAGCTCTGTTCATCGCAAGCATAGCGGCATTCAGTATATTGATGCTGTCGATCTCCTTTACACTTGCGCTTGCTATTCCGTATGCTGCGGCGTTAGACGTTATTTCGTCAAACAGCGCCTCCCTGCGTTTTTCCGTCAGCTTTTTTGAATCGTTCAGCCCGTCTATGACAAGCCCCTTCGGCAAAATGACGGCGGCGGCGTATACATCGCCCGCAAGCGGTCCTCTGCCTGCCTCGTCAACGCCGCATATAAAACTGAATCCCTTGCTTTCAAGGGATTCTTCAATATCATATAAAAGTATCGTTTGGTCTTTCAAGGGTCATCCTTCCAATCTTTCCGTTCCTGAATTCCTCCAAAACGACCTTTGCGCCTCTTTCGGTGTCAAAAACGCCGCCGGGCAGGAGAAATCCTCTTTTTTTGCATATAAGCTCAAGAACGTCATTGCCGTCCTTGCACTCGGACAGCTTCTGTGAATCTGTCTTGTATCTTGCGCACAAAAGCTCGGGATAAAGACGCTTAAGCGTACCGCACAGGCTTGCTGCTATCTGCTCGGGAATAAGCACATCGTCCTTAATAGCGCCCGTTGCGCCGAGATTTTCGCCAACCGTTCTGGAATCGAACTTTGGCCACAGAACGCCGGGCATATCGAGCAGGTCTATTCCGATGCTCGTGCTGACCCATTGCTTATTTACCGTAACACCGGGGCGGTTTTCGACCTTTGCCGACTTGCCGCGTGCCAGCTTATTGATAAGCGACGACTTACCTACATTCGGAATACCGACTATCATCGCCTTTATATGCCTGCCCGACATTCCCTTTTCCTCATACCGCGCGAGCTTATCCGCAAGGACCTTTGATATACCGTCCTTCAACAAGCCGAGGCCGCCGCCGTTTATGCAGTCGCAAATTATACAGCGTCTGCCCTTGGAAATGTAGTAATCTCTCCACAGAACACTCGCTTTTTCATCAGCAAGCGACGATTTGTTAAGCACGGTTATAACGGGCTTTTGCCCTATCAGCTCCTTAAGCTGAGGATTTGCCGAGCTGTACGGGATCCTTGCATCGAGCAGCTCTATAACTATATCTACCGAGGCTAAATTTTCTTTGATAAGGCGTTTTGTCTTCGCCATATGCCCCGGGAACCATTGAATTATATCCGTCGGCATTACACTTTACCAAACTTATCCGTAGGAGCTACACGTATCAGAACCTTTCCGACAACGTAGCTTTCCTTTATCGGTCCGAACGATCTTGAATCGCTTGATACCTGTCGGTTGTCACCCATTACGAACAGCTCATCATCCGCAAGTCTTACAGGATAAGCTCTTGACGAAAACGCCATAGCGGAGTTGGGATCGTATGCGGCGTTCGTCTTTATATATTCCTCAGCAAGAGGAGTTATACCCGCATCCTTTATCTGCTGCAGGGTATTCAGCTTCTGTTCGGGATCATCGTATACGTATACATCCCAATTTTTAAAATCTATATACACCGACTGACCGCCCGTAGCGATAACACGCTTTATAAGGGGCTCAGGGTGGATATTCGCCGTTTTGGGAGCGTGGAAAACAACTATATCGCCGATTTCGGGATCGTACATAAGATCGGATATGAGCATCGTGTCGCCGGGCAAAAGCGTATACAGCATAGACGTTTGCTGAACTACGGCAAGTCTGCCGAAATACGTAAATATGATAAGAACCGCCGCAAGCGACAGAACGACTACCTCTACCCAGTCAAAGACCTCCTGGATAAGCGTTCTTTTTGCAGGACGCTTCACTCTGCCGTCATCGTATGCAATAATACCCTCAGGGGCAGTATCGTCGCCCGTTATAAGCTCGTCATCAAGTGATGGGGTGTTAGATCTCTTTTCGTTATCCATATTAATATTCCTTTCCTCGTATGTCAGAGCCCTGCTTCATCAGACGCCTTTTTCGATGAAATAATCGAACAAAAACTCGCCCTTATCAAGATAAAAATCAGTTTTTGCATTGTCCTCGGTAAATGAAGGTATTCCCTTTTCAGCCTTTTTTGACGAATACATCATAAACGGAACAGGGTCAGATGTATGAGTTCTTATTTCAACAGGCGTCGGGTGATCGGGCAATACCAATATTTTGAAGTCTTCCGCGCTGTTTTTCAGATACTCGTAAACAGGAGTTAAAATATGCTCGTCTATAAGCTCTATTGAGCGAACCTTGTTTTCTGTTTCAGCCCTGTGTCCGCACTCGTCGGGGGCTTCAACGTGAACGTATACAAGATCTGCGCCGTTTTTGAATTCCTCGATTGCGGCTTCTCCCTTGCCCTTGAAATTCGTATGCACGTTTCCTGTCGCGCCCTCAACATCTACCGAACGCATACCTGCGCAAAGTCCGATGCCTTTTATAAGGTCAACGGCAGAAATGACCGACGCGGAAATTCCCCACTTTTCCTTGAAATTGGGAAGCTGGGGCTTCGTGCCGGGACTCCACAGCCAGATCGAGTTTGCAGGCTTAAGACCTCTTTTGCGGCGTTCCTCGTTTATGGGATGATGATTCAATACATCGTAGCTTTTTCTGAAAAAGTCAACGAACTGACCGCCTATTTCACCCTCGGGCAGATAATCCTTTATGCGCCTGCCGATTATATCGTGAGGACGGCTGAAGTTATACAAGCCGGGGGCGTTTTTCCAGATAAGACAGTGACGGTAGCTGATGCCCGTGTAGAATTTGCGGCTTTCCGTGCCGAATGCCTCATCTATCGCCTTTATAAGAACATCCGCCTCGGCAGTTGATATTTCATCCGCCGAATGATCGAGCATTATTTTGTCGTCGTAATTTTCTTCCTCTTCGGATATCGTTACGATATTGCATCTGTATGCAGTATCGTCAGGATCCATTTCAAGCCCCATACTGACAGCCTCCAAAGGAGATCTGCCGTGCGAATATTCCTTGGGATCGTATGACATTACCGCGAGATTTGCCGTATCGCTCTCGGGAACCATACCGTTCGGAACATTCAGAACGTGACCGCAAAACGAGCTTTTCGCCAACTCATCCATACAAGGCTTCTTCGCCGCCTGCATAGGAGTTTTATAGTCAAGCGACGGTATCGGTCTGTCCGCCATACCGTCACACAGAAGAACGAGATATTTCATAATGTATATTATATCCTTTCGGTTTATATCTATTAACTGCTGTCAATAAATAATACAACAATAAAATAATATATTAATACTGTTTATAATAAATTTTCGGTAAATTTTGTGCTAAAAAACAGCAAGGCGCGGCGGAAAGTCCGATTTTGACAGTGGTTCTGCCTCTCACTTGGCTAATACCGAACGCAAACGGCACCATCGTCATAGACGGTTAAAAATCAGCCCGCGCACCCGAATGCTTTATTCAATATTTGAAAAATACGGTAAACGAAATAACACAGCAGCCTTTCTGATCGGCTGCATGGGATCTTTAAAACCAAAAGCGTGATACCCAATAAAGAGCATCACGCTTTTTTTAAAACTTTGATCTTAGTGCGTTGAGTGAGTTCTGCGTTTTCTCGTAAGCATACACATAATACCGATCGATGATGCAAGCGACATTACTATCACCGTAAATACCATGTCACCCGTAGGCGGTACGTCTACGTCTGCATCGTATACGTTTTCGAAGTATACAACGGGATCATCCGTCATCTGTCCGTCAACAGAAACAACAGCCTTCAATTCTCCGTTGTCATCAAACGCCACGCTTACCGTAACGTCATACACCTTATCACTGTACGTCACGTTCTGAACAGCCGTATTTACCTCGTACAGCTTATAAGTATGAACGCCGATATCATTTTCGGTGTAGATCAGATCGAATATCGCATTACCGTTTTTGTCCGTCTTCAATTCAGTCTTTTCGCCCGAAGCATCATTTTCAAGGACGAATTCAAATCCCTCAGGACCGATAGACGCCGTGCCGACATTCTTGACCGTCTTCTTTACGGTTATCGAAGCGGAAGCAGAGCCTTCAACGGGCGGCAACGGAACAAACGAGTTGTTGAACTGAACACTTACCGTGTGCGAGCCGTCCTGCTCTTTAACAGCCTGTGCGTTTTCAGAAGCGGTAACGGATGAAATTTCAAGCCTTCCGTCCATATCGCTGTCTGTAACCGCTATATTGAAATGGTTGACCGTCATATCGTATATAACGCCCTCATCATGCCCTGCCTGCTCTGTCATACGGAACGCGTAAACACCGACAGAGTCAAAATGCAGCTCGGAAAGCGCATCCGAAAAATCAAATTTATTGAAGTCATCATTCAAAGGATCGTATTCAACTTCTCTTGTACCGAGTGATACCCATTGATCGCCCGTATGATATTCGAGCAGAAATGTAAATTTGTCGCCTTCCTGCCACGGTCTGCCGCGCAGTATCTTTTCGCCCTTAAGCGCCACATTTTTTTCAGCTTCAGCCGGAGAATATACATTTATATAATCCACAACAGATACGGCATCGGGCTGTATGATAACATTTTTTTCGTTCTGACCGTCCTTTACGGAAAATCCGGGAAGAATATCCGTTTCAGTAACCGTGACGGATGTTCCTGCAAATATACCGTTAAGCGTAAGCGAAGCGCCTGGCTTCACGGCAACGGAAATATTCCCCTCATCATCTGCGGTAAAGCTCTCGCCGTTTTCGGCGCTGAGCGTCTTACCCGCATAATCCGAGCCGAGATCAATGTTGAACAGGAATTTTATTGCATCGGGGATAGTATATCCCGCCCCGAGAGGATGCTCGACTGTTTTATTAAGCGTAAGCTGTCCGAGCGGATACGGTGTCGGTCTGAATGTATTTGTCAGCGGGCGCGTTTGAGTTATGACATACGATACAGTCGGAAATACCGCAACGGTAAATATCATCAGTGCAGATACGATCAAAGCAATGCGTTTTACAATGCCTGATTTTGACATAACCCTGACACTCCTTTCATTTATGTCGTTGATCTTCATAAGAACAGTAATACGTCCGTAATAGCTTGCGGACATATCACCGTTCCCTACCCTCAAAAAGAGGGTAGGGGATCGGATAGTGGTAAAATTAAATTCGAATAATCAAGAGTCAGCGCTTAATTACTGAATGTCAAATGTAACTGTTTTACCGTTTTCGTTTGATGAATTTGTAATATTTGCAATGTCAGAGCCGTCGCTTACAGAGCAGCCAACGAGTGTGATCGTAACGTCCTTGGATGCTTCATTTGCAAGGATCTGCATTTCAGGATCAAATACAGTATTGGAGACAGTTGCATCGCCGTAGAACTTAAGACCGCTGTTGTCGATAACAGCGCACTTGTTGAATACGCAGTTTTCGATAGTTACGGATACGCCGCCGCCGAATGAGCACCAGCCTGCAATTGTAGAATTTCTGATGATTACATCACCCTCACCAACGATGTTAATAGCGTATGTGGGGGAAGAAACAGAGCAGTTTTCGAATACGATCTCGCCTGTAGCGGTGCAATTGTAAATAACAGGGCCGCGCTCGCAGGAAAGCTCGCAATCTTTGATAGTTGCCGTACCGCTGATGGGAAGAGCTTCAGCTACTTCGTTTTCGATGGTTACGTTTTCGATAGTGATATCGTTAACTACGATATTCTTGCCGATAGCAGATGTGTCAAGAACTGTGCCGCCGTTACCGCGGATAGAAGTGCCGTCGCCGATAGTAGCGGGAAGCTTGTATGTGCCGTCAGCGAGAACTACCTCTGCGCCGTCTTTAGCTGCAGCTGCATCGAAAGCGTCCTGTGTGTTTGCAAAAACTGCGCCCTCGGAGAAGTGCTTGTCACCCCACTGTTCCATGTAAGCTTCATATGCTTCATAAACATCGTTGAAGCCTTTAGCCTGGATAGCGTAAGCGGAGCAGTAAACTGCAAAGTTGGAAAGATCAAAGGGGATCTCTGTAGCCTTACCTGCTTCAACTATGTAGTACTTGCCGTCATCGTTGTTGAAGTCAACTCTGGGGTCAACAGCAACAGCGTCAAGGGGAATGTAATCGTAGCAATAATATTCGTCGTTTGCAATGAGAACATCTTCGCAAAGAAGAGCAACGGAAACGTACTTGTCACCGTTTATTTCAACTTCTCTGCCCTGACCGATCGTCCATGTATTGGCTGCTACTGATCCGCTAAGATCAAGGTCAACATAGTTGTATATAGCTTCGGGAACTGCAACTGTTGCCCAAACGTATGCATCTACAGGGCCAACATTGTCGATGTAGCCTTGCTTTGCAACTGCAACGCCGGGAAGTGCGCTGGAGCCCTGCTCAAAATCAGGCTCTTCAAAATCAATGTTAACGTTACCAACTGTGAATACGTTTGCTTTTGTTTCCTTGTCTGTGAGGTAAGCGAGAGTTGTACCAACTGCAAGAGAAACAGCCATAACAACACTCAAAGCAATAATGAGCTTCTTTTTCATTTTTTCAAAACCTTTCTTAAAAAATATTTTTTTACTGTGTGTCATTCGCCGCGCATTCGTCGCTGCACGTAATGCCTTCGGCGGCAGGTCACATAATAAACTTAAGTTAAATGCTCCGCAGATCAGCTATCAACGCGGAGTGCCGATCTTATTTCAGATCGAAGCGCGTTCTTACGCGCCTATGCCGTCGTCAGACGGCGTTTTCTGACCTGCGATCAGAGTCCACGCATCAGCAGCGGAATCAATTGCATCAAGATCAGCATCTGCCTGTACTGCATACGCAGTTACAGTAAGCGTAGGATAATTCTGTTCACCCTCTGCGTCAAGCGCATTGAGCTGCTCCTTTGTCACATCGCCGTTCACGAGCACCTGATTATCCTTGAGAACGAAATACTCTGTATCAGCGTCTTCATTCTTTGCGTATTCTCTGTAATATACGCCTTCTTCAAGCTCTGTCCAGCCTTCAGCGATCTCATATGTCATAAAATCGTCAAAGTTATCAGATTTTTCGAGCTTTACGAATACCCAGCAATCCTCGCTGCCCTTTACAACAGTTACCTTAGGATCCTTGAAAATACTGTTGCCCGGAAGCATATTGTAGGAGTTTGTGTTGGGGTTTCCATCATCGTCATCAGTATCTGTTTCATCGAGCTTGATATTGATATCCCCGTATGTAAAGGTATTTACAACAGGAGGAGTTTCAGCTATCAACCAAGCAACAGTACCCCCGATAACACCGCAGAGAACAAGCGCGCAGGCAATAACCATTATCATAGACTTAGTGCCGAATCTTCTTGCGGATGTTTTCTTTTGTTTCATGATATTTCCTCCTTTCTTTGTAAATTCTATTTCAACGCATAAATGCGGTGAATACTTTTTTATTGACCTATCTGAGCATCAAACGCTGCCCATGCGCCGTCCTCGTCGTTTTCAAACGTAGCGGACTGTATTGCGTGGCCGTGTACAACGATCTTGAAGCCGTTTTCGTACAACGATGCCAATTCCCCGCCGTTAAGCGTTCCGGGAATTATAAGCGTATCGAACAGAGCAGGAAGCACCTCGTCCGATTCGTTGCCCTCTGCATCATATCCGTCAACAGTCTGATAATAGCGGAATTCCAGCGATACCGTATCATCCTCAGCGTTGTCAACAGAGCCGTAATACAGCCATGCGTTTTCATTCCAACCGCCGAAAAGATCGGTATATCCGTCAAGACCGTTCTTGCCATCGGCTATTATAGCCTTGACCGCACTGTTGTTGTGGATCGTGAGTATCATTCGAACGTAAGACTCCTCACTGCCCGCATTTACCGTAACGGTGGGGTCCTTTTTGTATGTCTTACCGGGAACGATGTGGTAGCTGTTACCGCTTTGGTCACCGTCTCCGTCAACATCCGTTTCCTGCAGGGATATATCAACATTGCCGACTGTAAAGGTGTTTACGACAGTTTCCTTATCGGTAAGATAAGCAAGGGTAGCAAGCACCGTTGCAGCAACAACGGTCAATGCGCAAAGTGTAAGTATTACCGACTTGACCTTAGTATTCATAATCTCTCTCCTTGGTGTGTCTGTATATAAATGTATTTAATTGCTGTTATTCGCTCTTTTTGCCGTCCGTGCAGGGATCACATTCATCGCTTATCTCAGATGACGCGCCCTTTTTTCGTTTTTTCTTTTTACAGTCATCAGAGGTAAAAAAATCAATGACAGTAACGATAAGCGCCGCCGCCGCGCCTGCGGCTATTGCATAATAGCAACCGGGCGGAGACTGGATATACGTAGCAAGATATCCCATCTTCGGAATGACGAAAACAGGCGTACCGATCACCTTTTCGGGACTTAACGGCTCATCGCCGTCCGCTATCTCATTAGCGTCTCCTTTGGTTATAAAGCCGAGCAGCTCGCCCGTATCCTCGTCCCTTACGACCTGTATTATCCTGTGCGTAGCCGTAGTATTGCCGACAAGGTTAAAGGTAATAACATCCTGCTCCTTAAGGGTATACGGGTCAACGTGCTTGACATATATCAACGAGCCCGTCGGATACTCAGGCTCCATAGAACCCGAAAGAACAGTATATATCTGTATATTGAAAACTCTTACGCCCGCAAGCATCATAGCCAAAACGACTGCAAGAGCAACGATAACGTATGTAATGATCTTGAGCGGTATCTTAATGTATGGTCTCAATGACATTCCTTTTCCGAATGCGATGTAAAAAAGGCACTCAATTTCTCATATTAAAATTACACAAATTCATTTTACTTTTTTTATGTGAAAAGTCAAGTCATAAATAAATGTTTTAACCTTTTGTTCACATAATATATAATTTTTCACGTTTAGAAATGATAATTTTGCAAGTAGTTAACATCACGCCTTGCAAAAATTCCTTTTTTGCGACAGCTTGCTCTTTTCATCAAAAAAAATGTCTGCACAGCTGTAATGTGCAGACATTGGGAAATAACGCCTTGCGATCCTTGATCGGAACGGTTATTTTTCTTTAATATTCACATATGTCACTTATCGGTATTTCTTCACCGAGATATGTCGGCTTCGGCTTGAATACGCAAGAGAAAAAGTCCTTGTTTCTTGCAAGCACCTCGCGCAGATCACGCGCTGTCTGCCCTGAATACTCTCTTACATCGGCAGAAACTCCGTACGCCTCTACACCTAACGAGCGTGCGATATATAACGCTCTGTGCAAATGGTAGCTTTGTGTTACGATAATTATTCTGTCAGCGCAGAATATCTCCTTTGCTCTGTATACGCTTTCATACGTTGAAAAGCCTGCGTGATCGGTGAAAACGTTCTGAGCTGATATCCCCTGCTCCTCTGCGTACGTTTTCATGGCGGCGACCTCATTATAATCCTCTCTGCCGTTATCGCCCGACATCAGCAGTCTATCCGTTACGCCGCTTTCATAAACATCCACGGCGGTCTGCAATCTGTCACTGAGCATATCGCTCGGTGTGCCGTCCGAACGAACAAGACAGCCAAGCACTAAAATACAGTCGATGTCTGAAAGCTTTCCTGCATCCTCAAGCGTCAGTATTCTGTCAGATGTGCTGTGAACGATGTATGCATCAACGCCTATAACGAACGAAAAAGCAAGTATGCACAGCGAAAGAACGGACGCAAGAAAAATAATGACCGTCTTTTTTGTTATTCTGATACCCTTCATAAACGACTCACCTCGATGATATGATATCATACACGGTGCTACGTTTCAATACGTTTTTACAAAACTTAATAAATTTTTAATCAGTGTCCGTTTTCTATGCGGTAACGCTCAAGGCTCTTGTATACGTTCACCGTTTCCGTTTTACTGTTCGTGCTGATATTAGTGTTAACGGTTCTTATCGGATTGCCGTGGCTGTCAAGGGTATGCACCTGATGATGCGCATAAATGCCGTCCTGGTAGCCCTTTTCCTCGTAGCAGTAGCCGTCCTCGTTGTAAAAATATTCACGTGACAGCTTATTGTTTTCATCAAAATCCTTAAGGACGTTGCCTGTTTTGGCATCGTATTCAGACCTTGAAGAAAGCACGCTTCCGCTGTATTCCTTCATTTCGACAAGATCGCCCTGAGCGTTGTAAATGAACACCTTTTTAGAGCTTTCCTTGCCCGTATTATCGTACGTTATCTCCTCAGAGACCTTCGTTCCCTTCGGTGTTTCCACAGTCTTTATACCGTACGTACCCGCGCTTGACATGCCGTACATATAGTTTTCAGTCTTATACGCTTTAAGATTGCCGTCAATACCGTACGTGTACGTCCATCTTATAAGAACAGTGTTCTCATCGCCGTACGGAACGAACTCGCAAACGGTCTGATTGCCGTCGTAATCGTATTCGTACTTCATAACGCTGTTCTCGTTTACGGTGGATTTCATAAGAAGCCATATTTCAGACGGATGCTTTTCCTGCTCTACGGGCGTCTGCGCTTGATCGCTCGTTGAAGGAGAGCTGCCGTTATCCGACGTCTGCTCGTCCGTTGGCAGCGTTCCGCTTACGGCGTTATTTTTTTCACCGTCTGTATCTTCGATGTCGTTTTTGCCCTCATCGTCGTTTTCGTCATCGTTTTTATCTTTTTTATCAAGCGAATAGCCGCAATTTGAGCAAAAAGCGTCACCGTCCTTATACTCTTTATCGCATGACGGACATTTTTGCTCCAGCGATGCACCGCATTCCTTACAAAAAGCGTCGCCCTTGTCGTATTTCGCATCGCACGACGGACATTTTGCATTGCCGAAAAGAAACGCACAAGATACGGCGGAAAGCAGATATGATGCCAGGATCAAGCATAATACGATCTTTTTCATTAACAGCACCTCTTTCAGTTTGTATAGAATTTCTTCTTTGCGCCGTCGCAGTTGGGGCAGATCTGCGTGCCCATTCCGTAGCAAACGCGGCACGCATCGCTGCCGAGTATCATCGGGCCCTTGCCCGTTCCGTGACAGCCCGCACATCTTTCCGAGCCTGCGCCGTTACACGTCGGGCAGGTATGGCCTATGCAGTAATCGTGGCCGTTTGATGAGCAGTGGTCGCACTTCGCCTTGCCTATGTATGACGGAAAATCCGCCATTTCCGCTATCGTTGATTGATGCTTGCTCTGTGATACGTATTCATCAAGCGTTATGTATGTGTACGTGCAGTCAACGCTTCCGCCCGTTTGCTCTGAAACGATATTTCCGTTCTCATCGTACTTATATACCGTTTCGTAAAACACACCGTCGTTCACAGCGCCGCTTTCCGGCATCTCAGCAGCATCGCCCTGACGCTTGATACTCGTCAGTCTGCCGTCGCTGCCGTAGTTGTAAACGGTCTTGTATCCGTCCTCGTCCACGTAATTTATCCTGCCGTCTTCATAATATACGGTGATCTTGTCGGTATCGCCGTACGAGTCACGCTCTACCATCTCTGCAAGCGTGCCCGACGATGCGTAATTGTATTCAAACGTTCTAAAAACTCCGCTTTGACTGCTCGATTTCTTCACGGTATACAGATCGCCGTTTGAATTGTACTGGTTTTCGTACGTGTACTTGTTGTAAACGTTGTAATTGCCTATCGTGTTGAAGGTCGGATACATATATCTTTCCTCCTTGACGTTTCCGTGCTCGTCAAGGATATACTCCGTTGCCCTCGAGAGCTTACCGTTTGACAGGTACGTACTGCGTTTGCCCGTCATTTTACCGTTATCATTGTAAAAATAAACCGTTTCAATATCGCCCGTACGCTCGGTATGCTTCAGCCATACGGTTTTTTCTTCGGGCTTTTCGTCATTCGGGAATAAAACGCCGCCGCCGTTGGTATCATCATTGTTTTCACCGTTGCCGTCATTTTTATCGTTTTTATCGTTTTTATCGTTTTTGTTCTGCGATACGTTTTCCTCACCGCACTTGGGGCAGAATTTTGCGCCCTTCGGAAGCTCCTCGCCGCATTTGTCGCATTTTCCGTCATCCTCCGCAAGTGCCTTGCCGCAAGCAGGACAAAACGCCGCTTTTTCTACCTTTTCTCCGCAATTTGAGCATTCGACCTTCTTATTGAAAACACACGATGTCGCAGTAAACGCCAGGATAACCATAAGTAAAACAGAAATGATCCTTTTCATAATAATCTCCATTCCGCCGCATATCACGGCGATAAAAATATTTTGCGTGAGGAGCTGCCGTTATTACGGTCGGCGGATCTTCACGTTAAATCCAGATTTTTCTCGTTATATCATTTGATTATTTGATGCGCAAATTCAATTACGTCGGCTCTTGAAGTAAGATATATTATTTTTGTCTTGTAAATGTTATCGGGACCATTACGGCATTCAGAAGCCCGTATGTGCTGTCCTCGCCCTCTACGATGTCGCTCATTGTAAGCTCATCGCCGTTTACTGCGTAAACGCCGTATGAAGCCATATCGGGAGCCTGCTCTGTATTCAGAGAAACATACAGCCTGCCGTCATTGGCAAGATACTGCCCCTCAAGCATCATTTCCTCAGGATCGAAGCTGAGCTGCGCTTCAACAACAGACTCAACGCTGTCATGACCGATAGACGCAAGGAACGATTTAAGATCAAGGCTTGCGCGGTCAGCCATTTCAGAGTATATTCTCGTAAATTCTCTTACAAGAACAGGCTTTATTTCTTCGATGGCACTGTTGAAGCTCTCCTTTTGAAATCCGCCACTGTACGTTCCGTCAGCGCGCATTTCAACGATCATATCTATCATCACATTTTCAACGAGCTTTTCGTCAGAGTCGCCGATAAGTCCGTTAAAAAACGGCGCATAGTCGATAGCGCCCGCCCAAACACCCTGTACGCTTTCATCGTTTTCGATGCTTTCAAGCGTTTCCGCATCGGTCTGCCCATCGGTTTGCGCATCTGTCTGTACCTTTTGGCTCTGCGTATCTGTAACATCGCCGCTGTCAGATGTACAGGACAGGAGCAATAGCGTCATAGCGGCTGTGCAAAGCATCAATGCTATTATCTTCTTCATAAATATACCACCTTTATTATATAGTAATGTATTCGGGCAAAGTAAGCTCACCTTAAAATGAAGCCGACCGAAACAGTATTGAATACACGCTTCGGTCGGTGGTTATTTACACTTTTTCTCGGAATCAGCCGAGCTTTGTTGTGTTTATTTTGATGCCGGGGCCCATTGTGGATGCTATGCATACACTCTTAAGGTACTGACCCTTAGCAGCTGCGGGCTTAGCCTTGATGATAGCGCCCATAAGCGTATCAAAGTTTTCGCCGAGCTTTTCTGCGCCAAAGGAAGCCTTACCGATGGGGCAGTGGATTATGTTTGTCTTGTCAAGTCTGTACTCGATCTTACCTGCCTTAGCTTCTGCAACAGCCTTGGCAACATCGGGTGTAACAGTACCTGCCTTGGGGTTAGGCATAAGTCCCTTAGGACCGAGAACCTTACCGAGACGGCCGATAACACCCATCATATCGGGGGATGCGATAACTACGTCAAAGCCAAACCAGTTTTCCTGTGTGATCTTTGCAACCATATCCTCAGCGCCTACAAAATCTGCGCCTGCAGCCTTAGCAGCCTCTGCCTTGTCGCCTCTTGCAAATACAAGGGTACGAACAGTCTTACCTGTACCGTTGGGAAGAACAACTGCGCCTCTTACCTGCTGGTCAGCGTGACGGCTGTCAACGCCCAAACGAACGTGAAGCTCGATAGTTTCATCAAATTTTGCCTTTGCAGTCTGGCATACGAGGGAAAGCGCTTCCTCGGAATCGTACAGCTTCGCCTTGTCAACGAGCTTTATGCTATCTGTATATTTCTTACCTTTAAACATCTCTCGTTACCTCCCTTAGTCCTCTACCGTAATACCCATGCTGCGAGCTGTGCCTGCGATCATGCTCATAGCTGCTTCAAGAGAGCCTGATGTAAGGTCGGGCTTTTTGGTTTCGGCGATCTTCTGAACCTGTTCCTTAGTGATCTTTGCAACCTTTGTCTTGTTGGGAACAGCAGAACCGGATTCGATGCCTGCAGCCTTCTTTATAAGAACTGCTGCGGGGGGAGTCTTTGTGATGAATGAGAAGGATCTGTCAGCGTAGATAGTGATAACTACGGGGATGATAAGACCTATATCATTCTTTGTTCTTTCGTTGAACTCCTTCGTAAATGCTGCGATGTTTACACCGTGCTGACCCAAAGCAGGACCAACAGGGGGTTGGGGCGTAGCTTTACCTGCAGGAAGCTGCAGCTTTACGTAAGCCATTATTTTCTTAGCCATTTTTCAAAATTCCTTTCTGTAGCAAAACGGTTTATCAACTGCCGTTTGCCTGTGTGGTTACCCGGAAGATGATGTAATAAATAAAATTTCTTCCTCCCACGTTTTACATCCTTGGATGCGCCCTTAATCCTTCAAGGGCTTAACGTCGCTTATATCAAGCTCGATAGGCGTTTCCATACCGAACATTACCGCAAGAACGGTAACGCGCTTTTTATCATCGGAAATAGCTGAGACCTTTGCGGTCTTTATATCAGTCAAAAATCCGCTTGTGATAGCGACTGTATCACCTACGGCAAAGCCGAGATTCACGGTAACGGGCGTCTGCGCATCATCGCCAAGCTCAATACCGAGCTGAGCGACCTCAGCATCTGTCAGCGCCACCGGCTTGGATCCGGGGCCGACAAAGCCCGTAACGCCGCGGATATTCCTTATTACATGCCACGTATCGTCGTTCATTACCATTTTGACAAGAACGTAGCTGGGGAACATCTTTGCTTCGGATTCCTTTTTCTCCTCACCGTTCATCTCCACAACGGTTTCAACAGGTATCCTTACATCAACGATAATATCCTGCAGACCTCTGTTTTCAACGATCTTCAGTATATTATCCTTTACTTTATTCTCATAGCCCGAATACGTATGCGCAACATACCATTTGGGCTCAAGAGAGTAATCATCCATCATATCGGGAAATCCTCCTATGCAGACGGGTAATTACTTACCTATTCCGGCAAGCAATTCAACTACCGATGAAAAAGCGGTATCAAGCAAGAATACAAATATACCAACAACGATCATCATTCCGAGAACGACGAGCGTGTTACGCAATGTCTGCTTGGGTGTGGGCCAGGTGATCTTTTTGATCTCTCCCCTAAAATCCTTAAGAACGTTCAGGATCTTCTGACCAAAACCGGGACCTTTTTTCTTTTCGGTCTTCTTTTTGGCATCGCCTTTTTTATCGGCGGTCTTTTCTTCAGCCTTAACCTCAGCGGTCTGTACGCTTTCGTTAAGCTCTTCGTTCAGCTCTTTATCAGCCATTTTTCCTCCTGTACGATTCTTACTTCGTTTCTTTGTGTAAAGTGTGCTTGCGGCAGAAGCGGCAATACTTATTCAGCTCAAGTCTGTCCGGAGTATTCTTCTTGTTCTTTTTGCTGTCGTAGTTGCGCTGTTTGCACTCAGAGCAAGCAAGTGTTATCTTTTCTCTCATTTCGGCACCTCCTGTAGAATTTGGAGCATTTCAGCCGGAGATGGCGGCAAAAACGCTCGAATCAGCCTCCCTCTGCTGTTCAAACGCAGAGGTATAACAAGTGTATCACATATAAAATATTTTGTCAATACCTATTCTAAACCAAACACAAAAATTAAAAAAAAATCCACTTTAAATTTACAATCTCAAACCGTGTCAACACCCTCAAAAAGCGCATTTGCTTTCAAAAATCGCTCTTTTATTATTGACATTTTCAAAATCAAGTGATACAATATACAATAAGCACAGACAAAGTGCAAATACTTTTTTCCGAGGTACAAAATGGATATTTTGAAGAAGTTTTTCCCCCACGCATTTAAGGTTCGCGACATTGCATCATTCATCATCACTCTTATAATATACGTTCTTATCGACATTGTTTGCGGCTTCGTTATCGGCTTGCTTGCAGGTATTCCGATAATCGGTATCATATTCAGCCTTTTAGGCTCGCTTGTAGGATTGTACGCCTTTGTCGGCATAGTGCTTTCCATACTCGTTTTTGTAAAGGTACTGAAATAAAAGCACAAGCGTCTGCATTCAAGCATAAACACTTGAATGCAGACGTTTTCTTTATACGCTGCCTTACAGGCAAGCATCACCCTGCAGCGCACAGGTGAAATACACAACACATTTTCAGGCAAAAAGAGCCGATGCAAACGCATCAGCTCTTTTAATGTTTTGAAAGCAGATCAATTACTCGGCATCTGCAGCGTAAACGCTTACGCACTTTCTGCCCTTTGCAATGTTTTCAAACTTAACCTTGCCGTCGATAAGAGCGAACAAGGTATCGTCAGAACCCTTGCCAACGTTGTTGCCGGGATGGATCTTAGTTCCTCTCTGACGCATGATTATATTGCCTGCCAGAACCTTTTCGCCGTCAAACTTCTTAACGCCGAGACGCTGAGCAGCACTGTCACGTCCGTTCTTTGTAGAACCAACGCCTTTTTTGTGTGCAAAAAACTGAAGGCTTAATCTTAACATTTCACATTCCTCCGTAATTATTTTCGGATATCAGATATCCTTTTGTTCTTCATCCACCTGCAGATATTCGTAATACTCCTCAACCATATCATTGAGCTGAAGAAAATATCCCTGAAGCAAGGCGGATATGGCATAATTTTTCTTTTCGTCACTTTCATACTCCGGCAAAGCGCCCCTGCAGATGACCTGAATATCCGTTGTTTTTTCGTCTATCCGATAATCCACGCTTGAGCCGATAGATACCTCTACGGTGTTGATGATGAGCATCGTCATAGCGGATATTGCCGCGCAAACGATGTCCTTTCCCGAATCGTCATAGCCGCTGTGGCCGACCTCTCGGAAGCCGTAATAGGAATCGCCGGATTTGAAAAATACGATCCTGGTCATAGCTTATGCGTTGATGGACTTGATCGTTACCTTTGTATAGGCCTGTCTGTGACCGATCTTCTTCTTTTCGTTCTTCTTGGACTTGTACTTAAGAACGTAGATCTTCTTTGCCTTGCCGTTTTTATCAACGGTAGCGGTAACGGTAGCACCTTCAACAACGGGTGTGCCGACCTTTATGCCGTCATTGCCGGAAACAGCAAATACACGGTCAAATGTGTACTCAGAGCCGGGTTCAACATCCAGCTTCTCAATGTAGATGGAATCCCCCTCGGATACTTTGTACTGCTTTCCGCCGGTTTCGATAATAGCAAACACGAAAAGCACCTCTCTTTCAAATAAACTCGCTGAGTAAGGCACGGACAAGCCGTTTAAACGAGCCCCACACCATGCGGCAAACTATTCTAACATTATAAGACCCCCGTGTCAACAGGCACGAGGGTCTCTTTTGTAAACATTTTGTAAATTGAACAAATGTACGTCTTATTCGCTGTCATTTGACCTTATAGCTGTCCTTAAGCGTTACCACGCGGTTAAACGTGTTCGGCAGCTTTGTATCAAGGCAGAAATATCCCGTTCTTACAAATTGGAATTTGTCGCCGGGCTTTGCATCCTTGAGGCTTTCCTCCATAAGACAGCCCTCCAGCTTCTGAAGCGAATCGGGATTGAGATAATCGTTATACGTTTTTCCCTCGGGAAGATCGGACGGGTCGGGCGTTGTGAAAAGTCTGTTATAAAGCATAACATCCGCCTTTATGCAATGATCCTTTGAAAGCCAGTGTATCGTGCCCTTGATCTTTCTGCCGTCAAATGGGTTGTTACAACCCGACTGAAGATCTGCCGTGCAAAGCACCTCTGTTATCTTGCCGTTTTCATCGGTTATTATCTTGTCGCACTTAACGATGTACGCTCCCATCAGACGTACCTCTGCGCCCTCCTTCATTCTGAAATACTTCGGGGGCGGATCTACGGAAACATCCTCGCGGTCAACGTAAAGCTCTCTTGTGAACGGCACCTGACGGCTTTTCGCAGCTTCGTCATTCGGATTGTTCGAAACTGTGAAATACTCCACCTTATCCTCGGGATAATTCGTAACAGTCACCTTCACAGGATCGAGAACTGCTATTCTGCGTTGAGAAGTCATATTGAGATCCTCTCTTACGCAATGCTCAAGCAATTCAATATCTACCGTGCTGTTCGACTTTGCAACGCCTATTCTTTCGCAGAAATCAAGTATCGCATTCGCTGTAAAGCCTCTGCGGCGCAATCCGCAAAGGGTGGGCATACGGGGGTCGTCCCAGCCGTCAACGAGTCCGCCCTCTACGAGAGAACGCAGATATCTTTTACTCATAACGGTATACGTTACGTTCAGACGCGCAAATTCTATCTGGCGGGGCTTACTTTCAAGACCTGCATGCTCTACCACCCAATTATAAAGCGGCCTGTGATCCTCGTATTCAAGTGAGCAAAGGCTGTGTGTTATTCCCTCTATTGCATCCTGTATGGGATGAGCAAAATCGTACATCGGGAAGATGCACCATTTCGTTCCCTGACGGTGATGGTCAATGTATCTTATACGGTAAAGAACGGGGTCACGCATATTGAAGTTGCCGGATGCAAGATCTATCCTTGCGCGGAGAGTATATTTTCCCTCGGGGAACTCGCCGTTTCTCATTCTTGCAAACAGATCAAGGCTTTCCTCTATCGGTCTGTCGCGGTAAGGAGAAACCGCAGGGTGAGATGTGTCGCCTCTGTATTCCCTGAACTGCTCTGCCGTAAGCTCGCAAACGTATGCAAGTCCCTCTTTTATGAGCTTTACAGCTATTTCATACGTTTTTTCAAAGTAATCGGAGCCATAGAAGAATCTGTCCTCCCAATCAAAGCCGAGCCAGTGTATATCCTCCTGTATAGCCTCGACAAACTCCGTATCCTCTTTTGCGGGGTTTGTATCATCCATGCGGAGATTGCATATTCCGCCGTACTTTCTCGCAGTGCCGAAGTCGATGACCAACGCCTTGCAATGACCTATGTGCAAATATCCGTTGGGCTCGGGCGGAAAACGCGTGTGGATCTTCAGATCGGGATTTTTCGCCAGATCCTCATTTATAAAATCGTGTATAAAATTTGAGCTTTCCATATTTTTCTCCTGTTACAGCTTAGCAATAATATTGTTTATACGTTCTTTCATCATTTCTTCACCCATTATGGTGATTATCTCGTAAAGATCGGGGGTATTTGCCCTGCCCGTGACGGCTATACGCACAAACGAGCTTACATCTCCCACGTGTCCCTTGTATTCGTCGGGTGACTTTTTATACAGCTTCATTTCGGGAGCAAAGCCGATTTCGGACGCGATCTGCTTTATGCAGTCGAACCACGCGCTGTTATCAAACGATGCATCGAATTTTTCAAGATAAAGACTGAGAGCCTTTTTTATATCCTGAGGATCGAATTTTTCATCAAATTGCACTGCAGGCTCAAAATATTTACTGTAAAAATAACTCATATACGGCTTGACATCCGCCCACGTTGCAATGTCCTTACGGGGCTTTGCCGTACCTCTGCCGATGGCAAGTATACGCTTTGCGTATTCGGGGTCTGATGCAAGGCACTGATAAAAGTCCGCATCGTATTCCTTAGCCCACGCAAGCGTGTCATTATACACCTTTTCGGCTGTCATTTTTGAAATTACGTTTTTGGAAACGTCCGTCAGCTTATTGAAGTCAAACAGGCAGCCCGAAACGCTCATCTTCTTTATAGAAAACGGAAAATCATCCGCCGTCTTATCGGGGTTCTGCGCGTGCCATTCCTCGTAATTGGAGTTGAGCAGCGTCATTATATATTCTCTTACGCACTCAGGCGCAATACCGAGCTTTGAATAATCGTCAAGCGATGCGCCCATATCTCTTTTGGACAGCTTCTTTTTGTTACCGTCCTCGTCAAGACGCATTATCTGCGCTATATGCAGATATTTGGGAGCTTTAAATCCCAGATATCTGAACAGCATCAGATGTCTGGGCAGGCTGGGCAGCCATTCCTCGCCCCTTACAACGTGTGTTGTGCCCATAAGATGATCGTCTATTGCGTGAGCAAAGTGATATGTGGGAATTCCGTTGCTTTTCAGAAGGACCTCGTCCTTATCGTTTTCGGGCAGCTCCAGCGTGCCCTTTACAAGATCGTCTACCTTTATCTTGCGCTCGCCGTCGCCGCTTGCAAGCATACGAAGAACGAACGGATGACCTTTTTTTACGTGCTCCTCTATCTCCTGCTGGGTTATTTCGCGCATTTTGAGCATCTCCGCCTTTTGCTGAGCTTCAAGCTCTGCGGTCCACTCACGGCTCTTCACCTCTGCCTTTTTGTCCTGGGCATTAAGCGCCTGAAGCTCCTCCTCCGTTGTAAAGCAGGGATAAGCCTTGCCCTCCGCAACGAGCTTTTTGGCATAAACGTGATATATTTCTTCTCTCTGGCTCTGCTTGTACGGGCCGTATACACCGTTGTCGTATATCTCGCCGTCCTCGGTAATGGCAGCGCCCTCGTCAAATTTTATGCCGTACATTGCAAGAGTTCTGATAAGAGCCTGCGCTGCGCCGGGAATCTCTCTTTTATCGTCAGTATCCTCGATACGAAGATAAAACACACCGCCCGACTGATGCGCAAGCCTTTCGCATACGGTTGACGGAAAAAGTCCGCCGAAATGAACAAAGCCCGTAGGCGACGGGGCAAATCTCGTTACCTTTGCCCCCTCAGGCAATACACGCCTGGGATAGCGCGCTTCAATATCCTCTGCCGTCAATGTAACATTCGGAAAAAGTAAATCAGCAATATAACCGTGATCCATAATATCTACCTCTTAAAAATGTATAAGATGATCTGTTTTTCTTAAAAATTCGTCAGCTCTGAGCTTGTCGCCGTGACCGGGGCGCAATGTGTACTCCGAGCCGTTTTCTTCAAAAAATTCTCTCAAACGCATTATCGAACGGACAAGCTCCGTTTCATTTCCGCCGTAAAGATCGCATCTGCCGTATCCGTCCTTGAAAACAAGATCGCCGCAGAAAACATCGCGTCCGATAACATAACATACCGAGCCCTGCGTATGCCCCGGAGTATGTATGACCCTTGCCTGTATTTCTCCGCATTCTATATCTGCGCCGTCAGAAAGGCAGACATCTGCGCAAAAGCCCTCATTCACCCTGCCGAGCTGACGCATATACGATATATCGGGATCCTTCAGACCCTGCTCGTCCAGCCCGTGAACGCACAGACGGGCGCGTGTATGCTTACGCAATTCGTCCGCGGCAAGCATATGATCGAAATGGGCGTGTGTTAGAAGTATTCTTTCAAGGGTGAGCTGCTGCTCGCTGAGCTTTGATAAAAGATACTGACATCTGTCAGCAGGGTCGATAACAACAGCGTGTCCGTTCGGATCGGATATCATATAGCAGTTCGTTTTATACATTCCGAGAATATACGTTCGTACCGTCAAGGCATCTGTCACCCCCAAGCATTAATAGTAGTATTATACAATAAGCCGTATATAAAAATCAATCCCTTTTTTGAAAATAATTCATTTTTATCAAGTGTTTCGCTGTTTTTATGTATTTTTACGTTTTTCGATAAAACAAAAAAGTGCCCTCTTTTGCATTGACAAAATTGGCACTCGATGGTATAATAACACCGTAAGGATGCATCTGCGGTATATACCGTAACGGTGGCGGTCGACCTCGCTTGTTTCACAAGGAGGTTAAAGATTCTTTTATAAAAAGAGCCTCCTTGGATCAAGGAGGTGATGTCAATGTACATAACACATGAAGAGCTTTACGCTCTGCTGTTGTTAATTGCAACGACCATCGGCATTGTTATCAGTGCTTTCAATAACAAAAAGAACTAACCGCCTCTCACCGACCAAAGTTTGAGCAATTAGTTCTTTTTGAATAATTAGTTCTGCATTTGCGAGGGCAACCGTTACCGGATGCACTCCTTACACCTATATAATATCACAGATCTGAGATTTTGTCAATAGGTACTGCAACATATAAAAGGAGAAAGGATATGAAACACAAGATAAAACGTTCGATACTTGCCTTACTTGCCTGCGCTATGATCTTGAGCATATCCTGCTCACCGTCAAGCAACAGTACAGATCAAGGCAGTACGGAAAAGCAAGGAGCGCAGACAGATACACACATCGAGGAAACAAGCACACCTGCAGAGGACTTACAGACCGAAGATCTTACAAGCACGGATATAATGACGGATGCAGTAACGGTCGCGCCGATCGAGGATAACGCAACGGCAGATGAAGCATCAGACACACCGGGCGGCGTTTACACAACAGAGCCGACAGAGGACACCGAGAGCATAAGCGTTGAGGAAACAAACGCACCTGTTGAAGACAACGAAACGACTGATGTAACAACGTCTGACGTAACAACGTCTGCGCCGGTGCAGGAGTCAACACAGCTTGAAGATGAAACAACGCTGAGTGATGAAACGACGTTTTGCGATACAACGAGCGATGAAACATCAGCTCCCCACACTCACACATACGGCGTATGGACGGTAGTAAAGAAAGCAACGTGTACAGAAAGCGGAACAGAGCAAAGAACGTGCATTTGCGGTGACAAGCAAACAAGAGCAGTAAACGCAACGGGGCATACGGAGATAACCAAGGCGGATCGTAGCCATGTCGTTCTGTGAGCCAAGGAGTTGCAAAGCTGAATTGTCTTCCTAAGACCGCTTGGCCTCCGACTTATCAAGCGGAACAGAACAAAGAACGTGCATTTGCGGCGACAAGCAAACAAGAGCAGTAAACGCAACGGGGCATACGGAAATAACCGTCAAGGGCAAAGCGGCAAGTCGGATCGTAGCCATGTCGTTCTGTGAGCCAAGGAGTTGCAAAGC
>JAZPYO010000056.1:0-2551 GCA_045544195.1 Eubacteriales bacterium
ACGGTGGTCACGGCGATATACAGCGTGGTAAACGCCAGAACAACGCCGATAATCAACATCATCAAGCCCATCATTTCACTTGACAAATCCTTCATACTTGCCGACATTTGTATCATAGCTGAGAAGCAGAACGAGGAAAAAGCGATGAAGAACACCTATGTTTTGCGGCTTCTTAATACAGAGCTCCTCATTTCGACGACAAAGGTCTTTTTATCTTTTGTGTTTTTGGTTTTTCCCTTTACCTTCACAATACCCTTCAATAGATTGACGCAAGGCTGGCGAAGCTTTAACAGGCTGTTGCATACTGCAATCAAAGCAAAGACCAAAGTGGGAGCAATCACCAGCAGGACGAATAATATCCAATGATAACCAATAGAAAGCTCCGGCAAATAACCGTCTTTATTTTGTAACTCATAAAACTGCGGCATTAACGCAAATGACAGCAAATAACCGACGAAACAACCAAGAAATACACTCAAGCCGAAAACAGAAAAGCCCTTTGCAATTTTGAAATCGGAATAACCGAGAGCCTTTAATATCCCGATTTCCTTTGAATGGCTGTCTATGTTATGCTTGATATAGAAAAACAGCATCACAACGGTAGTGATTGCCAAGCAGCCGCCGCTGACGGCGCAAACGACCTTTGAAGTCATAATCTGTGCGTCGTAGAACATCTGCGCGTAGGGGTTGTCAATCAGACCTGCTATCGCAGTTAAATCCAAATAATAGTTTAAAAACATATTGCAGACGGTTACCGCACAGCAGGTCATAATGGAAATTCCGAACAACTTTACGCTGTCCTTGATACTGACAATCATACCGTCACCACCCGATCTCGTAAGCCGTCTTTTTATCCGTGTTTTCGGTAACGCTGACGATTTTGCCGCTGTTCATCTTAATGATTCTGTCGGCGGTTTCGGCTATATTGCTGTTGTGCGTTACCATAATCATCGTAAAGCCCTGTTCCTCGTGCAGTCTGATGATATAGTCGAGTACCTGTCTGCCTGTTTCTTCGTCTAATGCTCCTGTCGGCTCGTCAAGAAAAAGTACCTTCGGATTCTTTGCGAGCGCTCTTGCTATCGCTACACGCTGTTGTTCGCCGCCGCTGAGTTCTGATGGGAATTTTCTGCGCTTATCGGATAAGCCGACCGCTTCGATATATTTCAGATAATCCTTGTTATTGTCGAGGTCAGCACCCATCCTTACATTCTTTTCTACATTTAGATGTGGGAGCAAATAATACTGCTGAAAGATATAAGCCGTGTTCTCACGTCGGAATTTCGTCAGATCGTTTTCGCTCATATTGCCGAGTTCTTGGCTGTCATAAGCAACACAACCGCCGTCTGAAGTCTCCAAGCCCGAAATGACATTGAGAAAGGTTGATTTTCCCGAACCTGAAGCGCCGAGAATTACGATAAACTCACCGTCATTAATGCGAACGGAAACACCATCCAGCGCTTTAAAGCGACTTTCGCCTTTTCCGTAATATTTTGTTAAATCATTTATCTCTATCATTATTATTATCCTTTCAGTCTTTCTGTCAGCAATGCTTTGAAAACTTCCGTCAGCATTATGCCGATCTCAACTTCCGTAAAGCGACACATAGATGTTGCGCAGAGGGTGGCAATGCCGTGAGAATATATCCATAGGTGTCGGTACAATATAACAGCGTCATCTGCCGATACAGGATATTCATCGGTAATTGATTTTAAAATATCGGTATAGTTGTCATCAATTTCGGGGAGTATTCTATTTACGCCTATATTACCGGATGTTTTTCGCATAAACAAAAGTTGAAACAGCTTCGGCTCATTTATTGCAAACTGAATATATGACTGACCAACGCCCTTAAAGGCAGGGGTTTGCTGTAATCCTTGCTCAACATATTCGGAATATATCTCACGAGCTTTTGCTTCAATCCCGTTAAGTACCTCGCCCATATTATCAAAAACGGTAAATATCGGTCTTGCCGAGCTTCCAAGATAATTGCCGATTTCTCTTGCAGTAACGGCGGAAATATCACGCTCACGCAGGATAGCTAAGCCTGCGTCGATAATGTCTTCTTTTGTAAATTTTGCTTTAGGGGGCATAACGGACTCCTTTCTAAAACTGACGTTTTAAATCATCTGTTTTATTATAGGTTAACTTTTCAACTTTGTCAATAGCGACTTTAATACTTATCGTATCTATGCTTATGAAAAATTTTTTACAAAAGAGACTTTAAAAGCTTGTAAGTTTACCGTTTAATGGCAGGATCATTGAAGTTAACTTATTAACGCGACGCAAGAATTACAACTTTTACAATTTTTAAAAAATAAAATGCATATTTTCTTGACAAACTCTTATTAGCGTGTTACTATTATAGACGAAAGGAAGTGCATTTCCGTTATGAATAGTTCAACATTACAACAATATATTTTAAAATTTTTATCGGATAACGAAAAACATACTGTGCAAGAGATTAAAAACTATTTGAGCGATATTAATAACGATTATACAGACGGCCAGTTTTCGGGTTCAATTAACACACTTCAACGAAATGGATCAATAA
>JAZPYO010000057.1:0-24667 GCA_045544195.1 Eubacteriales bacterium
ATAAAACTTGACACGCTCGTTTTTGGTGGTATACTTAATAGTAGGTGCACATGATCGGGCATCATATGTCCCTCCAGTATTTCTACGTCCTTATATTTGCATAGAGTCCGGATTATCTCTTGCAGTTCGGCGCGATACTGATTGTATATGATTTTCCTCCTGTACTTCGGTACGAACACTATGTGGTACTTACAAACCCATTTAGTATGGGATAAACTATTTGTTCGGTTTGCCATTCTTTCTCCTTTCGTGTTACAATAGACTTGAGAATCTTATTGTACCACATTAGGAGATTTTTTGGTATAACCTTCGTTGCCCACCCGCATAGCGGGTGGTTGTCTGTTTCGCGCTTCGCGCTCAACTGCCTAAAGGCATTAATATAAAAGCGGCTATGCTGAAACGCAAGCCGCTTTTGTTTATTATCTGATGCATTGAGCAAATTTTTCGTAAGCTTCTTTAATAGTCATTTCCTTTGTAAATACGCTTGATGAACCGCAAACGAACATATCCGCTCCGTGCTTTTTCATTAATGTGCCGTTTTTAAAGCTCACATTACCGTCAACCTGCACATGCAGATCGCAAAAACCGTTTTGTTCGGCTAAAAGCCTCATTGATGATATTTTTTCAAGCGATGAATCAACTAATTTCTGCCCTGCATAACCGGGATATACCGTCATTACAAGGACTCCGAAAAGCTCTGATAAATACGGGAGCGTTACGGAAACATCGGTATTCGGATTTATTGCAAGAATAGGATTTGCCCCCTTATTCTTGATGTATTCTATGCAAAACGGAATATCACCGCACGCTTCGTAATGGAAGCTAACGCAGTCGCCGACGGCAATATCAAATCTTTCCAGCTTTTTTTCAGGACGGCTTATCATAAGATGTATGTCCTGCGGTATTGAAGAAAAGGCGTGAAGCGTTTTTATAAGATCAGTGCCTAAGGTGTAGTTCGGAACAAATTCGCCGTCCATAATATCCATATGAAGATAATCTGCGTGGCAATTTTCCAAGGTGCGTATATCATTTTCCAAGTGAAGCATGTCTGCACACATCACAGACGGACATATCATAGTGTTCATTTCAAGTCTCACCCTTCGCTATCGCAATGACGGTGTTGCAGTCCATCATTTCCAATGCCTTTATCATATATTCCTCAGGAATTACAACGCAGCCTGCCGATGATGTGGAGTTTGGTGACGGAACGTGCAGAAATATTGCAGAGCCCTTGCCCGCGACGCTTGGCGAAACATTGTAGTTTATCATTGCGGCGTATTTGTACGAGCTTTGATATTTTATAAGATGCTCATATTCGCCCTTGCTGAGCCATTCTTCACCCTTTTCGCTGCCCTTGACGTGTTGATTGTACGTATTTGATGCGCTGTCGCCGTCCCAATAATCGTCCTCGTCGATCAGTGTGTACGGCACATTTATTTTACATGGCGGTGTGGTATTTCCAAAGCATTCGCCAATAGTGTAAACACCCTCGGGCGTTTTTCCGTCGCCTTCAAATTTTTCCTCCGGAGGACAAATACCGCCTCTGCCTATGTATCCGACAGTTTCAAAGCAAAGCTCGTATTTTCCCTCAATAAGCCTATATGCGTAAAAACGGCACGACGTTCCGATGTCGCCAATGCATATAAATGCCGTTTTCGCGCCTTTAAGATCAAATCTGTCTGTGTTCACTTCAGTTCTCCTTTGTAAAGATCTGATAATATTCTACATAAAAGTTTTTTCTGCGGCAGTCTTGCTGTGTAAAATTATCGTTAATTTATCGTATTATAAAAATTTAATAAATCACAATAGACTAATTTAACAAATAATGATATTATATTAAGTTGGAAAAAGGTTAATATTTTTCGAAAGGATACTTGTGTGAAAACCAGAATTACAGCTTTATTGCTTGCTTGCCTGATGCTTTTGGCATCATGTGCTTCCGATACGCACGAAAGTACATCTTCCGACCCTTCCATAACGGACGGGGTGGAATCAGCGGCACAAACAGAGGAAAAAACGAATTCGGATTCATTGTACGTCAGTCCTGTTTTTTCACTGAAAGGCGGATTTTACAAGGCAAGTGCATCCGTCGAGCTCACTTTGCCTGAAAATGCTCCGAGCGGCGCTTATATAACTTATACGCTGAACGGAGATGAGCCGTCATCAAAGAGCGAAAAATACAGATCCTCAATAAAGATAATTGACGGTGAGGAAAGCACGGTAATACGCGCTGCCTGCTTTGATGAAAAGGGGAAAGCCATCGGCAGAATCAAAACGAATACTTACATAAAGAAACAGGACGGCAAAACAAATGCGCCGTATGTAGTATCTATCGTTACCGATAACGAAAATCTCTGGGGAGAACGCGGTATAATAGTTAATTACAATAATTCCGGCAAGGAGTGGGAGCGTGTATGCCACGTTGAGATATTTTCCGAGGATGGACAAGAGGTGATCTCTCAGGATGCGGGCTTGCGTATATTCGGAGGCTCCTCACGCTCGCTTGCGCAGAAATCGTTCAGATTGGTTGCGCGCCGCGACGGTTACTACGATGAAACACTGTATAACGGAAACGGTTCATTTGACTATGAATTTTTCCCTGACAGAAAAATATTAAGCGGCGACGGGAAGGGCGATACTCTTGTGCGATATGACAGGCTCGTGCTTCGCAACGGCGGAAACGATTCTTTGCTTAACGGCGGTGTTGACGGCGGCAATATAACAACAGCAAGAGATGCGGCGGCAAATCTTCTGGCTATGAAATATGCTCCGAGCGTTGCCTCACAGGCATCGTGCTTTGTTACGGTGTATCTCAACGGTGAATATTACGGTGTCCTTGATATGAAAGAGGATATCGACGATAACTATGTTTCAAACATCTACGGTATAGCTGATAAGGACAATGTGACCGTTGTCAAATCAGAGCTTGATACGAACAGATACTGCACGGGTGACCATTCGGACAATGTTCCCTGCGGAAGATTTTGCGGAGCGTGGTTCTACTATGAGCTTGATTCAGGCTCACAACAGGCGCTTGACGATTATATCGATCTATGCAAAAGGGTGGTAAACGGAAGCGACCGCGAATACAGCACGCTGTATAAGGAGCTTGAAAGCAAAATAGATATTGAAAACTTCATACAGTATACTGCATTCAATCTGTATATATGCAATACCGACTGGGCGCATAACAATCTTAAGCTCTGGTGCTACAGCGGAAATGACATTAAGGACGGAACGTATGCAGACGGAAAATGGCGTTTTGCAATGCGTGACTGCGATTTTGCATTCGGAAGATATAACTCGGACCATATTCTGCCCGAGCTTTATACAAAGGCTGATGCTGATACGTTTGATTTCGTATTGGGTAATTATTACACCGGTAAGTATGTGTATACGGACGGATACGCAGACCCGCTTTATCTCAAGGGCTTGCTTGCGTTCTGCCTTAAAAACGATGAATTCAGAAGCGAATTTAAAAAGTATTGTCAAACGCTCGCATCCGACGAGGCTGAGAGCTACTTAAAGGACATATTTGCAGAGCAGAAAGCTGTACTTTCGGAGCTTATGCCCGCCCAGATGGAAAGATGGAGCGATCATATCAAAGGCGATTATACGTACAGAACGTGGATAAGGCAAATGGCGTTTATGGAAGAATGGGCTGAAAAAAGAGGCTCAAAATTCCTTTCGTATATGGAAGCTTCACTTGCTAATTTTGAATAAAATTTATTATATAAAGAGGTATTAAAAAAATGGAAAGACTTACGGGAACAGTATCCAGAGGTGTTCGCGCTCCCATTATCAGACAGGGAGACGACATTGCTCATATCGTTGCTCAAAGCGTGCTTGACGCTTCAAAGGCAGAGGGCTTTCCCTTACGCAATATGGACGTTATAGCCGTTACTGAGGCGGTAGTTGCACGCGCACAGGGAAACTATGCTACTGTTGAGCAGATAGCAAAGGACGTAAAAGCAAAATTCCCCGAAGGACATATCGGTCTTATATTCCCGATACTTTCAAGAAACCGTTTTGCAATATGCCTTAAGGGTATTGCGATGGGCGCGAAAAAGATCACGCTTATGCTCAGCTATCCTGCTGACGAGGTTGGAAACCACCTGTTTGATGAGGATATGCTTGATGAAAAGGGCGTAGATCCGTGGAAGGACGTGCTGACTGAGGAAAAGTACAGAGAGCTTTTCGGCTATATCAAGCACACGTTTACGGGCGTTGACTACGTTGATTATTACAAAAAGCTCATTGAAAGCTGTGGCTGTGAAGCGGAAATAATTCTTGCAAACGATTGCAGAGCAATTCTTCCTTATGCAAAAAACATTCTTGCGTGCGACATCCACAGCAGAGCAAGAACAAAACGCCGTCTGCTCAAAGCGGGCGCTGAAAGCGTATACTGCCTTGATGAAATACTGAATACATCGGTTGACGGAAGCGGATATAATGCAGATTACGGTCTGCTCGGCTCAAATAAGGCAACGGAAGAAACGGTAAAGCTCTTCCCCAGAGACTGTATGCCCATAGTTGAGCGGATACAGAAAGAAGTGCAGGAAAAATCAGGTGTACACGTTGAGGTCATGATATACGGCGACGGCGCATTCAAGGATCCCGTAGGTAAGATATGGGAGCTTGCAGACCCCGTTGTATCTCCCGCGCATACAGGCGGTCTTATAGGTCAGCCGAATGAAGTAAAGCTGAAATATCTTGCAGATAATAACTTTGCAGATCTTTCGGGCGATGCTCTTAAAGAGGCTATATCCGATTATATAAGAAAGAAGGATGCAGACCTTGTAGGTCAGATGGTATCACAGGGTACTACACCCAGACGCCTTACAGATCTTATCGGCTCTCTTTGCGATCTCACGTCGGGAAGCGGTGACAAGGGAACACCCATAGTTCTCGTTCAGGGCTATTTCGATAACTACACGAATAACTGAAAATAAATATATTGTAAAGACCGATCGTTAAAGATCGTCTGTGCGTGAATAATAAACGCTTATTGATAAGTTAAAAAACCTTCTGCGGCAGATTTAAAATCTACTGCAGAAGGTTTTTAATATTTGTTTTTGTTAACGAACGATATGTTTTATAACTTTTTTGAAGTTAAACGTGCTTTTTACTTTGCGGAAGATCTCTTTTTGCAATACACGGTTGTTGCTACAACGCCTGCACCGCTGACAAAGAGCAGAGCACACCACAGCCAAATCATGCTGTTGTCGTCGGTCTGAGGATTGTCAGAAGGTTTATCATCGTCGGAAGAATCGCCGGGAACACCAACATTGTATTCACAAACGTCGCACTTGCCGTCCTTGTTATCGTCCTTGTGGGCAGCCTTGCTGTCCTCAATGATAACGCCGCAAGCGGTTACGGTGCATTCCTTCCAATGATTATCCTTGTCGGATTTCCAATCGGACTCGGTGTGACCGAGCTTTTCAAGGTTGCCCCAAGCGTCGATGTCGGTAATTTCCTTTGCGCCGAGAGCATCTTCATAGCACTTGCCGCAGCCTTCGCACTTGTAGTATGCTTCTTTTCCGCCCTCTGTGCAGGAAGGTTCAACCTTTGCAACAGGCTTGATGTCGCAAATATGGGAAACAGGAGCATCCTTGTAGGTTGCATTGATTTCAACTGCATTTGCAGGCATTGTGAACTTGCCGTCGGTAACGGTTACGCCGCCGCTGACAACTTCCCACTTATCGAATACCTTGCCTGCAGGAATAGCAGACTCCTCAACAGTCAAAGTGATCTCAGTACCTGCAACTGCCTTATTTGCGGAAGCAGTACCACCGGTCACGGTGATGTCGTATTCGGTAGCAGATTGTGCAGGAGCAGCCTTACCAAGGTAAATCCATACCCTGCAGTAAATGTTCCCGTTGGCTTCGAAGAAATAATATCCAGACTGCTCGTTATCTTTTACCAAACTATTCGGTGTATATGTTAATGCCGTGCCGTTATATTTAACAACATACTGGGATGCATCAGGAATTTCGGTGTAGTCTTCCAAATCCCAAGTAGCGTACAGATAGTAGTTTGTGTCTGCCTCTGCTCTGGTGGGCTGACCGATAAGTACCCCGTTGATTACTGCAACATAAGGCGTGTTATTAATAAACGTCAGTCCTACAGGGAATACGTTCTTGGCCATAGCTTTGGTAATATTATCACCAACAGTCAGGCTCGGAAGCTTGTTGATGTTTATCTCGGTAGGCTGAACTGCAGGAGTCATATCATATTCGCAAACGTCGCACTTGTTGTCGCTGTTGGTATCTTTGTGAGCGTCTTTCTCCACAAGGATTTCGGTTTCGCAATAACCACAAACTTTCCAGTGATGGGTTTCATCGGTAGTCCAGTCCATTGCCATGTGGATGCCATTGATGGTTTTGCTATCGGTATGAGATTCATCGTTCTCACAAGTACGGGTGATTGTAATAGGAGCTTCATTGCAACGAGGCGTGATATAGGAAGGCCACTCACCCCAGTCATGACCGGTTGCATAGACTGTGGTGTTCTGATATGCATCGCAAATAGTACAATCGATCTTGCCCACACCGTCTTCTGTACAGGTCGCAGGGTCAACTACTACAGGATGTTCAATATCCCAATTGTGAGGAGTTACGTCCTTTCTGCCCTTATCGGAAGCGGTACAAGCGGGATCGGTACATTCTCTCCAGTGATAGAACTCATTGGACTTGTTGAAGTCGGTGGTGTAGGTATGCTCATGACCGTCGGAAACGACGAACTTGAGGTTGAAGGTGTGTTCCTGACCTGCCAGAGCACCCATACCATATACACGAATGGTTTCGTTATAAACGCCTGCAGGAAGACCGTCTACCGGATGTACCTGTAATGTGTGGGAAGTACCCTCTTCTATCGCATTAAGATCGTCAGAATAAGGCGACAATCTAAATTTTGAAGTGTCGGAAATTTTGTAGTCAAGGTTGATAAAATCGGAGCCGGTATTTTTTACAATAATGTTCTTGTAGGCAACCGACGGATAACCAACTTCTACCGTGCCGAAATCCAGATCGTCAAGACTCTTAAACTCGAATGCGTGCAGAGCATCTGCAACGGATACAGTCTGTGTTGCTGTTTTAGTTACATCGTCCTCTGTGTAGCTGATAGTAACAGAAGTGTCACCCGTTTTGAGAGTTGCACCATTCTGATATGTTACATCATACTCAGCGGCATCCAGAATCTTGGAAGAACCGTCGGAGTATTTTGCGGTTACTTCAATCTTGCTCTTATCAAATTCCTGACCGTTAGCATGAGCCATGCTTGCAGCAGACCGGGTGATTTCAATACCATCCAGAACTGCAGGGGCAGGGTTCACATAAAAGTGATAAACCTCACCAGCGCTGTCTACTGTATGTCCGTTATGCATTAACTTAACGGTAGAACGAAGTTCATAAAGACCGGGAGTTTCAAAGGTGAAGTATTCTTCTCCGTTTATGCCGGCAACCTTTACAAAATTGTCTTCTTCATGGGAATACTCTTTCTCAATACCGGTAACCGTACCAGAGGCAACATCTTGTCTTTCAGTCAAATTTGTCAGCCTATAGCCGGATTCCACTTTGAAACCGCTGGTTGTGTTTCCTTTAAATTGCTCGTTTATGCCGTTCTTTAATAAGAAGTCGAGCATAGAAAGTTCCGGGAAGAAATAATAATCGATGGAGTCACCAACTGTATATTCGGTTGATGACAAACCACTTTCTTTAAGCCAAATATGAGACCTTAAATCAGAAAAAGCGGTAATTCCATCATCCTCGATATATTGATATTTCTGTGCCAATTTTTCATTGGTATGTTCCTCGAATATCGGAAACTGACCATAGCGTGTATTCAAGAACAAGTCAACCGTTTCGGTAAACTGCACCTGAGTGACAGTCGTATAATCCTCACCATGAGTGAACAGCGGACCACCATTTGTCGGAGTGTCGTAATTGATAATAATAAGGTTATCGGCATAAGTTACAACCTCAGAACCCTGAGGCCAATTAATGAAATAATACTTGTTCATTATTTCTTTGGTATAAAGAATACCCGGTTGCGCGCCAGGTACTCCTCTGAGGTTAAGCTCAATGTCACTGCCCCATTGTCCGGTTCCCTGATGGACAATCTGCTTCGTTCTTAAAGTTGCTCCTTCTGCAAAAATGATGTCGAGGCTGGAACCATAAACTTTTTCCTTGTCGGTTGTGAGCGCACGAACAAAACCCACTTTGCAATCGCCATGTACAGAAACCTGGAAAGAAACGCTATTAGCGGGGTCTGCAGCGGGTTTCATATCATACATAAAGTCGATATAACCGTCAAAAACATCGTAATCGTACAAGTGCAAAACAATATAGTATTGCATACGGTTTTCATTATCCTGTTTAGATAACTTCAGTTCCCAGTGGCCCGGATTGGACATTTTTGAAAAGCTTGTGCTTTCGGAACTTGCAATGATTTCATGGCCGATTCGCAAATCAACTTCCATTACTTCAAGCAGCTCTTCATCGGTGATAGTTTCGATTTCACCAATGTACGCATGAGCGGTCATCAGTGATCCGGGAATCAACCCGACCACAAGGATCAGACTGAGCATCAAGCTTAACAGTCTTTTTGTGTTTTTCTTCATTTTCTTTTCCTCCAATTTTGGATTGTTTTTTGCCCTTCCGGGCTGTGCCATACAAGAAGATCCAATTTTTCTCCCGCCGTATGGCAACCGGGAGGTATATTCATACTTTTCTTTTTCACGAAAAGCAGTTGGATCATAGCAATATCAACCACCGCCTTTCGTCTTACAGACGGCCATACCGGGTAGATGGCGGTCAAGAAACGGCGGCACGGTGATTGCCGTAATATCGAAGAACCGCAAAACAGAACTCGCCTGCATAAAGCAAGACTCCGCTTTCCGTCTATTCAGTTTTTGCCGCATCAAACTACCACCTCCTACACAGCTCCAAACGGCATAAGGTACACTTTGGAAAACTGCTTTCGGTCTTTACAACCGCATATTTTCTGCTTATCATTATGGTCAAGGCGCACCACATAATGTTGATTATGTGGTAAACACAGAATAAAAAAACGACAATTCCTGATGAATTATCGCAAAATTATTTAATATATCATTGATTAAACTTAAAAATGTGCATAAAAAGTCAGCCGGGTGTGTTTTGAGTACAAAACCGGCTTATTTTTTGCGCTTTAAATTTGTAAATTATCTGAAATCTATTGAAATTTTAGAGTTTTTGTGTTATAGTATCTATGTATAATTATGGGGGAAGTGCGCCCTTTACCACATAATCAACATTATGTGGTGAGATGCAAGCAGACCCTTTCCATACTGCGCAGATGGCTGTTTCCGCAATCCATCGTGTAAATGCGGGTGGTACTCAAGCTGCTATGCCCCAAGAGGTCTGCAAGACGGACGATATCCTTTTCAATGCGGTAAAATGTCCGTGCAAACAGATGGCGCAGGTTATGAGGAAATACCTTCTTATCGCTAACGCCCGCCTTCTTGCAGAGCGCTTTCATTTCCTTCCATATATTGCTTCGGTCAAGCACCTTGCCGCCTTTTGTTACGAATACCTCTCCGGCTGTGATGCCGGATCTTTTCATATATTCCTTTAACAGCTTCTGTATCTGCACGGGAATAAAGATCACCCGTGTTTTGTTTTTGCAGTTTACCACCGCTTTTCCTGCCCGCACCGCTTCGGCTGTAATATATGAAAGCTCGCTGACACGGATGCCGGTAATGCAGATGGTCTGAATGACTAAAGAGATGCGTGTACCCTCTGATGCTTTCAGCAGTCGTGCATATTCCTTTTCGGTCAGCTCCTTGTCCTCACGGGCAAATATCTGATGCTGTATCTTTAGTTGACGAACCCTGCAATCCGCTCTGCCAATAAAAGACAGAAAGCAGTTGAGCGCACCGAGCATAGAATTCACGCTTGCAGGTGCGTAGCTTTTTACCAGATGCTCTTTATATAAAAGCGTTTGCTCCTTATTCAGCTCGTTTTTGCCCAAAAAGATCAAAAAAGCACGGACGTCACGGACGTATTTTTTCGCTGTCGCCCTGCTTTTTTCTTCTGTTTTCAAATAATACGCAAAACTGTTCAACGTTTTATCAAAATTCATACAGTGTCCTCCTGAAGATGCTTTGCTTTGGATATTTATTGTATGACGGAATGCATGATTTATGCAAACGCACATCAGGTGAAATTTATAGCGCATATTCGGAATTTTCTTTGTAACCGTTTGTTAAGCCTTTGCATATTATATCATTGAGCGGAATTCTTCCGCTTTATCAAAATATGATATGAAAGGATATTCTTCCTATGTCAGATAACAGAGGTTGTTTTCAGGGGGGCTGCGGCAGCTCCCGTGATACTGCATATATTGACACGTACAGGATCCTTGACAGCTGTCGCGACAAGGATTGCTTTGAAGACGTAGCCGTATTTCTGACCGATTACGGTAAGGACGTTGTGGAGCATTCAAGCAACGTACGCACCTGCTCGGCATCTATCAGTGCAACTAATATAACCGTAAATCCCATACCGTTCAACAGAGGCTTTTATCAGGTAGACATACGCATTTACGTAAGAATGACGTTTGAGTGCTGTGTATGTATGTCAAACCGCCAGGTTATAGAGGGTATCGCCGTTTGTGATAAAAAGGTCGTTTTATTCGGCGGAGAGGGCAACGTTTCAATGTTCCGCAGCGATCCTCAGAACGATAATTTCTGCACACGCCCCGAATTTTCCGACTGTACCTGCGGCGGAAGTAATCTTCCCGTTGCAGTTGTTGAATTGGCAGAGCCCGTTGTTCTCAACACACGCATAATCGAAAAGCCCTCGCCGTGCTGTATTTGCTGCTGTGTTAACGATATTCCCTCGTCAATATCGGGCAGAATGAACGGCGGCGGACTTTCTGATCCCGGCGACAGATTTCTTGCCGTTTCCATAGGCTTCTTCTCGGTTACAAGACTTGAACGCCCCTCGCAGTTCCTCATCAACGGAACTGAGTACACAGTTCCCGAAAAGGAATGTGAGACGATAGAAAGCGATGATCCCTGCTCGGTATTTCGCGCTATGGATTTCCCCGTAAGCGAATTTTCACCGTATAGCTGTCGAGCCGATAAGGGCGGCTGTAACAAAAAATAACAATATGCACCTTGCTGTTCAGCAAGGTGCATATTTGCTTATATCAGAATTTCCAACGTATATTACTGTTTATCGTATATCCTTCGTTTCGTACTGTCTTTATAATATCAAAATCAAAATACTGACTGAATTTTTTTCTCAGATGCCGTATGTACACGTCAACGGGATTTGCCTTTGACGTTTCCTTTTTCCATACGGAAGAAAAGATCTTTTCGCGGCTGGACACGGTTTCCCCCATTTGAACGAGATATACGAGTACCTTGAATTCTATCGGCGTAAAATATATTATGTTACCGTCAAAGCTCGCGCTGTACGGATCAGAAAGCAGCTTTATTTCCGCGGTGCTTGACGGTGTATTTTCAAAACTGAACGTATGCACAGAGCCGAAAATGAACGTTATAAGCTCATCTATCGGAAACGGCTTTCTGAACAGACGTACAAGATCGGGATTTCCTTCTATAAAATCGTTAAAAAAGCTGATAGCCTTCTTTGATCCGATAAGCGCTGTCTTTATTCGCTTTACCGTCAAAAGCTCAAGTAAAAGGGAAAGATCGCCGCTGTCAGTTGGTAGGTCTGAATTGAGAATACACAAAAACCTTTCATTTCCCGTAGTTGATGAGTATACGGAGTCTATTCCGTTAAACGCATCAATGCGGATGCAATGGTGAAAAAGCTCCTCTGCTTCAAGCTCAAGCATCCTTGCGTAATACTTATCAAAGCCTATGATAAGTACGGTAGGATTTTGATCCTTCATAAGAAAATTTTTGTTCAAAAAATACCGCCTCTTTTCAAAATACTGTTGAAAAATCCCACAGTATGTGATAGAATATAAAAAAATGAAAGGTCAGGTACATATAAATGGCTGATATGTTGGTTAAGCTGTACAATATCGAGGACGGATGTCCCGAATTGGAGGAATCCCTGAAAAAAGAGGGAATACACATAGTAAAGGCTTTGTCTCCGGACAAGCACAGAGTGCTTGAATTTGTTCAAACGTTCTCTGAGGGCTGGAAAAGCGAGTGCGAGGCAGCATTTGCAAATAACCCCCACACTATATACATAGCAGTAAAGGATCAGAAGGTGATCGGCTTTGCCGCTTATGAGGCTACCGCAAGGGGATATTTCGGCCCTACGGGTGTTTCAAGCGAATTCAGAAAAAAGGGAATAGGCAGACTTCTTATGCTTAAGTGCTTTCACTCAATGAAGGAGCTTGGCTACGGATATGCTATCATTGGCTGGGCAGCGAGAAGTGCTATTCCGTTTTATGAAAAATTTGCGCAGGCACGTATAATCGAGGATTCGCATCCTGGTGTTTACAGCCGTATGACGAAGGTCGTAACACAGCCTGCAAAGGAAGAAAGCAATTAACCGTTTGGATGGTTTTTCAGATAATCAAGATAGTTCTGTAAAATTATCTGTGCGGCAAGAACATCAACCGTTTCTTTACGCTTTTTTCCGCGTGTGTTCGTCATATTCATATATTGATGTGCAGACACTGTCGTAAGCCTTTCGTCAAAAAGCACGACGGGCAATGACGATTTTTCCTTTAAAAGCTCTGCAAATTCACGGGCCTTTTCACTTCTCGGACCGTATGTTCCGTTCATATTTATCGGGTTGCCGACTACGATCTTGCAAACGTCGTATTCGGCAGCCTTTTTTGCTACCTCATCGGCTATATAAACGATATAATCCTCTTTAATAAGACAGACCCCGGAGGCGAGCATACAGGTTTCATCGCTGACTGCAACTCCCGTACGCTTGTCACCGAGGTCAACGCCCAATATTCTTTTAGTCATTATTTTTCGAGCGCTGTGAGCATATCAACTCGCGTCTGATGTCTGCCGCCTTCAAATTCGGTATCAATGAAAAGATCTATCATATCAAGACCGAGGCCAAAGCCTACGACTCTTCCGCCAAGACACAGTACGTTTGCGTCGTTGTGCATTCTTGTCATTCTTGCAGAGAATGTGTCAGAGCATACCGCAGCTCTTATGCCTGCGTGCTTGTTTGCAGCCATGCTCATACCGATGCCCGTGCCGCAGAAAAGAATACCTCTGTAGCACTCACCCTTCTGAATGCTTTCGCACAGCTTGTGTGCGTAGTCAGGATAGTTAACGCTTTCGCCGTTGCATCCGAAATCAATAAATTCAATACCTCTTTCAGTAAGGTGCTTTTTTGCAGCTTCCTTTAATTCATATCCGCCGTGGTCACACGCCAGTGCCAATACCTTGTTACTCATTTTATTTTCTCCTTTATTATTGATCTGATTTTATTTTGAACCGTTTCTTTCTCTTTCCGCCTGAGATGCACGCAGGTAGGTGGGCTTGAAAAATTGCGGCTCGAATACTGTTTTATCACTTGCATTTTCATATATCTTCAATGCCGTCTGCGCTACCGAATACGCACTTTGCAGCCTTAATTGCTCGGGCGGAATGATTCCGCATTCGTATTCTGATTTTGCAATATACGCCCCGTCACCGATAAGATATACGGGCAAAATGTACTGCGAAAGCTCCGCAGCTAACTGATCTGCCATAATTATTCTGTCATCACACATGCGGGTAATGCCTTCGCTTGTGTGGTGAAACAGAGCATTATATAACTGACCTCTGCGCGCATCCATGACAGGACAGGCGATAAAATCGCCGCTTATTCCGCACATATTATATGAAAGAGCCTGTAAGGATGAGACGCTTATGCACGGAATGCTTTTTTCAAATGCAAGACCGAGCAGGATAGACGCCCCTATTCTGACGCCCGTAAACGACCCCGGGCCTGCTGAGCCTGCGAGAAGCTGAACCTCGTCGAATGTGCAGCTGCATGACCTGAGCAATTCCTTTATCATAGGAAGCATCGTTTCGCTATGGTGCATGGCGGTACAGACTGTGAACTCGCCAAGCCTTTTTTCGCCGTCGCAAAGCGCGGCAGTTGCCGTTACGGCAGTTGTATCAATCGCTAAAATCTTCATTTTGATCTCTGATGACCGTTATCCTTCTTTCGTTTTCTCCCAAATGCTCAATACGAATGCGTATTGCTCCTTGCGGTATGGCGTAAGGGATGTTTTCGCTCCACTCGCAAACGCAAACACCGCTTCCGGGGTAATCGTAAAATCCCGTTGAATAAAGGGCATCGTCGTCTGTTATTCTGTATACGTCAAAATGGTACAGGGGAAATTTGCCGCCGACGTATTCGTTTATTAATGTATACGACGGACTGCTTACACGGCACAATGGGCATATATACGATGCCATACCCCGAACAAAAGCCGTTTTCCCCGCGCCGAGATCGCCGTACATTGCAATAAATTCGTCACCCTTAAGTGATGAAGCAAATTCCGCACCGATGCCTTCGGTCTGCTCAGGACTGCTTGAAATATATACTTCCTTCATCAGAATAAGCCCGAAATATTTCCGTTGGAATCTACGTCTATATTGAGTGCCGCGGGCTTTTTGGGTAAGCCTGGCATAGTCATTATAGCGCCCGTGAGAACGACGATAAATCCTGCGCCTGCCGAAACCTTTACCTCGCGGACATTGAGGGTGAAATCAACGGGTCTGCCAAGCAGTGACGGATCGTCAGAAAGGGAATACTGTGTTTTTGCAACGCATATCGGAAAGCGTGCGTATTCGGGGTCTGATGCAAGTATTCCGTCAATATCACGCAATGCCTTTGCTTCAAAGTTTACGTCCTTTGCTCCGTATATCTGCATTGCAAGCGTGCGGATCTTATCCTGAATTGAAAGACTGTCATCGTACAGCAGCTTGAAATCAGAGGGCATATCGCACGCCTTGACTACTGCTTTTGCAAGCTCAATGCCGCCCTCGCCGCCCTTTGCAAACACTTCGGAAAGAGCAAAATCCGCGCCTTTTTCACGGCATATCTGCTCGAGAAGCTGCAGCTCCTTGTCTGTATCTGTGTGGAAACGGTTTATTGCAACAACAACGGGAACGCCGTACTTTTTGAGGTTGTCTATATGTGCTTCAAGGTTACATGAGCCATTGATAAGAGCCTGAAGGTTCTCGTCTGCAAGCTCTGCTTTCGGTACTCCGCCGTTATATTTGAGCGCTCTTACCGTTGCGACAAGCACAATGCATGAGGGCTTAAGACCTGCAACCCTGCACTTGATGTCAAGAAACTTTTCAGCGCCGAGATCTGCGCCGAAGCCGGCCTCTGTTATAGCGTAATCGGAGAGCTTCAAAGCCAATTTAGTGGCTCTTACGGAATTGCAGCCGTGCGCAATGTTTGCAAACGGACCGCCGTGAATTATTGCAGGCGTGTTTTCCGTGGTCTGAACAAGGTTAGGCTTCAATGCATCCTTGAGCAAAGCACTCATCGCTCCCGACGCGCCGATATCCCTTGCGTATACAGGCTTGTTTGTATATGTGTATGCAACGAGAATATTGCCCAGCCTTTGTTTAAGGTCGTCAATATCACGCGCAAGACAAAGCACAGCCATGACCTCGCTTGCAACGGTTATGCTGAATTTATCCTGTCTTGGAACACCGTCTGCCTTTGCGCCGAGTCCTATAACGATATTTCTTAACGCTCTGTCATTCATATCCAGAACTCTCTGGAAAAGAACACGTCTTTGATCTATACCCAGCTCGTTTCCTTGCTGGATGTGGTTGTCGATCATAGCGCAAAGCAAATTGTTTGCAGATGTGATGGCGTGAAAATCGCCCGTGAAATGAAGATTGATGTCCTCCATAGGCAAAACCTGAGAATAACCGCCGCCCGCGGCACCGCCCTTTACCCCGAAAACAGGACCTAAGGACGGCTCACGCAGGGCAATTATTGAGTTAAGACCCAATTTTGCCATAGCCTGACCCAATCCGATGGTAGTCGTAGTCTTTCCTTCTCCCGCGGGAGTGGGGTTGATGGCTGTAACGAGTATCAGCTTGCCGTCGGGCTTTGAAGCCATTCTCTTTTCAAAGCCGTCGTCGATCTTCGCCTTGTATTTGCCGTAAGGAATAAGCTCGTCATCTGTAATGCCGAGTGCTGAGGCTATGTCCTTTATAGGACGCATTTTTGTCTGCTGTGCAATTTCAATATCTGTAAGCATTTCTTTTCCCCTTTATTTTCTCTTGATAAACGGTGTGGCTGCAGTCAGACCGTTTTCGTCCGTAAGCTCAATATAGTAGTATTTTGCATCGCTCGGAAGCTCACCCGTTATTTTTCCGTCTGAGCATTCAAGGCTTGCACATTGCCAGGTGTTGTCCATATGCGTTGTATACATTCCGTTTTTGTCCTTCATAGAATACGAAAGGTCCGAATCAATATAGAATAATCTTGCCCGTGCTGTAAATGCGGATATGTATTCGCAATTGCAGTTAAAGCCGTCAGGTAAAGACGCAAAGTGCGGAAATTGCTCTGTACCTTTTACGATACTGTCTGCGTACGCCATACTCTCAGGTCTGTTCCATGCGAACGCATGAGAATGGTACATACCGTCAACTGTGGAAAGCACCGTTCTACCGTTATTCTTGACGGTATCAAGATAGCTTTTTGAATTTGAATTTACTGAAAAACACGTATCGGTGTTCCAGCATAGCCACAGTACAGGCATTTTTACCTTGTCAAATCTGCTTTGCGCAAGAAAATATCTGCGTGTCTGCGGATCTGTGAATTTTTCTTTTATCCAGGCGTGTGATTCTTCAAGATAGCCTGAGCCGTATACGGGTATTGCAAAGGCAAATCTGTCATCAAATCCTATGGCAAGGCTTACGGCAACCCCGCCCCACGAAATTCCCGTAATGCCCGTCTTTTCTCTGCACGCACGCTTGCTCTTAATAAGAGCGGAGAATGAAAGCATGCACTGTGCAACACTATGCGTTATCCATCTGTCCTTCACGTGCTTGCGCTTTGATGATATTACCCCGTCGTTATCGGGAGGGCAAACGTATCCGTCCTCTTCAAAAGCACCTTCAAGGCGGTGGATCCACGCAGTACAGCCTTCCTTGCTTCCTGCGTTTTGCTCCTTCGGCATATGACCGACGGTATCGGGGGCGATGACAGAGTATCCTCTGTCCACCCACATTTTCACCCACGGCAGAAATGCGTGTCCGCCGCCGCCGTGAACGAGAACGATACCCGGTGTGCTTTCGTCCGCATTCGAAGGAAAGCCCATATACGCAAAAAACTTCGTTTTTTTGCCCTCAAGGTCTATTGAATCGACCGTTACGGCCTTTATTCCCTCGTATTCACCCGTCGGATCAAGTGACGGAATACGTCTTACGTTTACGTCTGAGGATATGATCTCCTTATAGTATCCTTCAATATCAAATCTTTCGTCAATACCTATCGGAGTGTCAAGTTCAATGTCCGTACCAATAAACGGAACGAGATTGAAATCCTCAGGGTTGTGGCGGATTATATAGTCAATATAGCTTTCGGTGGCTCTTGCCGTAAGAACGTATCCTGATGCGTTAAGATGTCCGCCGAGGAAGAAGCGTCTGTGCATTTCCTCCGCGTAAGTAGGAAAATGCTTGTAAAAGTCTATAACGTACGTGTTATCGAACAGATCGGCAAATGAACG
The DNA here is from genome assembly GCA_045544195.1 of Eubacteriales bacterium. Lineage (GTDB taxonomy): Bacteria > Bacillota > Clostridia > Oscillospirales > CAG-272 > RGIG7213. Next base: position 17,686 of record JAZPYO010000057.1, read on the forward strand.
GAGCAGATCTGCGTGAGCTTCCTTTAAATGCTCCTTCGGGCTTATGTCCTTCGGCATCGTCATAAGAAAGAATTTCGCCTGCGGCTGCATGCTCTTCAAACGCTGTATTATCCGTGCGTAATAGCCTGCAAATGTTTCGGCGTTGTTGTTGTAATCGTCAAGATCAATGTCATTTACAGATCCGACTGGCATACCGACGTTCAATATATCATTGACTCCGAGAGCGATTATATATGCCTGGCAGAGCAGATCCTTGCTCCAGAACCCGTTTTGCTCTGCAAACGTATCCCAATATTCCTTAGCGGTCATACCGCCTCTTGAAAAATTGTATACGGTGCTTGACGTTGAACGCGCGATATACTGCCCCCAGGAGTATTCAAACATATCGTGATATGTTTTTGTCCCGTCGGCTCTTATCGCTTCAAACTCTCCTGAGGCAAGGCTGTCGCCTATACAGCCGATGCGTCTGAATATTGAGCACATTCCGCCGTCTGTTACCATGCGGTCCAAGGGGAATTCATCTTCGTCTGCCCTTAAGTATTCATATATATCCATAATGAACCGAACCTCCTGTATGCTTAAACATTTGATATTTTATCACACAAAAGCGTTCTTTGTCAATAAATATAAGGAAAATAATACGTATTATCGTTGGTAAAGATAAAATTTCATTCGTTAACACTTTAATTCGTTAAAATTTTACTTGACAAAACGAAAATTATGTAGTATACTGTACAAGCAAATTAAATAAGAAAGGATTTCAAAATGAAAAAAATTATTGCATTTGTTATGGCGATCACCCTTTGCCTCGGCATTTTCTGTGCTTGCGGCCAGAAGGAAGAATTCGTTATCGGCATTACATACTTTGAGCCGATGAACTATTTTGACGACAACAAGAAGCTTGTTGGATTTGAGACAGAATTCGCAGAAGCAGTCTGCAAGGAGCTCGGTCTTACACCTAAATTCCAGGAGATCAACTGGAACTCAAAGGAAACAGAGCTTAACGCAGGCAACATCGACTGCATCTGGAACGGTATGACGATCACGGAAGAACGTAAGACAAATATGGGTATTTCAAATCCCTATATGAAGAACAAGCAGGTTCTCGTTGTTAAGGCTTCCAACCTTGAAAAATACAGCACAGAAGCAGGTCTTGCAGGTATGAAGATCTGTGCTGAAAAAGGCTCTGCGGGCGAAACGACGATAATCGGAGATGCAAAGGAGAACATTGCGCCTGCTGACGTATTCAAGAACGCTAACGTTGCATATACAGCAGTAGATACGATGGCAAAGGCTATCCTTGAGGTTAAGTCCGGTACATCCGACGGTTGCGTTGTTGACTTCGTTACATCCATCGGTATGATCGGCGAGGGCACAGACTATGCTGATCTCGTTGTTGTTGACGCATACGCATTCGCAGTAGAAGAGTACGGTATTGCATTCCGCAAGAACGATACTGACACTATCAAGAAGTTCAATGAAGCTATTGACAAGCTGATGAAGGATGGCACGATAGACGCTATCGCAAAGAAGTATAAGCTCGAAGGTCAGCTTATCAAAGGCGAATAATTAAGTTATTTAATACTTGAAATTGCCGCAACATACCTGTTGCGGCAATTTGACCATATTTTCTGAAAGGTACGGTTTTTCCTTATGCTTTTTACAGAGGTTACTCTGGATCTGCTCGTCAATTTTGCACAGAACGGCTTGATATTTTTGCTGACCTTGCTCGGTGCAATTCCACTGGGACTTGTGATAACGTTCGGATCAATGTCACGCTTTGCTCCTCTTAAATATATCACAAAAACGTTTGTATGGATAATCAGAGGTACGCCTCTGGTGCTTCAGCTTTTTGTGGTGATGTATGTTCCGGGACTCGTATTCAATGCACCTATGAGCAGCAGGCTTACGGCGGTTCTCATAGCCTTTATTATTAACTATGCGGCATATTTTTCGGAGATATACAGAGGCGGAATAGAATCCATTCCGAAGGGACAGTATGAGGCAGGTCAGGTCCTCGGTATGACAAAGGGACAGATATTCAGCAGAATAGTTCTTTTTCAGGTAATAAAGCGTACAGTACCGCCTATGGGTAATGAGATCATAACGCTTGTTAAGGATACATCGCTGGCGCGTGTTATTGCATATTCCGAGATAATTATGGCGGCAGAACGGTATACCGCAAAGGGACTTATATGGCCCTTGTTCTACACGGGTGTATTCTTCCTTGTATTTGTCGGAGCGCTTACGCTTTTGTTCGGGTACATAGAAAGAAAGCTCGATTATTATAAGGGTTAAGACCGATGCTTTGAAAGAATGGATGGTTTATTTATGAGTGATAGTATTTTAAAGGTAGAGGGAATAGAGAAGAGCTTCGGCGATGTTCAGGTCTTAAAGGGAATATCGTTTACGCTTGAAAAGGGCGAGGTGCTTGCTCTTATCGGCTCATCAGGCAGCGGTAAAACAACGCTGTTGAGATGCCTTAACTTTCTTGAAACGCCGGATAAGGGCACGATAACGGTTGACGGTAAGCTGCTTATAGACGGAGAAGAGCATAAGAATATGTCCGACAAGGAGATACGCGAAAACAGATTGAATTTCGGTCTCGTGTTTCAGTCCTTCAATCTCTTTCCGCAGTATTCTGTTTTGAAGAATGTTACTCTTGCTCCCGATCTTGCCGTTAAGGAAGAAATAAAGCGCTTGAAGCTCACAAGAGCGCAGGCAAAGCAGTATAAGGAAAAAAGATATGCTGAAAATATGACAAATGCATTGATGCTCCTTGACAGAGTAGGTCTGGCGGATAAAAAGGATGCATATCCGTGTCAGCTCTCAGGCGGTCAGTCACAGCGGGTCGCAATAGCAAGGGCGCTTGCTATGACACCGAAGATACTGTGCTTTGATGAGCCTACGTCAGCGCTTGACCCTGAGCTTACAGGCGAGGTCTTGAAGGTTATCAGAGGACTTAAATCCAAGGATACCACAATGGTCGTCGTAACTCACGAAATGGAGTTTGCAAGAAGCGTTGCGGACAAGGTAATATATATGTCAAACGGTGTAATTGAGGAAGAGGGAAGACCCGAAGATGTATTTTTACATCCTAAAAGCCCAAATCTTCAAGCATTTTTGCAGAAAGCTAAAGAAAAATAATAAAAAAATTCAAAAAACATATTGACAAACTCGTCAAACTGTGATATACTAACATCCGTTGACGAAATGTCACGGGCTTTTAGCTCAGTTGGTTAGAGCAACCGGCTCATAACCGGTCGGTCCGGGGTTCGAGTCCCTGAAGGCCCACCAGAAAAAAACAGAAATCGGAGATCATCCGATTTCTGTTTTATAAAGGGGTATAGCTCAGTTGGTAGAGCAGTGGTCTCCAAAACCACGTGTCCTGAGTTCGAGTCTTAGTGCCCCTGCCAACAAAAAAGGAACTTTTGTCTACCAAAAGTTCCTTTTTTGTTTATCCATTGCGAAAGCAATGGCATATCATCACGCTTTAGCGTGTATCTCATCGCCGTAGGCGTATATCATCAACCGAAGGTTGTATTCCTTTCGCAATGATGATATACAATGCTTCGCATTGATGATATACCGCAACAAGTTGCGGATGATATACAAGGCTAACGCCTTGATTTATTTGCAAAAATGTGATATAATTAAGAAAAAAGAGGTGTGATATGGGCAAACAACTAAATTATGTTATGGATTTTGAAAGCTTTAAAAAATTATCACAGTACGCCTTGGAATTGGGGTGTTTAATTTTATATAAGAATCATACGGAAAAGCCTTCCTTGCCAAGCTCCGACCTTTCTATTGTCATTCCCCAATATAATAGCTATTACTTTTATATTCCAGAGCTTTATCCTTCTAATAAAATAACCCACGGTATCGATTGTTACGGCAGGTACTACCTGAAGGATGATTTATTCGGTCCGTTTTCCTTGTCTCTCATAGAAGCAAGCTTTTCTCGAAACAATACAGATCAAGAGAGAATTTATGTTACGACCGGTTATTATGATGAAAACGGAAATTGGATTGCACGTCCGGAGTTGTTAACAAAAACTTATGAAAAAATCGCACGTCGAGCAAGAAAATTGGCACAAAAAATCATCTAAAAGTTGACCTTTTCTTCGCTTTTACCTCCATTTTTGACCTTTTGTCACGTTTAAGGCAACAAAAAACGCACTTTTGTCTACCAAGACAAAGGTGCGTTTTTTGAACTAAGTGTTCCGCGAGCGGAACGTGAAGTATGCTTCGCAAATGAAGCGAGGCTACGCCTCGTGAAGTGCGCTTCGCGCGATAAGATGCGGAACACTTAACTTCACGCAGTAAGCGTAGCGACTGCTCTTCACTATGCCGCAAGGCATAACTTCACTGCGGCACAGCCGCAACTTCACTTTTTATATACAAGGCTACGCCTTGATTTATTGTCGAAAGTGTGATATAATGAAACCAAGAAAGGCGGTGGAATGGTGGATATTACATCGATATACGAATATATTCTGTCAAGAATAGCCGAAGATTTGAGTCCGTACGGTTATAAAAGGAGCGGAAAAAGTTCTCTCTTTTATCGATATTCCGCTGATAAAAAAGTTGGTTGCGTCTTTGAAATGCAAAAGTCAATGTTTAATTCTCCCGACGATTATTCTTTCACCTTTAATCTTGGTTGTATTGCACTTTATAATTTGAACGGATATTACAAAGACAAATTGACGCTTGAAACAGCCAAACTCGCATTAAGATATGACGCAGGTTGTATGCGACTTGGGCATTTGAGCAGAGGTTGTGATTATTGGTGGAACATTACCGATGAAATATTAAAAGATTTTTCGATAGAAGAATACTATAATCGTTTTCTTCACCCTGATATTTTAAAAGCGGCGGAGTATCTAAAGGAACAGGCGCACAAAAAGGAAAGCGTTTATAGCAAAGAGAATAATACATAGACCTCGTTTACAATCATGGCACAAAAGCCCGACAGAACTCGGACAACTTTTTGTGCCTATCATCGCCAAGGGATGAGTGCACCCTAACGGCAAAAATCACGGACTGTTTTTGTACGATAGTCTTGTATGGATCTATTTTGTAGTGCTATCACAAGAAAAAAGCCAAGTCTTACGACTTGGCTTTTTTCAGTGAAATTCGTTCCTGCGGAACGAGTGAAATACGCTGGCGCGTGTGAAATTGCCTGCGGCAGTGAAATACGCCTACGGCGTGTAAAGGAACGAATTTTATTTCACATTGCGACCAACGGGAGCAATATTTCACAATTCACGAAGTGAATTATTTCACATTCGGCGCAAGCCGAATATTTCACTTGAAAAAATATCGAATTTATGATATAATAACAGCAGAAAGGCGGTGTTACTATGGCAGATTCAAAGCTTCGGGATTTATCAACCGATTTTGCTGTAAAAGTTATCAAAATGTGTGACAGTATATAAGGTCACTATTCCCTCGTAAATCAGTTGGAGCGTTCATCTACCTCTATTGGCGCAAACATTCATGAAGCGAATTATGCTCATAGCAAAGCCGACTTTATTGCCAAATTTCAGATTGCCCTGAAAGAGTGCTACGAAACGGAATATTGGCTTGAATTATTTGTAAAATCAGAATTACTTGACCGCGAGATTGCAAAAGAGTTATACAATCAGTGTGGAACGATTCGCAGAATGTTGATCGCCTCCATCAACACGGCAAAATCAACAAATCCGTGAGTTCTTTTCTCGGTTTTCGATTTCACAAAATGTCGCAGATGTGCTATAATGTAGTCAAAACAAGAGAAAGGAATACGTTATGAAAGATTTCTTGGAGATATTCAAATTACTCCGAAAAGACAAAGGATTAACACAAGAACAGGTTGCCGAGATATTGGGCACATCACCCCAAACAATCAGTCGTTGGGAAACAGGAACTTCAACCCCTGATATTATGATGTTACCAAAAATCGCATCCTATTTTGACATCACTGTTGACGAACTTTTAGGAATTAAAAAATCCATAAAAAAGCAAAAGATTTTGTATATTCAATTTCGCTGGCAAGAAAGTGCTGATGTAGTAAATAAATACTTGGACGAAGGATGGACGATAAAGGAAGTGCAATCTCACCCTTTATATGATCAGCATCCTGAAGGTGTTGTTATTATCGAAAAAGTAATTTACGAATAATTAAATTCACATACTATAGTACATAGATTCGTTTACAAGCATGGCACAAAAGCCCGACAGACCTCGGATAACTTTTTGCTCCCATCATCGCCAAGGGATAAGTCTATCCGCTGACTGAAAATCACGGATCGATTTCGAAAAAATTGCTCTACGGATCGTTTTTGAATGATGTTTGCCTATGGCAAATGATGTTGGCTCCGCCAATGATGACGGCTTCGCCTAATGATGTGTGCCTAACGGCACATTGGGCAACTATCGCATCATTGCGGAACGGAGTGGAGCAACATCATATTTGCAAAGCAAATGCATCATTGGCCGCAGGCGATGCATCATTCGACAAACTAACGGTTTTGTGATATAATGTTTGCAATAGGAGGTGCGGTTATGAAAGAAAATAAACTCGTCGAGCTTTCAATGGACTTTTCTGTTGACATCATTAACCTCGTTAAATTCCTAAAGTCGAACCACCCAAAATAGATTATTTCGAAACAGACCCATTGAGCCGACAAAAGGATTCGAACCAGCGAATCACAAATAATGACCTGCTGAAGACAAAGAAAAAGCCTTCTGCATACATATCTGACCGAAAACGAAGTTTATATCGGAGAAATCAACTAAACACCCAAGGGTGTCGCATCACGCGGCACCCTTTTTCTCTGTATTCACGCATTTTTTGAAAAAATATGTTATAATGTTTGTAACGAAATTCGATTTTCTCCGTCTAACCTATGAGCGCAAAGGAGGTGATGATAAGTATGGATTACGAAAAGCTATATAACTCTTACTATATGCAGGTCTATTCGTATGCGGTCTCTCT
>JAZPYO010000058.1:0-12331 GCA_045544195.1 Eubacteriales bacterium
GGGTGCGCTCGCTTTCAAAGCTGCCAATTCCGCCACACCCGCGATGAAAGCGTATTGAACAAGCTATTTACCCTGAACGATTACCGTAAGATTATACAACAATTTTAAGTGTTTGTCAAGTATTTGAATGTATTGTTTTTATGATTGTTTATTTATTCTTAATTTTTGCCGCTTTCTTTTTGCGTTGAAATCGTATATAATACTGTTTCATACGATTACACAGTTGGAGCGGATTTATGAAGGAAAGGCTTTTTAAAACAGGGAAATTTTTAGGAGATACTGCGGTAATATCGGTATTCGTCATAATGTCCTTGATAATGCTGTTTTTGTTTTCAAGCAGTATGATCCTCACCGCTGATATGAGCGCCAATGATCACGATCTTGAGGTTCTGACGTTTTTTTCCGATAATGCGCCTCTTAATATATTTCTGATGATATGCTGCATTATATTCGGTATTTCAATGTATGTAATATCATGTCATTTTAAATTGACGGAGCGTTTGTCGCTTCGGCATTTATCGATTGCCATATTTGCCATTGTATTTTTAAACTGTGTACTGTGGATAGTCCAATCTATGTCATTTCCTACGCACGATTCGTATTTGGTTACCTCTGCGGGCGTAAGCGCAGCACTTGGCGATATGTCTCCTTTTGAAAAGGATTATTTTTTAAGATTTCCGTTTCAGCTCGGATACGTTCTATGGACTGAATTTTTCGCAAGAATATTCTTTCTTGACCACGATATGTACGTTGTTTTGCAGATAGTAAACGGCATATGTCTTGCTGCTGCGGAAACGGCTCTTCTGATACTGACAGACAGATTGTTTTCAAATCGAAGTGTTACGCTTTTTACATTTGTGATGCTTGTTATGTTTGCACAGCCTGTAATATTCATAACATTTCTTTACGGAAATATTCCCGGCTTTGCGTTTGCCATCTGGTCTGTTTTATTTGCAGTTGAGTATATAAGACACGGCAGATGGCGTGATATTATAATTTCTTCATTTCTTATGACGGTGTCAGTTTGGCTCAAGCTCAACGATATGATATTTCTTATTGCGCTTGCTATCGTGCTATTTCTGTGCTTTCTGAGAAAAAAGGGAATTAAGCCTTTGATTTCGCTGTGCATTATTTGCGTTATTACTCTCGGGCTTAAGGATCTTCCTGTTTGGCAATACGAGCACAGATGTGACAGATCCTTTGGCAAAGGTATTCCTATGACGTGCTGGCTTGCTATGGGACTTGATGAATCTGAAAACGCACCCGGCTGGTATAACAGCACGCATACGGTCATAACCTTCAATAGCGTAAACGGCGATCATAATGCGGCGAATGATATTGCCAAAAATACCGTAAAGGAGCGAATAGACGTATTTGCCGACGATCCTGCGTATGCATTATCCTTCTTTTGTGATAAAATTAACAGCCAATGGAATGAAACGTCGTTTCAAAGCATATGGAACAATCAGGTCCGCGGGCAGATGGCAGACCGTACAGGTATTGCAAAATACGTCTGCGGCAGCGGCGAAAAAACAGTTGACAAGCTGATGGATGTAAACGTTCAGTTTATATATCTCGGAGCACTTATTGCGTTTGTCACATCGGTTATAGATATGATAAGAAAAAAGGAGCTTAAAACAGAGCTTGTAATAATTCCGATAGTAATAATAGGCGGATTTTTATACCACGCTTTATTTGAAGCAAAGTCGCAATACGTTATAAATTACGTAACGATGATGATACCGTATTCCGTATACGGATTTTACAGATGTCTTTCGGCGTTGAAGAATGTAAAGGACAAAAGACTGAAAAAACACAGTTAAATAAAAATATCCGACTTATACATAAGTCGGATATTTTGTTATGTGTGATCTGTTATTTTTCAGACGTTGCTACGCTCTTAACAGGAGTGAATGTCATAAGAACAGTATGTGTTACTGCGTATATGAGCAGTGCAAGCTGGCAAAGATTCAAAAGAGTAAATCCGTCAAATGGAACAACGAGCATTATCGTAAGCACAATATTTGCAATGCTGTGCGCACCTGCTATAACGATCACAACGAGTGATAATGCAAGATGAAGTCTGGGACGGGGCAAATGAACTCTCAATCTGTTTTCGGATGTAAGATACAGCATAAGCGAAATAAGTGAAAGCTGTGTTGACAGTATCTCTGAATTGTTTATAACGTAGGTGTTGTTGAAATATATATAAATCAAAGATGCTATGCACCATAAAACAGGGAAGAATGCAAGCCATTTTACATAAGTCTTATGGCGGTGCTCGGGAGAGTCAGCCAATATAAAATAAACCGCTGAGGGAATTGCAAGCACCATAAGAGCTATCAAGGCTACAAAGCAGACCGTGCCATGAGATAATATGACAGCCTTAAACCCTCCGTTTTTGAACGTATCGAAATTAAGCATTCCGAACAAAAATACGGTCGATGCAAAAATAAAACCGCAAAGCGTTGAAGCAAAAAACGATATATGGCTGCTTTCCGGTAATCGTTTTGGCAGCGACTTTGCAGATCTCAGCAAGAAAAACACTGAAAACAATGCAATGCAGCAAACGAAAACCAGAGCATTATATACAAACGGCAGTGAAGTAGATGTTGTATAATTCTGAAGCTCGGCTTTGTAAAATGCGTTCATCAGAAATATTCTGACAATAGCAAGCACAGGCGCAATTACCAATGCGCTTATCAGAAAGGGCTTATATATTCTTGTGTAAGAATGCATTACTTTCTCCATTCTGCCCGCAGGCAAGGTCGATATTTAAATTGATAAGTGATAAAATCACCTCTTATCACTATATAATATAATTATTAACAAACTACCTTTGAAACAGTAAACTTTTGTAATTTTATTCTCTTAATACGTATTTTAATGCCTTTGGAATGCTTTTTGCCGTATCAGATGAGAGCATTGCTATTTCTGTATATTCATCCTGTGCTATCTGACCGCTGATACCGTTTATATACGCACCTGCCGCTACTGCAAATGCCGTTTTTTCTTTATCAGTATATCCCATTATTCCCGCAAGGATCCCGGATAAAACGTCTCCGCTTCCCGCAGTTGCCATACCGCTGCAGCCTTTATCCGTAAGATAGGTTTCATATCCGTTCGTAACTATCGTGCAGGGACCTTTTAAAAGAAGTGTAACGCCGTTTTCTGCAGCGTATGACTGAGCAATGCTTACGGGGCTTGAAAGGATCTCCTCGCAGCCTTTTTTACAAAGACGCGAAAACTCTTTCATATGCGGCGTCAATATGACGTTTGCGGATGTGCTTTTCAGAATTTCTCCGTCGATGCGCGAAAGGCAATTCAAGCCGTCTGCATCTATTATCAGTGTTTCCTTATAGTTTGAAAGCAGATACTTAATTATGTTTTCTTGAGCTTCTCCGACTCCCATGCCCATTCCTATGCATACGCATTTGCAGTTGCTTATTGCGCCGTTTATTGATTCAGTGTCAAATGCAATATGACCGTTTTCCGACCTCAGAGGGAAAAGCGTGCTTTCGAGAATATACGGTAAAACGTAATGTGAAATACAATCAGGCACTGCAAGACGGCATATCCCGCACCCTGAACGAAGCGCGCAAAGCGCGATGTTAGACAGCTTCGGCGCTCCCGAGTACTCAAGGCTTCCGCCAATCACCGCAACGTATCCGAAATTTCCCTTGTGGCAGTTGCTTTTTCTTTTTGAAAAAAACTTTCTTATGTCCGCATCTTCAAGCAAAAATGCACTGCTTCCATCCGTATTTATGCCGACATCGCACCGTATTTTGTTCTTCATTGCATCCTTTGCCGAGCCTAAAAAGTGACCATACTTATATTCGCCGAGCGCAACGGTAAGATCTGATATAACATATACCTCTGACATACCGGAGTTGCCGTTCAGACCGCTGTTTATATCGGCAGAAATAACGAATGCTCCGCTTTCATTTACAGCACGGATCGCATCAGCGTATATACCGTCGGCTTTTTTATAAAACCCTGTGCCGAAGATGCAGTCTACGACCGTATTATATCCGATAAACGATGTGCCTTTGACGAAAAATTCAATATTTATACCCGCTTTTTTGCATTCTTCAAGATAAAATGCCCCTTCCTTCGAGACCTTTTCCGAAAGCAGATATACAACCACCTGTTTTCCGTTCTTTTTCAGTATTGGCGCAAGAGCCAGACCGTCAGCGCCGTTGTTGCCGCATCCGCAAATGATGCATACGGGCGATGTGTATTCTGCGCTTGCAAAAAGCATTTGTGCGGCATTAGCTATTAATTGCCGTTCTGATGCGCCTGCTTTGACGGTATATTCGTCAAATGAACGCATTTCTTCGTTTGACAGTACCTTTATCATAATTTCTCCGTATTAAAATCAGGCTGCCGACTCATAATAAGCGGCAGCCTGTTGTTTTTATTTTGCGTTATACTGATACTTGAATCTTCCTGTGGGAGCAACATCGCCCGTCAAATAGAAGTCCATTATATCGCCCTGCACCTGAACGTTATCAGCCCACTTAAAGTTTATGGTAAATTCGTTTGACGTTATTCCGAGTAATGTCTTCGGTATCTTTACCATTATTACGTTGCCGTTTACGTGGTATTCAACATCGCCTGCTGTCTCGGTGTCAAAGCCGTTGCCCGTGAATTTTTCAAGGACCGCAACAGATTCGGATCTCGGTGTCTGCTTATTGAGAATATAATCAAATGTTTCCCAGTTGGCATCGCCGTCATTCACATCAATGTAAAGCTGCATCCATTTTTCGTCCGTGTACGGTGTTATATCCTGCACGCAGCGAGCCATAAAATAAACATATTCGTTATCACGTGCTACCTTGAAATCGTAAAGGTCGTTTCTGCCCGAGGAATCCTTGTAAATAAGCTGAGAACCTGTTTTCGGATCGAGATATCCTCTGCCGCTTCTGTCAAATGTATTTCCCGCATACGTTATGTATCTGGGAGCAACATTTGCCCACTGACCGTAACCGCCGTTTATGTCGATCTTGATCGGCGAGGATGCTTCGGGAACAGCGTCTGCGCCCTTGAACTTGCGGATGTACTCTGCCATCTGGTAATAGTAGTGATCCTTCAAAGCGCCTTTTGTAGGCTCAATATCACGGCTGTTCAGATCGTTGAACTGATCTGCAAATGCGTTTGTAACACCGCCCCATTCTTCCTGGCGGATAGCTACCCATTCGTTATAGCCTGTGATGAGAATGAATTTCGGCTTTTTCTTCAATGCGTATTCAAACTGCTCGGCAAAGTTAGCGCCGTATAAAACTGCGTTTTCTCTCGTGTCATAGCCGTTTGAGGTGTATGTTCTGCCCGTTACGTTCTGTCCGTTCATAGCCGTAAGGCATTTGTCAACATAGTTGTGGTTCTGAGCAACGCCTACTGTTATTTCCTCAACGGGCTCGCCTCTTTTATCGTTTACCGTGTACGTAGCCTGAGGATATACCGACAGCCAGCCCCACTGCTTTGCTTTCGTCTGACGCTCTGTATAATCGGGCTGACCTGCTCTGAACGTGAAATGCTCAACGATCTCTTTCAAGGACGGATCTGCACGGGTGTCAAGAAATGAAGGATCGACAATGATAAGGGGCTTACCGTCAAGCATAAACCAACAATCATCATATTGCGCCTTCTTGTAAAAACGCTGATAAAGCTCCTTTATCTGTGTGACCGCGGCTGGCTCGTCGAAGAAGGGAAGGTGGAATATTACCTTTGGAGCCTGAACACCGTCAACACGCGCCTGATTGAATACTTTAAGCATTTTCATCATTGAATCAGCCCAGGTGAACGTGCCGTTTGTGTTGTCGCATACGATTGCATCAACACCAGCTGCTGCAAGCATCTCTGCCTGACGGCGGATCACCCATTCGTCTTTACAGCTGTAATAGCCGTATATAGGCTCGTTCCAGAAATGATATGCCCCTTTTTTGCCCCAGCGGCTGTCATTGTAATCGTTGATGTCAATATCGGGGTGCTCGTCAAGTATATTCTGAATGTTGTAAGCGTACTGCTGAGGTGCAAAGGTTCCATGCCAAGGGGAATAGAATATTCCCACGAATTTTTCTTCTTTAAGACCGCCTACATCTGCGTTTGAAGATGATGTTCTGCCAAGACCGTCGGTAAATACCCACGAGCTTGGAGAAGCGTAGTTTTCTGTAAGGGATGTATAGTCACCCTCGCCGTAAACCGTTACAGCGGAATTATCAAGCGCACTGTCATATTCTCCTGCCGTAGGAACATCGCCGGGCGTCTGAGTTGACGTTTCCGAAGTGTCAACACTGTCATCGGTGCAGGCAAGCAGGGAAGAAGCAAGCATTATTGCAGCGAGACCTATTGAAACGAGCTTTGTTTTTTTCATAAATTTCTACCTTTCTGTATTATAAAACACGATAGTCCATTTTCATTTTATCATACATAAACACAAAATGTCAAGAGTTTTGGGAATTTTAAAGCGTATGATCTCATACAAATTATCAAAACGATATGAAAGAGGAAGAAAACAAATGGAATATATTATCGAGGACAGATGCGTTATTATGGGCAGATACATAGCGGAAAGCGGCGATACGGTCAGGGGGTGTGCACAAAAATTCGGAGTATCTAAGTCAACTGTGCATAAGGATGTTACAGAACGGCTGAAAAAAACGAATCCGTCACTTTATTCGCAGGTGTGCGCTGTTTTGTTCAAAAATAAGTCTGAAAGGCATATAAGGGGCGGTATTGCAACGAAAAACAAATATCTTATGATGTCTGAATACATAAACGGTCAAAAGAAGGAAAAAATAAAGGCATAAACTTGAAAAGGAAATAAAATGGACGTAATAAGATTCAAAAGACCCATATCTGTGCTTGGAGTCGGTACGGCAGTGGGCAAAAAGGAATTTGACGGACCTTTGGGCAGTAAATTTGATATTCACAGCGACGATGACCGCTTTGGACAGAAAACGTGGGAAAAAAGTGAAGAGGAAATGGTTCGCTTTGCGTATAACTTTGCGTTAAAAAATGCCCGTATGAGATCTGATGATATTCAGGCGGTGTTCGCAGGCGACCTTATGAATCAGTGTACGGCATCAGGCTATGGTCTTATTGACAGCGGAAGGTCGTATTTCGGACTGTATGGGGCGTGTTCTACAATGGCAGAGGGAATTATACTCGCTTCGCTTACCGTTGATGGCGGCGGCTTTGAAAATGCCGCAGTCTGTGCGAGCAGTCATAACTGTACTGCAGAACGTCAGTTTCGCTTTCCCGTTGAATACGGCGCTCAAAGATCGCCGACCTCACAGCGCACCGTCACAGCCTGTTCATGTATGATACTCGGCAAGGGGAAATCCGATGTTTGTATAAGCGGAGTGCTTGCGGGCAGAACGGTAGATGCGGGGATAAACGATATAAATAATATGGGTGCGGCAATGGCTCCTGCGGCATTCGATACGTTGAAGAGGTATTTTGAGTGCGAGGGCTCGTCAAATGAAAAGATTGACCTTATCGTAACGGGTGACCTTGGTTTCGAGGGCTACGGTATCCTGCGTGATTTTATGAAGCTGCAAAGCGTCGATATATCAAAAATATACAACGATTGCGGACTTATGATATATGACAGAGTCACACAGGACGCTAACGCAGGGGCAAGCGGTTGCGGCTGCGGCGGTGCGGTGCTTTGCGCTCATATCATTGATATGATGAAAAAAGAAAAGTACAAGAAGGTTCTGTTCGTCGGTACAGGGGCAATGATGAGCCCGCTTACCGTTTTCCAGGGAGAAACGATACCGTGTATAGCACATCTTGTTGAGCTTTCGTGTTCGGCAAGCGATGAAAAGAGGGAAGAGTAAAATGGAAATTCTTTTGCAGTATATAAGAGTGTTTATAACGGGTGGTGCGTTGTGTATGATAGCGCAGGTGCTTATAGATAAAACGAGGATAACACCCGCAAGGATACTCGTGTTTTACGTTATATCGGGAATAGCTCTTCATGCGATCGGGGTGTTTGACCGTCTTGTCCAATTCGGCTCTATGGGGGCAAGAGTGCCTTTGATAGGCTTCGGCAGATGTCTTGCTATGGGAGCGGAAAAGGCGGTTGAAGAAGCGGGCTTACTTGGTGCATTCAGCGGAGGACTTACAGGGGCATCCGCGGGAATTTCCGCCGCCATTCTTTTTGCGTATCTTGCATCGCTCTTCTTTAAAAGTAAAGATACCTGAAAAATTATTAACTGATTTAGAACCCAAATGAACCCAAATAACCCACTGGGTTTTTTGGGTTCATTTGGGTCAGTGATACTGATACTGTTTCTGAATCTGATTCTGTATCTGAATCTGTAAATGATTCTGATGCTGAACATACTGCAAAAGGATCGAAAATGTGGAAAACTCGGACTTTCCCACAGGCTTTTCCACAACATATAACGGTTATCCACAAGTTTTCCACATTTTTATAAAGTTATCCACATTTGCTTCGAAAAGAAAAGGTATTAGAAAGCGTATAGACATTTTCCTATATCCTCAGCATAATGCAAAGAGCATCAAAATAATCACATTTTTTTGGTCTGCAACAACAAAATATTTGTTTTTCCTCTTGATTTTTTTAAAAGACTGTGATATAATACCTACGTTTGAGAGATTGCAGGCATTAATGTGAGTTAAAATTCTGCTCTGAAGGTGCCGTGTTCATTGCTTAGAGCGTTGAGAAAGTTCTCGTTTTCTCCGATTATCTCGGCGCAAGTGCTTGCACTTGGCGCACAAATGCATTCATTTTTCTTGAATTTTGGATGACAGCATTTCAACTTCGGCCTTGCAAAAGCCGTGCAAAATTCAAACACAATCAAATACGGAGAGATATCGAAGTGGGGACGTCTGCGACCGCCGCCGGTGGCGGATGAAGGGAGCAAAAAGGAGTGGCAGCAGTCGAAATTTTGAAAAGCGAACAGCGAGCGAAAAATTTCGGGCACCGCAACAGGACATAACGGGGCTGACTCGAAAGGTAGCCGAGCTTATCACTCTGCAACTTGCAAAAGCTCTCGTTTTCTCGCAATATCTCGCAAATGCTTCATTTTTCTTGAATTTTGAATGACAGCATTTCAATTCCGGCCTTGCAAAAGCCGTGCAAAATTCAAAAACAACTTTATATGCAGAGGTATCGAAGCGGTCATAACGGGGCTGACTCGAAAGGTAGACGACCTCGTCACTTGCGAATATGCGAAAGCTCGCGTTTTCTTCGATTTCCTCGCAAATGCTTCATTTTTCTTGAATTTTGGATGAGGGCATTTCAACTTCGGCCTTGCAAAAGCCGTGCAAAATTCAAACACAACCAAATACGGAGAGATATCGAAGTGGTCATAACGGGGCTGACTCGAAATCAGTTTGCGCTCACGCGCACGAGGGTTCGAATCCCTCTCTCTCCGCCAAATGCGGCATCTGCCGCGAAAGAAGCCGCAGGACATAGGTGTCTTGCGGCTTTTTATTCCAAGTTTGATAAGTACAAAAAGGGGTTTTTATGAATAAAATAAAATTTGTTGCCAGATTACATTACATCGACCCGATTAGTGGCAAAAGATATAACGACGCTCAGCTTATGACAATAAATCAGTATTATGAAGATTCATTCTTAACTGAAAAAACACTTGATAAAACGGGTTTTATTCTTCAGTTTGAAGAGAATCATCCTGAATTCAAAGGATGGAGTTTTAGTTTTACAGAAACTAAAATTGAATTTACAACTCTTGAAAAATTTCAACTTGTAATTGATCTTTATACTCCGTCTCCTTGTTATCTTGCGGAAACAATAGATGAAAATCCTCTTGGAAAGCGTTTCTTAGAATATGGATTTCTTACTCTTGAAACAGAACATAATGTATACAAAAAGAATTCGTTAGGAACACAATATTTACATCCATTTATTAAAACTGTTTCTGAGAACCTAATTGATTTTATGCGTAATAACGGTTGCAACGTAAGTTCTGAAAAAATCAACTTGTGGTTTTGTGAAAAATATGGTTTGTCAGACGATGATTTGAGGGCTGATGTTATCGATTATATAGCCGAAAAGAACCTCCGAACCTACGGATATGTAATTGATCATCGAAATGACAGATATAAAATGTACAAATTATAATTTTTAAAATTTCGAGAATTGCGGTCATTCATTTTATTATATAATTAGTTTGAAAAACAAGAATTTGACGGAGGATTCATTATGGAAATATCAGTTTGTAAACTAACACATGAATTATTGGACGATTGGTTAGCTTATTTTGATAAAGATGCATTTTCAGACAACGATGAATGGTGTGGATGTTATTGTATGTGCTACCACTGGGATCGTGAGTTGCAAAAGAAACGAGCTTGGAATTGCGATAGAGATTGTGCTGAATTTAACAGAAAACAAGCTATTAACTTTATAAAGAGCGGTCGTATGCAGGGATATTTAGCATACGCTGATGGAAAGGTTGTTGGATGGTGCAATTCAAATAATAAAAAATCATATAATAATGTTAATTTTAATTTTGCAGAAGAAGTACCCGATAACGGTGAGAAAATAAAATCCATTGTATGCTTTTCTGTTTCACCAGAGTATAGAGGTAACGGTGTGGCTACCGCTTTACTTGAATATGTATCTAAAGATGCAAAGGCAGATGGATTTGATTTAATAGAGGCATACCCATTTGAACACAATGAAAACCACTCTTATCATGGTCCTTTATCCATGTATAAAAAGAACGGATTTGAAGTGTGCCGGCAAATTGAAGGATGCGTTGTCTGCAGAAAAATACTTTGATTTATATAAGTAGTGATTAACGGCCAATTTCTCGAACAGCTTGAAATTATCAAAGGACTGACCGTGTGGTCAGCCCTTTCCTTATGCCCTTTTCACCCCAGCGCTTTGCTCATCGCCGCGCCTGTGTCTGCTTTTGTCACGGCATCCAGGTGGCTATAGATATTCGCCGTGGTGCTCATATCGCTATGTCCAAGCCATTCCTGGATCTGCTTCATCGGTACGCCTTGGGCAAGGAGCACCGAGGCGCAGGAGTGGCGAAGATCGTGGAATCGGATCTTCTTCAGGTTATGCTTCTTTAGAAGCTGTCCAAAGTGTCCGGTGACAAAGTCGGGATCGTAGAGCTTTCCGAGCGCATCCACACAGACGTAGTCGGTATATTCCTTTGAGTACGCCGAGCGCATCACCTTTTTCATCTGCTCCTGCTTCTCGCGGTGACGGAGCAGCTCTCCTCTCACAAAGGGCTCCAGCGTCAGCGTGCGGTAGGATGATTTTGTTTTCAGTCTGTCCTTGGCGACAATACCTTCCTCGGTGGAGTGGACGGTGTGGCGGACTGTCAGCGTGTTCTCGGTGAAGTCAATTGCCGACCACTTCAGCCCGATCACCTCGCTCCGTCGGAGTCCATAGTAAGCGGCAAGGAGGATGGGGATATAGATCTCGTCATCCTTGACCAGCTCAAGCAGTTGCTTCACTTCCTCGGCGTTGTAGTAGGCGGCGATGAACTGCTCCTTCCTCGGTCGATTGGCTTGATCAACGGGGTTGCTCGGTATGATACGCCGCTTCACCGCATCCTTGAACGCTTTATGGAGCACGCCGTGGTAGCGTTGACCGGTGGAGCCCTTCAGCCCTGCGTTACGAAGGTAGGTGTAAAACTCGTTGATCTCATCCCCCGAAAGATCCTTGACGGTGAGGTCCAGCGGAGTGAAGAACTCGCGGATGCGCCCGTCGATATAGCGCTTGTATTGGTGGTAGGTCTCACGCTCGATGTCGTGCTGATGTCCCTCCAACCATTCGTCAAGGTAGTCCAGCATCTTGGTGTTTGCCAAACGGTTGCGCTCACGGTCTGCGTGAGTCATCGTCTCTGCGAGATGCACGTCACCCGCATTGTACTTATCAAGAATTTGGTTGAGGCGGTACTGCGCCTCTTTTTTGTTACCCTTCTTTGCTTCAAGGTTCAGCGTGTGCCACTTTGTCTTCCGCTTGCCGTCCACGCTCGGCAGATTGATCACCGCATAGTATTTGCCCTTGTCCTCGGCGAGCCGTCCTGTGATTCTTTTCATATAGTTAAGCCTCCTTTGTAGACTTCTTGTTCGAAGCAATGATACGCGAACGCTCCTTCATAGTCCAGACATTCACGAAAGAATTAATAATTATTTCACCACTAAGGATGAAAACATAGGCGTAGCGGATAGGTGTAGATTTATGCTATAATAAATCAGGGCAAAGAGACCGATTCTCGCTGGTGCGAACAAATTGTTCAGCTCGAAGTCCAGACTGGTTCCGATTGCATTCCTTGAACCACAAATTGTGCCGCCGCACGGTGAGCACGGA
>JAZPYO010000059.1:0-59738 GCA_045544195.1 Eubacteriales bacterium
GTACTACATCAACGAGTACAGAAAAGCCGAGGGATCACCGACAGCGCAGATGCTCCCGAATATGACGGAATATGCAGAGTACAGAGCCGTGCAGCTCAGTACGAATTTTGCACACGATGCACTTGATGAACGCAAGGCAGCAACAGAGCTTCAGTATGGCAAATATACAACGCACCGTACTGAAATTTATACCTCAGAAGAAATCGAAGCATTGCGTCAGTTAGGATATTACACAATCACTGATGAAAGCATTTCTTTCTACTCCCCGGCGTGCGGCGAGGCGATACTGACAAATAGCAAGTGGTGGTTAAATTTGAATGACCGTGCCAAGCAAATGGCAACGCAAGTGTTTGAAAGTAAAGGACATTGGGGCAACGATTGCGGCGGTGTAGGAGACCCCGTGAGAATATACGTATCAATAGGCTGTTATTACTGTAATGACAAATTCTACTGTGCGGTATGCACCTCTGACACCGATATATACGGCTAAAAAGAAAAAGAATAAATAAGAGAATTGATTAAGTAATTTTTCAATTCTCTTTTTTGTTTTCAAAAATTCAAAGCAGCTTTAAACGGCTGCCTTTTTTGCAAAAAACGATCGTTTGCAAGCCCCTTAGCAAACTTTACCGTCCGTCAAGGATTGACAAATTAATTTGCTTGTGATATAATTCATTTAACTATACATAAGAAAGAAGCGATGCAAAATGAAACTGTGCGACGTTATATGCAAAACCCCGATTCACGAAATAACACCCTTGAATAACAAGGACAACAGGATCTATTTCAAAAGAGATGATCTTCAGCCGTTCTCATTCGGCGGAAACAAGGTGCGTATCGCTCACAAGATAGTTGAGTATATGCTGAACGACGGATGTAATGTGCTTATCACCTACGGAAACAAGTTTTCAAATCTGTGCCGTGTTACGACCAACCTGTGCTGCTCGCTCGGCATTGAATGCTATATGATCTCCGTTTCCGATGACGATCACGGCTGTGAAAGAGCCTTTAACGGCACAATGACAGAGCTTTTCGGCGCAAAGGTCATCCGCTGTAAAAAGGCAGAGGTAGATCAGGTCGTAGACGAGCTTAAGGCGCGTCTTGCCGCAGAGGGTAAAAAGTGCCACTACGTTCACGACAGAGAGTCTGAAACGGTACAGTGCTCGGCATACGCAGGCGTATACGATGAAATATACCGCCAGCAGCTTGAAAGCGGAGTATGGTTTGATTATATCTTCTCAGCCTCAGGCGCAGGCACAACGCAGG
Source organism: Eubacteriales bacterium (assembly GCA_045544195.1). Classification (GTDB taxonomy): domain Bacteria; phylum Bacillota; class Clostridia; order Oscillospirales; family CAG-272; genus RGIG7213. Next base: position 1,264 of record JAZPYO010000059.1, read on the forward strand.
GCGGTCTTATCATAGGAAAGCTCATTCATCCGCAGTATAAAGCCCCCTCGTCACCCGATCCGAAAATAGTCGGCATATCAACTGCAAGACTTTACGAGCGCGGCGTATTCAAGCTGAAGGAGCATGTGGCAAGCTATTACGAGCTTTTCCGCAACGGCGAGAAGCCGAACGAAAGCGATGTTGACCGCGAGCTTAACCTCTGCTGCGACTATCTTTGCGGCGGCTACGGTCTTTATGACAGCGAAATAGTTGAAGCCTGCAACAAAATGCTTTCAATAAACGGAATAGAGCTTGACCCCACTTACACGGGCAAAGCGTATCTCGGAATGGAAAAATACCTGTCGGAAAACGGCATAAAGGGCAAAAACGTGCTGTTCATACACACGGGCGGCGCTCCGTTGTTTTTCGATCATCTTCTTAATAATACATAATGGAAAGAACAGTCAGAAGAATACCCCAAAATGAAATACAGGAGCAGCTCGGTTATATGCAAAAAGTACGCAGTATCGTATCAAAAAAGGCAGAGCAAAGAGGCTCTTGTATGAAATACTGCGTTATAACGTACGGCTGTCAGCAGAACGAAGCAGACAGCGAGCGTCTTGCGGGAATAGCCGAGGAGATGGGCTATGTACAGGCGCAGAGCGAAAAGGACGCCGACCTCATCTTAGTCAACACCTGCGCCGTGCGCGAGCATGCAGAGCTTAAGGCGTTGTCCGTAACAGGACAGTATAAGCATCTTAAGGAAGCAAACCCAGAGCTTATAGTCGGCATCGGCGGATGTATGGTATCCCAGCAAAGACGGTGCGATGATATAAAAAACAGCTATCCGTACGTTGATTTTCTTTTCGGCACATCAATGCTTTACCGCGTGCCCGAATTTATCTGCAAGCGTCTGACGGGCGGAAAGCGGGGCTTTTACTCCGAATTCGGTGCAGGCTGCATTGCAGAGGGCTTGCCCATAAAGCGTGAGCATAAGCACAAGGCGTGGGTGTCGATAATGAACGGCTGTAACAACTTCTGCACATACTGCATCGTTCCGTATGTCAGAGGGCGCGAAAGAAGCCGTTACAAAGAGGACATTCTCGAAGAAATACGCGCCGTTGTAAATGACGGCTGTCACGAGATCACTCTTTTGGGGCAGAACGTAAACTCATACGGCCTTGATCTTCCCGAATATGTCGGAAAATACGATTTTTCATCGTTATTGCAGGATATAAACGACATACAAGGCGATTTCATCGTCCGCTTTATGACCTCGCACCCGAAGGATGCAAAAAAAGAGCTGATAGACACGATGGCTCGCTGTGAAAAGATCGCTCCTCATTTTCATCTGCCGCTTCAATCGGGCAGCGATGAGATACTGAAGCGCATGAACAGAAAATATAACACAGAATATTACCTCGGGCTTCTTGGCTATATGCGTGAAAAAATACCCGATATATGCGTCACAACGGATATTATAACAGGCTTCCCAGGCGAAACGGAGGAGGATTTTGAAAAAACTCTTTCTCTCGTTGCCCTTGCGCGCTACGATATGATATATTCATTTATATATTCTTCCCGCCCAGGCACTCCCGCCGCGGAATACGGCGATCAGATAAGCGCTGAGGATAAAAACAGACGCTTCAGACGTTTGCTCGATCTGCAAAATCAGATATCGTACGAAAAAAATCTCTCAGCAGTCGGCAAAACGTACCGTGTGCTGTGCGACGGCGTAAGCAAAAACGATGGGGGTATGTATACAGGCAGAACAGCGGGAAACAAGCTCGTTCATTTCCCTTGCTGTGAGGATATGACAGGAAGATTTGTAAGCGTTAAAATAACGGCAGCCCAGCCCTACGCCCTTTTAGGTGAGCTTGTGCAGTCGGATATATCACAATAAACAGGAACAAAAAATGAAAAAAATATCAGCAATAATTTTATCTCTTGCCGCCTGTGCCGCGCTTGTATGCTGTACAGGGCAGAGCGAAGAACAGACAAACGCTGTAACAGAGCAGGACACAACGATGTCAACGCAGGCGCAAGAAGAGATCGCCATAAGCGGAAAACAGCTTGCCGCGCAGGCAAGTCAGACGAAGGAAAGCCTTCAAAGCTACAAATACGAATCAAGCACGGAAATGACCTTTCTGGGCAGTACATCCTGTGTCACATCGGTCCACAAGGTGCTGAGGACAGACGACGGACTGTATTACAGCTGCTCGTCTGAAAACGGAACATTTTCAGCCTACGGCTCATTTTATTATATAGACGGCGTAATGTACACAAAGCTTTTCAACTCTGTGCAGAAGCTGAAAATGCCGCAGGATGATTTCCTCAAGCACGCAGAAAAGGCAAGCGTTTCAATACTCGGTGATTTTTCGCAGATGTTTGAGCAGTACACCGTTGATGAAAACGAAAGCGGTATCACTGTTCATTTAAGCGGAATAAACGCAGATGCGCTTTTAGAGCAGCTCGGAGCATCAGACCCCGCATTCAAAATGGAAAACGCAAGCATCACAAAATGCGACATTTCCATACAGACAGATAAAAACGGTATGCCGTTAAAAGAATCCGTAAGCGTTGAATTCACCGTCAGCATAACAGACGTTCCCGTAACGCTCGGAATAGAGCATACGGGAGAATACTCCGAATTCAACTCGATCACAAGGGCGGATTTTCCGAGCGTTGACGAGCTTTTAAAGGCTGATGAAACAGCAGAAGAGTCGGCAGCTTTTACAAAAAGCCCTGAAATATAAGCAGCAACGCTTCAATCCAGCCGTTCGGCAGAATTATAAAAGCAGATCTCAAAGCACAGCTTTGATCTCATAATCTTTATCAATCATTTTGAAAGGAAAACATTTATGAAAAGAATTTTGGCAATATTGCTCAGCGTATCAATGCTCGGTATTTTCTGCGCATGCGGCGGAAACGATACGCAGACTGAAGCAGATGAAACAAAGAAAAAGGCAGAATCATCCGCCCTTGCGGACGATACATCAGCCGAACAGACAGGCGAGCAGACAAACGCTCAGACAGAGAACGCAACAGAGCCTGAGCTTAAGGCAGACGAGGTGCTGAATGCAGCTCTTACAAAAAGAGACGCTTACAAGTCATTCACGTACACATCTGTAACAGAGCTTTCGATATTCGGCACGACGGAAACGGTAAACGGCGTTGAAAAATTCGTAAGCGGCGATAATACGGAATACTCAAACGTATTTTCCGCAAAGGTTGACGGCGAGGAATCCGAATCCAAAAACACGTATTACACCGACGGCAAGCTCTATATAGATGAAGAAGGTGAGCTTTTCTGCGGTCCTGTATCGGCAGAAGACCTTAAAGCCTACCTGGCAAAAGAAGCAACGAGCGCAAGAATACCGATGCTTGCTCAGACGTGCAAAAAATTCAGCATCGAAAAGGCTGAAGGCGCCTTTACAGTCACGGCGGAGGAATTAGATCCCGCAGCCGTTGTTGCACTTGTCGATTCCGACGCTTCAATGGAAGGCATCGACGTTGAAGTCAGCGGAAATATCGTATTCAATATGAATGAAAACGGCGATATCGTATCGGAAAAATTAGCCGTAACATTCAAGCTCTCTCAGTCGGGCATATCAATGGAGCTCGGAATATCCATTGACGGTACGTTTTCCGACGTCAACACGCTTGACGATGTCACCTTTGACGGCGTTGACCTTGACGAATACAAGCACGTAGACGATCTTTTTGCGGCTATGGAGCTTGCAGACGTTGCATCACAGTGCATTTTCCACGACAGCGAATACAAGATCGACTACAAATTGCAGGTGAACGACGGGGAGGAAACGTTTACCGATATTCAGAAGATAGTATGCAATATCGGAGCTGACGAAAATTACAACACGACCTTTATGATGACGGTGCAAAGAGATTTTCCCATGATACCGGCAAAGAAGACCGTCGTAAAGCTGTCACAGGATGAAAGCTACACGGAAGTGGACGGAGTAAAGACCGCTATTGAATACTCCGACGAGCTTATGTATGATCTTATGTATGCATACGACGAGCCCGTTATCGCATCATTGGGCTACGCAAGCAACATAAAGATCGAAAAGACGGCAGACGGAACATTATACACGTTCGATATAAGCGAGGATAACGCATTTATAATTGCGGATATGCTTCTTGCAAGAACGGTCAGCAGTGATATATCAAGTGCCGATATGGACGATATCGACGTAAGATCTCTCAAAGGCGAAATACTCGTTGATAACAACGGTGCTCCCGTTTACTGTATGAACAAGGCGGAAATGGTTCTTACAAAGGAGAACGCACCCGTATCGTTCGTTTACGAATCGAAGATATCAGCAAACGCATAATTCCATCTTTGTATATACGTTATTTAAAGGAGTAATCGAAAATGAAAAAGCTTATCAGTATAATTCTTTGTATTGCAGCTCTTTCGGTATTCGCCGCTTGCAATAACGGTAATACCGATACGGACGAAACGAAAAAGCCCGCAGATCAAACATCGCAGGCAGAAAGCACGGACAGTGCAACAAATGTCACAAACGGAACGGAAGGCTTTGAAACGGACGCTGAAACAGATGCTCAAACAGACGCTCAAACAGAGCCTGAGCTTACACCGCAGGACCTCATTGTCAACGCACTTAGCAAAAGAGATGCGTATTCATCGTATAAATACGATGCAAATATCGTTATGAGCATATTCGGCGAGGAAATGAAAATGCTCGGCACGGAGATGTTCATCAACAAAAACGGTAACATCAGCTACGCTTCGTATTCCGTTGACGAAGACGGAGAACAGTCTGACGGAACGTTTTACAGGGACGGCGTGATATACACGACCGTCAATTACGAGGAATGCTGCGGAAAGCTTTCAACGAAAGAGTTTTTGGACGACTTCAAGAAAAGCTCCGCAATGATGGAGATCTCGTCGCTTTTGCAAAGCTGCACCGAATTTACCGCTGAAAAGGGTGAAAACGGCACACTTACAGTAAAATCAAGCAAAATGGACTTTGCCTCTCTGAGCGAAATTATGGGTATCGACAACAGCGATATTGCAGGCATGGATATGCAGGTAAACGGCAGCGTTGCCGTTACGATAGATGCAAACGGAGATGCGGTATCAGAGGTATTCGACATCACATTCAAAATGGGGCAGGCGGGTATCACAGTTGAAATGCCCGTAAAGATAACTTCAACGCTTTCACAGATAAACTCACTTGCAAGCATAACATTTGATGAAAACGAGCTTAAGGATTACGAGCCCATACAGGAAATAGGCGCGTTCATGGAGCTTTGCGACATAAGCGATGCATGCTATGAAATAACAGGCGACTGCCTTATCGAATACAAGCTGCAGGTAGATCAGATGGGCACGCACGAGCAGACGGTAAACGTAAAATTTGATTACGATGAAGAAGAGCTGTGCGACATCATTGACCTTCAGATAAAGGAAAAATTCACAGTCGGAACTGATTCGATAACAGCCGATAAGTCCGTATTTATGTCACCCGAAGGCAGCTATATCACCGAAAACGGCGTTAAAACGGACGTGGAATACGACGAAGACGCAGCAGCAGAATTTACAAATCTGTATACAGAGTACGTATACGGTTATCCAAAGATAGCGCAAAACGTAAAAATCACTTCTGAGGACGGCGGCAAGCTGTATACGTTTGACATTAAAAAGAACAACGAAACCAACGTATACATATTCCTTGATGCTCTGACGAAAAGATCGTTTGAAGGCGACATAGGCGTTGATGATATTACAGATAAAAAGGTTGATTATATGAAGGGCGAAATACTCGTCGATGCAGACGGTAACGTCGTATATTATAAAAACAGCGCAAAGATCGAAATTACGGCAGACGACGTGACAAGAACCGTTATATACGAAACAAAGGTATCTGCTCCCGCAGCTACGATAGCTTAATAACAAAAAACCAACACGGCACAGGTCCGTAAAAAAGAAAGGAAGAATAACTTATGAAAAAGACGTTAACTCTTCTGCTTTGTATTATCATTTCCCTCTGTCTTGTTTGCTGCACAGGCAAGGGCGAGCAAACAGGCGCAGACACATCAAGATCAACGGCTGTATCAGACGACGGCAAGGAAACAACGGCAGATATAACGCAGTCTTCCGCTGACGGCTCATCGCAGAGCAATGATACAAATTCCCCGTCAGATGACACAGACAGCCCTTCTGAAACAACAGCTTTTCCCGACAGTCAGGGGCCTTCGGACACAGCGCAGACACCGTCGGATACAACAGGCGCGCAGGGCGGCTCGACCGACACGCCTATTGAAGATGCCATCGACGGCAAGACAGTGGCAACAGATGCCGCAAACAAAAAAAGCGGTATGAAAAGCTACACTCAGACCGTCACAACAAAAATGACTATGGCGGGCAAAGCAAGCAGTGCCGACTCGTTTGAGCAGTACAGAAGATCTTCATCTTCAACAAGCTATCTGCGTAAGCTCACGAGCGACGGAAGAACATCCGCCGAATACTACAAGGACGGATACTTCTATACCGAGGTTGACGGCGGTCTTTTCAAGGGCAAGCTCTCACAAAGCGAGTTTGAAAAGCTGAGATCGTCTGCCGCAGGCTTCAGACTCAACACGGGCGATTACGGTGCATTCAACACGTATACAGCAGAAGAAACAGCGGACGGTGTCACCGTTACGATGACAGACGTTAACGCGCAGTCATTTACCGGTGCAGACGATCTTAAGGCAGAAATGGCAAAGCAGAATGCAACAGTCAGCGTAAAGTCGGCAACGTGTCGTATTCTGGTAAACAAGGACGGATATATCACGTCCGAAAAGGCAGTTATCGTTCTGTCAGTAAATTATGCGGGCGCGAGTGTTGACTTTACAGTCGAGCTTGATGAAAAAACATCTGATATCAACGCAGTTTCGGGAATTTCCTTCCCTGCTGAAAAATTCGCGGATTATACGAACGTTGAAGATATAAGGGGTGTAAAGACGCTGACAGATGCAGCGTATGCATATGCAGAGCTTTACGAATCGGGCGCGAGCTTCGATTTCAGATCGCAGATATCCGTAAGCGGCGGCGATATATCGTACACCAGCACAACGCAGGGAAAATGTGAATTTACCGCAGGAGAAAAAACAACTGTCGCTATATCCGCAAGCGGAAGCAGTAACGGCGCAGACAAAGCCCTGAACGTAAATTCAGACGGCGCACAGCTTACCGTCAGCGATGGGACAGAATCGAAAACTATGGCGCACGACGAGCAGATCGTCTGGACTTATATCGACAGCGTATGGATATCCTGCTATGCGTACGGCGACAGCATAACATCGCTTTCATCATCAAATTCCGCATCAGGCACAAAATATGCATACGGTCTTTCCGAAAAGGCATTGCAGGACGCGCTTACACTTGCCGTTGCGGTAGTCGATCCCGCTCTCGATGCGAGCGATGCGAAAAACGTAACAATAAATACGTTCAAGGGCGAAACCGAGCTTGACAAAAACGGAAGCATCATAAAAACATCGACACAGGCAGATTTCACATTTGAAATAGGTACAGCACAGTACACAGCAAGCATTTCATACTCAGCCGAGCTTTAATAAACAGCACCGAAAGGTCTTCACCGGATGGCGAAGACCTTTTGTTATGCAAAAATCCATCAATAATTTTTATTTGCTTGACATATTAAATTTTTTACTATATAATAGCAGTAAAGTCGAAAGGGGGGCGGGGATATGAAGAAAATACTTATTGCTGACGATGATGAAGAAATTGCCTTTCTCATATCAGATGCCTTGACGGATGAGGGATATTCCACAGTATGCGTTCACGACGGTACAGGCGCAATACAGGCTGTAAAAGACACGGTATTTGACCTTATTTTACTTGATGTTATGATGCCGAATACTGACGGGCACACCGTGTGCAGAAAAATACGCTCTGATGTAAGCTGTCCTATAATATTCGTGTCGGCAAAGAACAGAAGCGAAGATATGCTTCTCGGCTTTGATATAGGCGCTGACGATTACATCGAAAAGCCGTTTGACCTTGAAATACTCACAGCAAAGGTCCGCGCAAGACTGAACAGCTCTGACCGACGGGCAAAAAAAGCCCCGCGCATTACCTCTTACGGCGAAATAAAGATAAATAAAGATGAAATGCACGCAGAAAAAAACGGTATTTCCGTCTGCCTTTCGCCAAGGGAGCTGCAGCTGTTGTGCTATCTTGCCGAAAACGAGGGCAAAACGCTGTCAAAGGAAGAAATATATAAAGCAGTATGGGAAAGCGATTACGGCGACATCGGCGCCGTAGCCGTACACATAAAGCATCTGCGTGAAAAAATAGACCCAAGCGGCAAATATATAAAGACCGTCTGGGGCTCCGGATATAAATTCATCGTTCCCACGGAGGCAGGAAAATGAAGCTTTCCGCAAAGCTCGCCATTCTTTTCACAGCCGCATTCATAACCGACCTTGCCGTTATGCTGTGCTTTTATCTTGCCATAATAAAGGACGGCAGCGATATTTCCCTTGATGAAATAAACACTCTGCTTACAGTGCAGATAGTGACATTGCTTGTGCTTTTTGCCGTCATTTCATTTGTTTTGAACAAGATCGTTCTGAAGCCCGTAAAAAGCCTTACGGATGAGCTTGTCGAAAACGCAGATACACCGTTTTTCAAGGACGATAACGGCTTTGAGGACATAAGACGGGGCATTGAGGAATATGCCGATGCTCTGCACAACGAAAAGCAGAAGCAAAGCAGAATAATTGCATCGATATCTCACGATATAAAAACTCCGTTAACATCAGTTATCGGATATGCGGAAATGCTGCAAAAGCCCGACATTTCCGATGAAAGACGCGAAAAATATTCAAAAATTATTTATTCAAAGGCTCACAGAATACGTAATATAATCAACGAATTTGACGATTATCTGAGTGGAGAGCTTGGCAAGCAACCGAATATACAGACCCTCAATGTCCGAAAAACGTGCGAGGAATTTACCGCGTCGCTTCGCGAGCAGTTTCCGTCCGACAAGGTGAAGATAGACCTGTTATGCACCTGTGGCGGATATATAAATGCCGACCCTGACAGACTGTACCGCGTATTTATGAACGCAGTTTCAAACAGCGTCAGCCACGGAAAAAGACCGCTTCTTAATTTTCACATAGCTGTAACGAAGGAAAACGGAGAATTTGTATTCGTTCTCACCGATGACGGCGTCGGCATCACGCAAGAGCAGTTAAAATGCGTGTTTGAGCCTATGTATACGAGCGACCAGAGCAGAAGCGTCGCAGGGCTGGGACTTGCAATATGCAAGGAAATAATATCGTCATTCAACGGCGAAATATATGCAAAAAGCGAAAAGGACAGATATTTTTCGCTTGTATTCAAATTACCCGTCTGTCAGGATACGGAGTAATTTTGCTTACGGAAGGAAAGGATAACCTGTAAATAATGAAAGCGACATTCAAAACCCTTTTAAAAAACCGCATCGTTTGGGCATTGTGCGCCATACTGCTGACGGTTCTTTGCGAGGTATTCATATTCAATTTTCAATCATTCAAGCTAAACGGTGACTATACGAAGATCACCCCTGAGCTTGAAAAGGCTGTTATCAGCGGATTTGACATAACAGACGACGGGCTTATCTCAACGTCTAAAAATCCTTTTATAGAATTTACAAACGTCAACGCCGAAATAGGAACTCTGTATATCAACGCAACAGTTGAAAAGGGCGCCTGCGTTTCATATACCGTCGATTTCACCGACAGCACAAATTCCTCATACAGATTAAGGACGGGACTCGTTGACGGCAAGATAGCATACAATGCCGAAAACACGAAATATGTTGACTGTCAGTTTTCAGGGAAGGTCGGCAAGCTGAAGATAAAATTCTCTCTTGACTCGGGCGAAACCCTCATTATAGCAAAGGACGGAATATCATTCAACAAGGATATTCCCGTAGACTTTTCGTTTTTGCGTGTCGGCGTGATACTTTTATGTGTTTTTCTCGGATATTTCCTTTTGAAAAGCCGCGCGGGCAAAGCCAATATCGAAAACGCACAGATAACGGTAAATACCGTAACAGCGCTCGTTTGCATCATAGCCTGCCTTTGCGCAATGCTTATGACTCCGAATCTGCTCGGAAAAAGCATCGCCCAGCCAAGCGGAGATCAGATAACCAAAGAGCTTGTAGACGCATTTGCCGACGGCAGATTGACTCTTGACCGTCAGGTTGAAGAGGAGCTTTTGAAGCTGAAAAATCCGTACGATTGGAGCGAAAGACTCGAAAACGGCACAACGTACGCGTGGGATCACGTAATGTTTGAAGGAAAATACTACTCCTATTACGGAATTGCGCCTGTTGTACTGTTATTCTTACCGTTCCATCTGATAACGGGCGACTATTTTTCAACCGCGTTTGCAGTATTTCTTTTCGGCTGTATCGGATTAATATTTCTATCACTGTTTTTCAGATCGCTTTGCCGACGCTTTTTCGGCAAAATAAGCGTCGGGATGTATACCTGCGCCCTTCTTATGCTTGTTATAAGCTGCGGGGTCTGGTACTGCTTTATGACTCCGAACTTTTACGAAATAGCGCAGAACTGCGGATTTATGTTCGTGTGTCTTGGAGCATATTTCCTTGTATCAAGCGGAATATTCTCCGAAAACGTATCAAAGATCAAAATATGCTTATCAAGCGTATTTTTGTCCCTTGCAGTGTTGAGCCGTCCCACAACGGCGGTCTGGTGCATAGCCGCAGTAGCCTTTATTTCATTCGGCGCATTCGATATGAAAAAGGGCGGAAAAAAGGCAAAAGCTATCGTCGGATTTTTAGCGTGCGCTCTCATTCCGTTTGCTGTGATCGGCTCTGTGCAGATGATATACAATTATGCGCGGTTCGGCTCGTTTACTGACTTCGGAATACAGTATTCACTTACCATAAACGACTTTACACGCTCGGAATACTCGCCTCAGATGGCTTTCATCGGATTTTACAATTTCCTGTTTGCTTTCCCTGTTATAAAGCCTGAATTTCCGTTTATATTCTCGAATTTCTCCGACCTTGGCGTAAACGGATATTACTTCATTGCAAACAGAGTTGCAATAGGTCAGTTTTTCCGCGTTATACCGACGTTTGCATTTCTGCTTTTGCCGCGCGCGGTAAGATCGCTTAAAAAGGATAAAAGGGCAGTATTCACATCACTGTGGACGCTTTGCTGCGTAATATTGCCGTGCGTGGTCATCTATTCGATCTGGGAAAGCGGATACGGCGTAAGATACTGCGTGGACTTTTCCTGGCAGATGACAGTCGGCGCGTTTGCAATTATTTTCATTCTTTATCAGAAGAGCCAAAACGAAGCTATTAAAAAGCTGTGCCGCTATGCCCTTGCAATAAGCCTTCTTATGTGCGCGCTTGTAAACATCGCATCGTTTATAGAGTACATCTCGTCATCGAACGAAGCCGTTATCGCACAGCTTGCAAAAACGCTTGAATTCTGGAAATAAAATTGAGGTAAAAAAATGAAGGATACCGTAATATATCTCGTCGTTCCCTGCTATAACGAGGAGAAAATGCTCCCGATAACACAAAAAGCTCTTTCCGAGCTTCTGAACGATATGATAAGCAGAGAAAAAATATCGCAAAAAAGCCGTATGGTATTCGTGGATGACGGCTCAAAGGATAACACCTGGCAGATAATTGAGCAGTACTGCGCATCAGATCCGCTCGTAAAGGGAATAAAGCTCTCGCGCAATAAAGGACATCAGAACGCGCTTTTGGCAGGTCTTATGACGGTAAAATCCGAATGTGATGCCGCAATATCTCTCGATGCCGACCTGCAGGACGATATAGGCGCTATTGAAAAAATGATAACCGAATACGAAAACGGCTGTGAAATAGTTTTCGGCGTGCGCAGTAAGCGTGAAAAGGACACGCTGTTCAAGCGCGCGACAGCTCGCGGCTTTTACAGAATAATGCGTTTTATGGGCGCTGACATAATTTACGATCACGCTGACTACCGTCTTATGAGCCGCCGAGCACTTGACGAATTGGAAAATTTCAAGGAGGTCAATCTGTTCTTAAGAGGAATCGTTCCGATGATCGGCTTTAAGACGGGAACCGTCCTTTACGAACGAGGCGTGCGCACACAGGGCGAAAGCAAATATCCGCTTAAAAAGATGATCGCCTTTGCCGTTGACGGCATAACATCCCTTTCAATAAAGCCAATACGCTTTATAACATTTCTCGGGCTGTTCATTCTGCTGGCAAGCGCGGCGATGCTTATATATTCACTCGTGCGTCACTTTATGGGTCATACTGTCTGGGGCTGGACATCGCTTATGGTATCCATCTGGGCGATAGGCGGACTTGAGCTGTTTGCCATAGGCATTGTGGGAGAATACGTGGGAAAGATATATCTTGAAACAAAGGCGCGCCCTAAATTCATTGTAGATAAATACATCGGAAATTGAAAAAATGAACGGAAAAAATAATATCAATATTGTTCTTGTAGAGCCCGAAATACCGCAGAATACGGGCAATATCGCGCGCACCTGCGCCGCAGTCGGCGCGAGTCTGCATCTTGTAAAGCCGATGGGCTTTACGGTAGACGACAAAAAGCTGAAGCGCGCAGGGCTTGACTATTGGCACTACCTTGACATCACATATTATGAAAGCCTTGACGATTTTTTAAAGCAAAACGAAAACGAGGAGCTTTTCTTCTTTACAACAAAAGCTCCTCGTAAATATACAGATGTTACATACCCGAAAAGAGTTTTTCTCGTTTTCGGAAAGGAAACGAAGGGCTTGCCTGAGCCATTGCTCTGTGCAAACCCCGAAAGATGCGTAAGGATACCTATGAAGGACGGCTTACGAAGCTTAAATCTTTCAAACTCGGCGGCGATAGCCGTATACGAAGCCTTACGGCAGAACGATTTTGAAGATCTGAAGGGTGACGGCGTGCCCGTCACGTTCAGTTGGGAATAAACTCAGAAAAATCGCCCTTTATATACTCGCCCAGCGTGTCAAAATCGGCTGATATATCATGTGATGTGTGACTGTCAGAGCCTGCCGTGAGCTTCCGTCCGCCGAGCTGATAATAAAGCTCCAGAACGTAATTGTCGGGAAACGGAAAGCCCACGCCCTGACGGAAGCCCGAGGAATTGACCTCAAGACAAAGACCGTTTGAAATAACGGCGTTCAGTATTTTCGTTATCTGCGCTTCATATTTGCGAAGATCGAGCCTGAAGCCCGATAAATAATAGTATCTGAGCGGATATGTAAGGTGCGCCAGACAGTCGATGCCGTCAAACACGGCAACGCCGTAAAGCTCCGAAAGATACCTTTCCCAAAGCGATATGTAATCGTATTCGGAAAAGCCCCTGTAATCTATCAGCGCAAAATCCGTCACATCCTTTACGTTATGCAACGAGCCGAGAACGAACTCAAATCCGTTTTCCTTAAGATATTTCTTTGCAAGGGCGGGATATTGCGTCGCCTGACCTAATTCAATACCGCATATCACGTTTATCTTTCCCTTGCATTTTTCCTTTGCCTGCAAGCATTCGCGCTTGCGGTTTTCAAAATCAAACGGGGCAAATATCCCCTCTACCTCGCTGTTGACGTCAAGATGGTCTGTCAGAGCGATGGCACTCAATCCCTTTTCATACGCCGCCATTGCCGTATCGTAAGGCGATGAGCCGTGCTCTGCATCGTACGAAAAGACCGTATGGGTGTGCATATCAGCAGTTATTTTCATATCTGTTATCTCCGTTTTGCCGAAAGATCGGCAGCAAATATTATTCAGAATAAGAACACTTTTTATATATTATCACAGATGCTCGCGTATTGGAATACATTTAATAATTTTTTTACACAAAGAAAGGCTTGTCTTATGAATTACGAAAGTATCGTATCTACCCTTAAGGAAAAGGGCTTGACAGTAACCTTTGCGGAAAGCTGTACGGGCGGCTATCTTGCAAAAATGATAACCGATATCCCCGGCTCGTCTTCTGTATTCAAGGGAAGCGTTGTGGCGTATGCAAACGAGATAAAGCACAGTCTTTTATGTGTAAAGCAGGAAACGCTTGAGCTTTTCGGCGCGGTATCACCTCAAACTGCAAGAGAAATGGCAACGGGGGCAAAAATGCTTTTTAACGCCGATATTGCCGTAAGCGTTACGGGCATTGCAGGGCCGGACGGCGGCAGCGCGGAAAAGCCCGTAGGACTCGTTTACGTGTGCATATCATCAAAAAACACAGAAAAGGTATACAGGCTTATGGCAAGCGACAAAAACGGACGGAGTGGAGTAAGACGTACCGTCGTGGAGCAAGTTGGAAAGCTGTTGACGGAGCTGCTTGAAAATGAGTAAAAAGAAGAAAAAAAAGCATCACACAAGAGTCGATACAAGATCGGAGAATCTTGAAAAAAGAAGAATAAACGGGCAGAAAATACTGATATTATTCGGTCTTTTTATCGTATTTGAGATCATATATCAATCCGTTCTTCAGCTTGAAAAAAGGCTGTGGCCGCTATATCCCGTATCGATATACGTTTTATCCGCGATAGTGCTTGCGCTGTTCATCATATATTTTATAATGAATAAGGGGCAGCCGCGCTTACGCTATGCGCCCGACGATTTTGACGAAAGCATTCCGCGCGAGCAAAGGCAGGCTTTGGCAGAGCAGTACAATACATTAAAGGACAGATCGAAAATACTCGTATATTTCATAGTTCCGCTATCGTTCGTTCTGGCTATTGACTATATCTTTATTTTCTTGGGAGTGGGAAGCATATGGTAAATATGACCGTCATTCACGTCGGAAATATCAAGGACAGATTTTTCGCAGATGCCGTTGCCGAATACGAAAAACGCATATCGGGCTTCTGTAAGATAAAAAGCATCGAAATAAAGGAAAAGCGCCCGCCCGAATCGCCGAGCGATGCGCAAATATCTCAATTACTTGAGCAGGAGGGAGAAAAAATACTCCTCTCCCTTCCCCGCGAATGCTATAAAATAGCTCTTTGTGTTGAGGGCAAAAAAATGTCGAGCGAAAAATTTGCCGATGTGTTGCAGCAGCTTCCGCACAAGGGCTTCAGCGAGGCGGTGTTCATAATCGGCTCGTCGTACGGTCTGTCACCGAGGGTAAAGGAAAGGTGCGATCTTCGCCTTTCTGTATCGGATATGACGTTTCCGCACCGCTTGATGCGTGTCATTCTGTCAGAGCAGATATACAGAGCCTGTACGATATGCGCAGGAACGGAATACCATAAATAAAAAACGTGCAGAATATACGTTATTCAACGTATGCTCTGCACCTTTTATTTACTTCACTTTACTTATTTACGGCTTTTTTCAGCAAGGGAAGAACGAGTCCGCCGAGGGTGTTTCCGAGCGTCATTATCCCAAGATAGCCAAGCGCCCTTATACTCCACGCGCCTGCTGCCGAAAAATAAAACATATTCGCTATGCAATGCTCATACGAGCAAAGGATAAAAGCCGCAACGCCTAAAAACAGACTTAAATACTTACCTATATGATGCGGATTATTTTTAAACCCGTCAACTGCTATGAATATCATCATATTGCAGAACACCGCAAGTATAAAAACGCTTAAAATACTGTCAGACAGCTTGATATCACATAACGCTTGAGCCTTTGCGCAGACTGCCTGCCCTATCCTTGTTTGAAGTATGAGCTGTGATGACAGAAACGTACCTATAAAATTCCCAAGCCAGATGACAACGCACGAAAGAATATAACTCGGCGGATTGTTAAACAGATAGCACACCTTTCCCGTAAACAGATCAAATCCGTTATTCACTATAACAAACAGCCCGAGCGTAAAAAACAACGCTCCCACTATCTTATTGTCAATACACAAAAAAGCCGTACCGCCGAGCGCAATGCAAAGCCCCGCGGCAGCTGCCCTTATAAACGTTTTAAGTATTTTCACGTTTTGTTTCCGTCCTTTTTTTGCTTATGAGTATATAATACCACATACATCAGCAAAATTCAACATAATTTTATTTTTATTTTGTGTCACACAACCGTCACACACCGCGGGCAAATTTACATTTTATCAGTTGACATACATATTGCGTTAAGATATAATTTATTGTGTTTGATATTTTGAAAGGATAAATTGTATGAAAAAAATTATTTTGACAGCCATAGCGGCGATGGTGCTTTTGTCTGTCTGTCTTTCGTCCTGCACGGTAGTATACGAAAATTCAGACTCAAACGACAGCAATACGACCGCAGGTCCTACCTCGGACCCCATTGAATCCGAAAGACCCAAAACACCTGTAAACGCTCCGAGCGAGGATGAGCTTTCCGCAGTTGTCGCAACGTGCAGCGGCACAGAGATCACGGGCGAGGATTTTTACTTTTTCCTTTACTATCTTTGCGAGCTTATCTATGAAAACAATGAAGCATATATCGTGAACTACTACGGCGGCGAAAAGCCCGATTACAGATATACGCTGAAAGAGCAGTATATTATGTCCGATACTACGTGGTACGATTATATGATCCCGCAGACAGAGGGCTTCATTGCCGAAATGTGCGCTCTTATCAAGGCATCTGTTGATGACGGAATGACCGTTACCGATGCTGACAGGGCAAGGATACAAAGCGATGCGGCAAATTACGAAATACCCGCAGGCACAGAGTACATTTCAGAAGCGTGCAGAGCAAAATGTCTTGAGCTTATCGCTCTTAACGATATTTTCTATTACAGACACCTTGAAGAAAAAAGTGCCGTTACAGAGGACGATATAAACGCAGAATTTGAAAAGAACAAGAAAAATTACACCATGGTCGATATAAAGTATTATCAGATATCATTCTCTGACGATAATGCCGTAACGGGCGCAAACGGCGCGACACTTCCCACAAAGGCGCAGGCGCAGGCGTATGCTGACAGACTTATGGCAGCAGGCGCGAGCGACGAATTTGAAAAGATCGTTGAAGAAATATACAAGACACACAACCCCAACTACAACGAAGAAGACCTCAAAACGATACTTTCCTACTGCAAGATAGAAGGTCAGACGTATTTTGAATACGATTTTCTTACCTGGGCATTTGACAGCGAAAGAAAAGAGGGCGATGTCACGAGCATAGAAAGCGAAAATGAAGATGCAATTTCAGTAACAGTATGCCTGAAGCCCGCATATCCCGACGAATCTCCCACAGCAAGCGTCCGCCATATCCTTGTAGATAAAGAGGATCAGGCAAAATCTATCCTTGCGGAATTCGAAGCAGGAGACAAAACGGAAGCATCATTTGCCGCCCTTGCGACAAAGTACACGACGGACCCGGGTAGTAAGTACACGGGCGGACTTTATTCGAGCTTTGCACAGGGTACGATGGTTGAATCGTTCAACGATTGGTCGTTTGACGAAGCAAGAGCCGAAGGCGATACGGGCATCGTTGCGACCGATTACGGCTATCACATAATGTACTACGTTTCAGAAGGTATGCCTATGTATAAGGCAACAGTGCAGTCAACGCTCGTAAGCGAGAAAAAGCAGGCTGAATACGAAAAGCTCGTAAAGGATGTAAAGGCTGAATTTATCGACGGCTTTATCGAGAATATTAACGCATAAAGAGAGAAAAAAATGAGCAAGAAGAACAGCGTTCAGGAAAAGCACCGCCAGCAGCGCAAGAAGCGTGTAGCGGAAGAAAAGGCTATCCAAAAGCAAAAAAACATTAAAAAAGGCTTTATAATCGCAATATCCGCGGCACTTGCAATTACGATCGCGATAACTGCCATCGTTATAGGTGTTGCAAAATACAAGGAAACGAATGCTTACAAAACGGGCATCGCTCCGATAACATGCAGAGATAACTCCGTTGACCTTGCGATGCTTTCATACTATTACTATGACGGCGTGTACGGTCTTTTGGATCTTTACGGCGAGGAGCTTGAAAAGAACGGTATACGTCCGGATCCGTCAAAGCCGCTTGACGATCAGTACAACGGCGAATCGTCCTGGCACGATTACTTCGTAGACAGCGCGCTCGGGCAGATAACTCAAAATCTCATTTTGGCGCAGGCCGCCAAGGACGAGGGCATAACAATAACGGACAGCGAAGAAAGCGCGCTCAGTGCAAAGGCTGACAGGATAGATATATCCCGCTACGGCAAGGGCGTAACCAAAAATGACATTTTGAAATGCTTAAGACTCGATTACATCGCCATCAAGTACGAATATACGAAAAGAAGTGCAGACACAATGTCGGGGGATGAGCTTACAGAGTATTACGATAAATACTACAAGCATTTTTCAACGGTAGACTTCCGCTGTCTTGAAGTACCTTACAGCGATGAATTTGATATGGACAGTGCTGAAAAGTATGCAAATGCAGTCATAAAAACCCCCACAGACGAGGGCTTTACACAGGGTATACGCGATAATGTACTGTTTATCAATCCCGAGCTTACCGCAGAAAACATAGAGCAGATAGTTTCCTCATCGTACGTAACAAAGCAGGGCTATTCCGAGGGTGATATAATGTCAGAATGGCTCTTTGATGCAGAAAGAAAGCCGTATGACGTTAAGGTATATCACAACGAGGCAACAAAATCCTTTACAGCGTATATGATGACAAAGGTTGCCGAAAAGGATATGCTCGACACGGTAACTCTGCGCCACATTCTGTTCAGACCCGAAACGTACGGCTCTGAGGATGCCGCTCTCGAAAAGGCAAAGCAGGTGCTTGAATTGTGGAAGAATGACGGAGCTACCGAGGAAGCGCTCAAAAATTACGCCATTTCATATTCCGAGGATGCCGCAACGTGCTATCTCGGCGGTCTGTACGAAAACGTGACATCAGAGGATCTTTCAGCGTATCTTTCCGCATTCAGTGAATGGGGATTTTCCTCTGACAGAAGGTCGGGCGACTACGATATAATCAAATCGGAATTCGGTTTTCATATAATATACTACATTGATAAGGGCTTGCCCTCTGCTCTCGGCAGAACACAGAAAACCGTCTCAAGCGAAAAATTCGGCGAGCTGTTTTCAAGCCTGCAAAAGAACTACCAGGTGAACACAGACGAAAGCAAGATGTATAAATTCAAGCCGTAAATAAGTAATATTGAGCAAATGCTCCGAATATTATGTTGATGTAAAGTCAACTGATATTCGGAGCTTTTTTTATGACCGTGATAAACGAATACGATTGCCGTTTATACGGCGTCATTCCCTATTTACCCGCAAAGCTCGGCAACGCTCTGCGGCTCTTCTGCATAAAAAATCCGACTGCGGCAATGAGCGTAACAGAGGTGCGTTTGCGCATCGGCGGCGCGTTTTCGCTATCCTGCCCAAGCGGAAGCATATTTTTCAGCGAGGTGGGAGCGATACGGAAAACGCCTGTCATATGCTCTTCCGAGCAGGTGAAAAAATGCGTTGAGCTTCTGTGCCGCAACTCCTACCACACGCACGAGGGAGAGATAAAAAGCGGATATATAAGCCTGCCCGACGGATTTCGCGCAGGCGTTGCCCCGAATGCAGCATCGGAAAGCGGAGTATACGGAATAAATTCCGTATGCATTCGTATACCGAGGCATATAAAGACCTGCTGTGAAAAGCTCCTTTCACAGACAGGAGAAGCATCAATGCTTATATACTCACCGCCCGGTGTCGGTAAAACGACCTTGCTGAAAAGCATAATTTCCGAGCTTTGCCGCAGAGGTCACTGTGTTTCCGTGATCGACACAAGGCGTGAGCTTCAGGCAGAAAAAGCCCCTCTGGCAGATTATATATGCGGCTATCCGAAGGGAGCGGGCATAGAGCTTGCAACGCGGACGCTTTGCCCTGACATCATCATCTGCGATGAAATAGGCTCGCAGGACACAGAAGGCATCATCGCCTGTCAGAACACGGGCGTGCCGCTTATTGCAACGTGCCACGGGCAAACGCTTGAAAGCTTGCTTTTACGCCCCGGGATAAAGGAGCTTTATTCAATGCGTATATTCAGCTTTTTCGTCGGGCTTTCGCGGTGCTATGGCGAGTTTTCGTTTGATATTTTCAAATGCAGTTAGCCGCAGCTCTTACGGTTTTTCTCAGCTGTATAGCGATCGGCTGTCTTTTGTGCAAAAACGAAAGAGCGGATATGCGGCGCTGTGAAGAAATAATATACGTTATGCGTTATATCAAGGATGAAATATGGGAAAGAAAAACACCGACAGAGGCGATCTTTTCTTCCCTGTCATCTCCCGAGCTTGAAAAATGCGGTTTTTACGAAAAGCTGCGTCAAAGGGGCGATCTGTATTCCGCGTGCAAGGAAATATTCACCGCATCAGAGCTTGAGCTGATAGGCGAATACTCCGCAAGGCTCGGCAAAAGCACAGCGGAAAACCAAAAAAACGAATTGAATTGCGTAATACGGCGCTTTGAAGCGCTTACAAGCGCTAAGCGTGAAGATCTTCAAGGCAAAATGCGGCTTTGTATGGCTCTGCCCGTATTTTTCGGACTTCTGGCAGTAATAATTTTTCTTTAAGGAAAGAATATGGACGTAAATCTCATAATAAAGGTTGCAGGCGTCGGCATATTAGTCGCCGCCACGCACCAGATACTTTCAAAAAGCGGCAGGGATGAGCAGGCAATGCTCGTAACGGTAACGGGCATCGTCGTGGTGCTTTTAATGCTCATACAGCAGCTATCCTCGCTCTTTTCGTCAATAAAGAGCATCTTCGGTCTATGAGCGTATGGCAAGTCATTCTGATAACCGTTATATGCGTCTGCATAGGCTTGCTTTTAAAGGCGTACAATCCGCCGTTTGCCGCCGTATTCTCGCTTTTCTGCGTTGTACTGTTAATGCTTTTGTATTCGGAAAGCATACGAAAGGTCACAGAATATCTGAGCGCTTTGTCACACAGCGCATCTCTGGACGGATATATGCCGTACATAATAAGATCAACGGGAGTCTGCATTCTGGGAAGCGTCGGCGTGGAATTCTGCAAGGAATCGGGGCACACGGCTATGGCGACGGTGCTTTCGGGCATATGCAAGCTGTCGATAATTCTTATGTGTCTGCCTCTGATACAGGAAATTGCAGACGTTGCCCTGTCGTATATCTGATATTTTTCATATCGTTTTGTCTTGCTTTTTCCGTTTCCGTATGCGGCCTTGATATATCAATTCCCGAAAACGCGCAAAATGTTCTTGACAAGGTAGAAAGCGACGGTATCATACAGCAGATAATGAACGCGTTAAGATCGTCCGTGCCTGACATTTCAAAAACATTTGCCGCTATTATGTGTATGCTTCTTATCTGCGCTATTGCAGGCGCGTTCAAGAATTCTCTTTCCGATTCATCAAGCGGCGCGTGCGATATGATAACATCCCTTGCGTGCGCAGGGGCGGTATTCACCGTAATAAAGGACGTTGCCGTATCGTCCTCAAGCGCTCTTACATCCTGCTGCACGCTTATGACATCTCTGCTCGGCGTTATGTGTGCAGTATACGGATATACGGGAAATCTTGTATCGGGAGCAGGCAGCGCTACTGTCATTTCGGCAGTCATTCAGGTGATACAGGGTATATGCACATACGTTCTTTTCCCTGCTGTTCTGTCGCTTTTCGGTATGACAGTGGCGGGATGCGTAAAGGGCGATTCGTTTCTCGGAGCGTTCATATCGTTCGTAAAGCAGAGTGTTACATTCATTCTGACGCTGTGCGCAGCAACAGTCACATTTATTCTGTCAGTGCAGACTATGACAGGAGCAGTTGCCCAGAATGTAACGCGAAAGGGCATAAAGCTCGCCATATCGTCATTTATCCCCATAGTAGGCTCTGCCCTTTCCGAATCGTTCGATTATGTAACAGTCAGCCTCAGCACCGTAAAAACATCAGCAGGTCTTGCCGGCATCGTCGGTATCGCCCTTATCGTCATTCCGCCGATAATGTACGCATTTATATCCCGCCTTATCTTTTCGTTTTCAGCAGCCGTTGCCGAAACGCTTCAGCTTCCGTCGCAAGCCCGATTACTGAAAGGTTGTGTTGATATTTTGTCTGTAATTCTTGCTCTTTTGTGCTTTTCCTGCGCAACGCTGATCATCGCCTGCGCTTTGTTCACAAGGGTGAATACGACGCTGTGAGAGAATTTGCCGTATGCCTTACCGCCCTTTCGTTCATCGGCGCCGCCGTGCTTGTGCTGACACCGGACGGAGAGCTGAAAAAATACGTACATCTTACGCTTGCATTAGTCAGTATAGCGGTTGTCGGATCGTTTTTGTCAAATACCTCTGACATACAGCAAATGACCGTACCGAGCGTACAGATACAGGATCAGAGCCAAAAAACAGAGCAGCTCATCATATCAACCGCAAAGCAAACATCAAACGAGAGAATAGCCGACGCAATATCAGAACGGTTTTCAATACCGCCCGAATGTATAAGCGTTCAGGTCGATATTGAAAAGGACGGCTCAATAATCAAAGTATCGCATATTTATGTGAAAATAACGGGATATGAAAATATGATCTATACAACACGGATAAAATACTGGCTTACCGAATCCTTCGGATATTCCGTAAGCGTGGAGTACGTTGAATAATGGACATAAAGACTCTTTTTTCAAAAAACAAGGCGCTCGGCGCACTTTTATGCGCCGCCCTTCTCGGTATACTTCTGATGGCAATGTCACCCTCGTCATCGCAAGAAAAAGCAAAGAGCTTTACAGATTGCGAAAAATACTCAAGGCAGGTCGAAAAAAAAATAGCCGCTTCGCTTGAGGATATGTGCGGCGGTAAAATAAGCGTTATCGTAAGCGTCGATATGTGTGAGCAGTACGTTTACGCCGAAAACCGAAACGAAAGCGCGGAAAAAACAGACTCATCTGATAAAACGACCGTATCAGGACAATACGCGGCATTCAACGGCGAGCCGCTTATAACCACGGTGATCCAGCCTAAGATACGGGGAATTGCCGTAATATGTACGGGCGGCGACGATCCGTTATTGCAAAATAAAATCATAAATCTGCTATCGTGCGCATACAGTATATCAAGCGCAAAAATATGTGTATCAGGCGCATAAAACCACGTTAAAGAAAGGTGAATATCTATGAAGATCTTCAAAACGGGCGACCCTAACAAAAGGAAAATAAAGATAAAGGAGATCATCGAAAAGATCGGAAAAAGAAATCTTGCTATTGCAGGCGCGGTGCTCGTTATCGGCCTTGCGGTATATCTTAATTGGTTTTTGTTCAGGGATATATCCTCAGGCACGCCGCCCGCAGAGGACGCAGGCTCACAAAATGTTCAAGCACAGAATGACAGCTTTTTCACATCATCGCTCATAAACCGCAACAGAGCAAGAGATGAGGCAATGGAGGTCTTGCAAACGGTGCTTGATTCAGGCGCATCGAACGAGGCATCACAGGCTGCAATGGCTGATATTGCGAGAATAGCCTCTGAGATAGAAAAGGAAGCAAACATCGAGGAGCTTGTAAAATCAAAGGGCTTTAAGGATTGCGTTGCAGTTATCTCAGGCGAAAGCATAAACATAATCGTAAAGTGCGACAGTGAGGCTCTTTTGCCGAATCAAATAGCGCAGATAAAGGAAATAGCATACACAGGAGCAGACATTCTTCCTGAAAATGTCGTAATAATCGAAAAATAATATTGCACCTTACCGCAGATGCTTATCTGCGGTTTTTTGCATTTCACCTGTCAAAAAACGCACCTTACCCTTAAAGGTATTGAATAAAATATCCTCTTGTGATATGATGCAAACAAGAAAACAAAGGCGGTATATATATGATAAAGGTAAACGGACTTACTAAAAGCTACGGAGAAACAAAAGCGGTAAACGGTATCGATTTTTCATTAGCGCAGGGAGAAATGCTCGGCTTTCTCGGCGTTAACGGAGCAGGCAAATCAACAACGGTAAATATCCTCAGCACACTCATAAGAGCTGACGGCGGCACTTGCCGTATATGCGGCTATGAGCTTGGAAAGCAGGATAATGAAATAAGAAAGCACATCGGAATAGTATATCAGCAGAACTGCCTTGACGGAATACTGACCGTTGAGGAAAACCTCATATGCAGAGGCGCGCTCCACACATCAAACAAGCGTCAGCTCAGATCATCGCTGGAGAATCTTAGCTCTCTGCTTTCCTTACAGCCGATATTGAAAAAGCGGTATAACACTCTGTCAGGCGGACAAAAACGCAGATGTGAGATCGCCGCGGCGCTTATGCATACGCCGAAGCTCCTTTTTCTTGACGAGCCGACAACAGGGCTTGATCCCGCGACAAGAAAGGATGTCTGGGCGGTCATCGATCAGCTTCGCAAAAACGAAGGGCTTACGGTCTTTCTTACAACGCACTATATGGAGGAGGCAGCCCTTGCCGACCGCATAATCATAATAAACAAGGGCTCGATCATGGCGCAGGGCACGCCGTTCGAGCTTAAGGAAAAATACGCAAAGGATACAGTAAGGCTTTATACACAGCAGCAGGATAAGGCAATACAAACGCTTTTGCAAATGAGCATCGAGGCGAAAAAAACGCAGTACGGAGTATCATTTTTTGTAAACGGCACGCAGGATGCAATACAGCCGATATATAAAATACGTGATATGATAGACGGCTTTGAGGTGATAGCAGGCAATATGGACGATGTTTTTCTGAACGTCTGCGGAAGTTCCGATACAAAGGAGGAAGAAATATGACTCAATATGCAGAGCTTGTAAAAAGGAATATGCGTCTTTATCTGCGTGACAAGGGTGCAGTGTTCTTTTCACTTTTATCAATGCTTATAATAATAGCTGTATCAATGCTCTTTTTAGGAGATATAAATGCCGAAACGCTGGCAGATATGCTTTCGTCGATACCGAACAGAGACCGTTCAGCCGACAAAGCAAACGCAAAGCTCTTCTTCCTTTTGTGGACGGTCGGCGGTATAATATCAATTAACGCAATAACGGTAACAGTTGCAGTATATTCCAATATGATAAAGGATAAGACCGACGGAATACTCGGCGCTATATCGACCTGCCCTGTAAAAAGAGGGGCTATATGCGCCTCATACATAACAAGCGCATTTCTTTGTTCAGTAATAATTTGCATACTGACACTTGCAATTTCTGAAATTTACTGTATAATACAAGGTGCAGAGCCTCTGTCTTTAAAAGCGCATATTGAACTGCTTTTCTATATCATACTCAACTCGTTTTCATACAGCGCAATAACGTATTTTATCGCATCGGTCGTAAAAACGCAGGGGGCTTGGAGCGGCATCGGAACAGTTATAGGCACTCTCGTCGGCTTTTTGGGCGGTATATATATTCCGCTCGGCTCTTTGGCAGAGGGGCTTGCCTCATTTTTGAAGTGCCTGCCCGTAATATACGGTGTTACGATGTTCCGAAAGACTATGCTTTCGGACATATCGTCAGAGCTTTTTGACGGTGTGGGCGATGAGATAAGGGCAGAATGTCTCAATACGCTCGGCGTGGAATTTGAGGTATTTTCAACACCCGTCACAATAGGTCATTGTATTTTGGCGTTATTTTTGTGGGGGGCAGCATTTCTCATTCTTTCAATAATAATATCAAATAAAAAGCGTTAAAGGGTTTTAGCATTATGAAAATAACGATAGAGCCGTTGGCAGAAAACGGCGATGAGGAGATCATAAT
Source organism: Eubacteriales bacterium (assembly GCA_045544195.1). GTDB lineage: Bacteria > Bacillota > Clostridia > Oscillospirales > CAG-272 > RGIG7213. The sequence continues at coordinate 26,912 of JAZPYO010000059.1, forward strand.
ACGCACAAACAGCCTTGACAGTCAGCTAATGGAGCTGATATATGCCGTAAAGGCGTCGCGCAGTATGCTTATGGCAAGCGATAACGGCGAAATGGTGCGTCTTAATGCTGCTCAGGTGTTCTACTTTGAATCTGTGGATGACCGCGTATGCGCGTGCTGTGAAAAGAACGTATACGAGGTAAAGCAAAAGCTGTACGAGCTGGAGGAGATATTCGCCCATACGGATCTTTTGCGCATATCAAAATCAATGATCGTAAATATTTCAAAAATATCCAAAATACTCCCTTCATTAAACGGGCGTCTGTGCGCGGTGCTGACAAATGGGGAAAAGGTCGTCATATCGCGTCAGTACGTTCCCGATCTGAAGAAAAAATTAGGTATGTAGGAGAATTTGAAATGAAAAGATTTTTTAAGGTATTTATCGGATTTTTTACAAGCATAACAACGTCTATCGTTGCAATAATGTCCTTAATATGCGCTCTGGAGGGCTTTTCCTGGCAGCTGTCGCCGTATATATTGGCGCAGATACTGCTCTCAGGCGCAGTTACAGCTCTCACAACGGCTCCGTTTGAATTCATCACCGTTACGGAAAGCAAGGTAAGGCTGGTATTGCTGTCGCTTTTGCAGTACGTTCTTTTGTGCGGAGAGATGATGCTGTTCGGCTGGCTTTTCGGCTGGTTCAGCCCTTCTGAAATATGGCAAATGCCAATATACGTTGCAGCGGTCTACGTTCTCGTTGTCATTATAATGTATATAGCGACGAAGCGTGAGGCAGACGAGCTGACACGCGCTATAATAAAAAACAACCGCGCAAAAGCGGAAGAAAAAAGTAACTGAAAAAATCGGCGTGATCTCATTATACAGAGTATCACGCCGATATTTTTTTACTGTGCTATCTGCCTTGCAACGTATATGCCGCTTGCAGATGCGTGTGAAAGCGAATGTGTTATGCCGCTGCCGTCACCGATAACGTACAGCCCGTCATACTTCGTCTGAAGATCGTTGTCAACGGCAACCTCCATATTGTAAAACTTGACCTCAACACCGTAAAGGAGAGTGTCATCGTTCGCTGTACCGGGGGCGATCTTGTCAAGGGCGTATATCATTTCTATAATACCGTCAAGAATACGCTTTGGCAAAACAAGACTCAGATCGCCCGGGGTTGCATTCAGAGTCGGTGTCACAAACGATTCTTCTATACGGCTCGGAGTAGACCTCTGCCCTCTTATAAGATCGCCGAAGCGTTGCATAATAACGCCGCCGCCGAGCATATTGCTGAGCCTTGCTATCGACTCGCCGTATCCGTTTGAATCTCTGAACGGCTCTGAAAAATGCTTTGCAACGAGCAGGGCAAAATTCGTATTTTCCGTCTGCTTTGCAGGATCCTCATAGCTGTGGCCGTTTACGGTTATGATGCCGTTTGTGTTTTCGTGTACGACCGCGCCCTTTGGATTCATACAGAAGGTTCTTACCTTGTCGCCGTATTTGCTCGTGCGGTAAACGATCTTGCTTTCATAAAGCTCATCTGTAAGGTGAGAAAATACCTCGCACGGAAGCTCAACCCTTACGCCGATATCAACACGGTTCGATCTTACGGGAATATCAAGCTCTCCGCACACTCTTTCCATCCACTTGCTGCCGCTTCTTCCTACTGAGATTATGCACTTTTTGCAGGTGTATTCGCGCGCATCGCATACGGCGGCATATCCGCCGTTTATGACCTTTACCGTCTGAACGGGAGTGTCAAAATAAAAATCCACCTTATCCTTAAGATATGTGTAAAGATTTTCAAGAACAACATAGTTTATATCCGTACCGAGATGGCGTACAGACGCATCAAGCAGATGCAGTCCGTGCTGAACGCATTTCTTTTTGAATTGAGAGCCTGCCGTTGAATACAGCCGTGTTCCCTCTCCGCCGTAAAGCATATTTATCTGATCAACGTATTTCATAAGCTCAGTTGATGTAGATTTTCCTATATATTCGTGCAGAGTACCGCCGAAATCATTCGTGATATTGTATTTTCCGTCGGAAAAAGCGCCTGCGCCGCCAAAGCCGCTCATTATTGAGCAGGTCTTGCAGTTTATGCACGATTTTATCTTCTTGCCGTCAATGGGACATTTCCGTTTTTCAAGCGGATATCCCGCCTCTATCACGCCGACCTTAAGATCAGGCGATCTTTTTATCAGCTCATAAGCAGAAAAAATACCGCCGGGTCCTGCGCCGATTATCAAAACGTCGTAATTCATATATATCCTTTCTTAAGCTCCAACCAAAAAGCCGTTGCATATCCACAACGGCAATTCAGATATTATTCAGAGCCCTTATGCATTTATTGCCTTAACCGTTGCAAAGAGCCGCAAGCCCATACAACAAGTCGATTGTACCACAAAAATACAAATATTGCAAGTTTTTTTGACCAATGTTTACGATTTGCTAAATTTTCCCGACATACGCATACACGCAAAAAAATGAACGGCGTAAGCTGAAGAGCAATTTACACCGTTCAAAGCTGCTTTATTTCAATCGTTGCTTTTAAAGACGTCGGCAACATCGCTGATCGTCAGAAACGCCTTCGGGTCTATGCTGTGTACTATGTTTTTCATCTTGTATATCTGAAATCTGTTGACAACAAAGTATATGACGGTCTTATCGGCGTTTGAATATCCGCCTTTAGCAGTCATTAAGGTGGTTCCGCATTTGAATTCCTCTGTGAGAGCCTCGCTTATCTCCTTTGCCCTGTCGGTGATTATCATAACCGATTTTGAGTGGTCTATACCCTCTACCACAAAGTCGATCGTCTTAAGCCCCGCCGCATACGTCACAATCGAGTAAAGCGGCAATATCCAGCTTTGCTTTACTATACCGCAAACTATGTATAATATCACGTTATATATCATAACGAACGTTCCGACTGTTAAATTGAGCTTTTTGGCAAATATCACCGCCATAACCTCAACACCGTCGATAGCGCCGCCGTTTCTTATCGTAAGACCGCTTCCGACACCCGAAATAATACCGCCGAACAGCGCGCAAAGCAAAAGATCCTGACCTGCAAGAGGCGATGCAACGCTGACATCGATGGGTAAAACGTCAGTTATCAGCCACGCTACGATAGAATATACGGCAACAGTAAACAAGGAATAAACAGTGAACGTTGCCCCCTGCCTTTTAGCGCCGAACAGAAAAAGCGGAATATTCAGTATCAAAAGAAACATTGACAGAGTAAGATATTCGGGAGTTATTTGCGACAGCAGAATAGATGTACCCGAAATACCGCTGTCATAGAGCTTTACAGGTGCTAAAAATATAGTAACGCCGACAGCGTTTATGCAACCCGCTATAAGCAGAAAAACAAAGTTTTTCACACTCAGCGATTTTAATATTTTCTTCATAACAAAACACCTAAAAATCTTTTTAATATAACTCGGAGCCTGTCAAAGCATTAATTCAGTATCGGCGTTATCACAGGCTTGCCGTCTCTGTCAAGCAAAACAGTCATACCGCCCGCATTTCCGCTTTGACGGAATACGTAATTAACGCCCGTTTTCTTATCCACCCATATTTCGATCGTAGCAAGCGCGCCCTGAGAATATATTTTTTCAAATCTTTCCTCACCCTTAGCCATTTTCTTCTCCTTTGCATTCTTTTTTGTTAACGGCTTTAAAAACAACGCTCATACCGCATACTGCACACGCAAGCGCATGACCTATGTTTGAAGCGATCATACAATAATTCGCCATAGCCATAACAGTGCCGTATACTACGGCTTGAGCTGCTCCTAATGTGCGGTTCAAAAGGGTCGCATACATCGGTGATACGATCATATTTGCTATCGGCAATATCAATGCTATGCAGAGGAATATAACGATCTCCAAGCCGTATGATCTGCCCTTAATGCATCCGATAAGCAATATCACCGTGCAGCACGTATGCAAAAAGCAGAAAACGAACAGCAATATCGGAAACATAGGGATAGCATCACGGAAAAATTCCACATCCGAAAAATAAACGTACTGAAACGGAATACTTGCGATCAAAAGCACCAGGGAGATCACATGTAAGACGATAGCTGTTACAGCCGAGATATTAATAAGTTTTTTCATAACATCGCTCCTTAATCATACTTATTCCTCTCTTTATCATATCACATTTCGGGTATTTTGTAAAGTGCTTTTAAGCTGTTAAATATTATGAATTGCTTAATATTACAGTATGATCTGATTAAATAAAATATTTCATATAAACAGTCTTATGGGCATATTTCCCTTCTGTAACCGCTCCTTATTTGTAACAAATTACAGCTTTACGGAATAATCCTTTTTAAAGCCGTGAGAGCCGAATATCTGCCACGAGCCAACACCCAGCCGCTGAAGGATCGCTTGCCGCTCATCCAAGCACAGCTTCGGGTCTGTATCAACAGATGTCATCAATATAGGAGCATATCTGTTATATTGCGCCTGCTCTGATGTAAGACCGTGCGTATTGATATAAATATCACCTGTAAAAGCGATGTGATTTGAATAATCTATCAGAACGATCTCTCCGGGCAGATGGCCGCCCTTGCCCTCGTAAACCTCAAAATTCAGCTCGCCGAAATTGAAAAATCCTATTTGCGTAAGAGGCTTTTCGTATTCTTCTGCTCCACGCCACGCGGTCACGATCTTTTCAGGGTCAGAAGCCTTGTATTCGGTAAGTATCTTGCATATATTGATATACGGCTTGTGTAAGGGATTTTCTTCACGGTATCCGTCAATGCCGTTATACTCCCTTTCAAGACATTTCGCCGTCTTTTCACTTGCTATGATCTCGTCAAATATCGGTAACAGACCGCAATGATCGACATCGGCGTGAGTTATCAGTATCTTCTTTTTGATATTGCAAAAATCAGGAATAATGCTATTGAAAATATCAAGCATCTCATCCTTATAGCAGGCATATCCGCTGTCGATAAATAAATATTCTCCGTTGCTTCTGATGATGATCGTATTGCTGCCGCACGGCGGCTCAATTAAAACTATTTCGGTGTTTTCCGATATCTTGTGGGTGCTTATGCGGGGAGAAAAGTTCTCTTTCTTTGAAATGCTTATAAGCTCTGCAAATTTGCTTATGCTGTCAAATGTCCTGTACGGCGACAAGCCCTTCTCGTCAAGAGTCTGCATAGCAAGATTGATATTTATCAAAAGCTCCTGATGCGCATCGGATGACAGACCCATCATCTGCGACAGCCCCAGAACATAGGTATTGTAAAAAATACTGTTGTCGTACACATTTTTAGAGCGGTTATAGTCGATGACCCGCACCTTGCAGAGCTTCTCGGCAGAAGACAAAAAGCAAGCGATCTTATCAGGGTCATCCACATATAAGCCCATTTTGAAATACTGATGATCCGTTCCGTTTTCCTGAGAGCTGATATATGAAATATTAAAATTGAACTCATTTATAAGCTCAAGAACGGCGCTGACGCTGCCCGGCTCGTCCTTTAAGCAAAATTCCAGCAAAACAACACTTGACCTGTTATCGTTGGAATTGCCGAGATACCCGATCTTTTCAAGCTCAAGGTCAGCCTTTTCAAGCTGCTGTCTTGTACCCTCGGCATCGATAAACAAGGTGTGCGAATCAACAGCCTTGTTATAGCTTACACGGGTGATATTGATACCCAACGACGAAAAGCATCTGCTTGCCTTCAGAAAAGCGCCGATATGATCGGGCATAGATGTTATATATGTTTTTTTCATAATAGCTATCCTTTAATGATCTGAATAAATTTTCTATCGACCATTGTAACATATAAATTTTAAATTACAAGAGAAAATATATATGTCTGTGCAGACTTTTTTATTAACTATTCTTCACACTGTATTCTAAAAAAGCAAAAATCAATACTGATTGCAGTAAAAATAAATATTTCCCTTTATTTTTTCCGTATAAAATGTATTTCCGCCGACAACACAGCTATACCCGTTACCGTCGGAAACCAAGATATCCGAGCTTCGTATTATGTCAAGATTGCAGTCAACGGCAGAGGGGACATCGTTTTCGGAATAATAAAAGCCGTGATCGTGTGAGGAAACGGAAATTCCCTCACTTATGCAAAGAACTATAACGTATCCGTCAACGACGTTGACTTTTTCAATTCCGTTTACGGATAACAGGGTATCTGCATCCTTTTTTTCACACGCGTCAATAATATCATCATACCGTTTTTCAACAAGGGTGAAAATATCATCCTTCGGCGTTTCTTTGCATCCTGCAAAAGTAATGGCAATAAATGCAGATAAAATTAATGTAAATGCTTTTTTCATATTACAACTCCTTTTTAACAGATACGTATATTATATCATAAATCTAACTAAAAGTAAATCCCCACCGATCGCTCGGTGGGGATAAGTTGCTTTATAAAGTCAGCAATTACTTGCTTTCTTTGATGGCAACCTGTGCTGCTATCAGCAAAAGAGGGAAAGTTATTCTAACTATCAAAATTATTATATGTACAGCGTTTGTCCGCCTTTTACGCAATATGTTTTGTCTTGTTCGCAAAACCAGACATCTATTGAAGAAGGATTATGGATAATGCGTTTATCAATGCCGGTTTCAAGACGCTCATATGCTTTTACATAATCGTATATTTCTATGTTAGTAGCATACCAAACGTCTTCCCGTCCGCCTATATACTCGGCAAAGTTTTCAATAACTTCCCAGTTGTCATCACGGTCAAACTCATAGCTGTGACCCCATATATAAAACACCCAATTATCAGAATCATATAGACTTTTTTCTTCAATAAATTTTTTAGAAAGTTCCATAAGTTTCGGATTGTTATGATGGCAAGTTGGATGAAGCATCAGCCAATTTTCAGGCAATTTAAACCCTTCGGTTGTTTGAGTAGTCCTTGAATAGCAAATTCCACATTTGCCCGCAATGTTGATCACCTCATTATTATATGTACCAAAAGGATATGCCATCCCTCTTGCAAATGTGCCATACTGTTGTTCTATATTTCTTCTGTCGTCTATTATCTCTGTAAGAATTTCCGCGGTATTTAATTTCTCTAAAAATGGATGCGTCAAACCGTGAACAGCAACTTCATGTCCTGATTTTATATACAACCTTTTTGCCTCGGACAATTTCATTCTGCCATCAAACTTCTCGCGAGTTGCTTCTTCCGACAAATACAATCCTGTGTTTATGTTGAACGTTGCCTTGATTCCATATTTATTCAGAATCTCAATCAACCTTATATCTTGAACAACACCATCATCATAGCTCAGCGTGAGCACCTTTGACTTACCATCTTTCAGTTTCATGTACATAACAATTCTCCAATTCAAATCTATATTAATACAGGCATATTTTTGTGTCTGATTAAAGAGTATCATAATTTGCAATAAAATACAATAGTCAGAGCGTAAAAAACAGCCTCATAGAATCGCTTCTAAAAGATAGTAAAAGGATATACTCATCACAAAGATCCCCACGGATTGTTCGGCGGGGTAAGTTGCTTTATCAAGTCAGCGATTACTTTATTCCCTTGATAGCTGCCTGTGCTGCTATCCGCAAAAGAGGGGGATTATCTTCCCCAAACACCCCATTCATACCAGTGGCTGTTTATTCTATGATATTCACGACCGCGTTGTGGTAGCTCTGCTTTATAGAGTGCGGAAAGAGGATGCTTTGAATACACAAGTCCGTAATATCCCGTTTCATCGTCACAAAAGAAAACAGCATCCTTACAAACGCGAAGATAATCAAATTCTTCGCTGGCTACTTGCACAGCGTTTTGCTGTGCTTCCAATAAGGGTAAATTTGAATTATCATATTTGAAATTACCGTCATAAATATCGATAATAATATATTCCTCTTGGGGCGAAAGGTCGCTATAAGTGTTTAGAGCAAGTTGAGCAAGCGCTTCGTAACCGTCAGAAACTTCTTCGAAATTTTCAATGTAAGGTTTTCCACCACAAATATAAAAATATGCAATTAATGATATAATCAATGCTAAACCAACTGAAATAATAATTAAAATTTGTTTTTTCATTTTCTCACCTCTTAAAACTATTATAACAATATTATAACAAAAATCAAATTTCTTTGCAACAGGTATAGAAAAATCCGCCCGAATTTCTTCGGGCGGATAGTTTTGATTTACAAATCTGATTACTTAGATTCCTTGATAGCTGCCTGAGCTGCTGCAAGGCGTGCTATCGGCACTCTGAAGGGAGAGCAGGAAACGTAGTCAAGACCGATCTTGTGGCAGAATTCAACGGAAACGGGGTCGCCGCCGTGCTCGCCGCAGATACCGCAGTGGATAGAGCTGTTAACGCCCTTACCGAGCTTGATGGACATTTCCATCAGCTTACCAACACCTGTCTGGTCGAGCTTTGCAAAAGGATCGTTCTCGTAGATCTTCTTGTCGTAGTATGCGCCAAGGAACTTACCTGCGTCATCTCTGGAGAAGCCGAATGTCATCTGTGTCAGGTCGTTTGTACCGAAGCAGAAGAAGTCAGCTTCCTTTGCGATCTCATCAGATGTAAGGCATGCTCTGGGGATCTCGATCATCGTACCAACCTCATAAGCAAGCTCGATACCTGCGTTTGCGATCTCCTCGTTAGCTGTTGCAACTACGATATCCTTAACGTACTTAAGCTCCTTGAGCTCGCCCGTAAGGGGTATCATGATCTCAGGCTTAACATTCCATGTGGGATGTTCCTTCTTAACTGTGATAGCAGCGCGGATAACTGCCTTTGTCTGCATCTTTGCAATTTCAGGATATGTTACTGCAAGACGGCAGCCACGGTGACCCATCATGGGGTTGAACTCGTGCAAGGAAGTGATTATAGCCTTGATCTGCTCAACTGTCTTACCCTGTGCCTGTGCAAGAGCTGCAATGTCTGCTTCCTCTGTGGGAACGAACTCGTGCAAGGGGGGATCGAGGAAACGGATAGTAACGGGGTTGCCTTCAAGCGCTCTGTAAAGCTCTTCGAAGTCGCCCTGCTGATAAGGAAGGATCTTATCAAGAGCCTTTTCACGCTGTTCAACTGTATCTGCGCAGATCATTTCACGGAATGCCGCAATTCTGTCTGCCTCGAAGAACATGTGCTCTGTACGGCAAAGACCGATGCCCTCTGCGCCAAGCTCAACAGCCTTCTTAGCGTCTGCGGGTGTATCAGCGTTTGTACGAACCTTAAGGGTTCTGAACTCGTCAGCCCAGTTCATGATAGTTTCAAATTCGCCTACGATAGCAGCGTCAACCGTGGGGATAACGCCATCGTAGATGTTACCTGTAGAACCGTCGATGGAGATGAAATCACCTTCGGTGAATGTCTTACCTGCAAGTGTGAACTTCTTGTTTGCTTCGTCCATTACGATCTCGCCGCAACCGGAAACGCAGCAAGTACCCATACCGCGTGCAACAACGGCTGCGTGAGACGTCATACCGCCGCGAACTGTAAGGATACCCTGGGAAGCCTTCATACCTGTGATATCTTCAGGGGATGTTTCAAGACGAACAAGGATAACCTTTTCGCCCTTGCTGTTCCAAGCTTCAGCATCTTCAGCGGTAAATACTACCTTACCGCAAGCAGCACCGGGGGAAGCGCCGAGACCCTTACCCATAGGTGTGGAAGCCTTAAGTGCCTTTGTATCGAACTGCGGGTGCAGAAGTGTGTCGAGGTTTCTGGGGTCGATCATAGCAACAGCCTGCTTCTTGTCGATCATGCCCTCAGCAACGAGGTCGCATGCGATCTTAAGAGCCGCCTTAGCTGTTCTCTTACCGTTACGTGTCTGGAGCATATAGAGCTTACCTGATTCGATAGTGAACTCCATATCCTGCATATCTCTGTAATGATCTTCAAGAATAGCGCATACCTTGTTGAATTCAGCAAATGCTTCGGGGAACTTTTCTGCCATTTCAGCAATAGGCATAGGTGTACGAACACCTGCAACAACGTCCTCGCCCTGCGCGTTTACAAGGAACTCACCCATAAGACCCTTTTCGCCTGTAGCAGGGTCACGTGTGAAGGCAACGCCCGTACCGCAGTTGTCGCCCATGTTACCGAACGCCATCATCTGTACGTTAACTGCCGTACCCCAGGAGTAAGGAATATCGTTGTCACGTCTGTAAACGTTTGCACGGGGGTTGTCCCAGGAACGGAATACGGCTTCAACCGCACCCATAAGCTGTTCCTTAGGATCGGAGGGGAAGTCCTTACCGATCTTGGACTTGTATTCAGCCTTGAACTGCTCAGCAAGGATCTTAAGATCATCAGCGTCAAGCTCGATATCCTGCTTAACACCCTTCTTTTCCTTCATCTTGTCGATGAGCTCTTCGAAATATTTCTTACCAACCTCCATAACAACGTCGGAGTACATCTGAATAAATCTTCTGTAGCAGTCATATGCCCAACGAGCGTTGCCGGACTTAGCTGCCATGATCTCAACAACCTCTTCGTTAAGACCGAGGTTGAGAATAGTGTCCATCATACCGGGCATGGATGCTCTTGCACCTGAACGAACGGAAACGAGAAGGGGATTTTCCTTATCGCCGAATTTCTTTCCTGTGATGCCTTCCATCTTGTCGATGTATTCCATGATCTCTGCACGGATCTCATCGTTGATCTTCTTGCCGTCCTCATAGTACTGTGTGCATGCTTCTGTTGTTACCGTGAAGCCCTGGGGAACAGGAAGACCGATCTTTGTCATCTCAGCGAGGTTTGCACCCTTGCCGCCGAGGAGCTCTCTCATCGAAGCGTTACCTTCGGTAAAGAGGTAGACAAACTTTTTTGACATAATGTTATACCTCCAAAAATAAATTATTTGCTAACCACATTTGATACAGGTCACGTTTATTTGCCTGTATCATAATGATTATGACATATAAAAATTAATTTGTCTACACTTTTTAATAAAAAACGTGATATATTTACTGAAAATTTACATATTTATATTCTACACAGTACGGACATTCGTGCACATATGCATATGTAAAAAGCAAAATCGCCGCACAGTCATATATGCGGCTAATAAATTCGCAGTTTTTGTCGAAAAACCGAACAAATATTCGAAAAGTTCTTTATTTATTCATTTTTGTATGGTATAATCGTCTTGCAGGCAGATTTGCCGTTAAACGAAAGGAAGCCCCTACCATGTCCGCATTAACAAAAAAGGAAAAACAGATATACGATTATATTGCAGAAAAAATAAACAAAGAAGGCTATTCACCGACGGTGCGTGATATCAGCCTCGCCATAGGCATCAAAAGCACCTCAACCGTTCACGCATATCTGCAACGCCTCGAAGACAAGGGATATATCCAGAAGGAACAGGGCAAGAGCAGAACACTCAGAATAGACAACAAGTCCACACCATCCATCCCCGTCGTCGGAAGGGTCGCGGCAGGCCTGCCGATATTGGCAGAGGAGAACTGCGACGGATACATAGCAGTAGAGCTTCCGTCGGGAACAGACAAAAGCAATGTTTTCGCGCTTAAGGTATCGGGCGAAAGTATGATAGAAGCAGGAATACTGAACGGTGATTACGTTATAGTAGACAGAACGCCGTATGCAGAAAACGGGCAGATAGTTGTCGCGCTTATAGGAGATGAGGCAACAGTCAAAACATTTTATAAGGAAAAGGACCATTTCCGTCTGCAGCCCGAAAACAGTACGATGCGTCCGATAATTTCAAACGACGTTGTAATTTTAGGCAGAGTCATAGCAAATCTGCGTTTTTATAAGTAAGATGCATTTATCCAATGCCGCCAAAGCAAAAAACGCTCGGCGGCATTGATATTTTTCAATTATTATTAAAAAAGGTATTGAATTTTTTAAAAAAGTCTGCTATAATAGTCAGCGTGGAAGGATAGCTCAGCTGGCAGAGCATCCGCTTGACGTGCGGAAGGTCTTGGGTTCGAGCCCCAATCTTTCCACCAACAAAAAGACTCTTTTGTCCAACAGGCAAAAGAGTCTTTTTTCAATATTATCCGTTTATTTTAAAAGTGCGATAATAACCCATTCTATGATATAAAAGATCTTATAAAGCATAGCGAGATATACAACCCCGTTACCTCACCTCTTATCAATCTTCTGTTAAATGGCTGTATGATATCTCCGTACCCTTATCAGGATGATATGTCCACGTCACTTCAATACCGATAGATTTAAAAACTTTCTTCTGTCTGCCCATAGACCAAGTGGTTTCAGCTACTTCGTTGTTGAATGAATCCGGCAGTCCGAGCTTTTCATTCATATCCTTGATAGAATACCAAATAGATAAATTTGAGTAATCATCTAAATCGTATACATTGGTATCCGCTTTTAGATACGAGCCGTCCGAGCCCAGAGTCCAACCGTATTTTGCATCTGATTCGATAGTGTTATATAGCTCAGAAAAATCAGGTCCTTTGATTTTTACGGTCACATTTACAGTTTTACTATGTTGTCCTGACTGTGCGGTAATAACACACGTTCCCTCTTTTACAGCGGTTATCATACCGTAAGAATTAACTGTGGCAACAGCTTCATTTGATGATGTCCACGTTACAGTCTTATCCGTCGCATCTTCGGGATATACGGTACAAGATATATTTTTTGTTTCTTCCTCTTTCAATTCAAGGGTATATTCCGACAGCTCGATGCTTTCCACAGGTATCGCTCTTGTATAGAACCACACTATCAGTGCTACCGCCACGATCATAACGACAGAGATAATAATACCGCTGACAGCAAACAGCTTTTTGTTATAGCTTTTTGCTTCTTTTTTTACAGCTTCAACGGGCTTTACCTCTTTTCCGCATTTAGGGCAAAACTTTGTTCCGAAGGGAACCTCGATCTTACAGTTTACACAATAATAGCTTTGCGGCTTTTCTACCTTAACGGATGTGCCGCATATCGTGCAGAATTCCTGCTCCTGTAAAACGGGATTTTTACAATTCGGGCACACTCTTTCTGTGTTGTTTACATCATTTTGCTGTTCCTGAACCAACACCTCCTGTTCTGTCTGATTTGCATTGTTAAGCTGCTCATTCATATCAAATACCTCCTTGTAATATTTAATTTTTATACATATCAAAAAGCGGCTTTATATTGCTTGTTCTGAGATCTTTCAGATTTTGTTTGAATAACAAATACGGAATAGAGCCTCCCGACATATAATTGTTCTTATTTGAATCTGAATACATTCCAATAGTAGTTATCCCGATAACGTCAAAGCTCTCGTTGACCAACACTCCGCCGCTGCTGCCGGGGGCAATATAGCTATCGGATAAAACGTAGTATATACCGTCTATCTTGCTGTGAATATCGGTATATTCTTCAAGAACGCTTCCTCCGTTGATCTCTATTTTTACAGAAGAATTCGGATATCCGACAGAGTACGTCTTATCACCTACCGTATATTCCTCTGTAAATCCGATATTTTTGTAATGCTGTCTGATCTGTTCGTATCCTTCGAGCTTTCCGACAAATATATCCTTTTTATTATCACAGTAAACTCCGCCCTTAATGCTTAGCTGAGTGTACTGCCGACCGTTTTCGGAATCCTTGATATCAAAAAACGCAGTTGCAGAATATCCGCTTTCCATCACGTGATCATTCGTAACGAACCACCCATCATCATTGATCACAAATCCGCTGCCTGAAGCCAGCGGCTCTCCTTCTTTGTTCTTGACAACTATCTGAAAAACGTTTCCTGTGAAAAAATCGGAATTGGGCTTTCTTATCATCTGATAAACGGTTCGATTTCCGTCAGAGCCGTTCTCCCAGCCATCGTATATCCATTTTTCATCATTTTCGGGAAGCTCTACGCTCGGCATCTCCTCATCCTGCAGTACAAAGGCTTCCTTGATGATCTCGCCGTTATGATCCTTCCACACAACGTGCCTTTTTGACGTTCTTTTTGCTGTGCAAACAATGACGTTGCCAGATTGAGAAACCGTCCATTCCGTATAATGCCACATATCACTGTCATCGGGCAACGCCCGTTCCGTCGGATCACTGTGTGCTTGTAACGTTTGTGATTCTATCAATGTACCGTCTGTATCCAGCCACGTCACAAAAACATCTTTCTTGCTGTCACCGCACGAAACACAGCACAGAAGAACAGAAATGGAGATTACCGTTGAAATGATCTTTTTCAAGCGATTTACCGCATTAACCATACAATCTTCCCACCTTAAAAACAAAAGTGCGACTACCGAAATAGCCGCACAAAAACGCAAACCCCGATAGTCGCCAAACCAATCCTTGCAAAATGGGTATAACCACATACACAAAGCCGGAATCTGCATTTTATCAAATTCATTCTTTGTGTAACGGAGAAAAGATATACCTTTTCTGAAAAAGAAAATTATACCTATTTTGCAATATTCGATTGATTTGGCACTGACATTGTATCACACAGTTCGGCATTTGTCAACACTTTACAACAATAAAATCTTTGATATTGTCAAAGCAAAAGCGGTGCATTTTTACTTGATGCACCGCTTTTTATTATTCATTTTATCTTCTGCCCGGTCTGCCTCCGGGGGCCATTCCGCCGGGACCCATTCCGCCGCTGCTGCCGCCTATTGACATAACCGTACTTGATTGCGTATAGCTTTGAACGGTATTTCCGCCCGAATATATTCCGTTTATATAAAGTCCGTCTGTGCTGTCGCCCGAGCACGCGCCCCCGGTAGATATATTGTACTTGCCGCCGAGCTTCAGCGCGGGAGATGACACAAGAATACAGCCAAACTGCTTTGAGGGCTTATATGTTATAACGCTCACGCCGTTTTCGTCTGTTATATTCACTATCGTATTCCCATTGCCCGACGCGAAGACAAGCACGCAGCACTGTGTTGAAGAAGCGCTTGCATTCTGAGCCATACCCGTAGAGCCTGATGCAATAAGCGTTCCGCCGCTTACTGTAAATGATGAATTATAGTCAAGCGCTCCGTTGCCGCCGTTTGTCGGCCCGTCAACAAGCACCGTTCCGCCGCTCATAGTAAAGCTGCCGTTGGAATCAAGTCCGTCGCCGCCCGCATTGATATACAGATATCCGTCGCTTATGCTTACAACGGCATTTCCGCCTGCTGCGCCGGGGCCCCATTCACCACCCGGGCGTCCCATTGACGAGCCGTCATTACCGCCCGCGCCGTTGATACCGTCATCAGATGCAGTAACTCGTGTTGTTCCGCCCTTTATCGTTATATTTATTCCCTCAAGTCCCTCGTATGATTTTGTAACGGTTATTTTTCCGCCCGAAATAGTCAGACTCTCGTCCGCGTGAATACCGTCGTCGCCCGACGATGCCATAATAACTCCGCCGCTGACGGTCACATCCTTATTTGAATGGATAGCATCATCGCCCGAATCGATATTGAACGTACCGCCGCATATCGAAACGGCCGTTTCCGCCTTAAGAGCCTTGGCGCTTGCCTGCGAAGCGTTGCCGTAGGCAGAGCCCGACCACGATTTTCCTGAGCCGTCCGCCGTTTTTATAAGAAACTGTCCGTCGTTTACCGTAAGATACGTCTGCGCCTGTATTCCGTCCTCCGATGCGCTTATATTCAGCACTCCTCCGTTTATAATTATATGACCTTTGTCAGCCTCCTCCGTATTAGTTGATTTTATTGCATCGCCGCCCGACTGCACGTTTACCGTACCGCCGTTTATACACACGGAATCCTTGCCTCTGATACCGTCGTGCTTTGAGGATACCGTAACAGTTCCGCTTTCGATCTTCAGATCGTTTTTCGATGTTATTCCGTTATTGTAATTCGCCTGTACAACAAGTGAGCCTTCGCCGTTCAGCGTCATATCGTCATCAGAAAACAGCGTCGCGTTCGGCTCGTTTTCGCCCTCTGCGGCATATTCGTACTGCTCTCCGTCTTTCAGTCTGTTATACGTATTTTCCGCCAGCGTTAACGTTATATCATCACAGCTCATAATGTATATGGGAGCAGACGTGCTGCACGTTATGCTCACCCCGTTCAGCACAAGAGTCACCTTTTCGCTTTTTGATACGTTGACTATTATCTGTCCGTCATCAAGCGCACCTGAAATATGATATTCTCCGCCCTTTTCCACGGTCACAATACTGCCGTTGACGCTTACACCGTCATCGTTACATTCAGCGTGATCGCCAAGAAGCCTTATTCCGTCCTCTTTCACAGGGTAATACATCTGCGTAGCATCGCCCCCCTGCGTACTGCTGCTTTCGCCGTCATCAGTATCAGACGTGTGTACGGTCTCGTTTATAAAATCATTGATTATATCATCTACATTTCCCGTAGGAACATCCTTTTCGGTTTCGGATGCATCTGTTTCAAAGCCTTCTATGGTATATTCGCTTGCAGATATTGACGTTTCACCGATCGGTGTTGTTTCCGTATTGATGCTATCACCGCACGAGCACATCGCCGCTGCGATACCGACAGCAAGAGTAAACGCAAAAAGTCTTTTCATATTTTACAACCTTTCATAAAAAATAAAGGGATAAGCTGTTTTCGTTTTTTCAATAACAGTTTATCCCTTAAATATGTTCTCTGTGTGAAAAAAGAATGATTTTTTGATGTTCAGACGCTGTTTTGTACCGTTTCTGCGGGCGTTTGTACTATCTCATAATCAATCCTGACCGTATAAGCATTGAACTGCGCAAATGGCTTTATTACAGTACAGCTGACACCCTGCGGAGTATATTCGGTATACTCTTCAAGGAAAGACGATCTTACAGCTTCGGCAAGAAATGTCTCGTCAAGCTCAAAATCGCAATATATTTCTATATAATTCTTTTTATACTTGACAAAGCTTTTCATCTGACGGTCAACGATACTCTTTACTGCCCCCTGTCCCGCCGCTTGCAAAGCGCACAGGGTATAATACGTTTCGTTATCCGTGCATTTCGGCGCATTCTGCTCCTTATTCGTATGAGTTGACGATATCGCCTCGTCCGATACGTTCAGATAAGCGTGCGTATACACTCCGCGCATCGTTTCTCCGTTTACGCTTGAATCAAGGTCATCCTCATACACATCGGTATTGTAGTATTTATCGTCCACCAGAACGACGCACCACACAGACTGCCTGCCTCTGACGCTTCCGTTTACTATATGCGAGACCATTTCAGCCTTATTCAAAAGCAGCTTTAAAGCCTTATGATATCCGACAGAGTCCGCGCACCCGTCAACGAGAGCGCCGTATGCATTTGACACGGTTTCAGGATGCTCAGGCGTTGTATTTTCTGCCCTTTCGCATATCTCCGCTATATAATCGTGCAGCAATGTCAGCCTTTCGATATCGCTTTTTGATGTATCTATAAGCGACATAGCCTTTGATACAGCGGCATTCAGTCTTGTTTTTTTCTTCACAAGCTCTTCTCTTGTGTCGGTATAATGCACCTGCAAAATAGTATATTTACCGTTTTTGATGCTGTCACCGCGATGCTCTGTGACTGTTGTTTCCTCGTCATCCGACTGCAGCTCGACATAGTAATACTCGCCGAGAGAAAATTTTTCAGCATCTATGTAAAAATACTCAGGGCGGTCGTTTTTCAGCGCATCGACTGCAAGCGTAACATCCTCGATCTGCGCTACGAACGGCATTTCCTCTGTCAGATCGGCAAAATCGTCCTCGATAGCATCGCATATCGAATCATAGATATATTGCTGCGGGCGGGTAAGCCTGTTATAGCTTACCTGCCCGAACTTGACAAGAGGCTCTCCGCCCGTTATCTCCGC
Source organism: Eubacteriales bacterium (assembly GCA_045544195.1). GTDB lineage: Bacteria > Bacillota > Clostridia > Oscillospirales > CAG-272 > RGIG7213. The sequence continues at coordinate 44,628 of JAZPYO010000059.1, forward strand.
TGAGGCGCGGCTATAGCTCCCCCAGCCGTTATCTCTGATCGCCGTTATGACCGTCGCGGTGATTATTATTCCGAATATGATAACAGCACCTATACGGAATATCAGTTTTTTCATCTGTTGCCTTATCCGATCATTTCTTTATCACGATATGAGGCACTGCCGTCATACCGCAGGGCACGAATACGTAATCGTTTGTCCAATCGCTGCCGCCCGTGATAAAGTTATTGGGGCCGTAGCCGCCCGATCTTGCGGGAAGCGCATGCAACGGACCGAACGTATTTCTTCTCGTCAGAACGTATTCGATGGAAAGCTCGTTTTCGCCCTCCTTGAGCATATCGGTAATATCAGCCTCATACGGCATCCATGCTATTGCCTTAGGCGCTGCGCCGTTTGCAGATACCTTTACTACCGCCGCTTCAAAGTCGGGAAGGCTTATGAATACTCTGCCCTCGTTATTGTGATCTATCTTTGCCTTGTACGTGATAGCTCCGGAATAGAAGGGCAAGCCCTGCTTTGCAATATCGCCGTGAACTATTCTTCTTACAGGGCTTACAAGCGTTTTGTCGCTGTTATGCAGACTTACGCTGAAGTCGCCTGTGATATATACTGCCTCAATGTTGAGCGTTTCGTAAAAATCAGCTTCAAGACGGATCGTGTTTTCCCCGTTCTTCAACGACGCCGACGTCATATCGAACTTGTGGAATGCCTCGTCTATCCATCTGCCGTTTTCCTCTGCTGTCAGCTTTTCGCCGTTTATATAGATGTCCCAAAGCTCAGGCGTTTCACAGATGAACGAGAATTTTTCGGGAATATATTCTGCAAAGAACTTGTATTCAAGAGCAATTCTGCCGTGCTTCTTCTGCTCCTGAAGTCCCTGGAACCAGGGCTGGATCATCTCTCCGCCTCTGTGCGCAAGACCGTAAATATCTCTTATTTTCTGGTCTGCCTTTAGCACCTCTGTGTTTTCGCCGATGCTCTTGCCGTCAACCTCGAAGTTGACCATATCAAGAACAAGAACGTTATCCTCGGAAAGCGTTATGTCATATTCCTCGCCCAATGCATAGCTTGAAACCGTTTCGTATTTTACAGCGGGCGCAAGCTCGGATGACGGGCATATTCTGTATACATGCTCACCTGCGGCGTAAATATCCGTTTTCAGCGTTATAACGCCGTTTTCGGACTTACCTGCAAGAACCTTCGTGCCGTCGGCTGCGAACCATTCCTCGCAATCGCCGTTTGCAGCTATCGAGACCGTGCAGCCATAGTATGAAACATCCTTGCTCATATTCATAATAACGGCATAAATGTCATCGCCGTCACGTCTGCACTGGCAGAATACGCAGTCAAGCTCCTTGCCGTATGCATCCTTGACGGATACGGTACGGGGAGATGTCCTTTCGATAGCTTCAATAAGAGCGTCCTTTTCAAATTCAACCTTTTCAACGCCTTCAAGCGCACTGAACGCTTCGTTGGGCAGCGCGTCAATGTGGTCGGGAGCAAAGCCCGCGAGTATTACCTTACCGCCTGCCTTTATAAATTTTTCAAGGATAGCGAGCGTTGTGGAACGCATCGTGTACATTCCGCTTACGACTACCTGCTTATATTTCATTTCACCGAACTTGATGTAAGGCGTGCCGTTTTCGACAACAACATCAGATAGACGGCTCATCATTTCCTCATCGCCGTAGTCGAAATCCAATTTAGCGCCGCAGAGCCAATGGAACTGCGTGTAATACATCACTTCTATGCGGGCAACGTCGGGGTGGTTCGTGCCCAGATGCATACTCCAGCCGGGATGGATGACCGCAAACGTGCTTTCAATGGGATTCAGAACAAGAGTATCGCACACAGGCTCACCTGCACCGAGAACAACGTGAAGTCTTGAGAAATAATCCTCAACGACGGGATAATCCTTGTACCAGGCAGACTGATGAAGGATACTTGCAGGGTAATCACGCTTTGCCTCGCCCTGCATTGAATACCACGACAAATGGTGGCAACGCAGGTTTATGCCGAACAGAGCCTGCCAGCCGCCCGTCCACTTGTGGCTTTCAAAGTCCATCTGCCAGCCTGAGCAGCCGTAAAGCTCTGAAAGCATGCGCTTTTTGCCCGTCTGACGCGCGGCAGATGAAAGCTGCTTAACTATCCAGTAGCATCTGTTGCCCTCTGTCAGAACGTCAACTCCGGGAAGCGCCATATGCTCGTAAAAACGCATTATAGAGCCGATCATTGATGCCTGTGCAGTAAATGAATCCTCGTGCAGAACGTGACCTGTAAGCTCGATCTTATGATCGTTGCACCAGTCGTTTATCTGCATAGCGAAGGACTGCAAAAACAGACTTTCCGCAAGGTCCATATAGTGCCATTTTACCTGGCTGAGATGAGTGCCGTCACGGTGTAAGAACAGATCGGGCAGCCTGTCTTTAAGATCGTAGCCGTATTTTTCCTTGAACTTTTCAAACAGCTTCGGTGTATTGGGCACTACATAAAGCGGTTCTCTTGTGCTTGCCGAAAATCCGCACATTACACCGCCTCTGTGAGGCTCGTCGGTAAAGATACCGGAAATGGATCTTCCAAGCCTGTCGCCGCATTTTTCAGCGTACTTTTCGTGAGTAAGCTCGATAAACTTATTTATCGCCTCAGGGTTCATAGTGTCAACGTAGGTGTAGCCGTTGTAGAAGCTGCCGCCGTTTGCTCTGTCCTTGACGAATTGAAGAACAGTTTTGTCCTTATATTCCGACTTCGGCGTATCCTTTGTTATGACCTTATCGTTCGTAAATGCGAATTTGCCCTTTTCGGGAAGCATATCGCACGAAAATACGATTATTTCATCGCCGCTGAATTCAAAATCGGCGCCGTCGCACTGCTGAAGTCTTATGTAGTTCAACGAATATTCGGGATTCATCGTAACAAATCCGCCCGCTGTGCCTGAGGGCCATCTGTCCTCATCGTACAGCCAGCTTTCAAGACCGAGAGAGTCGCCCTTGTCAGCTACGGCATTGATAAGCTCAAACCATTCATCTCCGAGATACTCTGTAACAAGTCCCGTTCTGGAGTGCATAAAGTAACCGCCGAAGCCCATCTCCTTCAGCACGTCTACCTGACGCAGAAGCTCATCCTTTTCCAGCTTACCGTTCCACGACCAGAAGGGCTTGCCTCTGTAATACGCGCCGGGTGATTTAAAATCATCATAGATCTTTGACATTTTCCTTTACCTCGTTTTATATATTTTGAATTGTGTTTACTGTGTTATTTCAGCAGCCCTTACGGTAAGATACGTTCTTTCCATACATACCCCGTGTATCTCTATCGTATAATCCAGAGCTATCACTCCGCCGTCCTCGTGCATTTCATTGCTTACGCCCTTTGTGACTATGCACATCTCTATGGGGAAAAAGCCCGTTTCATATGTAGTCATATATCTGCTGTTTTCCTTGAATATCATCGAAGCGGAAACGCCGCCGCTGCGTGTCATCGTCACGGTCTGTCTGTCATTTTCGGAAAACTCCAGAACCGTGACAGACCCTTCCATACCCGTAAGCTCCGTTTCCTCGTATTCAACACGGACCTTGCCGTCCTCAAATACAAGCTCGCCCTCGGTAGATATTTCAATTTTATTTTTTTCTCCTTCGCCGTCAGAGGCAAAAAAGTCACCCTCAAGCCTCGTCTGAACGGATATTATATCCAACGCAATATTTTTACGCATATAAACCTCTTTTTCATATACTGCACATAAGTATATCATATTATTTTCGGTTTGTCACTACTATTTTTAAAAAAACAAATTGGATTTTTTGTATATTTTTCAAAACAGAGTGTTAACAGGCAGTGCTGCTTTTTGTACAAAAGACTGACCTTTTCGGCTTTTTCATTAAATTTCAATTTTATTACCCAAAAATTCATTGAATTACGCTTTTCAAAAGTGTATAATATTTAAGATAAAGGCAGATTTTTGGCGTAAAAAGGAGAGATAGGCTATGATTTATTCAAATGTTGGCATAGATATAGGCTCTACAACGGCTAAGCTGGTAATAACAAGAGACGGACAGGTGCTTTTCAACAAATACGTTCGCCATCTGGCGCGCACCAAGGAAAAAACGCTGCAGCTTCTGAAGGAAGCATATCCGATAGTAAAGGATACCGCCGTGCGTGTTATGATATCGGGCTCTGCGGGGCTCGGACTTTCCTCATCTGCAAAGATCCCCTATATACAGGAGGTATTTGCAACAGGAGAGCTTGTCAAAAGTCTGTCTGCCGATACAGACATCGTAATAGAATTAGGCGGTGAGGATGCAAAGATCATCTTCTTCAACGGCGCGCTCGATGAAAGAATGAACGGCAGCTGTGCAGGCGGAACGGGCGCGTTTATCGATCAGATGGCAAGCCTTATGGACGTAACGCCGGACGAGCTTGATGAGCTGAGTCTTAAGGCAGATCACATTTATCCCATCGCATCACGCTGCGGCGTTTTCGCAAAGACTGACATTCAGCCCTTGATAAATCAAGGCGCGCGCAAGGAGGACATAGCCGCAAGCATATATCAGGCGGTCGTAAATCAGACGATCGCAGGTCTTGCAAGGGGCAGACGCATAGAAGGAAAGATAATGTTTCTCGGCGGCCCTCTGTACTATAACAAGGGCTTGCGTCTGCGGTTTACCGAAAGTCTCGGACTTGACGAGGATCACGCGCAGTTCCCCGAATACGCCAGATATTCCGTTGCATTGGGCGCGGCATTCTGCGCTGAAAAGGAATCACGCACCGAAAACATAGACGATATAATAGAAAGGCTTGAAAAAGCTGAGGGCATCGCCGCGCAAAGCGATCTTTTGCCGCCGCTTTTTGCAAGCGAAAACGATTACGAGGAATTTAAAAAACGCCACAGCAGAGCCGATGTTCAAAGAGTCGATATACAGTTATACAAGGGTAATGCATATCTCGGCATCGACTGCGGCTCTACTACGACAAAGCTCGCTCTTATAGGCGAAAACGGCGAGCTTCTTTACACATATTACGCATCAAATAAGGGCAATCCCGTATGCGTTGTCAAGGAGCAGCTCATTGACATCCGTCAAATGTGTCAAAGTATAAATATCGCCGCCTGCGCTTGCACAGGATACGGCGAGGAGCTTGTAAAAAACGCCTTTCGGCTTGATTTCGGGCTTGTGGAAACATCCGCCCATCTCAGAGCGGCAAAGCATTTTGATCCGAACGTCGAATTTCTTATAGACATAGGCGGACAGGATATAAAGTGCTTTAAGATCAAGGACGGAGCGATCGATAACATTATGCTCAACGAGGCTTGCTCATCGGGCTGCGGATCGTTTCTTGAAACGTTTGCGCACACGATGAATATGTCGGTTGAGGAATTTTCAAAGATCGGACTTTTCTCAAAAGCGCCCGTTAATCTCGGCTCACGCTGCACGGTATTTATGAATTCATCTGTAAAGCAGGCGCAGAAAAACGGCGCGACGGTCGAGGATATCTCCGCAGGGCTTTCGTGCAGCGTTGTCAACAACGCTCTTTACAAGGTAATAAGAATAAATAACCCCGAGCAGCTCGGACGGCATATCGTCGTCCAGGGCGGAACGTTCAATAACGATGCGGTGCTGCGCAGCTTTGAAATGCAGATCGGCAGAAACGTAACACGCCCGTCGATAGCAGGTATTATGGGAGCGTACGGAGCAGCTCTGTACGCAAAGGAAAAGCAAAAAAACGAAACGTCATCTCTTTTATCGCTGCAGGAGCTTTACGAATTTTCTCACGCGGTGAAGTCCGCGCGCTGCGCGGGCTGTGAAAATCGCTGTATGGTCACCGTAAACTCATTTTCGGGTAACAGAAAATTCATTTCGGGCAACAGATGCGAAAAGGTCTTCAACACGGGAAAGGGACAGAAAAACGATTACCCCAATATATACGCAGAAAAAAGAAAGTACCTTTCATCGCTTGAAGACTCCGACAGATCAAAGCGCGCTGTCGGTATTCCGCTCGGCTTGAATATATACGAGCTTGCGCCGTTCTGGCACGGCTTCTTTGATACCTTGAATATGCGTGTGATAACAGGCGGCTTTGCCGATCTTATATCATATTCCGAAGGTCAGATCAGTATTCCGTCAGATACGGCTTGCTATCCCGCAAAGCTGATACACGGTCAGATAACAAAGCTGATACACGAAAAGCCCGACTTCATATTTTACCCGTGTATGACGTGGAACATAGACGAAAAAGCAGCATCAAACTGCTATAACTGTCCGCTCGTGGCATACTACCCGGAGGTCATAAAGGGCAATATGGACGAATTGGCAGAAACTCCGTTTCTTTATCCTTACATAGACATAAACAACGAAAAGCAGCTTGAGAGCGTGCTTTTCAAAACGCTCCGCCCGCACATACCCGATCTTACGAAAAAAACGGTAAAAGCGGCTTTAAAAAACGCTTTTGCCGAATACAGACAGTATAAAAAAGATATATTTGAAAAGGGTAAGGCGGCAGTTGAATTTGCAATTAAAAACGGCTTGCCGATAATGGTCCTTGCGGGCAGGCCCTACCACGTTGACCCGCTTATAAACCACGGTATAGACGATCTTGCTCTTCGTCTGGGCTTTGTTGTCATAAGTGAGGATGTAGCAGCAAAAATGGCGCAGATGCCGTCTGTTTCGGTGCTTGATCAGTGGACGTACCATTCAAGAATGTATGCGGCGGCGAGCTTCGTAAATCAGACGCCGTGCGCCCAGCTCGTCCAGCTCGTTTCCTTCGGATGCGGTCTTGACGCGATAACTACCGACGAAATACGTGATATTCTCGCATCAGGCGGAAAGCTCTACACCCAGCTCAAGATCGACGAAATATCAAATCTCGGCGCAGTAACGATAAGATTACGCAGTCTTGTTTCCGCGCTTGAAGACAGGGAGGAAAAATAATGGACAGAGTATTATTCACAAAGGAAATGCGCTCGGAATACACGATACTTATGCCCGATATGCTCCCTGTGCATTTCAAAATAATCGAAAAGATATTCAGAACATACGGGTACAACGCCGTTCTTCTCGAAAACACGGGCGATGCCGTTATTTCCGCAGGTCTAAAATACGTTCACAACGATGCCTGTTACCCCGTACAGCTCATTGTAGGACAGTTTCTTGACGCCCTTGCAAGCGGTGAATACGACACGCACAAGGTCGCTCTTTTGCTTACGCAGACGGGCGGCGGATGCCGCGCCTCAAACTATATTCCCGTACTCAGAAAAGCGCTGAAGGATGCGGGTATGGAGTATATTCCCGTCATATCGCTCAACGCATCGGGGCTTGAAGAAAACCCAGGCTTCAAGGTAACCTTACCGATGCTGAAAAGAAGCGCGTACGCCTGCATTTACGGCGATCTTCTTATGTCGCTCAAAAACCAATGCCTGCCTTACGAGGCAGTAAAGGGTACAACTGACGAAAAGGTCGGAAAATGGACTGAAATACTGTGCAGCGAGCTTGCAAAAAAGCATCTTGACAAAAAACGGCTTAAAAATATGTACGGCGAAATAGCCGCAGATTTTGAAAGCATCGAAAGAGTGAATAAACGCATTCCAAAGATCGGCATAGTCGGTGAGATATTCGTCAAGTTTTCCCCATTGGGCAACAACGATATTGAAAAATTCCTTCTTTCAGAGGACAGCGAGCCCGTAATGCCCGGACTTATCAACTTTATGATATATTTTCTTGCAAACGGAATTATAGATAACGAGCTTTACGGCAAAAGACCCTTCTACGCAAAAATATGCAAATTTGCAATAAAATTTATAAATAAGCGTACATCGCAGGTGGCAAGGGCAGTGCGTGAAAACTCGTCATTCGTTCCGCCGCAGCCGTTGACGGATATAGAAAAGCTGACGAAAGGATATATCGGCACAGGCGTTAAAATGGGCGAGGGCTGGCTTCTCGTGGCTGAAATATCAGAGCTTTTGCACAGCGGTGTAAATAATGTGGTATGCGTTCAGCCGTTCGGCTGTCTGCCCAATCATATCGTAGCAAAGGGCGTTATGAAGAATATGATGCAGAACAACCCCGGGGCGAACATCGTCGCAATAGACTATGACCCCGGAATGACGAAGGTCAATCAGGAAAACCGCCTGCGTCTTATGCTCTCGTGCGCAAGAGAAAACCTTAAAGACTACCTCAGGGTCTGAAAACGAAAAGAGCCTTCCGAACCGTTTTTGAAAAGACGGCGGGGGCTTTTTATTTATGCAAAAGTAAAAAATACAGTAGCTTTTAAAGTTGTTTTTTTCGTATCGTTCAAGACTTGTTTATATATGTGTGATAGAATAAAATAAATAATTATACGATTTTTTATATATAAAGGAAAGCGTTCAATATGATACACATTGAAAATCTGACGAAATATTACGGCAAAAACTGCGCCGTCAACAACATCAGCTTCGATATAGCCGAAGGGCAGGTCGTAGGCTTTCTCGGCCCTAACGGCGCGGGCAAGTCCACAACGATGAATATACTGACGGGGTATCTTTCCTCAACATCGGGCGTATGCTCCATAGACGGCATAGACATTCTGGAAAATCCGATCGAGGCAAAAAAGCGTATAGGATTTTTGCCTGAGGTACCGCCGCTTTACCCCGATATGACGCCGATGGAATATCTGAATTTTATGTACGATCTTAAAAAATGCACGCTGAACCGCAAAAAGCATCTTGACGAGATCGTTTCCGCAATGCGTCTTGGCGGCTATACAGACAGACTCATATCCCATCTTTCAAAGGGCTATAAGCAGCGTGTCGGAATTGCGGGCGCTCTCGTGTCAAATCCGAAGGTTTTGATATTTGATGAGCCTACGATAGGTCTTGACCCAAGACAGATAATTGAAATACGTGAGCTTATCCGTTCACTTGCAAAAAATCACACGATAATCCTTTCAACTCACATTCTGCCCGAGGTTCAGGCAGTCTGCGACAGAATAATAATCATCGACAAGGGCGTCATCAAGGCAGACAAGGCAACGAGCGATATAAACGAGCTTGCGGAAAGCAAAAAACGTTTTACGATACAAATATCAGGTCCGAAGCCTGAGGTAGAGGGTGTGCTCCGCAGAATAGAAGGCGTGGGATCTGTGGAGTTCCTTTCCACATCCAAAACAAACGGCTCGCTTTTCAGAATACAGTGCAAAACGGGATACGATCCCCGCAGGCTGATATTCAATGCCATGGCTGAACACCAGTGGCCGATAATGGAGCTTAACACTCTCGGCACAAGTCTTGAGGACATATTCATAGCTCTGACCTCAAAGCAGTGAGAAAAGAAAGGAGATAATTCAAAATGGTCGCTATATACAAAAGAGAGCTGAAGGCGTACTTCACCACATTTATCGGATATGCCTTTATCGCCTCATTTCTGATACTTTCGGGAATATTCTTCACCCTTGCGGTTCTTTCGCAGGCAAACAACGCTGACATAACAGTATATTACACAGGCATTATATTCTCGTTTATCGTTCTTATCCCTCTGCTTACGATGAAGCTCTTTTCAGATGAAAAAAAGCTCCGCACGGAAACGCTGTTGCTCACAGCGCCCGTAAACCTTTTCAGCGTGGTGCTCGGCAAATTTTTCGCATCGTTCACTATGTTTCTTCTGACGATGGCGTCCGCAAGCATAAATCTTATACCGATGTATGTTTACGGAGAGCAGAATACGATGATAATTCTCGGAAATATGCTTTCCATCGTTCTTATGGGCGGTGCATTTATCGCCGTCGGCATATTCCTTTCTGCGATGACGGAAAACCAGCTCGTTGCCGCGGTATCGACAATAGCGGTAATAGCATCATTTCTTGTCATCGGAATGTTTTCAACAAGCATAGGATTTACACCCTTGAGAGTCGTTCTCAATTTCTTTTCCGTTTTCAACCGCTACACGTATTTCACATACGGAATGATCGACTACGCCGCATTGATATACTACTTCTCCATTACGGTGCTGTTCGTATTTCTCACAGTGCGTGTGCTTGAACGTCGCCGCTGGGCATAAGCGCACAGATACGAAAGGAGATATACAGATGAAAAACACAAAAAACAACGGCGAAAAGTCAAAGACCTCAATATTCAGAAACAGAAAATTCAGATACGGCTCGCTTGCCGTAGCATTGACAGCGTGCTTCATCGCTGTGCTTATAACCGCAAACGCTCTTATCACGGCTCTTTTCTCAAAGTATTGGGTATACACAGACCTTACGAAAAACGATCTTTTTACTCTTTCAGACGAGGCAAAGCAGCTTCTCGAATCGGATATAATCAAGAACGATATAGAGATCAAATTCGCAATTCCAGAGGATACGATAGCAACGTCAAACCGTATGCTTATGATATACTCCTGCGCTTTGGCATACGCCGAGGCATCACAGGATCTCGATTATAAAATATCTGTAAACTGCTATGATGCATTTCTGTATCCGTCAGAATTTGCCGATTACAAAAATCTGTCATCGGGCGAATGGGAGGATACAAACGTCGTTATCGAAACTGCCAACGGCACACCGATCGTTTATACGATGAATAACTTCTTCACTACCGACAGCGATTCAGGCACAGAGCTTGGATTTTCGGGAGAAAGAAGGTTTTTAAGTGCATTTTTCCAGCTTGCAGGCATAGAAAAGCCCGTCGTATGCTTTACAACGGGACACGGCGAGCCGATCGGAACAGATGACGATCCGACGTCAAACGAATACAAGGACTTTTTCACGATGCTGAACGACTGGGGCTTTGAAACGAAGCGTGTCGATCTTCAGCGTGAGGAGCTTGACGAAAACTGCCGTCTTGTAATTATTCTCGATCCGCAGAAGGACTTTGTGGCAAAGGATCAGGCGTCTATGACAGAACGCTCCGAGATCGACAAAATAGGCGAGTATATGTCCAAGGAATACGGCTCTATGATGGTGTTTGCAGGCGCTACTGGCTCGGAATTTCCCATACTCAACGAATATCTCGAGGAATGGGGTATAAGAATACAGACATCAAAGAAAATAACAGATGCCGCAAACTCCATATCAACGGACAACACTACATTTACCGTCGAGTATTCAAAGGAGACCCAGACAGCATCTCTCACTGATAAATTCAGCAATCTGCGTACGGTATTCACCAACGCCGCGCCTATTGAACGCTTACCGAATAACGATCAGTATTCATCATATTATGCAGCGGGAATATTCTACACCTCTCCCACAGCGGTCGCAACATCGTCAGACGGCTCAGAGCAGGGTACATTCAGCCTGTTCACGCTGACCAACAAGCGTAAATATCTTGACAATGAGGCAATGTACAGCTACGTTGCGGCGTGCGGAAGCCCTGAAATGCTCAAATACTGTACCTCTCATTCATACGCAAACAGAGAGATAATGTATATGCTTACTCAGAAGATACACACAGTAAAGGTCCCCTTTGACCTTGATTACAAGGCTTACGAGGATAACGGACTTTCTCTTATCACAAGCACCGATGTTACAGTATGGGGCGTAATACTCATAGGCGTAATGCCCGCCGCAGTTCTTATTACGGGCTGCGTTGTAGTCATCAGAAGAAAGAGAAGATAAACACTTACCGCACAAAAGTGCAAAGAAAGGATCGGTCTGTACAGTTATGGACGAAAACAAGAGCTTGACGGACGAAAACCCTCAAGACATTCAAAATGAAAGCACCGCTAACGAGGATACAGCGCAGAGCGAAAGCGAGCTTCACAGTATTCTTTACGGCGGAGAATATTCTGAATACCGTGATGATCTGGATCTTTCCGAATTGGAGGAAGAAAAGAAAGAAGACAGACTTTCTACGTTTGCCGAGAAGGAAAAGGACGCAAAAACAGACTCAAAGCCCATAAAAACAGGAACAAAAAAGCGCAAAACGGCGATAATCGCGCTTGCTTGCATATTTGCAGTTCTGATAGTCCTGTATCTCGTTCTCGGCCCTGTCGGACTTGATGTATTCGGCTTCAAGGAAAAAGAAGAAGCGCCCATAGTTTACACCACGGGCGAGGTTCCAGGAAGCGGTAAAAACGTATGGCTGATATTTGAGCATGTAGAACGCAGCAACATACAAAGCATCGAGGTGCATAATGAGCACGGAACGTATACAGCGTATTACAGCCCTGCGTCTGACAGCTTTCATTTTCTCGGAGCTGAGGCACTGACATACGACCAGGAAATGTTTTCATATCTTGTCGTAAGCGCCGGCTATACGGTATTTACCGAAAGACTGCCCAAGGGCGAAAGAAGCGACGATCTTTCTGAATACGGGCTTGCCCCCGACGATGACCCTGCATATTATATCCTGACGACCCGCGACGGTAAAACACACAAGCTATATATCGGCTCTCCGACGCTTGATGAGGATCAGTATTACGTTATGTACGAGGGCAGAGACATCGTTTACGTTCTTGAAAAATCCGTAAAAACATCACTTCTGGCTGACGTAAGAGACCTTCTCACACCCACGCTCACATATCCCATAACATCACAGTCAAGCGACTATTACACGAAAATACCGCAGATATACCTCACGCTTGAAAGAGATGAGCCGTATATGCTCATAGAATATACGAGAGATGACACCTCAACGGAGGAGACCTTCGGCGTTACCATTCCGTATATGATAAAATACCCTGAAAACATCCCCGCATCGACAGAGCAGACAACATCGCTTTTCCAATATATTCTCAATATGACGGGCGATGAGCTTATAGACTATGACATTCTTTACAGCTATGAGGAATTTGACGAGGACACGGGCGAATACTACACCCAGACAGACGTCAGGCCCGAGGTGCTGCTAAAGCACGGAATAACCCGCGCTGACAAGGCTCTTATTTACTACTACGACGGATATCCGAGTATGGTATATTTCAGCGATAAAAGAACGGATGAGGACGGGGCTGAATACTATCTTGCCTGGTCGCCCATTATGAACGTTCTTACAAAAATATCCGCAGATAAAGTGCCTTTTCTGCAATGGCGTAAGGTCGATTTCGTAGACAAGGCCGTATTTAACGCGCACATAGACAAGGTCGGCTCCATCGAGCTTACGGATAAAACGTCGCAGGGCAAGCATTTCATATTCGAGCTTACGGGCAAGGGCGAGGAGCTCAGAGTACACGAAGCTGTATCAGATACGTATCTTTCTCCGAATAAAAGCTCAAGCTCAGATACACTTGATCCTGTATACAATTTCAGACAGTTCTACAAATCCGCCCTGTTCCTGTCAGCAGGCGATGAAATACAAATGCCCGAGGATATGACTCTCATAGCGCAGATAAAAATGACGACACGCAACGGATACGAAATGAATTACGAATTCTTCTCGTATTCATCAGACCAACGCTGCTACTATACGATAAACGGCGAGGGTCGCTTCTATGTAAAGCGTTCAAAGGTACAGAAGCTGTTTTCCGACGCTCAGCGTGTTATCGACGTTTTACCCGTTGACCCCGAAGCAGATTACAGCTGATCTTCGATAAACGATCAAAAATCAAAAAGCTAAAAAATCAGACTTTTAAAGCCGCCGGCTGCTTTCTTTTCACAAGGGGCGGGCGAAAAGTGAAGGAAATATATGTTTAAGGTATTAACAAAGGACGGTAAAGCCCGCAGAGGTGAATTTACCAGCTGTCACGGCACAGCTCAAACGCCTGTTTTTATGAACGTAGGCACATCTGCCGCTATAAAAGGCGGTATATCAACAGCCGATCTGCATGAGCTCGGCTGTCAGATAGAGCTTTCAAACACTTACCATCTGCACGTCCGCCCGGGTGACGAGGTCATCCGCGATCTCGGCGGAATCCATAAATTCTTTAATTGGGACAGACCCGTTCTGACCGACAGCGGCGGATTTCAGGTGTTTTCTTTGGCTCCGCTTCGCAAGATAACCGAGGAAGGCGTTCATTTTGCCTCTCATATAGACGGCAAAAAAATATTTATGGGCCCTGAGGAATCAATGCGTATTCAGTCAAATCTTGCATCTACCGTTGCCATGGCATTTGACGAATGTATAGAAAACCCGGCAGAATACAACTACACGAAAAACTCGTGCGAAAGAACATACCGCTGGCTCGTTCGCTGTATGGACGAAATGAAGCGTCTTTGCTCGCTTGAGGAAACGATAAACAAGCAGCAGATGCTTTTCGGCATAAACCAGGGAAGCGTATACGAGGATCTGCGCATAAACCATATGAAGCAGATAGCAAAGCTCGATCTTGACGGCTATGCAATAGGCGGTCTTGCCGTAGGCGAAAAGACAGAGGATATGTACAGAATAATCGACACGGTAGAGCCTTATATGCCCGAAGATAAGCCCAGATACCTCATGGGTGTCGGCACTCCTTGGAATATCGTTGAGGCAGTATACAGAGGCGTTGACTTTTTTGACTGCGTTATGCCGTCAAGAAACGCCCGCCACGGATATCTTTTCACATGGGAAGGAACGGTAAACGTGCTGAACAATAAATATGAGCGTGACCCGTCGCCCATTTCTCCGTCCTGCGGATGCCCTGCCTGCCGCAATTACTCAAAGGCATACATACGCCATCTGTTCAAATCAAAGGAAATGCTCGGTATGCGTCTGGCGGTAATGCACAATCTTTATTTTTACAACGATCTTATGGCAAAGATACGACTTGCCATAGAGGAAGGCAGATACGGAGAATTCTACGAAAAATACCGTTTTTCCCTTGCAAAAAGAATTTGATCACTGAGAACGCCGCTATGTATGGATCGCGTCAAAAATGACAGGTGTCAAAAGGTGCTTGAAAGAAAGAACGAGCTTGTAAAAAGGCTTTCTGAAAGTAAATAAAAGGTTGCAGAATTGTTTCTCTGTTGTCTTTAACGGAGAAATTGAAGGCACAGAAAATCGGCAGAGAAAGCGCTTGTTTTCTCTGCCGATATGTGTTATAATGATATTGGTGATAAAAATGGATGAACTTAAAAAGAGAAAAACAACGAGATATCAAAGTTTTGATTACAATAGTGTTGGAGTATATTTTATAACGATTTGCACGCAAAATAGGCGAAGCATCCTATCTCGCGTTGTAGGGACAGGCGTCCTCGACTGTCCGCAAATCGAATTAACCCAATACGGAG
>JAZPYO010000060.1:0-3098 GCA_045544195.1 Eubacteriales bacterium
TCGACCTTGATCTTCATGATCTCGGCAAGCTTTTGAAATTCCTCGTCCTCGCGTATCGTCATATCATATTTCAAAACGAAATCCGAATTGTATGTAGCAATTACGCGGTAGAGCATAATTTCACTATCGCCACCGTTCATACCTTCCACATCGAATGAAAGATTTTCTTCGGCGTTGTCTTTGTTAAATTCCAGATCAGCTGTTGGGATTATCTCGGGCGGCAATGGGTCAATAACGTTTCCCGGAATATCTACCGAGCCGTGAGACGGTTCTCCTCCTTGACAACCACGAAGCATTAAAATTATAATGATAAGAACAAGGATCAGCAGTCCGATCATTACGGCAACTCGCTTCATATTGTTTACACGTTTGACCGTAGCAATTGGATCTGCTTTACCAATTACCTTTTCAAATTTACAAAGAGCAAAGAATTTTGACATTGCAGAACTAATTGAAGACACTAATTTTTGAAAATTGTTTTTTGCCATCATTGCCCTCCTTTTATACTGTTTCCTTAAAATATGTCGCCATCATACAATAGAGCACGTTGAAGATATGAGGTCTGTTGATATCACTGTCTTCAAGTTCACCGTTATACACACGAATGGCAAAATCAAACATCGCGGTAAAGACGCTGTGTAATATAGCTTCGACATCCGCGTCTTCCTTGAAGATCGGTGCCATTTCATTAACCATTCCCTCAAAGAGCTTTCTGTGAGCCACACGGGAATGCCCCTTGAAGTAAATTGAATAATAATATCTGACGTAACAACGGCAACGCTCTTCATTGCCCAAGACAAACCTCCAAGCCAAAGAGAAAAAATCGCTCAGCTTTTCTTTTCCAACGTCATCAAAGCCGCCGACGATTTCCACGCCGTGCTTGAATGCATAGAACAATTCCGTATCCAAACGAACAAAAGCCGCTTCATACAGATTTTCCTTGCTTTTGAAGAATCGATAGATGTAGACCTCGTTCATTTTGAAATCTGGCAGTTGCCCTCCACAGTGAGTAAGTTCCTTGGTTGTCGCTTTTTCAAAGCCGCCTTCGGCAATAAGATGTATGGCATTTTCAATCAGAAGCTCTTTTATTTCCGCTTCGTATCTCATTCGGTTATCCCCTCCATTTCATCTGCAAGCGATAATTTTTCCAAAATAACAAGAAGGCAATTAGTGAACGCTACACCGACTTCCTAAAAAAATTCCTATCGAAGTAGGATTCTATTGGGTTGACGATTATCGTTCACAAGGACTAATAAAGCGACATAACGAGAGTTATGTGATATTAGATATCCGATAATTTTTTCAGATACATAGGAATTATACCACAAAGACGCATAGAAATCAATAGGTTTGGCGAAATTTATAGGCTGACAAGAAAAATTTATTAAATATTATCTAAAAAATTGCGTGACAAAAACGCCTTTCGTACATTTTTTAAAAAAAATTACGACGAAAGGCTTTTTGTTGCGCTCCTTTTTGCTTTGCTTCATTGTTCTTTTGCAACGATTACCAGTTTTTAATAACATAACTCTCGTTATGTTGTCTTCGGTCTCGGTGTGTTCGCATCGGGATTTTTTCTTTTATATGATGAGCCGCATATGCTCCATCTTGCGCTTGTGTTCCGCGCCTGTTGTCACGATATAAATGCGTGTCGTATTGATGCTTGCGTGTCCGAGTATATCTGCGAGCTTGGCTATATCCTTTTCAATGCCGTAAAAGGTACGGGCGAAGAGATGGCGCAGGTTGTGAGGAAAGACCTTGCTCGGCGATACGTTTGCCTGCTCGCACAGAGCCTTCATATCCTTCCAAATGCTATTCCTACTCACAGGCTTTCCACCCCGTGTAACGAATACCGTTCCCGTACTAATTCCCTGCTCCTTCACGTAACGGAGCAGTTTTTTCTTTAATTCCGGAACGATAAATACCCGTCTGTTTTTGCCTTTACAGTTTACGATTGCTTCTCCATTATGCAATGCCTCGACAGTGATATATTGCAGCTCGCTCACCCGGATACCCGTACCGCAAATCGTCTGAATAATCAGATTGAGCCGTTCGTTGTGCTTAGCATTTGCAGCCTCAAGCAATCGAATATACTCCGCACGGGTAAGCTCTTTTTCCTCAGAACAGTAAACCTGTCTTTGCATTTTGAACTGCTTGACGCACAGATCGTGCCAGCCGCAGAAACGAAGAAAGCAATTCATTGCCGCGATCATAGAGTTAGCGCTTGACACAGCGTAGGTCTCGCCAAGCTTACCTTTGTAGTCAAGCACCTTCTGCTTGTCGATTTCCGCATCACAGACAAATGAAGCAAAAAACCTCACATCTCGCATATATTTTTCAATCGTTGCAACACTCCTTTCCTCGTTTCTCAAATAGAATTCAAATTCCTGCATTTGTTTTGGGTCTAAAATCCTTTTCATAAAATACTCTCCTTGCGTTAGGTTATGGTATTATTATTTTACCAAATATTTGCGAATAATCCCTAAACTTTCGATACAGGCAGTTTTATACCACATAAATATTTTAGATTTAAGAACCAAAAATTGAAAGAGCCGATAAGGCGAGTGGTAGTACAGTAGTATTGATTTGCAAAAATAAAGCGGGATGTATATCCACTTCGGACATACATCCCGCTTGTTTTTTAAACGTTTTTAATTTTGTTGATTATGTTTACAATCTGTATTATACCGTCAATTTCCTCACGGGAATATCCTTCCAATGATTTTTCAATCTCTTTATGAAGAGGTACAATGTTTTCTTCGAAAAATTCATTGAGTAATCGACTACTCGAAGTATCTAATGCAATCGCAATTTTACTTAATGATTCTGCACTGAAATTATTGATGCCACGCTCTATTTTGCTGATACAGCTCACCGAAAGATCGGTAAGCTCCGCAAGTTCTGCTTGGCTTATTCCGGCAGACTTTCTCGCCTTTGCAATTCTTTTGCCAACACTGCTGAGAAATTCGGTTCTATCCATACCGTCACCTCATACTTTCGGTGTTCGACAAAATCTCAAGCATTATTCTTGCACCAAGCTTGAATGCATACGAGAAAATCTCACGCTCGTTTATATCGGTTAGCTCGTTATAGCAATC
>JAZPYO010000061.1:0-57757 GCA_045544195.1 Eubacteriales bacterium
CCGTCGTGTCCGGATGTCTTCACTTATGTGATTCTAAAGGAATTGTCGAGATTCTTTGTTCGTTCTATATCTTGCATTTCTGCTCTATACTTCACTTCTTATCTCGTCTGTTATTCAATTTTCAAGGACCGAGTCGTTGCCGCTTCCTCGCGGCGACTCGTAAATATTACCACATTAATTCCGTTTTGTCAATACCTTTTTTCGCTTTTTTCTCCATTTTTCACACTCATCCGTGTGTGTCTTTGAGCGTATATTTTAATTATACATTATATATTGCTTCAACAAAAAAATATCAACTTGTTTAAAAGTACGTTTATCGCCGTTTTTCACTATATATTGATTTTTTATTTCTTTTCATCTTGACAAATTACAGATCATTATCGTATAATAAATTTGTACTAATAATAAAGGATGGTAACACAAAATGAAATGCCCTTCTTGCGGATATGAGGACACCAAAGTCGTTGACTCCCGTCACACAGAGGATAATACGAGCATAAAAAGACGCCGTATTTGTATAAAGTGCGGAAACCGTTTTTCTACATTCGAATATGTGGAAATGATGCCTATTATGGTAATAAAAAAGGATAAAACGCGTGAGATATTTGACCGTTCTAAGCTCATGGGCGGTATTTTGAAGGCTTGTCACAAGCGTCCTGTAACATCTGCACAGGTTGAAAGCATAGTGAAGGATATTGAAAACACCGTTAAAAATTCTTCAAAAAACGAAATATCCTCAGTTGCACTCGGAACTATGGTAATGGAGCGTCTTAAGAGCGTCGACGGTATAGCATACGTTCGTTTCGCCTCTGTATACAGAGAATTCAAGGATGTTGACACTTTCCTTGCAGAGCTGAACGAGATCAAAAACGAAAATCTCAGCGATTGAAGAAAGGGCATTTTTATTATGAAGATCGTAGATATAAAAACAGAAAACATCCGTATCCCTTTGGTAACTCCGTTCAAAACGGCATTACGGACAACAGATCATGTTGACGACATTATCGTGCGTGTGTTCACTGACACAGGGCACGTAGGATACGGCGAAGCACCGCCCACCGCCGTTATAACAGGTGATACAAAGGCATCTATAACAGGTGCCATTGAGGATTTCATAAAGCCTTCGATAGTCGGATATGATATTGAAAACCTTGACGGAATAATGTATAAGCTGCACCATTGTATAAAGAAAAACACGTCGGCAAAGGCAGCCGTTGATATGGCGATATACGATCTTTTTGCACAAAAATGCAATATGCCGCTTTACAAGGTGCTTGGCGGAAGCAAAAGCGAGATCACGACTGATCTTACGATAAGCGTAAACCCCGTAGACGTTATGATAAACGATGCAAAAAAGGCTGTCAGCGAGGGCTTCAAAACTCTTAAGATCAAGGTAGGTAAGGACGGAAGGGGCGATGTTGAGCGTATGAAGGCGATCCGCCTCGCCGTCGGAGAGGATATACTTCTCAGAGTAGATGCAAATCAGGGCTGGGGTGCAAAGCAATCCGTGCAGATAATATCGCAAATGGAAGCCGAGGGGCTCAACATAGAGCTTGTCGAACAGCCTACGCCCGCAGACGATTTTGAAGGACTTAAATACGTAACCTCAAACGTACGCACCGCAATTCTGGCTGATGAAAGCGTATTTTCAGTACGAGATGCAGTAAAGATAATAACGGAGCGCGCCGCAGATCTTATCAACATAAAGCTCATGAAAACAGGCGGAATATACGAAGCGCTCAAAATATGCGCGCTTGCGGAAACATACGGAATTGAATGTATGGCAGGCTGTATGCTCGAAAGCAAGATCGCCGTTTCCGCCGCCGCGCATCTTGCAGCAGGAAAGAGCATAATAACAAAAGCAGATCTTGACGGCCCCGCGCTTTGCAAGTACGATCCGTACACAGGCGGTCCGCAGTATCTGAACGAAAAAATAATTATGAACACCTCAAGCGGTATCGGTATCACGCTTTAATCAAAATCAATATTCAAGGCAGGCAAGTCATGACCGCCGGTAAAACCGTTGGCATGCACTTAGCCTATAAGGCTATTATGTTGGCGGCGCCTCAAGGCGCGCCGAAACAGCTTGCCAACCGCATAACTTTTACAGGCTGCCCCACAAGTGGGGCGGTCTTTTATTTGCCCTTTTTAGCCTGCTCACCCGTAAACGGGTCTATGTATTCTTGCATACTTATTTGATCGCTTGCTATATCTTCTTGCAATTGATTTTTTATGTATTCCTGTATTGTTTTCTTGCTCTTCCCACCGTATCTACACAGTATCCTTTACACCAGAATTGTCTGTTGCCATATTTGTATTTTAAATTCGCATATCTGTCAAATATCATTAGCGAACTTTTCCCTTTAAATATCCCATTATTTGTGATATACTATATTTGGGCGATATTGACACCAACATGTGTATATGGTCTGTGCAGGCTTCTGCTTCTATTATTTCCACACCCTTATATTCACATAGTTTTCTCAATATCTGTCTTATATCACTTTTTATTTTTCCATATATCACCTGTCTGGATATTTTGATGCAAATACAATATGATACTTGCAATTCCACTTGGTATGTGCTAAACTTTCTGTGTCAAGTTTCATTCTTGATACCCTCCTTTGATTTTAGTGCGGTTGGCGAACCTACACTAATTCTATCACAGGAGGTTTCTTTTTTCTACTCAACGCTAAAAGCTTTTTGGAACCACGGGCATAACCCGTAGTATTCGTTAACGCAAAAATGATATGCACCCCAAAAGTTAGACACTTTTGGAGGTGCATATTTTCTATGGCAAAAAAGGATCAAAGCAGAAAAGGTACTCGACAGAATTTAAGATAGGTGTTATAATGGATATGCGAGAACACCGATTAGGCTATTGTGAGACAGTGCGGAAGTATGGCTTAGGACCGGTAGAGACTGGTGGAGCAAGTGCAATGCTACAAAAGTGGGAACGCATATTCTTGGAAGAAGGAGCCGAAGGTCTGATGAAAGAACGCCGAGACAAAAACAATGCAAGCGGAAAGCGTGGTCGCCCACTAAAGCTTGACAAAAGAGTTGAAGAAGATCTTATTGCTGAAAACCAGAGACTCAGAATGGAGATAGAATACTTAAAAAAACTGTGTTAAAACTGATGAAATCCCTTCATTTGCGTGGAAAACAGAGCAAAAAAGGCAAGTACCACTCCTACAAAGGAGAGGTTGGCAAGGTAGCAGACAATTTGTTGAAAAGAGATTTTCACGCAGATAAGCCTTTTGAAAAGCTGGCAACAGACGTTACAGAGTTTAAGATCGGCGATGAGAAAGTATACCTTTCACCAGTGCTCGATATGTTTAACCGCGAAATTATATCTTACTCTATTTCTACAAGTCCCAACTTGCAGCAGGTTAGGGATATGTTGAATGGATTGTTTGAAAAGCTTCCTGCTGATGCACGACCTTTGTTTCACTCCGATCAAGGTTGGCAATACCAACACGCCGAATACCAACGACTTCTTGCCGAGCACATATGACGCAAAGTATGTCGAGAAAAGGAAACTGTATGGATAACGGCATAATGGAAAACTTTTTCGGTAGATTGAAGGTTGAGATGTATTACGGCGAAAAATTGGAATCCCCTCGGGGATTCATTGAAAAGTTAGAAGAATACATACATTACTACAGCAACGAGAGAATCTATCTCAAATTAAAAGGAATGAGCCCAGTTCAATACCGAGCTCATTCACAAGCAATTTAATATTTAATTTTTGTCTAAACTTTTGGGTTCACTTCAAAATTGCCTGCCAACTTTTGATTTTTATTTTAAATGCAATATTTTCACAATAATAGGTTTTAAAGTGCATTTCAAATTATATACACAAAGATCCTTTTTTTTGCGTACATTATCCGCAAAAAGTGACCACTTGTAAGGCTTAAAAAGCGCCCTCGCCGATTTTTTTGATGTTTTTCCGTCACAAAGAAGATTAAGGTTATATTCCTCTATTGAATACACTTTTTCCTTTGTTACTCTGCTACTGAAATGAACTATCAAAATATTGTATTTTACATTATCGACCTTGAAAGTAGCTTTAGCATTCAAAATATCAAAACGTAGAAATTTCACATCAACAGGATAATACGCAAACATCGGACACAGTGAATCAACAGGACGAAGTCCGTAAAGAGCCATACTCAGTGCAATAAGCGGTTCATCCGCAGGGTCTTTAAAATATCTAAACTTATATTCGTAATAGTGATCCTTTATCTCGTTGCATTTATCGTAAATCTTGTTTAAAACTTCACTTTTTCTGAAAAACATTATACCGCCGTGGATACCTATGCAATATGATATCTCGTTTGCGTATTTACCAATATCTTCTCTCTTAAAAAATCCGTTTTTTGAATCTAAAGGCAGCACCTTGCCGAAACATGATATATCATCTGCTCCTGCGAATTTTTCAAAAAGAATATTAAGATCCCCATACGCCAGGCAATCTGCATCAATAAAGATCGTTTCATCATACGGAACTAGTTTTAATAAAGATATTTTATCTATGTACGTACATGTCGCATTTTCCAAAATAATAACGTCATCAAAAGCTTCTGTATAAGAATTTTTCCTATCGCAAATTATCGCAAACGAAAGTGGCTCAGTCGTAAAGAATTTATACGATTTCAAGAGATTTAATGCAATGCGATAGAATTGATCCCCTCCCGTCGCCATTGTAACAAATCCTCTCTTCATAGCCATTTTTCCTCCATCTTTTTTTATAATTTTATCATATTTTTTTAGTTTATTTATACATATTTTTTGTAAATATTAAAAAAGTAAACTAACTCCGGCGTTCTTTCACATTCACATTGTCAAAGTGCATTGTACAGAAAAATACCCTGTTTTTTGAAAAGTTAATTAAATCCCATCACACATAACTCAAGGACAGGTTCAGAGGTATCGGTATCACGCTTTAAGATAATTAACGCAAACAAAGCACGGATCAAGTCAGTTCTTTTTGACAAATACACCGTGTTTTTTTGTGCAAAACGCTGAAATTATATATTTTTTTCGTTTAGTTCTTGCATATTTTACATTTCGCTGATACAATATCAAGATGAGGTATTTTACATTTAAATAATAATCACGAAAGGGTAATTATGAAACGATCAGGCTTATTTTTAAAACTTACAGCTTTGACCTTGGTTATGTCTTTTCTGCTGGTATCCGTATGTGCTACGTTGAGCACCGAGCAGGACAGCGTATCGGCAACAACAGCCGGTGCATATAGCTTGGTTGACGGCTCCGACCTTGTTATCAAAAATAACACGGTATCGAACATCCCCACAGGCTCAAAAGCGTATTACGTTTTGGACGGCTTTGAAGAAACCGCATACGTATCGGATACAGAAGGAAAATACGTATCCGTAAATCAAAGGCTCGGAACGGGATACAAGATCACGTTCACAGCCTCGTCAGAATCACTCACTATTATAGTAAGCGGCGATCTTGACGGAGATACGTATCTTACCGCAAAGGATATAATCCGTGCGAAGAAATATCTGAGCACGTCATCTTATTCATTCGGAGTTGAAGCTATGGACTATAACTTCGACGGTAAATACACAAAAGAAGACCTTACGCTTATGGCTGAATACGCCGTATCCGAAAAAACAGAATATCCCGACATTGAATTGGTTGACGTACCGTTGGCTGAAAGACCCGTGCTCGATATCGGAACGGATTTCTATGCAAATATCGGTCTTTCATACGCTGATAACGTAATTATGCCCGTATACAGCAGCACGAACAGCGTTGTTTCGTTTGAAAGAAACGGCTCTGCTGAGCAGGTATGGCACTTCACACGCAATTCCGACGGAAGCTATACGATCAAAAACCTCGCTTACGATAAGGTGCTTGACCTTGCAGGTCTTATTGAGCCCGGAATGGACGTTAAGATATACTCACCGAGCGGATCTGACGGTCAGAAATGGAACATCGTTTACGCAGATGACGGAAAGCATTATGTAATTTACCCCAAAGGATCTGTGAATACGGTTCTTGACATTGAAGCAATGTCAAATGCCAATTATGCAAACGCCGCTCTCGGCGAGTTCACCGAATCCATGGCGCAGAAATTCAACATTACAAAGTTTAACCTCAACACCTCAGCAAGCTACGTTGACATGGTATCCAAATCCGACCTTGGCGACGTATTCTACTCAACGCTCAGCGCAGGCGGAAAGCGTGTTGCTATAAGAGATACGAACGTACTGCTTTACACAGTAAAAAATCAGCCTGATGAAATGTGGAAATTCACTCGCCAGGCTGACGGCTCTTACGTAATCACAAATATGGCAAAGCCCACTCTTTCGCTTGACGTAGCGGACGCAAAGGCGGCAAATGCAACAAACGTTCAGATATACAAGACGAACAAAAGTGCGGCTCAGTGCTGGAATCTTTACATAAAGAACGGCTCTGTAATTCTGTCCTCGGCACTTTCAAATAAATTCGTTCTTGATATCTATGCAGGCTCGTTTACGCACGGCGCAAACGTAGACATTTACACCTTCAACGACTCAGCAGCACAGAAATTCACTCTTGAAAAGATGACGGCAGATTACAGCCCCGTGCTTCCTAAAAACAAGCACTACGATATACTGTTTATCGGTAACAGCTTTACATGGTATCACAGCATGACAAACGGCAGATTTACACCTATCTGTCAGGCGGCAGGCTATGACGTGACCGTAAGAATGATAGAGCACGGCGGTGCATATCTGTCTGACTATATCGGCAGCGGAAAATATGCAGCAGAGGTCAATCAGGCTCTTGCAACGGGCGGATACGAATACGTTATAATTCAGGAGCAGAGTACGGGCGCTCTCGCACCGCGCACTGCAACCTTCCACTCTTCCGTAAGAACTCTTACCAACCTTATAAGATCGTACGGAGCAGAGGTAGTGCTTTATCAGACGTGGGGATTCCATCCCAGCAACGGCACAGCAAGCAGTCTTGGCGGCACCGTTGCTATGGAATCTCATATTCGCAAAGCTTACGATGATATCGGCTATGAGGTAGGTGCTATAATGGCACACGTAGGCGAAGCGTTTTCATCGGTTTACAGCGCTCACGGTCTTAATATCGACCTGTGGCTTGCCGCTGACAAATACCATCCGTCAACGCTCGGCTCTACGCTTGCGGCGTATACTATCTTTGCTTCGATATTCAGAGTTGACCCAAGACAGGGAATAGACCATAACTTTGAATCGAACAGAGATACCGTAAACATACTCAGGGATGCGGCGTATAGGGCAACATTTGAATAATTGCGAATTGATCTCCCCTTATTCACAAGGGGAGATCTTTTTTGTTTTTCCGATCCGATACAGTCGGTTTTTCGGAATATATGGTGAATTATGCCGAATACACACATTAGAAATAAAAATCTTTACAATAAAATCTTTTATTATATATTTACAAAGTATGGTGTTTGATATATAATATAAGTTAAGTTTATTTTAAAAGCATATAAAAAGCGATCAAGAGATTTATTCAGCGTTAACAAAACTCACCCGAGTCTTATCAAATATTTAAAATGCCGCAGATGTGGCAGAATGGAGATCGATATGAAAAAATACGGCATATTATCCTTTGCGCTTGCAAGTGTTATTTTATTATCCGCATGCACATCTTCCGAGGTGCAGACATACGATGCCACAAGCCCCTCATCCGAGGATACTGCATCGTCCGAAATAACAACGGGAGCAGATACAAAAGCGCCGTCTGACGAAACGTCAGTACAGACCGATGCGGAAACGGACAAGCAAAGCGACTTCACATACGCGCCCATTGAAATAAAGCGTGAAATAAACGCAACGCACGTTGCTCTGCTTGACGTCGAAAAAAACGAGATATTGTTCGAAAAGGGCGGACTTGACACAAAAATATATCCTGCAAGCACAACAAAGCTGATAACTGCGCTCCTCGCACTTGAAAACTGCTCGCCCGAAACTGTCATAACAGCAGGAGATGAGCTTAGCCTGATGGGTGAGGGCTCGTCTATTGCGTACATAAAGCGCGGTCACAAGTTAACGCTCGATATGCTCATTGCCGCAATGCTGCTGCCTTCGGGCAACGATGCCGCTTACGTGGTTGCCGCAGGGGTAGGCAGGATAATGGCAAACGATGACAGTATATCATCAAAGGAAGCGGTCAATTATTTCTGCCGTAAAATGAACTCCTTTGCAAGCGAGCACGGGCTTACAGGCTCAAATTTCACGTGTCCTGACGGTTATCACGATGATAACCACTACACAACGCTTCACGATATGCTTATAATATCGTCCCTGGCTGTCAAAAACGAAACGATATTGAAATACGCAAAGACGGAAAGCCTGAGCGTGACGTATGCAAGCGGAGAGAAAAACTCGTGGAATAACACAAACGAGCTTATAAAAGCATCAAGCCCTTACTATTATTCATATGCAATAGGACTTAAAACAGGAACGACAACAGAAGCGGGCAAATGTCTTGTATCAGCCGCTCAGAAGGACGGCAGAACGGTAATCGCGTGCGTATTCAACGCAGAAGGCAACGACGACAGATTTGCATCCTCTCTTTTACTGCTGAAAACAGTATTGGGCTGAAAATAAGTACAAAAACAGGAACGGTAAAAATATATGATAAAGATCTTACATTGCGGCGATATACACCTTGACAGCCCGTTTTCGCTTTCCAACGTTCAGAAGGCAAACGCACGCAGAGCTTTACAAAGAGGTATGTTCACATCTCTTATGCTCTATGTCAGAACGGAAAAAATCGATATTATGCTTATGCCGGGCGATATTTTTGATACGGATTACGTAACTAAGGATACGGCTGCTCTTATGGTAAAGGAATTTGAATCCGCGCCCGATTGCCGTTTCGTAATTGCCCCGGGCAATCACGATCCGTATAACGAAAGCTCGCCCTACGCGCGAATAAAATTCCCGTCAAACGTTTATATATTCAACTCTCCATCGGTTGCAAAATTTTCATTTGACGATATTCAAACCGATGTATACGGCTTTGCCTTCACTTGTGATGCGATGACCGTAAACCCGTTTGCAAATGTTTCCCCGTCAGATCCCGACAGAATTAATATCCTTTGCTGTCACGGTGATCTTACGCCAAATTCACGCACATGTCCCATAACCGTTTCAGATATTGAAAATTCGGGCTTTGACTATATTGCCCTCGGTCATATACACAATTCCGACGGCGTACACAAGGCATCAGATACGTATTACGGATACAGCGGCTGCCCTGAGGGACGCGGCTTTGACGAATGCGGCAAAAAATCTGTTATAATCGGCAGACTTTCCAAAACGAGCGGCAAGTTCACGGGAGAATTTGCTCTTAAGCCGTCTACAAAAAGAAGATATGAAAAGCTGCAAGTAGATATAAGCGCAAGCGAGGATACAGCGCAGGTCATATCGGCTGTTATGCAGGCGGTAAAGGAAAACCTCTACGATGCTGACACATCGCTGAGAGTCATTCTGACAGGCAGGGTGTCCCCATCGCTTCTCATATCCGAAAAGGCAGTCGAGCAAGCAATAACGGGCTTGTATTATGTAGAGGTAAAGGACAAAACATCCGCAACATACGACACATCAGCGCTTGAAGCCGATCCAACGCTGAAGGGCGCATTCTATTCGCTTTTGAAGGACAAGCTGAATTCCGAAAACGAAGAGGAAAGAGCAACTGCAAGAAACGCTTTAAGACTCGGACTTTCCGCACTTTATAAGATGTAAGAGGTACAGGGATGATAATTAAAGAAATACACATAGACTCCTTCGGTATGTTTTCGGACTTTTCCCTTTCCCTTGCGGACGGTCTGAATATCATAGAGGGTAAAAACGAAACAGGAAAATCAACGCTCGGAATGTTTATAAAATTCATTTTTTACGGGCTTGATTCAAAGGAACGTGAAAAATATATCCCCTGGGGAAGAAACTCCGCAGGAGGATATATGGTCATAAGGCACGGGGACAAGAATTACACAGTACGCCGTCAGATAATACTTTTGCAAAAGGGCGTAAAGGAAGAGGTATACGTTACCGATACGGAAACGGGCACGATCGTATTCAAGGATAAGCCCGTACACGAGATATTTATGTCAGTTGACGAAAAGGTATTTTCCAATACCGTTTACGTCGGTCAGATAAACGGCTCGTTTGTGGAAGGGGCGAAGCTCTCCGATGCCGTTGAAAACATACTTTTTTCCGCAGACGAGATGATAAACACCTCAAAGGCATTGAAGCGGCTTGACGAGCTTCGCTGCTCGCTCCTTTACAAAAACAAAAAGGGCGGAAAAATATACGAGCTTGGCGAAAAAATAGCAGAGCTTGAAATAAGGCTTTCAAAAAGCCGTCAGGACAACGTAAGGGTATTCGATCTTGAGGACAAAATACGTCAGTCAAAGCAAAAGAAAGAGGATAATATCAAATCAATATCCGACATTTCCGCAAAGCTCGACGAATACGATGCATATTCTCAGATAGAAAGAAAGCAACGCTCTGACGAAGCATCGCAGGCGGCTGTAAAAGCAAAGCAGGCGTATGATGCAGCTCTTGCAGAGAATACAAAGAACGGATTTTTCCCCGATACAAAATACGCAGCCGACCTTTATTCGCTTCAAAACGATATAAACAGAAAGCGTACTGAGCTGACAGAAGCAGAAAAAGAGCTTGAAAATGCGGAAAACGACCTGTCAGTATACAGCGAAAGCGCCGAAATAATCGACAAGATAAACGCTCACGGCGGAAGATCCGCAGTTGAAGAAAAGGTCGCATCGCTTAAGAAAAAATATAAAAATCTTCGTATTGCAGGATTTATTTTCCTCATTTTAATAATCGGTATATTCTTCCTTGTTGCCGCATCAAAGGTGAAAAAGCAGCTCTGCGAATACCTTGAGGAATTCGGCTGTGAGGACAGCGAGCAGCTCGAAAGCATTCTTTCTGAGCTTAACGAGCAGGAGCAAAGCATAGCTCATTGCAGAATGAGCATCGAAAATGCAGCAGGAAGATGCGAGAGCATCCGCGCTGATATTACAAAAACAGAGCAGGCTATATATGATGAGGCGGGCAAATTTGAAAATATTACAGAAATAACCGATTCATCTGTTGAAGATGTTGCAAGAAAAGCCGAAAAGGCGATGCAGGATGTAACAGACGCAAAGCAGGAATTTGAAAAAAGCTACAGCACGGCGCAGGCGCTTATAAGGGAAACCGCGCACATAAGCATTGACGATATGAGATCGAGAATAAAGGGCAAGCTGCGCGCAAGCGAGCTTGAGACCTTTGACGTAAACGAGCAGAAAAGAAGATTGGATTTTCTGCAAAGAGCGACAGAATCCCTCAACGAAAAGATACTTCAGCTTGAAAAGGAATATTCGTCTCTTTGCGCAACGGTAGAGGACCCGTCAGCTATTTCCGATGAGCTTTTGTCACTTCGTACACAGTACGGCGAATGTGTTTCGGAATACAAAGCGTGCGTGCTTGCATACGAAACGCTTGAAAACGCTTCAAAAACACTTCGTGACGGCATATCACCGAAGCTCGCAAAGCTGTCAGGCGGATTTATGGAAAAGCTGTCGGGCGGTAAATACTGCTCTATCGGAATTGACGGCGAATACGGAATATATTTCACCGAAAGCGGCACATCTCGCCACGTAAGCGCATTCAGCTCAGGAACAGAGGACCTTGCATATATCTGCCTTAGATTTGCCCTTACCGATATTCTTTACAGAAACGGCAAGCCGCCTATGATATTCGACGATACATTTGCGCACATCGACGATGACAGACTTGAAAATATCATAGCGTTACTTTCCGCTATGGGAAAAGCAGGCAAGCTCCAAACGATAGTTCTTTCGTGCCACAAGCGTGAAAGAAGCATAGCTATGAGCTGTCCTGAAACAAATATTATCCGTATGGAGAGCTGATATGCCGATATGCACAAAAGAAGAATTTTATAAAAAGCTGAACGGCGTATTCGAGCTTTGCTCACTGCCGTTACCGACCGTTGAGCAGTCAGAAAAGCTATACTGTCTTTCGCAGGAGCTTTGCGAATACGGCAAAAACGTAAATCTTACTGCAATAACCGACATTGACGGTATCATATTAAAGCATATTGCGGACTGCGCTTCAATGGCTGATATACCTCAGAAAAACGCGCGTGTACTTGATGTCGGCGCAGGCGGCGGATTTCCGTCCTTGCCTATTGCGATATTAAGGCAGGATGTAAGGGTCATATCTCTTGATTCCACATCTAAAAAGCTCGTATTTATCGACCGTATGGCAAATATCGCAAAATTAAACAATATATCAACGCTTCACGCAAGAGCAGAGGAAGCATCAAACGGACCTCTTCGGGAGAGCTTCGATTTCGTATGCGCAAGAGCCGTTGCATCTATGCCGATGCTGTGTGAGCTTTGCTTGCCGTTTGTTAAAAAGGGCGGGATATTCTGCGCCATGAAATCCGCAAATGAGGATGTAAGCGAATGTAACAGGGCAGTTACGACTCTTGGCGGAAAAATCTCGCAGGTAAAGGAATTTTCACTCACCGACGGTGATCAGACCGTATCAAGAACGTTGATAATCATTGAAAAGGTATCCCATACACCTGACACATATCCCAGAAAATTCAGTAATATAAAGGCTAAGCCGATAGTTTAAAATGAAGATAATCAGATTAAAAGACAATTCCATAGCAAGCAGCATCGAATGCAGCACAACGATAGCGGTAGGAAATTTTGACGGCGTTCATAAGGGTCATCAAAAGCTGCTTGACACGCTCAAAAGCATTGCAAATGAGCTGAATACCGCAACTGCTGTATGGAGCTTTTGCGATTTTACGCCGAAAAATAAGGGTAAATGCATAACCTTGCCGGATGAAAGAATATCAATTCTCGCGCATTTGGGCATTGACTATCTTATACTTTACGAATTTGAAAGCGTAAAGGATCTGCCATGCGAAGAATTTCTGTCGAAGATACTAATTGATACATGCCGCGCGGAAGCGGTATGCTGCGGCTTTAATTTCCGCTTCGGTAAAAATGCTGAGGGTGATTTCAATTCACTGTCACAGATACTGTCACATTACGGCAAAAAGGCATTTATGGTAGATGCATACGAAATGAACGGTGTCACGGTCAGCTCGTCGCTTATCCGTCAATGCATCAAAAACGGAGATATGGAAAAGGCAAGCGAATATCTCGGCAGACCCTTTTCCGTATGCTTGCCCGTCGTCCACGGCAGAAAGCTCGGCAGAACGATAGACTCACCGACGATAAATCAGAATTTTCCGCCTGAGCATATCGTTCCGAGATACGGCGTTTACGCCTGCACGGTAATGATCGACGGCGCTTGCTACGGCGGAGTTTCAAATGTCGGTGTAAGACCGTCAGTAAGCGGTCAAGGCGTAAACTGCGAAACTCACATATTCGATTACAGCGGCGATCTTTACGACAGAGAAATACGCGTTGAATTCCGTAAATTCATACGCGACGAGCAGGCGTTCTCATCTATCGACGAATTGAAAAACGCAATATCCTCTGACAAGCAGAGCGCAAAAAAAATATTGTCGTCTATATTATGAAGGGTTAGTCATATGGGTATCAGAGCAAAGATCATATCGTCGCTTGAAAAGGTCTTCATTGACGATCAGATAGATAAATTCAACAGTCTTTCACACATTTCCGCATTTAAAAATGAACGTATCTCATTTCAGCTTGCGGTATTTAAGGACGATCATACACGCCACGCCCAATCATTTCGCATTAAAACAGATTTTAAGTACAGCAAAAACGTATCAATAAGACTCGTCAAAAGCGTTCCTGTGTCATTTGCGGCGTTTCCTGCGTTTACCGACGGGTATCTGCGTACATCGCCGGGGCTTTATCCCGATCTGCTTTTACCCTTATTCAGCTCAGATACGGTAAGTGTATTTTACGGTCAGATAACGTGTGCATTCATACAAATAGACGGCGAGCTTGAGTGCGGCGTTTATCCCCTTACGGTAGAGCTTATCAACGGCGATACCGTAATGGCGTCGTGCAAACTCGATATTGAAATAATCAACTGCTGCCTGCCAAAGCAGAAAACATACTTTACGCAATGGTTTCACTACGATTGCCTCGCAAATTACTACAATGTTGAGCCTTTTACCGACAGATATTTTGAAATACTGAAGAATTTCGTCACCACCGCTGTGCGTAACGGAATAAATACGATACTTACGCCCGTTGTAACTCCGCCCCTTGACACCGCTATCAACAAAGAACGGCGTACAACACAGCTCGTTACAGTATACAAAAATGACGGAGAATACTCATTTGATCTTACGCTGTTCGACAGATTCGTCAGACTTTGTCTTGACTGCGGTATAGAGCATTTTGAAATATGCCACCTGTTCACGCAATGGGGAGCACGTGCCTGCCCTAAGGTAATGGCGTATGAAAACGGCGAGTATAAGCGTATTTTCGGCTGGGATACCGATTCGTGCAGCGAGGAATACCGAAAATTTCTGCGTTGTATGCTTACTCAGCTTAAAAAGCGTATGGCAGAGCTTTCGGTGCTGGAAGGGGCGATATTTCATATATCAGATGAGCCGCCGTCCGAAATGGCTGAAAAATACTCAGATGCAAAAAACGGCATAAAGGACATATTATGCGACGTCAGGGTTTACGATGCCTTATCCGACATTAATTTTTACAAAAGCGGTATTATCGACAATCCTATACCGTCGATCGACCACGCAATGAATTTCATACAAGCAAACGTCAAGGACCTGTGGGTATACTACTGCAGCGGACAGTATGACAAGGTATCAAACAGATTTATTGCAATGCCGTCATCAAGAACAAGAATACTCGGCATACAGATGTACAAATACAACATAAAGGGCTTTTTGCATTGGGGATATAATTTTTATTCTACAAACGGCTCTTTGGCAAGCGTCAACCCTTACGTTACGACAGACGGCGATAACTGGGTGCCTGCGGGCGATACGTTTTCCGTATATCCCGCATCGGACGGCACAGCGTACGAATCTCTTCGATTATGCGTTTTTTACGATGCATTGCAGGATATAAGGGCATTGGAGCTTGCAGAGGAATATATCGGCAGAGAAGCAGTATTGTCAATTATAGACAGTATGGCAGATACGCCGATAACGTTCAAGGAATATCCTCTTTCGCAAGATTATATAATCACTCTGCGTGAAAAAATAAACAATGCTGTAAAGGAAAAGCTGAATGGATAACAATTTACCGTCAATACATGCATTGGCTTACTACGGCGATGCCGTAATAGAGCTTTTAGTGCGTGAAAGGCTCATATCAACAGGAATATCAAGCCCGGGCGAGCTTACGAAAATGTCAAGAGCGTTCGTAACCGCCCAGAAGCAAAGCGCCTGCGTTGAAAAAATACTTTCCTCTCTTTCAGAAGAAGAATCGGATATGTTCCGCAGAGGCAGAAATATGCACGGCAACCACCCGAAAAGCGCAAGCGTTGCCGAATACCGCAGAGCCACGGGCTTTGAGGTGCTTATGGGATACTTATACAAAACAGATAACTGTCAAAGGGCAAAGCAGCTTTTTTCGCTTGCGTATGAGGATGAGCTGAGCGCCTTACCGTCAAGCAATGCGTAAAACAGAGTATTCTCCGCCTCCCCGTCCGTTTTTGCCTGCAACGCTGTCGTTTCTGCTTTTGCTTTTATCAAGCGCAGTATCGTTTATTTCCACACGCACAGACTTAAAATTTCCCCTTACGGTCATTGCAATGTTTCTTGCCCTTATGTGCTTTCAGGTGTTTTTCAGATACTGCCTTACACGATACTGCTATACACTTGAAAACGGCATTTTCCGCGTTGTAAGAAAAACGGGGAAATATGAAAACGTAATATTCGATCTTACACTCAGATCGGCTATCGGAATAACGGATATGAAAAAGCGTAAACGCATCGCAGAGCATTTCGAGCTTTCAAAGGATATCCGCTTCATCAGTATGACGCAGGATCTTTTTTGCAGAAAAAAATACTGTCTTGTCTACGACTGCCCATCTACCGTATGCGTTTTTTTGCAGATAAACGGAGAAATGGCAGAGGAAATACAAAGCTATATAAACCTTTATAATGCATAAAATTTACAATTAGTCGTTAATTTAAACCACATATATAATATATAATTAATAAAAGTCGGTAATTAAGCGAAATTAAAACCCCTTTATGATAATAAAGTAAGATCAACAAATACGTTTGAAAGGTAAAAATTTCTTATGGGATTAATAGAAAAAATATTCGGCACTTACAGTGAAAAGCAGATCAAAAAGATCATGCCGTTGGTTAATAAGATCGAATCGCTGCAGGATGAGTATATGAATAAAACAGACGATGAGCTGAAGGCAATGACGGGTATACTCAAGAAGCGTCTTGCTGACGGCGAAACGCTTGACGATATACTCCCTGAGGCATTTGCAACGGTAAGAGAGGCAGACGCCAGAGTTTTAGGCAAGCGTCCCTTCAAGGTTCAGCTCATAGGCGGTATAATCATTCACCAGGGAAGAATTGCGGAAATGAAAACGGGTGAGGGTAAAACGCTTGTTGCCACTCTCCCTGCATACCTTAACGCTCTGGCAGGAAAGGGTGTGCATATCATAACGGTAAACGATTATCTTGCAACACGTGACCGTGATGAAATGGGCAAGGTATATAACTTTCTCGGACTTTCCTGCGGTCTTGTAATTCCCGGCGGAAAAAATGCAGAGAAAAAACAGGCTTATGCATGCGATATAACGTACGGAACTAACAATGAATTCGGCTTTGACTACCTTCGTGACAATATGGTAATATACAAGGAGCGGATGGTGCAAAGAGGTCACTCCTTCGCCATTCTCGATGAGGTAGACTCCATATTGATAGACGAGGCAAGAACACCTCTTATCATATCGGGCGTAGGTCAGAAGGCTACCGACATATACGAAAAGGCTGATAAATTCGCACGCTCCCTGCGTCCTTATAAAATAAAGGAAATAGACTCCAAGGAGGATATGGACGAAATAACGGAGGGCTATGATTATATCATAGACGAAAAGGCAAAAACGTCAGTCCTTGCAAAGCAGGGTATAGAAAAGGCAGAAAAGTATTTCAATATCACAAACCTTTCAGACCCTGAAAATGCAGAGCTTGCCCACCACATAAACCAAGCGATAAAGGCTCACGGAAGCATGCATATTGACGAGGATTACATCGTTAAGGACGGCGAGGTAATAATCGTTGATACGTTCACGGGCAGACTTATGTACGGCAGACGCTATTCTGACGGACTTCACCAGGCTATCGAGGCAAAGGAGGGCGTAACTGTTGAAAAGGAGTCAAAGACGCTTGCAACAATAACGTTCCAGAATCTTTTCCGTATGTACGACAAGCTGTCGGGTATGACAGGTACTGCTTTGACTGAGGATGATGAATTCAGAGAAATATACAACCTTGATGTTATAGAAATTCCCACGAACCGTCCTATGATCCGTAAGGACCATAACGATGTCGTTTATAAATCGATGGACTCCAAGTTCAAGGCTATTATCGAGCAGATAAAGGAGTGTCAGCAAAAGGGACAGCCCGTCCTTGTCGGTACGGTGTCCATTGAAAAATCCGAGGCTCTTTCCCACAAGCTGAAGCTCAACGGCATAAAGCATGTTGTACTGAACGCGAAGCATCACGAAAAGGAAGCTGAGATAGTAGCTCAGGCAGGCTGCCCCGGCGCCGTTACGATCTCCACGAATATGGCAGGACGCGGTACTGATATTATGCTCGGCGGAAACCCGGAGTTTATGGCAAAGGCAGAAATGCGTAAAATGGGCTTTGAGGAGGATGTTATCGTTCTTGCAACAGGTACGTCAATGTCTGTTTCAGACGAGGTGTTGCAGGCACGCGAAACGTTCAGAACGCTGTATGCAAAATTCAAAGAGCAGATACAGCCCGATTACGAAAAGGTAAAGCAGGCGGGCGGTCTGTTCATACTCGGAACGGAGCGTCACGAGAGCAGACGTATAGACAACCAGCTCAGAGGCCGTTCAGGCCGTCAGGGCGACCCCGGCGAATCACGCTTCTTCCTTTCGTTTGATGACGATCTTATGCGTCTTTTCGGCGCACAGGAGCGTATGGACAAGATAAAGGCGATGACTCCCGACGATACACCCATAGAAGCAGGTATTCTTTCAGGCGTTATCGAATCGTCACAGAAGCGTCTTGAAAGCGTTAACTTTGAACGCCGTAAGCACGTTCTGATGTATGACGATGTAAACAATCAGCAGCGCAAGATCATATACGCAGAGCGTCTTGAAATACTTGAAGACGGCAATATG
This sequence comes from Eubacteriales bacterium, assembly GCA_045544195.1. Taxonomy (GTDB): domain Bacteria; phylum Bacillota; class Clostridia; order Oscillospirales; family CAG-272; genus RGIG7213. The sequence continues at coordinate 18,381 of JAZPYO010000061.1, forward strand.
AGAGATAAGATCGTCGATATGATCGAGCAGACCGTATCCGACATTGTAACACGCTGCACAGCATCCGATGAAAAGAGCGAATGGGATTTCTCCGCGCTGACAAGCGGCTTCAACTACGTTATATGTTCTGAGCAGGACGCAGACTTTTCCGACGATGAGCTTAAAAAGCTCAAGATATCCGATCTTAACGAAATGTTCGTCAAGAAGGCAATGGAAAGATACGAATATCAGGAAACTGTTTTCGGCGACAGCATGCGTGAGATCGAAAGAGTTATCCTTCTGCGCGCTATTGACGAATTGTGGATGGAGCATATAGACTATATGCAGGACCTTAAAAACGGCATAGGTCTTAACGCATACGCGCAGAGAAACCCTGTAAACGAATACAAGATAATCGGCGCTGACGCATTTGAGGCAATGATAGACGATATAAGAGAAAAGACGGTAAGAGCTATCCTCACCGCAATTCCTAGAACAGAAATAAAGCGTGAGCAGGTAGCAAAGGAGCAGTCCGCATCTATTGAAAATATCGGCGGCGATAAGCCTGCCAAAAAAGCTCCCATAGTAAAAAAAGCCGCTGAAAAGGTTGGCAGAAATGATCTTTGCCCCTGCGGATCAGGTCTTAAATACAAAAAATGCTGCGGAAAAGCAAGTTCATCTGACGAAGAATAAAAAAGATAAGGCCGTACGCTGAAAATGCGTGCGGTCATATCACCGAAAGGAAAGTAAAAATGGGCTTCGGCATACTTTTTATAGGATACATATTTACCGTATTTGACACGGGAATAATGTATATTGACAGTATATCCTCTGTATTTATGCAGGCGCTCCGTTTTATAGGCTACTGTATAACCTGCATAGGCTGCTTCAAGCTGTCAAAATATATCAAAAAATGCTCGCTTGCCTTTTCAAGTGCACTTTTTCTGTCGGTCATGTCCGCATTGGATACGGTATTTCACTGCCTTACGGTATATTCAGGCATAAATATACCTATGCCTGTACGTACGGTGCTGTTCGTTTTATTCGCGTTTGTATATGCATATTTTCAGTTTTTCCTTTTGAAAGGTCTGTGTGATATAACAGAGCAAACGTCATTACAAAAGGAGAACAAACGCAGTCGGACACTGTTTAATGTAACAATGTTCTTCTGCCTGTTGAATATCATAGCAAGCACGGGTATTCTTGCTCCGCTTACAGATACAAGGTATGTGCTGTACGTTATAGTAACGATAGCAAATGCTTATAACATATTCACATGCTATATGTGGATAGGTCTGCCCGAGCCTGAGGAAAAGGAAGCGCAGGACGGCGCAAAGGGTTCTGAAAAAGAGAAAAAATATGATAAAAAAAGAAAAAAATAAGCTGTATTTAGGATATATTACATCGGGATCTGCTTTTCTTTTCATTCCTTCGATAAGCATCTTTGATGTAATGCCCGATCTTATCGGATTTCTGCTGATCATCAGGGGACTTTCACGAATGTACGATCTTAATGCGGATATTGAATCTGCAAGAAGCTCGTTTATAAAGCTCTTCTTTCTTGAGCTTGCAAAAACTGCCTTTATACCTCTGCTCGTATCCTTCAACGATGAAACTACCGTTATGACAACGGTGTTTATATTCTCGATAATTGAAGGCATAATGCTGTTTTTTGCTATAAGGTCCGCATTTTCGGGTATACATTATATCGCCGAGCGGCTTGACTGCAAAAATGCAGATACGGGATTTGGCGATCTTTACGTAACGTCGATCGTTTTCGTTATTGCAAGATACGTTCTTGTAACCATACCCGAGCTTACGGTTATGACGAGCCTTGATTATCAGATGACAGACGATCTGGGAACACACACGGTATACAATTACAAAGGACTTATAACGATAGCTTGCTTTCTTATATCTTTAGTTGTCGGAATATATTTCTTTACAGCGTGTGTGAGATATATAAACGGTCTTAACAGAGATGTTGAATTCAAAAAACGTCTTTATGAAATGTACGAAAGAGATGTTTTATCCGATTTCAATCTGTCTCTGAGACGTAATACCAAATATGCAGTATACTTTACGATAGCCGCATTTTTGTGCATCTGTCCTGTGATGTTTGAGGGAGTTGACATAACGCCCTCACCGATTGCAATTCTGCTTATGGCAGTCGGTATATCGTATCTCAAGCCGTACTGCAAAATAGCATCGCTGACACGGAAAATATGCATTTTTTCAGCAGCTTTCAGCGCTGCCCTTTATGCTTTTTCAGTTTACGTATCATCCGAATATTATCACTGGTCATATACGATACATGAAAAGGCAGTTAAGATGTATACTTTATCGGGCGCCTGCCAATGCGTTGACTGCATTATAGTCATAGCGTGCGCCTGCTGTGTGCTTATAACATTCTTTGAGCATCTCAAAAAATACGGCACGGACAAATCGTTAAACACAGACAGCTATCAGCACAAAGAGCAGGAAAAGGAAAAAAAGCGTCTTAAGGTGTCGCTTTTAATAAGAATATCAGCAAGCGGACTTTTGTGCGTTTTATCCTGCATTATGTTTTTTATGTATATAAATAACGAGATTTATTGGCTGGTAATATTGGCACTTACATTGATCTGGACTGTATACTGCGGAATTGGGCTTTTCAGAATACTTACTGCAGTTGAAGATAATAATTTATAAGGAAGTAAAACTATGAAAAAGTTTATAAGCGTGATCTCACTGATTATTTTATCGTCAGTTTTAGCAGGATTATCAGTACAAGCAGTCGTGCTTGATGACTATGAAGCATCAGAAGAATATAAAAGCGGAATATTCTACAAAACGCTTTCGGAATACGAGCTTACGGGCGACCAGAGATACGATGTAGTATCAATAGCTCTCACACAGCTCGGATATGAGGAGGGCGACAGCGATGAAGATATGCACGGCACAAGCGGCGGCGGCAGAAACTTTGTTGAATTCAACCGCCTTTACGGAAAGCTCGACAACGGTGAGGGCAACGGACACAGCTACGGATATATGTGGTGTGCATCATTCGTTAACTGGGTGCTGAGGGCGGCAAACGTCGATAAAAGAGCATCAGGCGGCGAGGTAAGCTGCGCAAGCTGGGTATATTGGCTTCAGGGTAAGAATATGTTCAAGGAAAGAACATCGGGCTATACACCCGTATGCGGAGATATAATCTTCTTCAAGGGCTCACGCACAAGCTCGATATCAAACCACGTCGGCATAGTTATCGGCTCTGAAAACGGGATAGTTCATACTATTGAAGGAAATACCACAGGACTTGAGGGCGGCGCTGACAGCACTAACGGCGGTCAGATCGCACGTAAATCATATCATCTCAACGATACATATATAGTCGGATACGGTATTCCGAGATATACGCTGAAGGATGGAACAGTATACGATTTTGAGCTTATAGATTTCTCACCCCGCAAGCCCGGTGATTACACCGTGATCGGTCGTTCTACGGCTCTTTACCGTACAGCATCAATGTCAACAAAGCTCAAAAACATTCCTTCCGGCAAGACTGTTACGGTAACGCAGGTCAGCGGCTCATTCGGTAAATGCGAATACGACGGAACAGAAGGCTGGATATCTCTTGACGGAATGATAAGCGCAAACGGTGCATATCACACATTGTCTTATAATACATTGGGCGGAAGCGAAATATCCTCACAGGAAAAAATATACGGTAAGGATATAAAAATATCCTCAACAGTACCCGAAAAGCCAGGGCATACATTCAAGGGCTGGGCTATAAAAGAGGGTGGAAATATCATATATCAGCCATCTGACACTTACATTATGGATCTTGACGTTGAGCTTTGCGCCGTATGGCAGGCTGAGGAATATACTGTTATATTCAAGCTCGACGACGGAACAGTGATTTCCGAAAATAAATATCACTATGGAGATACCGTTATAATTCCCGAGGTAACTACATCTGCTGAAAACGCAGACAAGGTTCTCACCTGGGACAGTGAGATCACCGCAGTTGACGGAGATAAAACATATACAGCGGTATTTGCAGATAAAGAAGATAATTCTCAGTCATCTGAGGGAAATTCATCTGTTTTATCCGCAACCGCGCTTACAGTAATACTTGTAGTTGTCATACTTTTAGGTGCTGCTGCAATAATCTTTGCATTGTGCTATAAAAAGAAAACGCCGGATCAAAAATAATTCTTATTCGGTCAAAGGAAGACTTCTTTATGGAAAACAAAACTGATAAAAGAAGACAGTTTTTAATCAATTTTGCTTATTTTGCGGTGATAATCGCCATAGTTTACATTCTTTTAAACTATGCGCTTTTATCGCTTATGCCTTTCGTTATAGCGTTGATAATATCTGCCATCTTGCAGCCGCTTATCCGTTTTATAACACGTAAAACGAAAATAGGTCAAAAGCCTGCCGCAATAATCGTTATTATACTTGCTATTTGCACGGTCGGAGTCCTTATAGCATTTCTGTGTATTGAAATAGTGGTTTTTTCAAAGGATCTTATCTCAAAGATCCCTCACTATTATTCTACTATGATACGTCCTGCTATGGTAAATCTGATAGATAATATTCAGAATATTCTGCGTAATTTTGACGCGGATATCACAATAGATCCGGGCACACTCATTCCGCAAACGTCAGACTTTATTCCGAGCTTTTCTTCAATATTCAACGTAACGTCAAATCTTATTTCGAGCGTTCCTTCAGTGCTTGTAAGTATAATAATATGCATAATTTCCACCATATTCATCAGTATTGACTATCCCTTGCTTTCAAAATGGTGCTTGCACCAGCTTCCGCCGAAGGCTTACCGTACGGTATTGGAAATAAGAGAATATGTAACGGTCATATTGTTTAAATATATCCGCTCATACGCTATAATCCTGTCAATAACCTTTTTGGAGCTTTGTATATATCTGCTCATAGCAGGACTTATAAAGCCCGATATGTTTGCATCGGTCGGAACTACGATATTCACAGCTTTTCTTATATCCGTTTTCGATATTCTGCCGATAGTCGGAACGGGAACTGTTCTTATCCCGTGGGCGATCGTCCGTATCTTACTCGGTGACTTTATTACAGGAATAATGCTTTTGATAATATATCTTCTTGTAATGATAGTAAGAAATATTATAGAGCCAAAAATTGTAGGCGATCAGGTAGGACTGCATCCCGTTGTGACGCTTATGGCAATGGTTGCGGGAACATCGCTTTTCGGAGTTTTCGGACTTCTGGGCTTTCCTATAACTCTCGCTCTTTTAAAGGACCTGAACGACAGAGGAAAGATACACATATTCAAAAAGCTCAATAAATGAATAAAATACCGCCAAAAACAGCTTAAATGTGTTTGTTCTTGGCGGTATTTTTTTTAATCATCTCTTATCACTTTATTTTGAATACCATTTTAAGCAGTCTTGAAAAGACTGACGGGGATCTGACTACTACTATCTTCACACTCTGCCTCCATACAAAATAAATAAAATACCAACAGCGCATACCGCTATTGACTGAATGACCATCATAACGTAAGGCGGTAAAAACAGGGCAAGAAGCGCTCCCAAGCCAAAGCATACCGCGCACAGCGTTATGAGCTTTGTTCTGTCCTTACATTTCAAAAATATCACCCCATAAAAAAATTCTCCCCTTGTCATAATATGCAAGGGGAGAATTTTGGTGTTTATTTATTAATAAAGGGGATATTTTTCGCAGATCTTTGCAACCTCTGCTCTGATGTGATCTGCCTTTTCCTCATACTCAGTAGCCGTGAGCTTTATGAGCTTACCTATAATTCTCATTTCTTCAACGCCGAGTCCTCTTGACGTAGCAGCAGGAGTACCTATACGGATACCGCTTGTTACGAATGGAGACTGAGGATCATCGGGAATAGCATTCTTGTTTACTGTAATATGAACTGTGTCAAGACGTTTTTCAAGCTCCTTACCCGTTATATTGAACGGACGCAGATCAACGAGCATAAGGTGGTTATCAGTACCGCCTGATACAAGCGCAAAGCCCTCTTCAACAAGAGTTTCAGCAAGGACTTTTGCATTTTCAACTACCTTTTTGCCGTATTCGGTAAATTCGGGCTTAAGCGCCTCCCCGAAGCAAACTGCCTTCGCTGTGATAATGTGCATCAAAGGACCGCCCTGAGTACCTGGGAATACCGCCTTATTTATCTTCTTTGCAAGCTCCTCGTCATTTGTAAGTATCATACCGCCTCTGGGACCTCTCAGAGTCTTGTGAGTCGTTGTCGTTACTATATCAGCATAAGGCATGGGAGACGGGTGAACACCTGCGGCAACAAGACCTGCGATGTGAGCCATATCAACCATAAGGTAAGCGCCTACGCTGTGAGCGATATTCGCCATTCTTTCAAAATCTATAAATCTCGGATAAGCAGACGCGCCTGCAACTATGAGCTTCGGCTTACATTCCTTAGCCTGCTTTTCAAGAGCATCGTAATCAATACGGTGTGTTTCGCTGTCAACTCCGTATGCTACAAAATTGTAATAAAGACCGCTGAGATTAACAGGTGAGCCGTGTGTCAGATGTCCGCCGTGAGCCAGCGACATACCCATTACCGTGTCGCCCGCCTTCAAAAGCGCTATATAAACGGCAGTATTTGCCTGAGCACCCGAGTGGGGCTGAACATTTGCAAAATTTGCTCCAAACAGCTTTTTTGCTCTTTCGATAGCTATGTTTTCAACGATGTCAACACATTCGCATCCGCCGTAATATCTTTTTTCGGGATATCCCTCTGCATACTTGTTCGTAAGAACTGAAGCTGCCGCTGCCATTACAGGCTCTGAAACGAAGTTTTCAGAGGCTATAAGCTCAATACCGTTACGCTGACGGTCATATTCCTTTTCAACCGCCTGTGCGACCTCGCTGTCATACTGTGCGAGAAATTGCATATTCTCTTTTACCATCTTTTATTACCATTCCTTTCAAATGATTACGAAAATAAATTACCGTCTATATCAGCGGGCATATAAAATCCCGCATTCGGTGATAAGTTAACGCTTCCCACTATGGCTCCGTCAGCAGAGCAGGAACGCTTGAACTGCTGTGTTGCAAATCGTCTGTAAAACAAATTAAGACAGCTTTCAATATCTTCTCTTGAATATTCGCCGTCAAAGGCGTACAGAGCAAGAGAAATGATCTTTTCTTTTCCGTATCCGTTGTGTAAAGTATGATATATGAAAAAGTCATGTAAGGCGTACGGACCTATTATATCCTCAGTGCATTGAGTTATTTTGCCGTCCTGCGGCGGCATAAGCTCAGGAGATACGGGAGTATCAAGAATGTCTTGAAGAGTTTTTGAAAGCTCGGTATCACCGTTTTCCAAGGCCTTTCTCGCTTCATTCGACACAATAAACCTCATAAGAGTTTTCGGAACTGAGCAGTTTACACCGTACATTGACATCTGATCTCCGTTATACGTACACCAGCCGAGCGCAAGCTCGCTCAGATCGCCTGTACCTACGACCATTCCGTTTTCATCGTTCGCAACGTCCATAAGTATCTGCGTTCGCTCTCTTGCCTGAGAATTTTCGTACGCTGCATTTTTTACGCTCTCATCGTGGCTTATATCCTTGAAATGAAGCCTTACGGCATTTGAAATATCAATTTGTCTGAGGTCTACTCCCAGCTTTTCACACAGTATAACGGCGTTGTTTTTCGTTCTTTCCGTCGTTCCGAAGCAGGGCATAGTCAAGGCAACAACGCTTTTTCTGTCGTATGCCATAAGATCGGCAGTCTTAACGCATATAAGTAAAGCTAAGGTCGAATCAAGACCGCCGGATATACCTATTACGAGCTTTTTGCTTCTTGAGCATATCATACGCTTACGCAACGCATATGTCTGTATATCCGTTATTCTCTCCGCGCGGCGCTGCATATCAACACCGTCAGGCATAAACGGATTTTTGTCAATATGGCGTGTGAGGGTTGATGTCTGTAATATCTGCTCAAATTCATAGCTGTCATGCTTTACGCCATTTTCCGCTGTAAGCTCATTGAAATGAGGCGAAATACCCCTTCTGTACGCTATAAGATCGACATCGATCTCAGTTTTTATCAATTTTTCATTTCCGAACGGCTCATTATTATTCAGCAGCTTACCAAGCTCGTAAATACAGTGATCTGCACCGTATACGCCGCTTGATGTAGATTCGGAATTATCGGGAGCTGCACTTGCTATTGCACACACATATCTTCTGCTCGTTTCACTTAATGATATGCGTCTTTTTTCCTCTGATGATACGGTGGTTTTTTCTGAGGAAAGATGCATTATTATTTTTGCACCGTTTAACGACAGATGTTTAACACCGGAGTCGATATCGCTGCCTACACACACGCCGAAGCGGTAATTCTCAACACCCTTGCAGTAAAATGTGATATTAGGTGTTAACGGAACGGTGCTTACATATCCGTCATCAGACGGTACGAAATCGTAAAGATATTCATTCTTATCTGAAGGATACGGCGTAAAGTGCCTGTCCGTAACGTTTACCTGAGGTATAAGTGCAAGTATCTTTCCCTTGTGTATAACGCAGGCGCAGTTATATATTTTCGATGATATACGCACGGGAATTCCCACGGTGAATATAACATCACAGTCCGCTGTGCTTTCAGCGACGTAAAGCAAGGCGCTTTTTGCCTTTTTCAGTAAAATGTCCGAATAGAACATATCGCCGCAGTCGCAGCCTGTTAAGGAAAGCTCCGAAAAAGTAAGCAGCTTTATACCCATTTTGTCGGCTTTTAGAACAGCTTTGACCGTTTCTTCACCGTTTTTGGCAGGATCGCCCACAGACACTTCAACGCAGGCGCAGCCCGTTTTGATAAATCCGTTTTTCATATACTCTCCTTTACAGAACTAAATCAATGTAATTATACCACACGGACAATAATAAATCAATAGTATAAGCAAAAAAAATAAAATTACTTCTAATATAAATATATATTAATATTAAATATTAATAAAATATATATTGCTTTTTTATATTAAGTATGATATTATATAATGTGGAAGATTATTGAGATGATAAATTATGTATAAGGAACACTGAAATGAACACATACACAGATATATGGGAAGGCGTGCTTCTTGAATTAAAAAAAGAGTTTTCGGAAATAAAGGTGAATTCCTGGTTTGCCGATATGCAGATAGCCGACATTGAATCAGAATACGTTATACTTATGACTCCCACATGCGCGACGCTCGATTTCGTGCGCAGTGAAACGAGAACGCTTGAAAAGGTGTTTTTAAAGGTATACGGCGAATTTAAAATAGTATACATATTTTCTCAGGATAAGGACGCAAAAAACTTAAAGCAGATAAAGGAAGATATTGAGTTTACGCTTGAAAATCCGGACGGTACTGAAATATACCAGCGTCTTGCCAATATGAGCAAGGCTGTCAAAAACGATGAACAGAGCGGCGCTGACATTACGCTTATGAGCGAAAACGCAGAGGTAGACTATTTTTCCACGGATAAAAGCGTTCAGATGACGGCAGAGGAAAAAAATGAGGAAGATGCCGAGCTTTCTGCAAAAGCAAGAGCAAAAATAAACGATATGTATACGTTTGATAACTTCATAGTAGGTTCATCAAACAGATTTGTTTACAATGCCTGCTATGCCGTTGCAACAAATCCGTCATCTACCTGGAATCCCCTTTTCGTATACGGGCCGAGCGGTCTTGGAAAAACGCATCTTTTGTATGCAATAACCAACGAGCTTTTAAAAAGCAATCCCGAGCTTAATATCATATATGTAAAAAGCGAGGAATTTACAAATCAGCTCGTTGAAAGCCTGCGTGTAAAGGGAGGACCGATAGCGTTCAGAAACAAATACCGTTCTGTTGACGTTCTTCTGGTGGACGATATTCAGTTTATTGCAGGCAAGGAAAGCGTACAGGAGGAGTTTTTCCACACGTTCAACGCTTTATACGAGGATCAGAAACAGATAATACTTACATCAGATAAGCCGCCGCGTGACATTTCAACGCTTCAGGACCGTTTGCAGAACCGCTTTGAAATGGGACTTATTGCGGATATTCAGCGTCCTGACTATGAATTGAGAGCCGCTATCATAAAAAGCAAGGCGGAAAATTACAATATAGACATTCCTGATGATGTTGTCATCTTTCTGGCAGAAAGCCTCAGCCGTAACATAAGACAGATCGAGGGAGCATTAAAGCGTCTTGCGGCAAAAAGCGCGTTGTACGGCATACCGATAACATACGACCTTGCAAAAAGAACTCTTTCTGATATGATGAGCTCTGATATTTCCCCTCAGGTCATAACGGAAAAGATATTCAAGATAGTGTGCAAGCATATGCAGGTCGATGAAAACGAGATAAAGAGCAAATCACGTAAAAAGGAAACTGCCACAGCTCGCCATATCATAATATTCCTTATCAAAAAATACACACCCTATTCTCTTAAGCAAATAGGAACGATATTCGGCAAGGATCACACAACGATAATGAATTCAGTTGCAGTTGTGGAAAACCGCATCAAGACAGAACCGCTTTTCGAGCGTGAAATAGCGGAGATAGAAAACGAAATAAGCTTTAAATAAGCGCATTTTCAAGCTGATGGCAATGCTTTTCCACTTTTTAATCAACATATCATACGGATAAAATGTGGAAAATTGCTGTAAGATCACCGATGTTGAAAACGGTGTTGATAACCACGGAAAAAAGTATGTGGATAATATGTCAAAAGCCTGTGGACAAAAAATTGAAGAAATATCACGAAAAATGTCCTTTTGAAATATACACATTTTGTCCACGGAATATCCAATTGATTTTTAACAGTTGAATTTCCGAAAAATTCCGCATTATAAGCCAATATTATGACGTTTTCCACATTTTCCACACCCCCTACTACTAATACTATATTTCATAGTATACATTACATTTACATACATAAGCGCAGATGAAAGAAAGGATTGAAAAAATGAAAGTCGTATTCGACAAGCATATTTTACTTAACGCAATTATCCCCGCTATGAGTGCTGTATCCACAAAGGGAGAAAACAAGGTCCTTCAGGGAATAAGACTTAAAACAATAGACAGCGATAAATGTATGATCTCCACATTCGACGTTGAAAAGGGCTTTCAGACTGTAATAGATGCCGACGTACAGCGTCCCGGCTGCTTTATAATAAGTGCAAATAAGCTGCTTAACATAACAAGAAATATGCCCTCTGATATAACAGTTGACGTATCTGACAAGAACGTTGCAAAAATATCATCCGGAAACAGTAAATTCGAGGTAGTATGCATTGAGGGCTCGCAGTTTCCGAATATGCCTGAGCTTTCGGGCGACTACTGCTTTTCGGTAAGCCAGAAAACACTGAAAAAGCTGATAGCGCAGACATCGTTTGCGGTTGCGGAAAACAATCAGAAGCTGCAGCTTAACGGCGCTTACTTCCAGATAAGAGAGGAAAACATAAAGATCGTCGCTCTTGACGGCTTCCGCTTTGCTCAAAGATATGAGGATTGTGAAATGGAAAATCACAATGAGGACGGCTCATATATGAATCTCAATTTTATAATAGCCAGAAGAGCGCTTCCCGAAATACAGAAATTTTTGCTTGATACCGACGAAAAGATACGCGTTGTAAGAGGCTTGAAGCACATAATGTTCTTCCGCGACAATATGATCTTCTTTACACGTCAGATAGACGGTGAATATCTTGAATATGAAAGATTTATCCCGAAGGACTGTCCGATAGAAGTAGAAATACCCGTAAGCAGTCTGCGTGAAAGCCTTGAAAGAGCGATGCTCGTCACAGAGGACAGCGACGCAGGCAGAGTGAAAAGCAGCGTTACGCTGAACGTATACGGCGACAGCCTTAAAATATCGTGTATTTCCGTTGTAAATAAGGTATATGACGAAATACCCTGTAAGCACACGGGCGATGATATTGAAATAAGCTTTAACTGCCGCTTCCTTCTTGATGCATTCAGGGCGATAGACGCAGATACCGTAAGACTTGGCTTTTCAACGCCTCTTTCGAGTATGCTGATATCTCCTGTAAACGATGAGGACAGATCATTCCTTTATTTCGTATTCCCCGTAAGACCGTCGCAGAACTGATTTGAAGCTGAATAAACTTAAAATAGGGCTTTACCGCAACCTTTTACCTGCAGATGTATTTTTTGATGACGGAATAAACGTCATCTGGGGTGACAATGCTCAGGGAAAAACGAATTTGCTTGAGGGAATATACATATTTGCCAGAGGTAAGCCTTACAGAATAAAAAAAGAATCCGATGTTATACCGTTCGGAAAAGACAGCGCATCTCTTGAAATAGAATATACATCCTTTAACAGAGATAATTCTATGTCCGTTTTCTACCGAAAGGGAGAAAAAAGACAAATGAAGATATGCGGCGGAGAGATAACAAAGGCATCGGAGTTTATAGGAAATTTCAAAGCCGTGCTGTTCTGTCCGGATCATCTGTCGATAATAAAGGATTCACCGTCTCAAAGACGGCTGTTTCTTGACGTTGCCATCTCACAGACTGATAAAAAGTATGTATATATGCTTAAAAAATACAATAAGCTCCTTCTTCAGCGCGCGGCATATATAAGGGACTGCGCTGAAAGGAATACCGTAAATTCCAATATGCTTGAGGCGTTGAGCCAGCAGTTAGCTCCGTGCGCGTCGTACATAGAAAAAAAACGCAAGGAATATTGCAAAAGGCTTGAAGGGTATATGGGTATATCCATTGACGAGATGAGCTGCGGAAAAGAAAAGGTAAGCGTTTCGTATTGCGGAATTACCGAAAAGGACGAAGAGCCGAGTATCGAAGCGTTTGAAAGGGTATATACAGACAATATAAAAAAAGAAATTCAGTATAAAATGAATCTTTACGGTCCGCACCGTGATGATATCGATATACTCCTGAATGGAAGATCGTCAAGATTTTACTGCTCGCAGGGGCAGCAAAGGTCGCTGTCGCTTGCGGCAAAGCTCGCAGAGGGCGAAATATCAAACGATGAAATGGGCGAGTATCCCGTTTATCTGTTTGATGATGTTTTGTCGGAGCTCGATTCAGTCAGAGCATCGTACCTTTTGTCGAAGCTCGACAACAAGCAGGTAATAATAACATCCTGTAACGAGGAGCTTTTCTCCCCGTACGGCGTAAATAACAGAATAAACGTAAAGGCAGGTGAGATAAAATGTACTTTTTCGCCTCCGGATACAAAATACTGAATTCAGATGATGTAATAGGTATATTCGATACCGACACATCAACCGTATCTGCCGTAACACGAAGCACTCTCCGTAAGGCAGAAAGCGAAAAAAGAATGGAAAGCATAACGAGGGAGATACCCAAATCCTTCATAATAACAGATGAGATCGAGGGCGGAAAGATATATATGTCACAGATCTCACCGAAAATACTGAAAAAAAGAGCCACGAAAGGAATTGTGTGAAAAATGGACGAGCCTATTTTGAATAACGAGCAACAGAATTATTCCGATGAACAGATTCAGGTGCTTGAGGGACTTGAGGCAGTAAGAAAACGCCCCGGTATGTATATCGGCACAACATCTATAAAGGGTCTGCACCACCTCATAAACGAGATAGTTGACAACTCTATCGACGAGGCTATGGCAGGCTATTGCAAAAAGATCGTTGTAACGCTGCACAAGGATAACAGCTGCTCTGTAAGAGATGACGGACGTGGAATACCCGCAGGTATAAACGTAAAAACGGGGACTCCCACTCTTGAGGTAGTATTTACTGTATTGCATGCAGGCGGTAAGTTCGGCGGCGGCGGATATAAAATATCGGGCGGTCTGCACGGTGTGGGCGCGTCCGTTGTCAACGCTTTGTCAGAATGGGTAGAAGTATCAAACTGCCACGGCGGAAACAAATATACGGAAAGATTTGAAAAGGGCCGCGTTGCGCGTCCGTTCAGGGAAGAGGGTCCGTGCGGAGATGAGCACGGTCTGTATGTCCGCTTCAAGCCTGACGCTGAAATATTTGAAGAAACTGTTTTTGATTACGAGGCAGTTCTGGACAGAATGAGAGAGCAGGCATTTCTTAATGCGGGCGTTTGTATTGAGCTTGTTGACGAAAGAGCAGACGAGCCTGTATCCGAAACTCTTTGCTATGAGGGCGGTATAAAGAGCTTTGTTGAATATCTCAACAATAACAAGGCGTGCAATCCCGTACACGATGACGTTATTTATATAAGCGGTCAGCAGGGCGATATGACTGCTGAGGTCGCAATTCAGTATAACGATACTCTCAGCGAAACTATCGTAACGTTTGCAAATAATATGTCAACTATTGAGGGCGGTACTCACGAAACGGGATTTAAGACTGCTTTGACAAAGGTAATGAACGATTACGGCAGAAAGGTAAAGCTGTTAAAGGATAATGACAAAAATCTTATGGGTGAGGACGTCCGTGAGGGTATATGCGTTGTAATATCCGTAAAGCTGCCCGATGCTCAGTTTGAAAGCCAGACGAAAGCAAAGCTCGGTAACAGTGAGGTCAGAACGTTTGTTGATTCGATAGTTTCCAGAAAGCTCGAGGAATACCTTGAGGAAAATCCCTCAGTAGGTAAGGCGATAATGGAAAAATCCATTGTTGCCGCAAGAGCAAGAGAGGAAGCAAGACGCGCAAGAGAGGCAGTAAGAAACAGAAAGGGCGTTTTAGAGGGCTTTTCGCTTCCGGGCAAGCTCGCGGACTGCCACGAAAGAAGTGCGGAGCTGACAGAGCTGTTTTTAGTCGAGGGTGACTCTGCGGGAGGCTCTGCAAAGGACGGACGTGACAGCCGTTTTCAAGCTATTTTGCCCTTAAGAGGTAAGGTGCTTAACGTAGAAAAAAGCCGTGTGGATAAAGTATATTCAAACCAGTCCATACTTCCTATAATACAGGCTGTCGGATGCGGAATAGGCACGGACTTTGACGTAAATAAATTAAGATACGGAAAGATCATAATTATGGCCGATGCCGATGTAGACGGTTCGCACATAAGAATACTGCTTTTGACGCTTTTCTTCAGATATATGCGTCCTTTGATAGAAAACGGCCACGTTTATTCAGCGTTGCCCCCGCTTTACAGAATAACTAAGGGTAAAACGGAAAAGTATGCATACAATGATGAGGAAAAGGAGGAGATAGTTTCGCAAATGGACGGTAACTTCCGTGTCGAAAGATTTAAAGGTCTCGGTGAGATGGACAAGGAAGAGCTTTGGGAGACCACAATGGACCCTGAAAAAAGAACTATTCTCCGTGTAACGATAGAGGATGCAAGAAAATGCGATGAGATATTCTCAACGCTTATGGGCGATAAGGTAGAGCCCAGACGTGACTTTATCGAAAAGAATGCTAAATACGTAACCAATCTCGATGTCTGATAAAGCATTTTACGCAGATGTGCTTTGTATGGTGCCCGTATGGGTAACTGCTATGGAAAGCAATCTCGTTTTAGCACCGTATGAGGAAAACACGTGCAGTAAGGTCATTTTTCCGAAGGCTGAGGGGGGAATCAGCGTAGCTGAGTATCTTAATACCCTTGGGATAAAAACGTCGCTGTACGGCTTTGCAGGCGGTAAAACGGGCGAGCTTATGAAAAACCATTATGAAAGGCTCGGTATAGATACGGTTTTTGAGGATACGGAAAGAGAAATATCGTTCAAGACTGTAATAAACTATCCCACAGGGCAAAGCACCTCATACGTATTCAACGATCTTGAACACATAACGGTAAGCAAATATTTCTCATTACTCAAGAAGATCAAAAACAGACAGCACAAGCCTGACTGTATGATAATTACGGGAAAAAGCCCGTTCGGACTTGAAAAAGGGATATATGCCGATATAATAAGATCGTCAAAGGAAAAAAATGTTCCCGTAATAACCGATTTTTCGGGATATGAGCTTCTGAATGCGATGAAGGAATTTCCCGCACTCATAGTATGCGATTATTCCGACCTTGCGAATATGACGCAAAGAAGTATAGAAAGCTATTCGGACGCT
Source organism: Eubacteriales bacterium (assembly GCA_045544195.1). Lineage (GTDB taxonomy): Bacteria > Bacillota > Clostridia > Oscillospirales > CAG-272 > RGIG7213. Next base: position 34,398 of record JAZPYO010000061.1, read on the forward strand.
CTTTCAGCATTGCGTACCATGCCGAAGAAAACAGCCATTATGTGCGTGTGCGGAACGAAGGGAGCAATACTGTACTGCAACAGCTTTTTCGGTCTGTGCCAGTGGAGAAAGAACGGTATTGCAAATCCGTACGCGAAAAGCGCCCTTATTGCAGGATTTATATCAGCCTGCGATTATTCATCGTGCGATCTTGAATACGCTTTGAAATATGCCTGCGCCTGCTTTCAGGCATCGGATATGTACGGAAATTTAGCTGATAAAGGCGAAATAAAAAAATACTTTACGGAAATGACCGTAAAGATATACTGATAATAAATAATGCATATATTTGCAGAAAGATACGGAAGAAGATATGGAAAAATACTCAAGTAAGGATATTGAATTCAAGGATCAGAAGATAGTTGATATGCAGATAGAAAAGGAAGTTAAAAAGTCCTTTTTGGAATACTCCATGTCAGTTATCGTTGCAAGAGCCCTGCCTGACGTGCGTGACGGCTTGAAGCCCGTACACCGCCGTATACTTTACGCTATGTATGAGGATAATCTCGTTCACAGCAATCCTCACAGAAAATCCGCAACGACGGTCGGTAACGTTCTGGGTAGATATCATCCGCACGGCGATGCTGCTGTATACGATGCAATGGTACGTCTTGCGCAGCCCTTTTCTCTTCGTTACCCCCTGGTTGACGGTAAGGGTAACTTCGGTAACGTAGACGGCGACGGAGCTGCTGCATACCGTTATACTGAGGCAAGAATGTCACGTTTAGCAGATTATATGCTGATGGACATAGAGAAAAACGTAATAGATTACGATCCTAACTTCGATAATACGAGAAAAGAGCCGAAGGTATTGCCCGCAAGATACCCCAACCTGCTTGTAAACGGCTCGGTAGGTATCGCTGTCGGTATGGCGACAAATGTTCCGCCTCACAATCTCAGAGAGGTAATTGACGGTACGATATATCTTATGGAAAATCCCGAATGCGATACAAAGGATCTTATGACATTCATAAAGGGACCTGACTTTCCGACGTATGCGACGATACACGGAACAAACGGTATATACGAGGCTTATCAGACGGGTCATGGCAGAGTGAGCGTAAGAGCAAGAGCAGAGGTATTTGAGGATAAGCACAGAATAGAGATATACGAAATACCCTATATGGTAAATAAGTCAATGCTCGTTATGAGTATGGCCGATCTTGTAAAAGCCAAAAAGATAGAGGGTATAACAGCGCTCCGCGACGAAAGCGGACGTCACGGTATGAAGATAGTCGTAGAGTACAGACGCGATGCGAACGGTCAGGTAATACTCAATCAGCTTTACAAATATACTCAGCTTCAGGACACATGCGCAATAAATATGCTTGCGCTTGTGAACGGAGAGCCGAAATGCCTCAGCCTTAAGGAAATATTGAACAATTATATTGCCCATCAGGAAGAGGTAATATACCGCAGAGTCGAATTCGATCTGGAAAAGGCGAGAAAGAGAGCCCATATTTTAGAGGGTCTGCACATCGCTATTGACAATATCGATGAGGTAATAAAGATAATACGCGGTTCAAAATCGATTCCCGATGCTAAGGAGCAGCTCTGCTCACGCTTCGAGCTTGACGATATTCAGGCTCAGGCTATCGTTGAAATGCAGTTAGGTAAGCTGTCAAATCTGGAAACGGTAAAGATAGAGGAGGAGCTTGCAAAGCTCAAGGCGCTTATTATAGAGCTTGAGGCAACGCTTGCAGATAAGGAAAGAATACACAGCATAATAAAAGAGGAGCTTACCGTTATAAGAGATAAGTTCGGAGATGAAAGAAGAACCAGAATAGAAGAATCCGACGAGGAGATAGTTGACGAGGATCTTATAGAAAGAGAAAACTGTGTTGTAACGCTTACATACGGCGGATACATAAAAATGCAGTCTGCATCCGATTATTCTGTACAGAATAAGGGCGGTAAGGGTATGAGAAGCATGGCAACGAAGGAGGATGACTTCGTTATCAACGTTGTTGCGGCTCACAGCCATTCATATATGCTTATGTTTACGAATACGGGCAGAGTATTTATGAAAAAGGTATACAGCCTGCCAAGAGGAAGCAGAACGTCAAAGGGCTCAAATATAGTAAACGTAATCGATATAGCTGACGGAGAAAAGATAACGGCGCTTGTTCCCGTTGACGATTTTTCAAAGGGCGGCTACTTACTGATGGTTACAAAGAACGGCACTGTAAAGAAAACGAAGCTGTCCGAGTTTGAGCAAAGGAGAAAGGGCGGAAAGATCGCAATTCTTCTTGACGAGGGCAACGAGCTGCTGTTTGTAAGACTTACAGACGGTGACAGAGATGTTGTCGTATGTACTCACGACGGTCAGGCTACGTGCTTCAATGAGCGTCACGTAAGAGATATGGGCAGAGCGTCAAGAGGCGTGAGAGGTATAAGACTTGCCGATGGAGATTTCGTAACGGGCGCAGCAGTGTGCGAGGAAGGTAAAAAGCTCCTTTCCATCACCGAAAACGGCTACGGAAAGCGTACAGAGTTTGAGCATTATACAGTTCACGGCAGAGGCGGTAAGGGCGTTGTATGCCACAAGATAACAGAGGAGTCAGGAAAGCTCGCGGGCATAGCATCAGTTGCCGACGGAGAGGACATAATAATTGTTACAACAAAGGGCGTTCTTATAAGATTCCGCGCTGAAGATGTCCGTGTATGCGGAAGATCTGCAACGGGAGTTATAGTAGTAAGATTCAAGGAAGAGGGCGACAAGATAGTCAACTTCACACATACAGAAAGAGAAGAAGAAAAGCCCGATGAGGAATCTGACGGTCAGATGACAGAAAACACCTCTGAAATTGCAGAAGAAGACTCTGCAAGCATAGAGGAACGATAACAGACACAAAATGAGGAATAATTTTCTCAACTAACACCGAAGGGAGCGTTTAACTGTTGGGCGAGGTTGCAAAAAAAATAATAATTACCGTCGTATGTGTTATACTTATGTGCTGCGCGGTCCTTTCGGCGATCTTTTATGCAGAAGGATATTATGACTTTACGTTTATTTCAAGACAGAACGGTGAGGAAACAAAGCGTCCTGTCGCTTCCGATACCGATATTCCGGAGGAAACAGGAAAAACGGATACGGATACAGATATAAACGGTGACACATCACATGATCAAACTCAAAAACCTGTTGAAATACCCGATATAAACAGCTTTTTAAACAGCGGTTATAAGGTGAGCTCTGATCTTTTCAACAAAGAAAAGGACGTAATTGCAAAATTGAATATTTCTCTGCCTTCAAAATATGTTTATTCGACAGCTTTGAAGCCCAAAACGGTGATAAGCTATAAGCCTGACGGAATAGAAAGGGTATTTGAGCAGACCAAAACAGAGCAAAATCTGTATTCTGTCGAATTGTATATGGGTTATATCGTTGTATCCGACAGCGATACAGTTGTATCCGACAGCGATACAACGGTAATATATAATTCTGACGGTACCGTTGCAGTCGAAAGATTTGAAGGTACGCTTGGCGAATTTATTTATAAATACGATGAAAGCGGCAAAGGTATATTTACCTTGGAGGGTAAAAGCTACGTTATCGATAACGGAGTGTTCGTTCCTGCGGGAAAAATACTTGAAAACGGTTTTTCGTATAATGCTTCAAGCACGGTCGGAAAAGCAGATCAATACTACGCATTTGAAGATGACAACGGCAAATGGGGATATAAAAACGGCGACGGAAAAGTAGAATTTGCCGCAAAATACGATAAAACGTACAATTTTACAAACGGTCTGGGTATGGTATATAACGAGGGGGAAATATTCTATTTCAACGAAAGAGGAAGCCGTAAATGCACAGGCTACAGTCAGATAGGAACGAACGATCTTTACAGTGCGGGTGCTATATATTTTGACGGCGGTCTTGTAATGGTAAGGTCGGTCACATACGAAAGACACGATGTTATAATGGACAGAGATATTCTCGTAGATGTTAACGGAAATGAATATGAAATACCGAACGGCTGCAATCTCGTATCATATTCAAACCAGCGTATTTTACTCAATAAAAACGGTAAATACGGCTTTTATGCAGTGAAAAATGATTGGATAACGGATATTGACACATACACCTATGCACAGCCCTACTGTGAGGGACTTGCGGTAGTAGGAATGGAAAACGGAAAAAAAGGCGTTATCGATCTTGACGGAAACGTAGTTGTTCCGTTTAAATACAGCCATATCACCGAATGCTGTAACGGCGTATTCGCCGCTTACAGTCAGAGCAGCGGCTGGACGGTATTTTCAAAGCTCACGGTAAATGCGTGATTTACCGAGTAATTTACCGAAAGGAAAAAAACAAAATGAACGATATATTGAAACTGTTGGAAAAGGATGCCCATCTGACACCTGAAATGATATCATCAATGCTGAAAAAGGAAACGGGTGATATCAAAAAGTATATTGACGAGTGCGAAAAGGACGGAACTATCGTAGGCTATCAGGCGATAGTTGACTGGGATAAAACAGACAGAGAGTACGTTACTGCCCTGATCGAGCTGAAAATAACTCCTCAAAGGGAGCTTGGCTTTGACAGAGTTGCCGAAAAGATATACAACTATCCCGAGGTGCAGAGCCTTTATCTTATGTCGGGCGGATTTGATCTTGCCGTTATCATAGAGGGAAAAACGATGCGGCAGGTAGCATTTTTTGTAGCAGAAAAGCTCGCGCCGATGGAAAGCGTCGTTTCCACGGCAACGCACTTTGTTCTCCGCAAATATAAAGACAAGGGCTTTATATACGGCGAGGGCGAAATTGATATGAGGGATGAATGTCTTTGATGGATTACAGTAAGGTTTTATCAAAAAAGACCTGCAATATCAAGCCGTCGGGAATAAGAAAATTCTTTGATCTGCTTGAAACGATGCAGGGTGTTATATCGTTGACGGTAGGTCAGCCCGATTTTCCGACTCCGTGGCACGTGCGTGATGCAGGTATTTTTTCTCTGGAAAAGGGATATACGTATTACACGTCAAATGCGGGAACACTTGAATTAAGACAGGAAATATCAAAGTATCTTTCAAGACGCTTTGACATAGAATACGATCCGAAAACAGAAATAACAGTCACGGTAGGCGGAAGTGAAGCTATTGATATAGCGATAAGAGCTATTGTGGAAGAAGGGGACGAGGTAATAGTTCCCGAGCCTTCATTCGTATGCTACGGACCTATTGTTTCCTTGGCAGGCGGAAAGGCAGTAGCGCTTGAAACTGTTGAAGAGGACGGCTTCAAGCTCACAGCGGAAAGACTTAAAAACGCAATAACCGACAAAACGAAAATGCTGGTTTTGCCTTTTCCGAACAATCCGACAGGCGCTGTAATGACACGCCGGGAACTTGAAAAAATAGCCGAAGTAATAAGAAATACGAACATTATCGTTCTTTCCGATGAGATATACAGTGAGCTTACGTATAACGGCAGACATACGTCGTTTGCAAGCATTGACGGTATGCACGAAAGAACAGTGCTTGTAAGCGGATTTTCAAAGGCGTACTCTATGACAGGCTGGCGTCTTGGCTATGCCTGCGCGCCGAAGGAGATAACTGAGCAGATGCTCAAGATACATCAGTATGCAATAATGTGCGCTCCTACGACATCACAGCTTGCCGCTATAGAGGCACTTAAGAACGGTGACGGCGACATTGAAATGATGAAGGCTGAATACGATCGCCGCAGACGGTATATAGTTGACGGTCTGCGTGATTGCGGAATTCCTTGCTTTGAGCCTGACGGCGCATTTTACGTTTTTCCAAAGGTCGGTGTTTTCGGTCTTTCAAGCGAGGAGTTTTGCGAAAGACTGCTTTACGAGTACAATGTTGCGATAGTTCCCGGAACGGCATTCGGTGAATGCGGCGAGGGCTATGCACGGGTTTCTTACGCTTATTCCGTAAAGCACATAACGAAGGCTTTAGAGCAGATAAAGCTCTTTACCGAAAAATTGAAGCAAGAACAGCAGCAATGAAAAGATCCGACAGATCGTTTAAGATCTGTCGGATCTTTAATTCAATATTCAAATAATTCTGCCTTAACGGTCATTTTTTTGTCCGTATCGTATGAAAATACAGCGCCGTGCAAGGTAACGTTTGTTTCCGCAACATCAAATTTTGTCGGCATATGGGTTATAAGACGCTCGAATATTTTTTCCTTTTTAATTCCAAGCACTGAGTCGTCAGGGCCGCACATTCCAAGATCTGTTATATACCCCGAGCCGTTTTTCATAACTCTTACATCCGATGTCTGAACGTGTGTATGAGTACCGAACATAATGTCGATCTTTCCGTCGAAATAAAGGGAAAGAGCTATCTTTTCACTTGTTGATTCAGCGTGTATGTCAAGAATACTGACATCATATTCAGGAGCGTTTTTCAGGATCTTTTCTGTGGTGCGGAACGGGCAGGCAAGCGGATCCATAAAAACAAGCCCCATAACATTCATAACTAAAAACCGAAATCCGTTTGCATTTATCAGCGTGTAGCCGTTGCCGCTTACCTCATTTGGAAAATTTGCAGGTCTTATTATTGTTGAATTATCGTCAAGGTATTCACGTATCTCCCGACGCTTGAAGGTGTGATTTCCTGTTGTTATTACGTCTACTCCCGAATCAGTGAGCGACTTTGCGCTTTTAATGTCAATTCCCCCGCCCGATGCGGAGTTTTCTCCGTTTGCAACTACGAAATGAATGTTCATTTCGCGGCGTATCTTCCACAGATTTTTCTGAATTTTTTCTACTGAAGCAGGTCCGACGACATCACCGAGAGCAAGAATATTAAGTATCATTTCATTCTCCGAATTTTAATAAATGAGCTGCCGCAAAAAAACTTGCGGCAGCTTTCGTTTTTAAAGAACATCAGGTACAGCGTACGAGCTTATCTTAACGCCTGTGTAGTAGTGAAGCAATATCTGCGTACAGGTATAGCCCTGCTGAGCAAATAAATTAGCTCCGTATTGGCTCATACCTACGCCGTGTCCTCTGCCCCATACTGTAACCTTGAACTCGTCTTCATCCTCGTCGTATTCTATCTTGTAGTTTGCCGAATCAAGACCTAAAGCTGACTGAATATCTCTGCCCGAAAATTCAATTCCGCCTATTACAACGGTCTGTACTCTTCCGCTTTCGTTACGGGTGAGCTTAGTTACCCACTTTGAAGGATCGTCACCGAAGGATACGTTGCCGTTTTCATTTCTTACGCAACGCTTGAACTCCGACAAGCTGTAAGCATCTGTATAAGATACCCCGTCGAAGTCATCTCCCTCAGGAGAATATACCGATTTCAAATATGGAGCATCGTAAGCTGACGGCCATACGTTTGAAACATCGTCGGTATATTTATATGACATTGAGTGGTAAGCTGCATCAACAGGCAGATCGTTATAAACCATTACCATACCCTTTGTTTCGTCAACTGCGGGACGTATTTTATCAAAAATACTGTCAGCGTATGCCTTTCCCCACTTTGATACTGCTTCCTCATATGATGTGAAGGACTGGCAGTGACCGCTGAATGTGCAAATGTGCGCTCCCTTGCTTCCGTGACGTGAGTTGTTGTAATTACCCGTAAGCATTTTACACATAGTAATCGATCTGCACGCTATGGCCTGGGCTTTAAGAGCCTCGAATTCAAAATATGCAGGCATTTCTGCCGCTACGACGCCGTACAGATATTCTGTAAGGGACATATATTCGTAAGTATCAGTCTTGTGCATATAGACCTTAAGGCAGACCTCATCTTCCTTTAAAGCAAGGTCCTCATTGTAGTCTACGTCTGTTTCAGGGAGCTTTTCGGGCTTCTGATGCTCTTTATCGCTCTCCGGATTTTTCTCAGGTGATGAGCCGATGATCGTTTCGTCCTCTTTTTCTTCCTCTTGCGGACGGCTGTTCAATATCGTATTGCCCGCTATAATACTGAAAAGAGGAGAAAGCGCAAACGAGTCGTTTTCTTCAAAATTAAAGATAAGCTCATCCTCTTCAAGCTCTTCTTCAGGCTCTTCGACATCTTCGGTTTTTTCTGCGATAGCTGTGCCTATTTCGTCATTTTTGACCGTTTGTCCGTCAGCGGACGGAAGTACAGGCGTATGATCCACCTCGCCGTTTTCGAAATATGCGCTTGTTAATACTAAGGGAATGATTATGGCAAAGGCTAAGGTAACAGCCATTACCGAAACTATTCCTTTCACAAAATTCATCCTTTCTTGTTTGAAATGTGCCGATGCGATATGATATTCGGCATTACATTGTATGTATATTCTATACCTTGGAAAAATATTTCTTTTTTTCACAAGGGGGATTGACAAAGCTAATTGTATGATTTATAATTTTTATATATAGATCAGCGTAATCAATATATTGTGTTTTTTGCGGTTTTTGAAGATTCTACACAATATAAATAAAATTCAGTAGGAGAAATAAAGTATGAGTAAAATCACTTTTATGGGTGCGGGAAGCACCGTTTTTGCCAAAAATGTTCTCGGCGATGCTATGCTGACAGAATCCTTAAGGGAATCTACGATAGCTCTTTATGATATTGACGGTGAAAGACTTGAAGAATCTTATATCATGGTCAATGCGTTGAATGCCAACATAAACGAAGGCAGAGCAAAGGTTGAAAAATACCTCGGTGTTGAAGAACGTAAGAATGCGTTGAGAGGCGCTGATTTTATCGTCAATGCAATTCAGGTAGGCGGATATGAGCCTTCGACTGTCATTGACTTTGAAATACCGAAAAAGTACGGTCTGCGTCAGACTATTGCCGATACTCTCGGTATAGGCGGTATATTCCGCGCCTTGCGTACGATCCCCGTTTTAGAGGATTTTGCGCATGATATCGAAGAGGTATGTCCAAATGCATATTTTCTGAACTACACAAACCCCATGGCAATGCTTACGGGATATATGCTCAGATATACAGGTGTTAAAACGGTAGGTCTTTGCCACAGTGTTCAGGCTTGCTCACGCGGCTTGCTCGATCATTTGCATATGACTGCAAAAGAGCCGCTGCAGGAAACTATTGCAGGCATTAACCATATGGGCTGGCTGCTTGATCTGCGTGATGCCGACGGAAACGATCTGTATCCCGAAATAAGACGCAGGGCTGCGCAGGCACTTGATGAGGATATGTACGAAAAAGCAAGACACGATCTTGTACGTCTTGAATACGTACGCCGCTTCGGATACTACTGCACAGAGTCAAGTGAGCATAATGCAGAATACAATTGCCTGTTTATCAAGGATAAGTATCCTGAATTGATAGACAGATACAATATTCCGCTTGATGAATATCCCCGCCGCTGTATAATCCAGATAGACAGATGGAAATCTGCAAAGGAGGAATATCTTAACGGTAACGTAACTCACAGTAAGACGAATGAATATGCATCAAAGATAATGAATGCTATCGTTACCGATACACCGTATAAGATAGGCGGAAACGTGCTGAATAACGGACTGATCGAAAACCTGCCAAACGAAGCGTGCGTTGAGGTAGCTTGCCTTGTCAATAAGGCAGGTATACAGCCGTGTAAGGTCGGACGTTTGCCCACAGTCCTTGCGGCAATGAATATGACAAATATCAATCCACAGCTTCTGACTATTGAGGCTGCCGTAACCAAGAAAAAGGATATTATATATCAGGCGGCAATGCTTGAGCCTCATACAGCCGCAGAGCTTTCGATAGATGATATCGTAAAGCTGTGCGATGAGCTTATAGAAGCCCACGGCGATTACCTGCCGAAATACCATTAAAATAATTTCTGCATCTGCGGTCAATAAGACCGCAGATGTTTTTTTAATCCCAGATTATTTTATTTTCGGAAAACGTTCCTTCGTACGTTCTTCCCGTAGTCCAGAAATACGTTCCTTTACCGTGCATCATATTGTTTTTGAATTCGCCGATGTAGTATTCGCCGCTTTTCCAGATGTATTTTCCTTCACCCTGGCGGATGTCATTGACGAATTGACCTTCATATATGTCGCCGTTGGCGTATTTGTATTCACCGTAGCCGTTTTTGCAGTCATCGGTAAATGAGCCTGTATAGCTGCTGCCGTCTGCCCAGACACAAGAGCCCTCGCCGTTTTTCTTGTCATCCTTGTAATTGCCGACATAAGTGCTGCCGTCTGCCCAGGTATATCTTCCGTAGCCGTTGCGTTTTCCGTTTTTAAACTCTCCGTCATAAACATCGCCCACGGATGATGAGTAGGTGTATATTCCCGTGCCTGTTATCTCATCGTTTACAAATTCGCCCTCATACGTTTCGCCGTTTGAGAACGTTATTTTTCCAATGCCGTTACGCATAAGGTTTTCCAATTCTCCGACATATACATCGCCGTTTGAATATGTTACGGTCTTTTTTGCAATGTCAACGTTGCCTGATATACCGTCAGGATAATATGCAACGCCGTCAAACGGTACACCGTTTGGATCTACCTTACCGTAGAACTTGATCTCCTCTTCGCCTATGCGGTACTTGACAATGCGGTATCCGGCAAAGTAGACGGCTGCGTATGCAATACCCGCTACGGCGATAGCTCCTGCAAGGATTATTGCTATCAGTCTTACGGTGCTGTTACGGAATATTGACACGGTTTATTCACCGCCCTTTCTGTATTACGATAGTCCAAAAAATGCATTGAATATTGCTATAATATCGGGAATGAAAATAAGAGAAAGCACGGCAACGACCAGAAATGCAATGACAGTCAATACCAGCGTAAGAAGATTTGTGCCGTTTTTGCTGAATATATTTTCAGCCTCGTATATCAGCTCGGGCGGAATATAATAGCCCCGCTTCAATATTGCCTGTGACATCTTTAATTTGCTGTCATCTTCACAGGTGTATTTCACTACTCTTTTATACGTTCCGTTCTTTATAGCCAGACGGACAAATGGATTTTTGGCAAATTTCGTTTTCTCCAGCACTAAAGCAGTTTCGGGCGAATTTGCGCCTTCCTTTATCAGAAATCTGACAAAAGCCCCCAAAATGTCCTTGAAGTATAATGACAGAGCCGCGCCGAGCACGACACCGCCGAATGCGCACCACACGATAGTGTCAACGGATTTTACGAATTCGGGAAAAACAAGAGTAAGGTAATTCATTATGCTCCTTTATTTTGTGGGGATGAGCTTGTCCTTGCCGCCCATATAAGGACGGAGTGCTTCGGGAATGCTTACAGAGCCGTCCTCGTTGAGATTGTTTTCCAAAAATGCGATAAGCATTCTGGGAGGAGCAACAACTGTATTGTTAAGCGTGTGAGCAAAATATTTGCCGTTTTCGCCGTTTATTCTTATCTTGAGTCTGCGAGCCTGAGCATCACCGAGATTTGAGCATGAGCCTACCTCGAAATACTTCTTCTGTCTGGGACTCCATGCCTCAACGTCAAGGGATTTAACCTTAAGGTCTGCAAGGTCGCCCGAGCAGCATTCAAGAGTTCTTACGGGTATATCAAGCGTTCTGAACAGATCTACAGTATTTTTCCACAGCTTATCGTACCATACAGGGCTGTCCTCAGGCTTACAGATAACTATCATCTCCTGCTTTTCAAACTGGTGTATACGGTATACGCCTCTTTCCTCGATTCCGTGAGCGCCCTTTTCCTTACGGAAGCAAGGAGAATAGCTCGTCAAAGCGTAAGGCAGCTTTGATTCGTCGATTATCGTATCGATGTATCTGCCTATCATGGAATGCTCGCTCGTTCCGATAAGATAAAGATCCTCGCCCTCGATCTTATACATCATAGCACTCATTTCATCAAAGCTCATAACGCCTGTAACAACGTCAGAACGGATCATGAAGGGCGGAATGCAGTAAGTGAAGCCGCGCTCTATCATAAAGTCACGGGCGTACGTGATAACAGCAGAATGCAAGCGGGCAATGTCGCCGCACAGATAATAAAATCCGTTTCCTGCAACTCTGCGGGCAGAATCGAGATCAATTCCGTCAAAACGCTCCATTATATCGGCGTGATAAGGTATTTCAAAATCGGGAACGACGGGATCACCGAATTTTTCTATTTCAACATTGCAGCTGTCATCCTTGCCTATCGGCACATCGTCTGCTATGATATTGGGAATACGCATCATAATGTTCTTGAGCTTATCCGCGTATTCTGCTTCGAGCTTTTCAAGCTCAGCAAGACGGGCAGCGGCATCATTTACCTTTGCCTTAAGCTCCTCAGCGCCTGCCTTGTCCCCTGATTTCATACATGCGCCTATCTGCTTTGAATACTTGTTTCTGTCTGCGCGCAGATCATCTGCTTCTTTTTGGTACGCGCGGCTCAGTCTGTCGATCTCGGCAGCCTCGTCAACCAATGAGAGCTTGTGATCCTGAAATTTCTTCTTTATATTTTCCTTTACAAGATCGGGATTTTCTCTTATCAATTTGATATCTATCATTTTTTCAAACCTTCCTTTCGGATATACACCGAAACACAATATATAGTATTTGTAGGCAAAAACACGCCTATCAAACTATAACTTGTCCAAGTAGTATAATATATAAAAGTATTTATATGTTAATGATTTTATTAACATTATTGAAATTTTATCGACAATTTATCGTTTATCGATAAAAATCAGAAATTAAATGCATCGTTTCCGAATATCTGCTTTATTAATTCTTCCAAATCCTCGGTATCTTCGTATGATATTTCCAAGAGCTTCTTTTTTCCGCTTTTTATGTTTATCCTTCTGCCTGAAAGATCAAACAAGTGCTTCGTTAAAGCCTTGTTGTATGTCAATGAGTTTTCGTCAATGTCATCAGGGTCGATATTATATGAGGCGTTGATCTTCTTTACCAATGATTCTGTTGCCCTTACATTCAAGCCGAGATTGCATACCTTTTCGGCGGTTTTGAGCATATCCTCGCGGTATTTAAGACTCATAAGAGCCTTTGCGTGACCGAGGGTTATCTTTTCCTCTGCAAGTAATTGCTGAAGTTCTTCGGGAAGCTCAAGAACACGAAGAACATTTGCGACAGTAGAACGTGATTTACCTATTCTCGTTGACATTTCCTCCTGCGTCATACCGTATTCATCCATAAGGGTGCGGTAGGCTCTTGCTTCTTCAATTACTGTAAGATCCTCGCGCTGAATGTTTTCTATTATTGCGACCTCTGCGGCAGCTTTTTCATCAAGCTCCATTACAATGGCAGGAATTTCGGAAAGGCCTGCCATTTTTGCGGCTCTGAATCTTCTTTCTCCCGCTATTATTTTATAAAATCCGTCCCCTGTAGATCTTACAGCTATCGGCTGTATAACTCCGTGAGCGGCAATTGACTGTGAAAGCTCTATTAAGGCGCTTTCGTCAAAGCTTTTTCTCGGTTGCTCACGGTTAGGCTCTATATCGCTTATCCGAATAACCGAAACACCCGAATTATTTTCGGTTGAGTTAGCTTCAAAAATCGCATCAAGACCTCTGCCCATTGCAGGTTTTTTAGCCATATATATTGTCCTCTCTTTATAATATTTTACCTTATTATTGTATCATAGATTTATTATTTCAAATGAGTGTTAGTGTAAACATATTATTAAGATGAAAAAATGTTCCACGTGGAACATTTCATAAGGAATTGTTCTACGTGGAACATTTTATATTCTTGTAAGTAATTCGTTTACAAGGTCACCGTACGCTTCGGTAGCCTTGCTTTTTCTGTCATAATACTGTATCGGCTCGCCGTAACTCGGCGCTTCGGAAAGACGCACGCTTCTCGGTATCATCGTTTTGAACAGCTTGTCCGAATAATACTTCTTAAGCTCTCTTAAAACCTCCGCAGAAAGATTTAATCTTCCGTTATACATCGTAATAATTATTCCTGTAAGCTCCAAACGCTGATTAAAGCGCTTTTTGACCTCGCGGATCGTTATCATAAGCTGCGTCAGACCCTCGAGTGAAAAATATTCGCAAAGCATAGGAACAGTCACACCGTCAGAGGCTACAAGGGCATTTATAGTCAAAAGTCCGAGCGAAGGCGGGCAGTCAATTATTATGTAATCATAACTATCTTTGATCTTGTCTATTGCGGTTTTAAATCTCGTTTCACGGTTTTCTGCGTCTACAAGCTCAAATTCTGCGCCTGCAAGCGTTATATTTGCAGGAATGATGCTGAGGTTATCAAATTTAGTTTTTATAACTGCGCTGTCTGCCTCACATCTCGCTATCAATATATCGTAAACAGTAGTTTTTATCTGCTTTTTGTTAATTCCAAGACCGCTCGTTGAATTTCCCTGCGGGTCAAGGTCAACGATAAGAGTTTTTTTGCCCTTCAAGCCTAAAGCGGCGGCGATATTAATTGCAGATGTGCTTTTTCCCACTCCGCCCTTTTGATTTGCCAGAGCGATTATTTTACCCATTTATAATACCTCCGTGAATTCCCGTTTTAATTATCTTTTTCGGACACTTTTCAACGCACTTTCCGCAGTCTGTGCATTTATCGTAATCTATTTTTGCAACATTGTCATTTACCGTTATCGCATTGAATTCGCACACCTTTTCACATAGCTTACAGCCAATGCACCCTACATCGCAGTAAGTTTTAGTCACCGCGCCCTTATCAAGCGATGAACAGCCCACCCAATGAGGAGCTTCAAACGGAACTAATTTAATGATCTTTTTAGGACAGTGCTGCGCGCAAATACCGCAGCCTGTGCATTTTTCGTAATCTACGGCTGCAACACCGTCAATAATATGGATCGCATCAAATTTGCAGTGCTTTACACAAGAACCAAGGCCGACACAACCGTTCGGACAAACTCTGTCGCCATAACCCATTCGAACTGTGGCGTTACAGTCAGCTTCGCCCTCATAAACGTATTTTTTTGCTGCTTTTCCGTTTACGCCTGAGCACATGACCTGGGCTCTCATTCTTACGGGACTTTCAGCTTCGATACCCATAATTTCGGCAATCTTCTTTGCGCATTTTTCACCGCCTACGGGGCAGGCATTAGGTTTTGCCTGACCTTCAACAATTTTATTTGCAAGGTCAGCGCAGCCGGAAAATCCGCATCCTCCGCAATTTGCACCGGGCAGACACTCCTGTATCTGTTCAACTCTTGGATCGGTCTTGACAAAAAACACTTTTGATGCAACAGCAAGCAGTATTCCGAAAATAATACCTAAGACTATAAAGCAAATAACAGCATATAATATTCCCATATTCACACCGCCCTCCTTACAGACTTATTCCCGAAAATCCCGAAAAGACCATCGCTACAAGTCCTGCCGCAACGAGTGCTATCGGCATTCCCTGAAATGATTTCGGAACGCTTGAAAATCTCAGCTTTTCACGTATTCCCGCAAATATCAGAACCGCAACCATAAATCCAACGGCAGCTGAAAATCCAAAAACTACGGACTGCAAAAATGTATATCCGTTTGAAATACTAAGCAAAGCTGCACCGAGAACAGCACAGTTTGTTGTTATAAGCGGAAGAAAAATTCCCAGTGAAGAATATAATGCAGGAACATTTTTTTTCAAAAACATTTCGATAAATTGCACAAGAGATGCGATAACAAGGATAAATGCAACAGTCTGCAAATATTCAAGACCGAACGGCACAAGTAAATAGTGGTATACAGCCCATGTTGCCGCTGATGAAAGCGTCATAACGAAGATAACGGCAAAGCTCATACCAAGAGCCTTATCAGCCTTATCCGATACTCCTAAAAATGGGCAAATTCCCATAAATTTGATAAATATAAAGTTTTCCGTGAGTATCGCCGCGAGCATGATCATAAGTATTTCTGTCATTGTGATACCTCCGTTTCAGCGTTTTGCAGCTTAGTTTTGCTTTTTGCGGTACGGTTTTTGAGCTTCTGCACAAGCGCCATAAGCATACCGAGCGTAAGGAAAGCACCGGGAGCCATAACAAATATCGTTGCATGGAACTGCTCCGGAGTTATAGTGAATCCGAAAATTGAGCCTGAGCCGAGGAATTCTCTTATACAGCCGATTATAAACAAAGCGCCCGTAAAGCCGAGACCTGTTGCAAGACCGTCTACAAGTGAAAGCAATACGTTGTTTTTTGATGCGAAGGCCTCTGCTCTTGCCAGAATGATGCAGTTTACGACAATAAGCGGTATAAATATTCCGAGAGCATCATAAAGATCTACAAGATATGCCTTCATCAAAAGCTCTATTGCCGTCACCGCACCTGAAATTATTACGATATACGATGCAATACGGACCTGTGAGGGTATTATCTTGCGCAAAAGAGAAATAATAACATTTGAAAGTATCAGAACTGCTGTTGCCGCAAGCCCCATACCGAGAGCATTTACAGCGCTTGTAGTAGTTGCAAGCGTCGGACACATACCGAGCGCTTGAATAAACGTTGGATTGTTGATTATTGCGGAATCCTTGAATTGAGAAATAATTTTTTTGATCATTATTCAGCCTCCTTTACGGAAAGCTCGCCGTTGATTATGCTTTTTACGGTCTGAAGCGATATATCAACGCCTCTTTGAACAGCTTTTGAGGAAATAGTCGCTCCTGCAAGCGTGTCAGCCTTTTCACCGCTTTGCATACCTGTAAATGCGTTAAGATAGTCTGCTTTCGTTATGTTCTGACCGAGTCCCGGAGTTTCGCTTGAAGCGCTTACGATAATGACTGATATGATCTTGCAATCTGTATTTATGCCTATCATCATATTTATACCGTCGCTTCCGTAGCCCTTTGTTGTAATATCCACTGCATATCCGATGACGGCATCGTTATCATTTATTCTGTACACCGAATTGATGCTTTCATCGGGCTTTTCAAACTCAAGGTTGGATTTGGATGAATAAACGGGAAATATCTCGCTTAAAGCCTTTTCAATTTTTATTTCGGTATTTTTTGCTATCTGCTCTTCCGTTATAGAATAGACTGCCGCAACGAGAAGAGAAATGCAGGCGCAAATAGCGGCAAGCACCGATACGATCCTTATGCTTTCCTTTATCATTTTGATTTTTCTCCCTTCTTACTTTTGATCTTGCCGAAGGGACGTGGACGCGTGAGCTTGTCTATGTACCACACGAGAAGATTCATAATGAGTATTGCAAAGGAAACACCCTCATTAAAGCCGGCAAAAAATCTTATAAATACCGTTATAGCGCCGCATCCCACTCCGTATATCAGCTTTCCGCTTGAAGTCATAGGGCAGGTTGCATAATCGGTAGCCATAAATATCGCGCCTAAGAACAGACCGCCTGAGCAGATCGAAAACATCATAAATGATGCGGCATCTGCTGTACGGGGAGCGAAAAGATATGTTAAAAGTGCAACTGTTCCGATAAACGATACGGGAATGTGCCATGTTATAACACGTCTTACAAGCAAGACTAAACCGCCGCACAGAAGCAAAAGGCACGAGACCTCACCAATACAGCCGCTCGTCTGACCGATGAATGACTGTATTATGTTTATATCAGGCGGAACTGTACCCGCTTTAAGACTTGCCATAGGAGTAGCTGAGGCAATTACATCGGCGTTGCTGTTAAACAGTGAGATCTTGGATAAAGGCTCGGCAAACGTGCTCATCGGCTTTGAAAATGCAATGAATAAAAATACTCTTGCCGCAAGTGCGGGATTTAAAAAGTTTTTGCCTATTCCTCCAAAAAGCTGTTTGACTATAACAATAGCGAAAATAGAGCCTACCGCCGCTATCCACAGGGGTATCAGGGGTGAAAGATTGAAGCCGACAAGGATGCCCGTAACAACGGCTGAAAGATCGCTGACTGTAACCCTTTGCTTCATCAGCTTCTGATACAGAAATTCTGATGCGACGCTTGCAAGCGTTGATACGGCAACTACGAGTAATGCTCTTATTCCGTACAGATAAATGCTCCATAAAAGAGCCGGAAGCATAGCGATTATTACCGTCAGCATAATACTGCGTGTATCAACTGAGCTTCTTATATGGGGAGAAGCGGATACCGTTAATAATTCAGGCATACGTTCTGCGGTTTTTTTATCAATATTCTGATTATCCATTGATTTGCCCTTTCCTTTATTTCATAGCCCTTACACGAACCTTTGCTGACCGTATGAGCTGAACGATAGGTACGCCTCCCGGGCAGCCGTATGTGCAACTTCCGCATTCAACGCAGCTCATAACATCATAATTCTTACATTCCTCGAAGGCATCGTTTCTGGCAAACATAGCAAGGTAGCTCGGATACAGATGCATAGGACACGCACGCACACAAGTACCGCAGCGGATGCAAACGCCGTCAGAGGTGTACGCGGGTGTTTCATTCGCTGACATAACAAGGACTGCCGATGTACCCTTTGTGACACTGCCCTCAATATCCCATTGTGCCGCGCCCATCATAGGGCCGCCGTTGACGATCTTTTTGACGTTTGCCCTCAGACCTCCGCAGAATTCAATAAGATCGAGGTAAGATGCACCGATCGGAGTTAAAACATTTTTCGGCTTTACAATGCAGTCGCCGTCAACTGTGAGTATTCTTTCAATAAGCGGCATACCGTAGGCAAAAGCCCTGTATATTGCTGAACAGGTCTCTGCATTGAAAACGATGCATCCAACGTCAGCGGGGAGCTTTCCTGCGGGGACCTCGATGTTTTTGAGTGCGTATATTATCTGTCTTTCATCGCCCTGCGGATACTTCGTTTCCATTATGCATACGTTGAACATATTTGACGATCCGATCTCGTTTTTTAATGCTGCTACGGCATCCATTTTGTTGTTTTCAACCGCTATACTGCAACTGCGCAGACCGAGCGCCTTCAGCAAGACCGTTGCTCCGCCTATAATGGATTTGGGGTCCTCAAGCATAAGACGGTGATTTGCGCAGATATAAGGCTCACACTCACAGCAGTTGATTATCATCGTATCAACTTTGTTTATTGCAGAGCTTATTTTTGCATACGTCGGAAACGTAGCTCCGCCCATACCCGATATGCCTGCCAGCCGTATTCGCTCGATTATCTCATCGCTTGTAAGATCCTTAAGCGGTGTTTCGCACGGCTTTATGTCCGGACAAAGAGTATCGTTGAAATCGTTTTCAATAACGATGCTTTCTATTACTCTGTCATCGGGCATACGCTTTGTTATGATCTGCTTTACAGTACCCGATATGCTTGAATGTACAGGAACGCCGAGACCTTCCTGAACGGTGCCTATGACCTGCCCCTTAGTCACAGTATCTCCAGGCTTTACGGTTGCCTTACACGGTGCGCCTATGTGCTGTGAAAGGGGAATACTGACAGATTTCGGAGCTGTAAGCCGTTCAATTTTTCTGTTTTTTGTATTTTTATGCTCTTTCGGGTGTATACCGCCCGCAAAAGTAAATGCCATATGAGATCAACCTTTCAAAAAAAATAATGACTATTCATTTTATTCTATCATATTTAAATTAAAATTACAATAATATTAGATGAAAATATTGTTCGTATTTTTCAAAAACTCCGCCTTAACAAAAGTCTATTGACAAAATGGGGCAAAGGTGTTATAATACCTATGCAAAAGAGTATAGAACATGTAATGAAAGGATAACATAACAGTATGTCAGAAGAAATGTTTGAAAACGATATATTCACTCTTACCGATGAAGAGGGTGTTGAAACGGATTTTGAGGTAGCGGGAAGCTGCGAATACAACGGAGCTATCTATTTTGCCGTTATTCCGCTTGACGGTAATGGCGACGGTGAGCAGATCGAATATACCATACTTAAATCCGAAAAGGACGAAGACGGCGAGGATATATTCGTAACAGTCGATGATGATGACGAATTTGACGCAGTTGCCGATATATTCGAGGATGAGCTTTTCTCCGAAGAGGACTACGGCTCAGACGAGTAATAATGCAAGATTTCCTGCTCAGTTAGTGATGATCGGGTGTTAAAACCCACAAGAGAACAATGGAGTCCGGGCTTTCCGTTATGGGAATGCAGACCTCCCGAGCAGTTCCTGTTCAAGAGTTTCCGAATATATTTTCGAAATTCGCACGATCTGCAAGGACGTTGGTAGCACAAAGTGCGGAAGAGGACACCAACCTGCACTGCAGGGTTTCTCAATGCTCGATTACACGGCTTGGCGGGTTTTTGTTTTAACAACGAAAAGGAATTTAAAATGCTTTATTCTGAATACAACGGCTTTTCCTTGGCATTTCCCGTGTGGGAAAAGGGGAAAAGCACCGAAATGAACCATACGCTTATGTTCCGTACTGTAACGGAAAAAAGCAAGGGAACTTTAAAGATCGCCTGTAGCTGTGCTTACAGACTCACCGTTAACGGAAGGTTTGTATCCTCAGGTCCTGCGCGTGCAGCACACGGATTTTTCCGTGTTGACGAAATATGCCTTGACGAGTATCTGACAAAGGATGTCAATGTCATTGCGATGATCGTTGCCGGATACGCCGTAAACAGCTTTGAATATCCGGATCAGATGTCATTTTTGTGTGCAGAGCTTGAGTGTGACGGGCTTGTTCTGGCGTCTACGGGACTCGGCGGACAAAACGGCGGCTTTGAGGCAATACAGTATACGCAGAAGCTGAAAAAAGCACAAAGATATTCATTCCAGCGTACATTTGCTGAGGTGTATTATTACTCGGATAACTATAACGCTTATGAAACTGACGCGTGGTATTATGCAGAGCCTGTGGAGCTTGAACAGATAGACTATCCGAAATTTCTTCCAAGAGGCGTATATTATCCGACATATCAGCTTGATCTTGCAAAAAGCATTGTAAATGCGGGCACCGTCGGTAAAAGTGAAAAGGAAAGCTATTACACAGACCGTTCGATAGTAAATATAACGCCGATATTCAAGGGCTACAAGGTCGATGAATTGGGATTTTTCTCATCTACGGAATACGGAAAGCTCGACTTTTATTCAAAGGCGCAGGGCTGTGTTGAAGGCTGTGAAGCTCCGCTTGTTGACAATTCCTACGTTGTATTTGATATGGGATGTGAGCTTACGGGCTTTTGTGAGTTTGATGTTGAATGTGAAAATGATACTGTTATTTACGCCGCATTCGATGAAATACTGACAAACGGCGACGTTGATCCTTACAGAATGAAATGCTGTAATATCGCTGTATGGCATCTGACCAAGGGAAGCTACAAGCTGTTTACTCTTGAGCCTTATTCATATCGGTACATAAAATTCGTATCGGTTGGAGCAGATGCATATATAAGTCATGTATCGCTCAGACGCTTTGAATTCAACAGAGAGGAAATTACAGCGACTCGTCCGCAGGGTATGGATGAGGAGCTTTCCAAAATATACGATGCGGCGGTGTCTACATTCTGTCAGAATACGCTTGATATATATATGGACTGCCCGTCAAGAGAGCGCGCAGGCTGGCTTTGCGACAGCTTTTTTACATCAAGAGTCGAATATGCTCTTACAGGAAAAACGACTGTTGAAAAATGCTTTCTTGAAAACTTTATTCTTCCTGACAAGTTCGGATATATTCCCGACGGTATGCTCCCGATGTGCTATCCTGCCGATCATACGGATACGGTGTATATACCCAACTGGGCTATGTGGTTCGTTATAGAGCTTGAGGAGTATCTGCAAAGAAGCGGCGACAGACAGCTCGTTGACGATGCAAAAGACAGAGTTTACGCATTGCTTGATTTCTTACGCACATTTGAAAACAGCGACGGACTTCTCAGTAAGCTTCAAAGCTGGGTATTTATCGAGTGGTCTGAGTCGAATAAGCTGGTGCAGGACATTTCATATCCGTCCAATATGCTTTACAGCAAGTTTAAAAGGACGATCGGAAAGCTGTACGGAGATGAAAAGCTGCTTAAAGAAGCGGAGGAGCTTGCAGAGGTCATAAGAAACAGCTCGTTTACAGGCAGCTTCTTCTGTGACAACTCCGTATACGATGAATCGGGAGAGCCTGTTTTGTCGGGAAAATGCACTGAAAGCTGTCAGTATTATGCGTTTTTCTCCGGCGTTGCCACTGCAGAAACGTATCCTGAGCTTTGGGACACGCTCGTAAACGATTTCGGACCTGAGAGAAAGGAAACTCAGAAATGGAGCTGGGTATCGTTTGCCAATGCATTCATAGGCAATTATCTTCGTTTAGAGCTTCTTTACAACAACGGACTTTATGACAAGGTGCAGGAAAATATCAGAGGATATTTCAAAATGATGGCTGATGAAACGGGAACGCTCTGGGAAAACGATACATCGCACGCAAGCTGTAACCACGGCTTTGCCTCCCACGTTATATATTGGCTGAATAAAATATAAAACCAAAACGCCTGAGGAATAAAGGGCGATATTCTTAGCGGAGAAATCACGAATCAGATTGCTACTATGTTGCAAATTTGATCCACAGTGAACAAATAAATTAGCCCCGACAGATTTGTAAAAATCGATCGGGGCCATCTTTTATTGATTGAAACGGTTTTTCATTTCTTCTGCATCATAAGAAAGAAAATATGGTTCAAGTAAGTGATAGAATTCTTTCATTTTTTCATGTGTTGCAAAAACAATATCACAACCTCGATCATCATATACAGAAAAGATACATTCATTTTGAAATGATACCAATCCGACATTGTGACCGTTCCCGCTGATCTCTTGGTCGATTAGTCCGCTATAATCAAAGGCTTTACCATCACTATAGCATATGATTCTATTTCTTCGTTGTTTACCGATGCATTCATCATCAAAATCGCCATATGTTTCCAAATTCCTTACTGAAAAATGCCGATATTCCGCTTGCATTTCTAAAAGGAATCGTAAATTATCGGCTTCACTTTCAAGTGTGTTATGAATACTTTCCTCAACAGTTATTTCAAGTTCTTCAAGTGCTATTTTTTCTGCGCAACCACTATCAGAATAATCAAAAATCCAATAATTGAAAATAAAGGCGTCTATGCCATCAGCAAATAAAATATTAAATATTTCCATTGCGCGATTTTTAGCATTGATCATATATTGATCGCCCTCACCAACGCCTAATTCACAGCGCAGTGCATATCGATTATTATAAAAATACGGTTGGAGATATGAAAACTCTTTGTCACGTATTAATTGCTCTATCTTACTGGTTTCCATTTTGTTTCCTTTCGATGATTTATAGCAATGATTTATCATTTATCGCCAGTTTCGCCTTTGTATTACAGCGTTGCAAGCAACGACGGCACAGGGCAAAGCCCATGTGCGAACGCTTCAATAGGCTCCCTCCGGGAGGGAGCTGGCGCCGAAGGCGACTGAGGGAGAGCGTGTTATCATAAAGTTAGCACAACCCCAAGGTCACGCAGGCTCCTTCCACCGCTTTGAGTTGCGTAGCTCGCTGCGCAATCTCATTGGTCCCCCTCCCATTCCGACGGACTTTGTCCTTACGGCGGAG
>JAZPYO010000062.1:0-151540 GCA_045544195.1 Eubacteriales bacterium
GAAGCTCTCACCCGGCACGAGATATTCGTCATACCATATTGCAACGTCACGGAGCTTTGGGTTTTTATGTATCGTTTCCATAAGACGCTGGGCAAACGCTCTGTCCTTTTTGCGATAGCTCATAAATATGTAAGCGTCAAATGCATCCTGTATCTTTTTTACCGTTTCGCCGTCCGTCAGTACCCCTTCAAGATACTTTTTGAGCTTTTCTTTATACGGTAATGCGGTGGGATCGGGATCAAACTTGTTCAAAAACTGAAGATCGTCAAATATGCTTTTTGCATAAACGTCCTCAAGTCCGTTTTCCTGCATAATCGGTAATACGGCAATATGCTTTTCTCCCTGCAAAGCATACGGCAGGATCTTTTCCATAGCAAACGAAGGCTTTGTCAGAAGCTTCGTTGTTACGGGTACTACTATAAGGTGCATACTGTATAAGTCGTGCAGGTAGTTTTCCTCGTTATATTCCTCCGTCGGCTCATCGTGATACCATATATCACATTCAAAGGCTGACGTTATATCTTTTTCTATCTCATCACGCAATTTTGCATCAGCGGGATGCGAGCAGAAAAGCACCTTCGGGCGATACTTGTTTTCGGGAAATCTCGGCGATCTTGAAAAAATTATATCATTCATTTCGTTGTCCTCAAGGTAAAGCTGTATTTTTTAGTTCAGCCTTGTTACAGAGCATTTTTGGAATATTTCATCGTACAGTGATCGGTCAAGCGAGGCAGATATAGGAGTGTATGCGGATGCTGAGCCTGCGGCAACCGCACTTTTCAGGCAGTCTTCGTCGTTCATTTTCATACATTTTCCATATATGAAGCCGGCAAGCATACTGTCGCCTGCCCCTACGGTGTTGTGTACTGTTCTTTTGATCGGCACATCGCAGTACAGAATACCGCTTTCATTTATAAGATATCCGCCCTTGCCGCCGTCGGATAAAAGCACGTTTTTACAGCCCATATTACAAAGCGACAAAGCGCCCTTTACAAATGGCTCGTTCGTTATTTCCGCAAGCTCGTACACATTTGGCTTTACAAGAAATACGCCGTTTTTGCATACTGTGATAAGATCGTCTTTTGTAGTGTCGCATACACATAACGCTCCCTTGCTTATAACGCGATCCGATAGCTCGCCGTACATATCATATCGGCAGTCGGGAGTGCTGCCTGATATTATCACCGTATCGTTCGGCGATAGTCCGTCAAGCTTTGAAAGGAGCGCTTCAAAATCAAAGCGGCAAACGCTTTGCCCGGATGCGTTGAATTCGGCGCAGGTATGACCTGAAAGCTTTACGTTCACGCGGGTCTGCCCGTCTGTTTTGACAAAATCACAGTCAAGCCCCTCACATTTGAGCAGACGCTCGATATGCTCGCCTGTAAAGCCCGCGGTAAATCCGATAGCCTTGCCGGAAAAATTGCCGCTATATAAAGCCTTTAACGTTCTTAATACATTTATCCCCTTGCCGCCCGCAGTGAATTTGCACGAATGTATTTTGTTGGGAACAGCAGTTTTTATTTCGGAATCCGATTGAATATAGTAATCCAATGACGGATTTAAAGTTATCGTATATATCATAGTATCTCTCCGTTCAACAGTAAATGCATTATACCACAAATGATCATTTTATGCAATACCTCAAATGACAGAACAATATTGGCTATTGTGACGGTTGTGTGAAGCGAGTGATATTTATCTGAAATATTCCCTGTGTCTATTGACAAAATGTATATTTTTTTATAAAATCACATCGAAAAGATAAAAAAATAATCTCAAAGGGAGGGAATGTTGAAATGGTAAATAACATAAGCTCGGCGGAACTTATCCAAAAAGCCGAGCTTTTGCTTAAAAATTATCATATGACAAGAAAGGCGTGCCTTGAAAAATACGGATTGAAGAATGTGTATTGCAAGATTCTTTCTGTTCTCTCTCAGCGTGACGGCGATACCCAGCTTGACCTTGTACAACGTAGCGGACTGCAGGCTCCTACTATCAGTATCACCTTGCGCCGTATGGAGCGCGAAGGGCTTGTAAGGCGTGTGACTGACGAAAACGATCTTCGCAAAAGCCACGTTTTCATTACAGAAAAGGGAAGATGCAAGGCACAGGAAGCAGAAAACGCAAGCAAAGAATTCGGTCAGATGATCCTCGACGGTATATCAAATGAGGAAATAGAAGTGTTTCTGAGTGTTATGGAAAAGATTGAAAAAAATATGAAATAAATGATAGGTACGTTCGCCTTGAACGAAAGGCGAACGTACCTTTTTTCTAATTATTTTAAACATTTCATAATCATTCGGTCCTTGATTTGCACATATTGAGGATGTATAATACTGTTGTAAATTCAAGAAATGAGGTATAATGTTATGCTCAAAAAAATTATATGCGTGCTTCTTTCAGCTCTGATGCTGACATCTGCGCTTGCATCCTGCTCGGGCGATGGATCAAGCACATCTGCTGACACGAATGCTGATACGGCAAGCGCATCGGATGCTGCAACGTCTGCTGACACCGATGCTGTTGAACAGATCGCAAATGTGAAGGCTATCCAGGTGCTTGATGCTGTAATTGCATCGCTTACCGATATGCCCTCAGGAAAAAAATATGATTCGGAAACATCAAAGCTCGATGCTCTGACATTCCATTCTCTTTTTATGGAGGATAAAGACATAACCTTCAGTGAGGACGGAAGTGAAATAATTTTTCCGCCTGTAATGGATAAGATAGCAGACTATGCGATGTTTATAGCTAACGGCAAAAACCCCATAACTATCGATGTTTTCGTTGTTAAAAATGCATCGGATGTTGATGAGGTAAAGCTTATGTGCCAGGACCACATAAACCAGATAAAAGGGCTTATGGAGGGCTACGATTACGACGGAATACTTGCAGCTATCACCGCTAATAACGGGCAGATCGTATATACAAAGGGAAATTACGTTATTATGCTCAGCGTGCTTGAGCCGGCAAAGGCAACAGCCGCCGTTGACAGCATCCTTGTAAAATAATAAAAAATGCGCTCCGATGGCTTTTGATAATGCCTTATCGGAGCGTTTTTATCAGCTTGTGCTTTTGTCAGTTACCCTTGCACTTCATTTCGTGGTATATCATACCGCCGAATACGGCAGGCTTTATGTCCGTTTTCAGATTTGTTATTCCGTGAGAAGAAAGGATTTTCCTGAGCCTGTCTAGCATAAGCGGCTTTTCTCTTGAAATATCGTGCTTAAGTATGCCGCCTGTGAATGTTACAGGGGTATCCAACGGCAAATTATGTTTGTTGAATGCCGTTATAACGTATTGGGAAAGGGCTGCTGCGGCATCGTCGAATATCTGCAACGCTGCCTTATCACCCTTGTCTGCGGCGATCTCCGCATCCTTTGCAAAATCGGCTATCGCGCGGACGGGCTCTGCGCCTGCATATACTCCGTA
Source organism: Eubacteriales bacterium (assembly GCA_045544195.1). Lineage (GTDB taxonomy): Bacteria > Bacillota > Clostridia > Oscillospirales > CAG-272 > RGIG7213. The sequence continues at coordinate 3,433 of JAZPYO010000062.1, forward strand.
AACGCTTTTTCTGAAGCTTTCTGCGGGGTATTTTTTTATTACCGCATCGTATAATAAGGTGTGCTTGGCACGTTTTTCATAATAAGCAACAGCAGAGCCGAGAGCTGCCTTTCCTATGCTGTATCCGCTTCCTTCATCGCCTAAAAGAGCGCCCCAACCGCCAATTATATCAACGGTACTGCCGTCCTGCACAACGAATGCATCGCTTCCCGTTCCGCACAGAAGCAGAACGCCGCTCGGATAAATTCCTCCGCACAGTATGCCCTGCACCCCTTCATCTATGGAAACGATGTCACCGCATCCGAGAATGTATTTGCCGTGCTTTTCAAAAAGATGCTGATTGTGCATAAAAAAACCGTACATACGCTTGATCTTCAAGCCGTTTATCCCTGATCTTATCTGCTCCATACAGCCGATAATATTTTTTTCCACAACATCTGCGGCAAGCGTGCGGGGGTTTATGCCGCCGTTATATGTTGTTTTGAGGACCGTATTCAAGCATTCGTCGAAGACGATTGCATCGATTTTTGTTCCGCCTCCGTCAAAGGATATAAAAAAATCCATAATATATCTCTCCAAATAGTAAATTTTCACAAAAAAATCATAAAAATGTCGCACAGTTTAAAGATAAATGTATTACAATAGTTCCGTAATTTGAATTATACATTATGCAACCGTTTCAAGAGGGATAATATTGTAAACAAAATGTAAAAATAAAAATAATAATAATATTATAAGCGGAAATCCGCTTGAAACATTTATCGGTTTTGTTTATAATATATTTTTGATGCTTAAGGAAAAGGGGGACTCGTATGGCTATATCTGTATTTAAGAGATACGAAAAAAAGTTTATCGTCACAAAAAGTCAGTACGAGGAGCTGCTTTTGCTGATAGAGCAATATATGGATACGGATAAATATTGCCTTAACGGCAGCTCGTACCGCATATGCAATCTGTATTTTGATACGCCGAATAATGATATTATACGCCATTCGATATCAAAGCCGTATCACAAGGAAAAGCTCCGATTGCGAAGCTATGACAGAGCGCAGCTTGATGACACGGTGTACCTTGAGCTGAAGAAAAAAACAGGCAGGATCGTTACGAAGCGGCGAGTCGGAATGACGCTCCGCCAGGCATATGACTACATATATAAGGATATCCGCCCCGATAAAGAAAAATATCTTCCCAATCAGGTGCTGAACGAAATAGACTATTTCAGAAAAATACATCCATGCGTTCCCGTTATGTTCGTATCTTATGACAGACGCGCATTTTTTGAAAAAAACAACGGCGATGTCAGAATAACATTCGATTTCAATATATTAACGCGAAGATATGACCTTGATCTTTCGCTGCCCGTTACAGGCGAAAGACTTATTCCTGAGGATATGATGATAATGGAGGTCAAGGTGCCGGATGCAATTCCGCTCTGGCTTGCGCGAAAGCTTTCCGAAATGGGTATATATATGACGAGCTTTTCAAAATACGGCAGGGAATACCGCAAGATGATACTTGATGATTATTTACTTGCGTCAGTTGATGAAGCGTAAAAAATAAAAAAACGAAAGAGAGATTTGAAATGCTTTTGACCAATAATCCGACAGCGGCAGAAGGTTCTGTAAACGCCGCCATAGACAGTATATTCAATGCGCAGGTCGCATCAAACGCACTTACAGTTCCCGCGGTGCTTCTCATATCATTTGCGGCGCTCATGCTCGGTGCTCTTTTGGGGCTTGTGTATATCTGGACACAAAAAAGAGAGGGCGGCGATTCAACACTTGCTATATCGTTGATAATGGTACCTGCTGTGGTTGCGGCGATAGTTCTTCTTGTTGGCAACAGCTATGCAAGGGCGTTTACTCTTGCGGGCGCTTTTTCGATCGTCAGATACAGAAGCGTGCCCGTTACTCCGAAGGATGTATCGTACGTATTTATGTCACTCGCCATCGGCTTGGGATGCGGAATAGGCTATATAGGTTATTCCGTGCTCTTCACTGCGATATTTATACTTGTAATGCTGATACTGTCGCTTACAGGCTTCGGCTCTTTGAAAAAACGCGAAATGCAGTTAAAGGTCGTCATTCCCGAAAACCTTAATTTTGAGGGCATTATAGACGATATACTCAACAGCGATACTACATATTGGCGTCTGGCAAAGGTAAGATCGAGCGATTTTGGAACGATGTTTGAGATTTTTTACAAGCTAAAGCTCAAAAAGGGTGTTTCAACTAAAGACTTTGTTGATAAGATCAGATGCCGTAACGGTAACCTTAACGTAGTCATCACGTACGGCGCAGACGAAACGAAATAAGATAAGGATGTCCGAAAATGCAAGGATTTTCGGACATTTTCCCCGTTATTGCGGGTGAAAGGAGCTTATGGATATGAAAAAGAAATTTGCTAATACAGTTAAAAGAGCGCTGGCGACAGCGCTTTGCCTGCTTAGTGTTATGTCTTTGGCGGCTTGCTCAGATGTGACCTCTCAGTTGGGTATCGCAACAGATCCGCCGCCTACACAAGCACAGACGAATGAGGATGGAAACACCGTTTATACAGGTGCGTACGGCGGTATGTTTGACGACGGGAAAATACTCGACATACGCATAAATATGACCGAATCTGACAAGTTATCCATGTTCAATACGCCGGATATGGAGGAATACTATCACGCTGACGTTTCGATAGACGGAAAAAGCGTATCAAATGTCGGCTTCAGAACACGCGGTAACGTTTCCTATGTCAGCACGACAGAAACGGAAAGATTTTCGTTCAAGATACATTTCGGAAAATTTGTTGAAAATGTGACGTTGAACGGTCTTGACGAGCTGTGCCTGAATAATATGGCGTACGATCCGTCATATATAAGAGAGTATCTGACGTATATGGCACTTGCGCATCTCGGCGCTCCCGCACCGCTTGCGACCTTTGCAAAGGTGTATATAAATGACAGCTATGCAGGCTTGTATCTTGCGGTGGAGGCTGTTGACGACAGCTTCCTTGAAAGAGTCTACGGTGCAAGCGACGGAAATCTTTACAAGGCAAACAGAGACAGCACTCTGCAAAACAATGACTGTGCAACGTTTGAATTGAAGAGCGGAGACGACGCAGGTCTTCAGCATCTCAAAACGATGGTAAGTTTATTATCGGACACAGAAAAGTTACCCAATGTCCTTGATATTTCAAGTGTTTTGAAGTATACTGCAGTAAATGCAGTAATAGCAAACGAGGACTCATATATAGGCGAAAAAGCACGCAACTATTATTTTTACGAATCTGACGGTAAAATGAAAATGATACCGTGGGATTTCAATCTGGCATTCGGAACAGACACATCCTTGCGTAAGGATAATTATGCAATAAAGCTTTCGTTTATCGATGCCGATGTAAAAGCACCGTATTTCGGTGTGGAGGCATCATCTCGCCCCCTTGTTTCAAATCTGCTTTCACAAAGCGTATATTACGATGAATATATGCAGTATGTAAATAAGCTGTCTGAATTTATGGATGAGCTGCCCACTAAATGCAATTCCGTCAAGGATCTCATAGACGAAGCTGTAAAGAATGACTCGACGTCATTTTACGGATACGGTATGTTTGAAGACGAATTTGAAGAGGGGCAATCGAACTCTCTGATCAGCTTCATAAAGGCAAGAGGCACATCGATAAAGTCGCAGCTTGGAAAATAAGAAAGGTTGATATTCGGTACAATAATGAAAAAATTATCTGTTTTACTGTTGATGCTTGCCGCAATACTGTGCTTTGTAAGCTGCTCTGATCAAAGTGTGGGAGTTGTTGATGAATCTGCTCCTTCGGGAATGAAGCTTGCAAGCGGGCAGGGGGCATATTTTAAAATGTATGTTCCGCAGGATTGGATCGTTGATGCATCGACCGCTACTCCCTGTGCGTATGCTTCTGAGCTGGACATTACGAACATTTCCGCAATACGTGTTGCAACAGCGGCAAGTGATGCTGCATCGTATTGGCAGGAATACGCCGATGAGTTTTCAAAGAGCTTTACGAATTATACTATTGTGACAGATGGAGAAAACGCAACTCTCTCCGGACACGATGCTAAAAAATATGTTTATACCGCTTCACTTACGGGCGTGGAATACAAGTATTGCTCTGTTGTTTGTGTGTATGAGGGCAGTGCGTATATCCTCACTTATACCTCAAGCCCCGATCTGTATGATAAGAATTATGAATCATTTACATCTGTGTGTAATAACTTTATGATAAAAACGGGCTCTGTTGAAAAATGAAAGTGATCTACATGGATAATTCCGCGACCACACCGTTGTGTGATGCGGCAAAGAAGGCTATGACAGAGGCGTTTGACCTGTACGGAAATCCCTCATCGCTTCATCTTTTGGGCGTCAGATCGGAAAGGATAGTCAATAAAGCAAGGGGAATATTACTCAGTGCGCTCGGTGATACGGTAAAGGGCAAGGTGTATTTTACAGGCTCGGGAACAGAGGCAAACAATCTTGCACTTTTTGGCACAGCGTACGCAAAGACTTCAAATGCGGGCAAAAGGATCGTTATAACCGACAGCGAGCATCCGTCTGTTTCAGCGTGCGCAAGCGAGCTTGAAAGACGCGGATTTCAGATCGTACGAATACCTACTGAAAAGGGAGTAGTTAATGAAGATGCTTTGCTTTCATCGGTGGACAGCAAGACATTTTTGGTCTCGGTCATGACCGTCAACAACGAAAGCGGCGCAGAATATGACATAAAGCGTCTTGTAAAGCTCTGTAAAAAAGCAAATCCCGATGTGATCTTCCATACAGATGCAACGCAGGCGTTTATGAAAACACAGGTCAATGCAAAGCTGACGGGAGCGGATCTCATAACCGTATCAGGACATAAGATAGGCGCGCCGAAGGGAATAGGCGCGTTATATGTCGGCGGAGACATAATAAGGCGAAAGGCGATAAGCCCCCATATTTTCGGCGGCGGACAAGAGGGCGGTATCCGATCCGGAACAGAAAATGTGATACATATTCATGCTTTTGCAGCGGCGGTCGAATACGGTATGAAGAATTATTCGGAAAATGTTAAAAATACGGAGCTTTTGCGAGAATATGCTGTTGACGCTTTAAGCAATATAGACGGCGTAAGAATAAATACGCCCGCAAGCGAAAGAGTTTCTCCGTCAATAATAAGCCTTACTGTAAAGGGAATAAAAAGCGAGATAATGCTTCACCATCTTGAATCCGAGGGGATATACGTATCAAGCGGCTCTGCCTGCTCTTCACATCATAAGGGTGTTTCGCAGGCGATGACATCATTCGGACTTACAGAGGATGAAGCGGATAGCACCTTACGTGTAAGTCTCGGACACAATAATACGTATGAGGAGTGCGATTTACTCGTGTCTGCACTTAAAAGCGGTATAGCAACGCTTGCAACAAAGAGCAGATAATAATTATTTTACAAAATATTAAATATTACTCATTTTAGTGATGTCGCAAACTGTGATATACTGATGAAGATAATTATGTAAAGGTTGGAATAACACTATGGCAAATGACAAGATCAAAACTACAAAGTCAGGTGCGGCTGCTAAAAAGTCGCCTTGGGAAACCGTTTTAACGGTAGTAATAGCAATAATACTCGTTGCTGGACTTCTTATCGCGGCGTTGAAGCCTACGGGAGTTGCAGATTGGGTATCTTTGCACACCACAACTGCTTTGAAGAGCGAAAATTTCGAATTCAATAACGCACATCTTACGTATATGGTTTACTACAACTATAACCAGCAGTACAGCACATATGCGTCATACGGCTATGCATCAAGTGCAGGCTTCGATACGTCCAAGCCCTTGAGTCAGCAGATGTATTTCGGCTCTACAACTCAGTCATGGCTTGATGTTTTCCTTGAGAGCTCTGTTTCCTCTTTGAAGGAATGTCTCGTTCTTTGCGAGGAAGCAAAGGCTAACGGCGTAGAGCTTACAAAGGAAGAAAAGGACGACATCAAAGAGCAGATGAAGGAAATGAAGAAATACGCTAAGGAGCAGGGCGTATCTCTCGGTCAGATGTACGGCTCAAAGGGCCTTAAGGCATCCGACATTCAGTACGTTATCGAGCTTCAGGCTCTTGCAAGCAAATACGCTCAGCAGTTGACTGACGGATTTGAGTATTCAAGCTCCGATTATGACACACATTACAACGAAAACGAAAAAAAATATCAGTATGTTGATTACAACAGATATACTGTAAACGCTGATTTTGACGAAAAGGCGACCGACGCTGAAAAGAAGGCGGCAAACGAAAAGGCAAAGGCAGCCGCAGAGGAGATCAAAGCGGCTATTGACGGCGGAAAAACATTCGAGCAGGCTGTTTTTGAGTATCAGGAAAAGATAAAGGAAGAAGAAAAGGCTGAGGAAACAACTTCTTCCACAACCGCAGCAGCAACGGGCGATGATTCCGAAAAGGAAGAGGAAAAGACCGAGGAAGAAAAGATCGAAGAGATCAAGGAAAGCGTTTTTGTTGAAAACGGCTCTTACACAGAGGATGACGAATTCAGCGAATGGATATACGGTAAGGATGCTAAGAAAGACGAAACTAAGGTTATCGCCGGAACAGACGCCTATACTGTATATCAGGTAATAAAGCTCCCTGCAAGACACGAGTACAACACAGTAAACTTCCACATGATAACTATCAATAAGGCTAATTTCACAGCTACGGAAACACAGACGTCCGAGCAGGTAATGAAGGCTGTTGCCGCGGAGGTACAGGCAAAGATAGATGCATTTGCTGCATCATCCGATAAGACTGCTGAAAACTTCCTTAAGATCGCGGAAGAGTTTGATAAAGATCAGGTAATTGCAAGCCAGGACGTTCTTGAAAATGTTGGCAAGGACATCGTAGACAGCCAGCTCGGTGTTGAGGGATTTGACGATTGGGCATTCGGTGAAGATGTTAAAACAGGCGATGTTAAGGTGTTCGAGGATGAAGAAAAGGGCATCTACGTTGCTATCTACTATGCAGGCACAGGTATGGCAGCATGGAACGCAGAGGTTGATAGCGACCTCAGAAGTGCAGACTACGAAAAGGCACTTGAGGACTTCACCGCAAAGCATACTATCACTACAAACGAAAAGGCTCTTTCAAAGATCCAGTAATTGCAATATCAAGGAAAAACGGATTGCGAGACTTCTAATAAGGAAGTCTCGCAGTTTTATTCGCTGAATATATTTGGCAAATTATATTGCTACGCAGCTATATTATGCTTCGCATAGTGGTTATTTCCTTCGGCAGTTTGGGGCGAATAAAAACCGTAGGTTTTAATGACACTATTGCCAAAAGACAATAATATCACTCCGACGGAGTCGTAATAAAACTTGAGTAATATAAACTATTATAATAAAATGGGTTTGGGCATAGCCCAATAAAGCATTTGTGCATACAAGTGCGATACCGGTTTTTCAAAATAGTTCGATAAGAATCAATTTGAAGGAGTAATGATAATGACATTTGGCGAGCGTTTATACGAATTGCGCAAAAACAAAAATATTTCTCAAGAAGAGTTGGCGGAATTATTAGAGGTCTCCAGACAATCAATTTCCAAATGGGAAAACGATAAGGCGTACCCGGAAATGACAAGACTTCTCTTTATGAGTGAATATTTTGATGTTTCTTTGGACTATTTAATGCGAGGCGCAGAAAATGTCGAGAACAAAGAAAATGCTATAACAAGGTATAAGGCTAAAAGTTTATTTATGATTTGGAATAGCTTTGTGTCAAATTTGTCGGATAAGCAACGAAAATTGTTGATGGTATTATACATTTTATTAATATGTGTTTTTATCGCTATTGTTATTACTTTTCTTTACGGAGTTGGGTATGCTATAGGACAACTTATAGCACACATAAATAACGGATTGAATTTGTAAATGCAACCGCAAGTTTACCTAAACGCAACCTGCTTTTTATAGACTTCTTCAAGCAATAGTGTTACCTTTTGTGTATATATTGTGCATAGGAGGTATTAAAATGAAAAACACAAAGACTTGGGTAATTAAAAGAACAAAGAGAGATGTTTTTATCAAAAACATATTTGCTGTTGTTTTTGTGATCTACATTATATATAGGTTAGGTTATGCCATCGGAAAATTCTTGGCATTAATCGGTTTTTAATTTGATGATAAAAAACAAAGCCGATTTACCTGACAGATAACCCTGACAGACTATCAAAATCTGTCGGGGTTTTAACATCCTTATGAGAAGCAGCCTTTCTATTCTTCTTTTTATTCGCACGAAACGGGTTTATTGCTAAAATGTTTAATTGAAATTAATAATATTTTATTGAATACATCAGTATAAGTATGGTAAACTAATAGATAATGGAGAGGTCTTGTGTGTAGCAATTACTTTTGCGCGTACGGTGATACGCTTGAAAGTAAATGTTATGCACTGCTTCTCTAAATAAATAAATTAAAGGAGCATTTCAAAATGTTTGAAAACTTCAAAACCTTCAGCTATGAGCTGGCAGGACGCCCTCTCGTTATCGAAACGGGCAAAATGGCAGGACTTGCAAACGGTTCTTGCCTTGTAAGATACGGCGAAACGACTATTCTTGCTTGTGCTACCGCATCAGCAAAGCCCCGTGACGGAATCGATTTTTTGCCTCTTTCCGTAGATTTTGAGGAAAGACTTTATTCTGTCGGCAGAATTCCCGGCGGCTACTTCCGCAGAGAAGGAAAGCCCACTGAAAAAGCTATTCTTACATCCCGTGTTATCGACAGACCTATCCGTCCTCTTTTCCCAAAGGATCTGAGAAATGACGTTAACCTTTCTTTGACCGTTCTCAGCGTTGACCGTGATTGCTCGCCCGAGATCGCAGCTATGATCGGTGCTTCCATTGCTCTTTCTATATCCGATATTCCGTGGAACGGACCTATAGCAGGCGTTTTCGTCGGTATGGTAGGCAATCAGTTTATCATTAATCCCACATTTGAGCAGAGAGAAAAGAGCACTCTTGAGCTTACCGTTGCAGGTAGCGCGAAGAAGGTAGTTATGATCGAAGCAGGCGCGAAGGAGATTTCAGATGAGGATATGTTCGCGGCTATACTTCTTGCTCACGAGGAGATCAAAAAGCTCTGCGCATTCATTGACAGTATCGTTGCCGAGGCAGGTAAGCCCAAGTTTGAATATGAGCAGCACGATGTGGACCACGATCTTTACGATGCTATTGAGGCATTCTGCATTGAGGATGTTAAAAAAGCGCTTGATACAGATGATAAAAAGGTACGTGATGCGGCCCTTAACGTTATCACAAATGCCGTTTATGAAAAATTTGATGAGCAGTACCCCGACAGCCATGCAATGATGGACGAATGTCTGTATAAGCTCCAGAAGTTCGTTGTACGCCGTTGGCTTTTAGATGAGGGCAAGCGTGTTGACGGACGCCGTCTTGACCAGATACGTCCCTTGGATGCTCAGGTACAGCTTATCCCCCGTGTACACGGAAGCGGTATGTTCACACGCGGACAGACACAGGTCCTTACTATCGCAACACTCGGTTCTATCAGCGATATGCAGATGCTTGACGGTATTGACGATGAGGAATCAAAGCGTTATATGCACCACTACAATATGCCCGGCTATTCCGTGGGCGATGCTAAATCGTCAAGAAGCCCCGGCAGACGTGAGATTGGTCACGGCGCATTGGCTGAACGTTCACTCGTTCCCGTTCTTCCTTCCGTTGAAGAATTCCCCTATGCTATAAGACTTGTTTCCGAGGTCATTTCCTCTAACGGATCAACATCCCAGGCTTCAGTCTGCGGCTCTACGCTTGCTTTGATGGATGCAGGTGTTCCGATAAAGGCTCCCGTTGCGGGTATTTCCTGCGGCCTTATCACCGAGGGTGACAGATGGATGACTATGATAGACATTCAGGGCCTTGAGGACTTCTTCGGCGATATGGATTTCAAGGTTGCAGGTACTCACAAGGGTATCACATCGATTCAGATGGACCTTAAGATAGACGGTCTTACTCCTGAAATAATCAGAGAGGCTCTCGCTACAACACACAAGGGCAGAGATTATATCATAGATGAAATAATCCTTAAGGCTATTGACAAGCCTCGTGATGAGGTTTCCGAATACGCACCTAAGATGGTTTCAATGCAGATCAACCCCGACAAGATACGTGAGGTTATCGGATCAGGCGGTAAGACTATCCAGAAGATCACCGCTGAAACAGGTGCAAAGATCGACATTGAGGATGACGGTTCAATATTCATTCTTGCGATCAACAAGGCAAGCTGCGATGCTGCAAAGGCTATGATAGATGCTATCGTATTTGAGCCTGAGGTTGGATGCTGCTATACAGGCAAGGTTACAAGAATTATCCCTATCGGCGCTTTCGTTGAGATCGCTCCGGGCAAAGAGGGACTCGTTCACATTTCCAAGCTCGACACAAAGCGCACGGAAAAGGTTGAAGATGTTGTTGCCGTAGGTGATGTTGTAACTGTTAAGTTCCTCGGCGTTGATGACAGAGGCAGACTCAATCTTTCCAGAAAAGACGCTCTTTCCAAGCCCAATCTTGACTGATCTTAAGTCACGGAGGGCATCGGTTGAAAAACGGTTTTCAAAGAAGACGCGCACTTATCAGTAAGCGTGCGTACCGTAAGGTGTACAGTAAGGCTACACCGATAACCACAGCTATAATAGTGTTGCTTGTTGCGATCATCGTGACGCTTTCCGTGATAATCGCCAAGGATGCTATTGAAGATAAAAAACTTAATACCGAAACTGCCCCGTCAACCGACGGGGCAACTTCCGCTTATGAGCAGACAACTGCTCCGAAGGAGGAATTTGACTATTCGGTATATGATACAATAAGCCTCAGCGCATCTGATCTTTCAAAAGGGACGCTCGTTCTCGTAAACAGGCAAAACTCATTTGCGCCGCTGTCCGACTCGGTTCACATAAATCTGTATGCCGATAAGGACAGGCATTATTCTGTTGCAGCATCGGATATAGCATTGGATCAGGAAACATACGAAGCTTTAGGAAAGCTCACGACTGCCTTTTTCGACGAAACAGGTAAGGAAATACTTCAGATAACGGCAGGCTTCCGAACAAAAGAGCAGCAACAGAAATATTATAACAGTATGGTATCATCGGTAGAGGATGAGGACTACTACGAATTGCCGGGATATTCCGATCATCATACAGGATTTGCTTTTGATGTCAAGCTGTATCTTGAAGACGGCACATCGCTTTCTTACGGAAAAAATGCGGAAGAGCACGCAAAATGGATAGTAGATAACTACCATAAATATGGCTTTATAATGCGTTATCCGGGAGATAAGACAGAGCATACGGGGATAATTGCCGAGGGAAATCATTTCAGATATGTCGGACTTCCTCATTCGGTGTATATGAAGGAAAATAATCTTTGCCTTGAAGAATATGTTTCTTATCTGAAGCATTATTCTGTTGAAGAACCGCTTGAAATAATGACGGGCGGCAAGGTGTACCGTGTTTACTATACGCAAAAGCTGTCTGAAACCACGCAGCTATACGTTCCAAAGGATAAAATGTATTCAATATCAGGAAACAATGTGGACGGATTTATCGTAACTTACAGCGTTGATTGATCTTTGAATAATATTTTACCGTTTCATATTCTGCTTCGCCGCTCAGGCGTAGGATCGCATAGACATTCAAAAAGATCATACAGCAGGTAAAAAGGTCGGTCAGTCTCCACATAAATTCAAACGTTATTACAGAGCCTAAGACCGTGCACACGCAATATGCCAGAACGTAAAAGGTATGCCAATTCTTGTTTTTGGTCAGAAAACCGACACAGCTAACACCGTAATACGATTGACATATAACGGTTGCAAATGCAAACAGAAGAACGGCTGACGATATTATTGTTTCGCCATGTACACCGAAAAATTCTCCGTAAGCACCTGAGGTTATATCAACACCGCTGTAGCTTCCCGCAAATGATACCTGCGGATATGCACACAGTATCACTAAGGCGGTAACGGTACACATTATCAACGTGTCCGCGATCACTTCAAATATTCCTAAAAAGCCCTGTTCTACGGGGCTTTTTGTGTTTGATGCAGCGTGCGATATCGTTGATGTTCCGCTGCCTGCCTCGTGCGAAAGAGAGCTTTTCACAACGCCGTGCTTTATTGCGTATCTTACGGAAAATCCGCATATCCCCGATGATATTTGCTGTATTCCAAAGGCATTTTTGAATATCATAGAAAGGATATACGGCAGTTTATCAATGCTCATACATACTGCTATTAGTGATAGTGCAAAAAATACGGCAGATGTTATCGGGATAACTATTGATGTAAATCGGCTTATGCTTTTTATTCCTCCCAATACGATGACACCGCACAGAATTCCAAGAAAAAGCCCTGTGATTGCGTGCGGAATTCCGAATGATCGGTACATTGCGACGGATGCTGAATTCGACTGTATAATACAGCCTGAGCAAAGCGAGGATGTTATGCAAAGAATGCAAAAGATGTTGGCTAAACGTTTGTTCCCGAGTCCGTAAAAAATATAGTACATAGGACCGCCGCATATGTCGGTGCCTTCAATTTTTCGATATTTGACGGCTAAAACGGTTTCCGTGTATTTCAGACTCAAAGAAAAAAGTGCAGATACCCACATCCAAAATACTGCTCCCGGACCGCCGAGAGATATGGCAACGGCAACGCCTGCAATATTTCCCACCCCCAATGTTCCCGCAAGAGCAGTACACAAAGCGGAAACGGGAGAGATCCCGTCACGTTCGTTTTTTGAAAAGAGGGAAGAAAGAGCACATTTGAAGCACTTCGGTGTGAATATCCTCATTTTTATGGCAAGATAACCGCCAATGATGAAAACTATCAGCGGCAGGCAACAAAGAGCTATATGCTCATTAATAAAATCTAACAAACAGTATCACCCCGTAAAATATATTCCGAACGGCATGATATAATGACAAAAAAGTACCGGTATACAGAATAAGCTTTAATCTGTATACCGGTACTAAAAGGAGTTCGGTTCAACCATTTTAGTTACCTCGCTTTTATCAAACGATGGAGATCCTTGCTTGCGAAGCATCAAAGATCTATAGCGAATATTTCTTAGGAATTTATATTTAAATTCCGTTGGTCAACATAAAGTGTAATTTCAAATCTTCTTATGATCTATATATACGCCTTGGTATAAATATCTCCTTCTCGTCATCTATATTCAGTTTTCACGCCGTTTGATATATTCGAGCAATACCTGAGCTACATTGTCGCTGCCCATAGGATGACTGCTTATTGACAGTTCGTAATTATTGGTACAGCCCCATTCGCGATTAGTATAGAAATTATAATAATTCGCGCGTTTCTTGTCTGTTTTTGTAATAAGTGTTTCTGCCGCCTGGAGTGATATACCCTCTTTCTTTGCTACGCGCTCAACTCTTGTTTCAAGAGGGGCGTGAATAAAAACGCTTACGCAATTAGGGTTATCACGCAGTATGTAATCAGCACATCTGCCGACTATGACGCAAGAGCCGTCTTTTTCTGCAATTTCAGTTATGATCTTGTTTTGCAGTATATACAGCTTGTCGTTCATAGGTAATTCAGATACCGAGGTGAAATGACTTGAAAACATAAACGCACCGGTTGACAAGGCATAAAGCAAACTGTTGGTCGCCGTTTCGTCTATACTTGCGTATGTTTCGGGAGATATCCCGCTCTTTTGCGCCGCAAGTGCTATTAATTCTCTGTCATAAAATGGAACGTCCATTAATCTGGCAAGCTTTTCACCGATTTCTCTGCCGCCGCTTCCGTACTGCCTTCCCAAAGCGACGATTGCTGTGTGAGCCAAGGGTATCACCTCCTGTAAGTATTGAAGAATTTTTTTATTCTCCCTTCACCGTCTTTATGATACCATACTTTTGGGTAATTGTCAATACTTTTTGGAATAATTTCTAAAATACTATCTGTGAAATATAAAAAATTGTGAAATATGTACAAAAAACTGCATTTTTATCAATGTTAAAAAAACGTTTTTTGCACATTTTCGTCAGTGCTTATTTGCTGAGTATAAGTTCGTTTTTTAATCGGTTTAAAATTTTGTTGTTGATGATTTTAAATGTGTTTTTTTAAAAAAATAGTGTAAAGTATATTTTTATAGTTATTGAGCGAAAAAATGAAGCATTTTTTTGTGCATATTATATAAAAAAATCTAACGTCTTTATAATAAATATAGAAATTATATTATTAACATTATTTTGCTTGCCTTTTGTATTGGTTTAAAGTAAAATTAAATTACGCATACTGCGTAATGATTTTTAATGGGGGAACAATGAAAAAGAAATTTATCTTCAGAATAGCAGTTCTTGCTTTGATGATGGCGATTTTGCTTCCGTCAGCATTTTCTGCCTCAGAAATGGTGGCTTCTGTTGCAGCGAATCTTTCAATACCCGACAACGCACCGTTTGTTACGGAAGGGAATTATATTAAAGGTATTCCCGATAATATCACTGTTTCTGAATTCTTATCCTATTTCAATGAAAGCGGAACGTATATAACGCGGCAGGACGGTTACAGAAAGGCTGATGCTTCAAGGATCGGCACAGGATGTAAGCTGATAACGTCAAGCGGTGAATATACGCTTATAGTTGAGGGAGATGCAAACGGCGATACGTATATTTCATCTAAGGATATCATAAGAGCAAAGAAGCTTATAGAATCAAAAACGTATACTGCGGCTGAATTGGCAGCTCTGGATCTTAACCTTGACAAAGTTATCGACAAAAATGATATTTCAAGGCTTTCCGATTATGTTGTCGATAATGTTTCGACACCGGCACTTAACGATATACCGCCGGTCGATCTTGGTGACGGCTTCTATGCAACCATTGATCTTTCGTATACGGATAATTCGCTTCAGGCGTGCCTTGATGATAATGTTATAGCAGTCGATAAAGATCAGTCGGATCCTTCACAGCTCTGGCGTTTCAGCAGAAATCCCGACGGTTCGTACTACATCAAAAATGTAGCATTGGGAAGGGTTCTTGATCTTGCTTATGCATCAAGTGAATTCGGTGCAAATGTCGGCGTATATACACAAGGCGTTACGAATAATGACAACCAGCAGTGGTTTATTACAGAGTACAACGGTGGATATATTTTGGCAACGAAGTGCGCGGAGGACCGAGTTCTCGACGTTTCCGAAGGATCTGCAAAAAACGGTACAAATATACAGATATACGGCATAAATTATACCGCATCACAAGTATTTAAGATAAATAAGGTCGATAATGTTCCTTCGGATATCAAGGAATACAGCAAGCGTTTTACCACGGTTGCGTATGCGGAAACATTCTACGTTAACATGAAGTATGCCTCAAGAAGCATTTCCGTTGATGCAAGCGGCAATGTTTGCCTGCAGCAATCTTATCCTTATTGGAAGTTTGAATATCAGACAGACGGTTCTTATAAGATAACAAGCACATACAACGGCAAGGTCCTTGACGTGAATGGAGGTATTGCCCAGAATTCGTCAAATGTTCAGACATATGAGAGCAACGATTCTCTTGCTCAAAGATGGTTCGTTTGTATGAGAGATGGCAGAGCGATGATCTGTTCGGCAATAGATCCGAATTATGTATTGGACGTTTACTCAGGTGTAGATGTTGAAAACGTAAATATCCACCTGTATTCAATGAACTCCACTGACGCACAATGGTTCTCCCTTGGTGATTATACAACGACTTTGCCCGAATACAGCGTAACATGTCCGTATAATAATGTGATATTCGGCAGATATAACTCACTTGGCGATGCAAAGGCACACGCAACGGGCTACTTTGGATATGTAGTTCGCAACCAGCAAGGAACTATCGTGTATAACCCCAACCCGACGCTAAGTGCAGCAAAGATACTTTACCATGCAAAGCTTAATGCTGATTATGCACGCTTGAACGGATACACTTACGGAGACTCGATGTCAAACCCTGCATTGAATAAGACGGAAAAGGTAGTATCTTGTGACAGATTTGTCGGCTGGACACTGTATGATGCGGGATATAACAGAGACAATCAACCGTCCACAAAGGGATATACCCTTTACGGTCCGCTTGAAAATCTTTTGATAAGCCTCGGATTCCAGAAGCACACGAACCTTGCGGATGTTCGTCCCGGCGATATTATATTTGTCGGAACGAGCCAGAACTTAGCTGTTCCGTCTAACTACAAGAGCTATCCGTGCCATGTATTTATAGCGGCAAGCTATTATGAAAGCAACGGTTTTTCATACAGATACGATGCAGGAAGTCAAAGCCGACTGCAATCTGTTCAGCCCTCGTACGAGCCGTTGTCATATCCGAATACACAGTTCAGATTTGCATACAGACCACAGTAATAATATGATCTGATTTAAACAAAGCAAAGGCGCGGCGCTCTTTTTGAGTGCCACGCCATATTTATTCCTTGTATATAAAAGGGAGCTGATCGTAATTTACGGTCAGCTCCCTTTGCCTTACTTTTAAATGCAAAATAATAACACTCAAGAACTGATATTCTTGAGTGTTATTGATTATTCATTAATATATGACAAGCTCTTAAGCAACAGTGTCTTCTGTAGGTGCTTCTGTTGCAGCATCAGCCGTAACATCAGTTGCAACATCAGTTGAAGCGTCCGTTGAAGCGTCTGTTGAAGCATCGGTGGATGCATCTGTTGCATCATCGGCTGTGCCGGCATCTGTTGTAGCAGCTACTGTCGTTGTAGCTGTGCTGTTGTCTGCCTTTTTGTTGTTGTAAGAATAGTTTGTATACAGAGCCGTAGCGAAAACGAGTACAGCGAAAATGATCGCGATGATAGTTGTCATACGGGAGTACTTCTTGTCCTTCTGGCGCTGCTTGTTTTTACCTATATAGTTGTCTGACGAACCGCCTGCGATCGTCTGTGAAAGCTTGCTGGACCTTCCGCCTGTCTGAAACAGAACTGTTACCACAAGAGCGATTGCAGAAACGATCAAAAGAATTGCGAGAATAATATTTACGATATCCATGGTTTTCCTCCGTTTATTTAAGAAAAAATATGTTTAATTAATTGCTTTTTCGCATAAAACACCCTTTAAGCGATAAGCGTAAATATTCTATCATATTTTTTCAAAAAAATCAATACCTATTATAAAAATTCACAAATTATAACTTAAATTTTCTTTTTGAGAAAATCAACTGCCAATTTTATATCCGCTTCGGGATCATCTCCGCATTCGCGCTCAATGGTAAGATAGCCATTAAATCCGATCTCGTCAAGCGCCTTCAGATATTCATCCCACAAAACACTGCCGCATCCCAACGGAGTTTCAAGGAAATATTCACCGAGTCTCAGATCCTCTATTCCGCCGTATGCAAAAAAGTCATATATTATTCTCGGTTCGGTTTTTTTGAGCATTATGCCGTCCTTTGCGTGTGTGTGAACGATGTACTTGCCAAGTACACGAACAGCATGAGGCGCTTCAACATCCGTTACCATTGCAAGATTTGCGGGATCAAGGTTTACCCCGAGTCCTCCGCAAGCGGCATTTTCTATAAAGCTCTTGAGGGTTTCGGGAGTTTCAGGTCCTGTTTCGATCGCAAGTGTTACGTTTCTTTCTTTGGCGTAAGTGCCAAGCGTGCGCGCGGCGTTGCACATTATATCATACCGTTCTTCATTTGTATCGGACGGTACAGTTCCGATATGAGTCGTAACTACGTTGACATTAAGCATATTTGCAAGATCGATTATCTTCATCATATCAGGGATCTTCGTTTTGTTTTCTTCACGCTCCATTATCCCGTGACCGCCAAGATCACCGCACAAAGCGCTTACCTGTATGTCATATTTATCCATAAGGCCGTTGAAAACCTTTAAACGCTCAGAATCGAAGGCTCTGAAATCATTTTCGCCTGATACTACATCGAGCTGTATTCCGTCAAGACCGAGAGCCTTTACCTTTTTCAACGTATCCTCAAATCCGCATTTAAACGATGCAGAGAGTACACCTAATTTAAAATTACTCATTTTCGTTACCCTTCCTTATAATTTCTTCCGCTTTTTCTATAAGCATTTCTTTATCGTTATACAGCTTGTTTGAAACAACGCTGTCAAGCAGAGCATTCAGTATTTCGCCGACCTTTTTTCCGGGCTTTACTCCGAGAGAGACAATATCGTTTCCGTTTATTTTAAGATCCTTGACATTCAGCGCAGTTCCTGTTTTGATAATTTCATTTGCTTGCCTATATACATCGTTCAATGAGTCTAATCTTGAATAGAATTTGGGGTTTTGTGATAAAATATCTGCTTTTTTCAGCTTAAGAAGATCGAAAAACATATCGACGCCTATTTTTGACATAAGGCGTTTTATCCGAACGCTGTCAGCAGTGAGGCGTTCATCGTGATATTTTATCAGAGTGCATACGGTCTGACATAGCTTTGTGGGCAGTCTTAACCCTTTGAGAACAGAATATGAGATCGCTTCACTTACAGCGGGATGACCCTTGAAATGCGAAATGCCTTCGCTGTCGGTGCTTTTGCAAAGAGGCTTTCCGATATCGTGAAAAAGCGCTGCAAGACGAAGATGAAGCGCGGGCTCTGTGTAGCTTACGCAGTTTACCGTATGCTCGTACAGATCAAAAATATGGTAAGGATTGCCCTGATCGTATTTATATATTCGCTCCAGGGCCGGAATTGCCGAAATGATAACATCGCTGTATTCAGTCAGTGCTTGTTTTACATTCTCTCCGCACAGCAGACGGCATAATTCCGAGGAAATACGCTCCTTTGATAAGCCGTCAAGTCTGTTTGCGTATGCGTGAACTGCTTTGGCGGTATCCTCGTGAAGCTCAAATCCAAGCTCGGAGGAAAAGCGAATTGCGCGTAAAACACGCAGTCTGTCCTCATTAAATCGCTCCTCAGCGTTTCCTACGCAACGAACAGTACGCCGCTTGATGTCAGAAATGCCGCCGAATGGGTCGATATATCCGCTGCTTTCACTGTATGCAATAGCATTCATAGTAAAATCACGCCGCGCAAGATCTTCATATATGCTTTCGGTGTAAAGAACGCCGTCAGGGTGTCTGCCGTCGGAATAACCGCTTTCCTTCCTGTGAGTTGTGACCTCTACGGCAGTATCTTCGACATACACAATAACTGTACCGAAGCTCTTTCCTACGCTGACTGTAGTGAAATCGGAAAATATTTCTTCAATTTTTTCGGGCAAAGCCGTTGTTGTTATATCGTAATCGTTCACCGTTCTGCCCATGATACTGTTTCTTACAGCGCCGCCGACGATATATGCCTTCTCGCCGTTTGCATTAAGTATATTCAGTATATTTTTTACTCCATTTGGAATATTCAATTAAAAAACTCCTTAAATTTAGTCCCAATAAACAGTTTATCACGAATGCGGCAATTTTGTCAAGGGGAAAGAAGCATTTATCAAAAAAGGCGAATAAGAGTAAAAGTATTTTCCAATAATAAATTAAATGAAAAGGAGGAATTTGAATATGAAAAACAGTATTTCGCAAATGATGTGTATGTGTAAAAAGCCGCTTATTACCGTAGGAGATGCAAAAAACGGAAAATTTGCAACCGTAACAGTGCTCGGCGTTGGATTTCTTATAGCTCTGGTTATGCTTCACATTTGTGCATTCAAGATCCATGAGATGACGGTAAGAAAAAAGATTGAAAAATGTAAATGCCGATAAAAAGCAAAAGCCGTGGGATTTCCCACGGCTTTTATAACGCCTATGAAAGTGAAATTATTTAATTTCGATCGTTGCGCCTGCTTCTGTGAGCTTAGCCTTGTATTCTTCAGCAGTAGCCTTGTCAACGCCTTCCTTAAGTGTCTTAGGAGCGCCTTCAACGATGTCCTTAGCTTCCTTAAGGCCGAGACCTGTGAGCTCACGAACAACCTTGATAACGCCGAGCTTGGATGAACCGAAGGAAGCGAGAACTACGGCGAACTCTGTCTTCTCTTCTGCAGCTGCTGCTGCGGGAGCTGCTGCGCCTGCTGCTGCTACGGGAGCTGCTGCAGATACGCCGTACTTTTCTTCAAGACCTTTTACCAGGTCAGCCATTTCGAGAATTGTAAGAGCATCAAGCTCTTCAAGAATCTTTTCAATCTTTTCGTTTGCCATTTTTAATACTACCTTTCGTATTTTTTTAATAAATTTTAACTCACGCGCAAATTATTCTGCTGCGGGAGCTTCTGCTGCGGCTTCCTCTGCGGGAGCCTCTGCTGCGGGTGCTTCGCCATTCTTGTCGATAATCGCCTGGAGCACGTATGCCAAGTTGAAGAGCGGTGAACGAACACAGCCCATGATCTTTGCGATAAGTGTTTCCTTGGAAGGAATATCTGCAAGAGCGATAACGCCTGCCTTGTCAAGAATTTCGCCGTCAACAAAGCCTGCCTTAATGTCAAAGGTCTCAACCTTGTCAGCGTACTTCTTGAGAACCTTAGCGGGAGCTACAGGGTCGTTCTGGCTAATAGCCACGGCTGTCATACCCTCGAGAACTTCGCCAAGTTTTGCGTAACCAACCTGCTCAACAGCTCTCTTCGTCATCGTGTTCTTGATAACGGAGTAGTCAACACCTGCTTCTCTCAATTCAGCTCTCAACTTTGTATCGTCTTCAACGGTAATGCCCGCATATGTTACGATAACGCAGGAAGAGGCGGTCTTGAGCTTTTCGGCAAGGTCTGCTACCTGTTGCTGTTTAGCGGCCTTGATTTTTTCGCTTGCCATCTGAATTTACCTCCGTTTTGGTATGTCTTCCGAAAACAGAAAACGCCATCTTATCGGACACCGATCGGATACCGAAAAGAAAGCGTCAAAATACAAAAAGTATATACCGTTTTCCCCTCGGCAGGAAAGCCATCAGCTTTTACCGAAACCTGCTGTCTTCGGATTAACACAAGTATTATATACTACAATATTTGTTTTGTCAATATCCAAAACCAATATTTACATTTTGGACATAATTAAAGTTTTCTTATTTTTTGTCGAGCGTTTCGGCTATGGCCCAGGCGGATAGCACTACAAAGCCGGATATAATAGCCGCTGTCATAAATGTCCTGCGGCGTTTGATCCTTTTTGCAAGAAGAGTGTAATCACCCTTCGAAGTGCAGCTTTCTATCCTGATTTGCGATGGAATGTCACGGTAAAAGCGTCTGCATTCCTCACAATTCTTTAAATGGTGTTTGATTATCGCCTTGCTTTTTTCGCTGGCACAGCCGTCCTTGTATATTCCGTAAAGATCCTTTACTATATCGCAGCTCATACCGTTAATTCCTTTCTTAACATTTCTTTAGCCCTGTGAAATATCACCTTTGCACTTGACTGACATATTCCGAGATAAGATGCAATTTCACTGTAAGGCAATTCAGCGTATATTCTCAAAAACACAACATCTCTGTATTTTTTCGGCAGCTTGTTTATGGCTAACTGTACCTGTCGGGACTCAAACGCTCTGAAAACTGCATCCTCCGGACTTTCCGCGCTTTGCCCGTCAGCCTCCTCAAGCTCTACGAGCTTGATTTTATTTTTTCTTAAATAATTGAAATACGTATTTTTGGCTATGGCGGCGAGCCATGTGAAAATATCGCAGCTCCCATTATATTTATCGAAGGATACGTACGCACGGTAAAATGCTTCCTGCGTGATCTCCTCTGAAAGTGAGCTGTCACGGCACAGATTGAAGATGAAGCTGTATACGCGCGGAAAATATTTATTGTAGACATCCTCAAAGCTGTTCAACGAAGCACACCTCCTTTGCGTCTGTACAGTTAATAACAAAAACGGTAGAAAGGTTACACGCTATGTATCCGCAGAATTTTATAATGTAATATATCAAAGATTTTCCAGATCGTACGGCGTACGTTGATATACGAAATAGTTAAGCCAGTTGGAGAACAAAAGATGAGCGTGTGAACGCCACCTGTTCGGCGGACGCTTTGTTTCATCATCGTTTGGAAAATAATTGTACGGCTTTTCAATATTGAGCCCTTTGTTCTTGTCGCGGAAATATTCAAGCGATAACGTATCGTAGTCGTATTCGCAGTGGCCTGTGATAAAAAATCTGCTTGCGGTATCGTCGGATATAAGATAAGGCCCTGCCTTTTCCGACGAAGCGAGTATTTTCAGATTGAATGCAGCCTGCAGATCGTGAATATCTATTTCCGTGTGCCTTGAATGAGGAGCGAGAAATGTTTCGTCAAAGCCACGGACGATAGGGTGTGCAGGGGTATGGACGGTATGCTCAAATATACCGAACATTTTTTTATCAAGCATTTGCTTTCCTATGCCGTAATAGTAGTAAAGAGCCGCCTGAGATGCCCAGCATATAAATATGGTAGAGCAAACGTTCTTTTCTGCCCATTTGAAAATCCTGCAAAGATTATCCCAATACTTGACTTCCTTGAAATCAAGATTTTCAACAGGAGCGCCTGTTATTATAAGACCGTCGAACTTTTTGTGACAAACGTCATCAAAATCGGCGTAAAAAAGCCCCATATGCTCTTCGGAATAGTTTTTCGATATGTGTCTGTCAACTCTTATAAGAGTCAACTCGACTTGAAGGGAGGTGTTGGAAAGCAAGCGGACAAGCTGAGTTTCCGTTACCTCTTTAGTAGGCATAAGATTGAGAACTGCTATCTGCAAAGGGCGAATGTCCTGCTGCTCAGCTCTCAATTTGTTCATAACGAATATATTTTCGCTTCGTAATATTTCCGCGGCAGGAAGCCCGTCGGGAATTTTTATAGGCATAATGTACTCCTTTTGTCAAGTCATCTTTTAAATATACATAATTAATCATTATATTTTACCATACAAACACGTCGATTTCAAGTGCAGATGCGGGAAATTTTGAAAAAAGTATTGAAATGTACATATAAAAGACGGTAAAATTTTATTGAAAAAAGTTTTATTCGATGCAATAAAAAGCCTTTCTTATGCATTTATTGTGTGACAGGAGAAAAAAGCTATGCAGTATATGAAGGAATTTTCGTCGCCGAAAACAACTGAATATACCGATAACACCGAAAATGCTCAGCTTGAAGAATACATCGCAAGAGCCGCCGCAGGCGACACGGAGGGGATTGCGGAATTGTATATTCATACGCAAAGCTCGGTGTATGGCTTCGCTTTGTCAATTTTGAAAAACACCGCAGATGCTGAGGATGTTATGCACGATACGTATGTACGCATATTTTCCTATGCAGGCTCGTATAAGCCGAGGGGAAATCCTATACCTTGGATACTTGAAATAACGAAAAACCTTGCATTTATGGCATTGAGAAAGAAAAAAAGGTCTCAGCCGATGCAAGACGAGCTGTTGCACAATTCAGTATCAAACGCAGATTTTTCCGAACAGGTGACAGATGAGCTGTCTGTCACTCAGGCTATGATGACACTCGGGCAGGAAGAGCGGCAAATAGTCACCTTGCATGCGGTGACGGGTCTTAAGCACAGGGAAATAGCAAAGCTGCTTGATATGCCGCTGGCGACGGTGCTTTCAAAATACAACAGATCGATCAAAAAAATGAAAAAGATTTTGGGAGGGTAAATTAATGTCGGACAATATTGAAAAAAGGTTGAAAAGAGAAATAGAGCAGTCTACGCCTGATGTTCTTGACAAAATAATAGCCTCCTGCAACGAGAAAGGCAGGTATCAAAAAATGAAAAAAACTTTTAATTTCAAACCGCTTGTGGCGGTAGCGGCGGCAGTATTCCTGATATTCGGGACTGTTTTGAGCACATTTATGTATACGTCGGTAAACGCAGTTGACTCTGTTGTGTCGATCGATGTGAATCCGAGCGTTGAGATCAGCGTAAACAAAAAGCAAAAGGTCATTGATGTAAAAGCTGTAAATGACGACGGTGCGGATCTTCTCGGTACAAAGAATTATAAGGGAATGGATCTGGAATCGGCGGTTGACAGTATAGTCACCTCTCTCAACGAAAGCGGTTATATAGATGCAGACCGAAATTCCATTCTTGTTTCGGTAAAGAACGATGATAAGGAAAAGGGAAATAAGCTATCTGAAAAGCTCGCGCAGATGATCTACGATCTGTTTGCTGAAACGGATATTTCGGCATCTATACTCAGCCAGTCGGTAACAAGCACCGATCAGCTTGCAGAGCTTGTGAATTCCTATGGTATTTCAGAGGGGAAGGCGCAGCTCATAGCTCAGATACTGGATGAGAATCAACTGCTCACAGCAGATTCTATTGCAAATCTTTCAGTAAACGATCTTAATTTGCTCATATCCGCAAATGATCTTCAGCTTAAGCATGCAAAATGCAAGGGCGAACCGAAGGACACATCGTATATAGGTAAGGATGCGGCAAAGCTTTTTGCACTGCAGCAGGCAGGTCTTACAGAAACCGATGTTACAAGGCTCAAGGTTAAAATGGATTGTGATGACGGTGTTATGGTATACGAGGTTGAATTTAACGTTGGCAATACCGAATATGAATACGAAATAGATTCGGTTACAGGCAAGATCGTAGATTCTGAAATTGAAATTGATGACGATGATGACAACGGCAAGCACAACGGTAACGGCAACGGAAATGGCAACGGAAATGGCAACGGCAACGGTCAGAACGGCAATAACGGCGGTATAAAGGACGATGAAAATATCGATACGTCCGCTTTCATAACAGAAGAGCGTGCGTACGAGATAGCATACGAAAAAGCAGGTATTGAAACCGGCACAGCGCTATTTGAAAAAATAAAGCTTGACAAGGATGACGGCGCGTACGAATACGATGTTACGCTTAAAACCGATGTGGATTGCTATAAATACGAAATAGATGCTGTAAGCGGTAATATTACATTTGAAAGTGTAAAGAAGATCAATGGTATAAATGCAGGAGACAAGGGCTGGGATCAGGTAGATCAAAACGATTATATCGGCAAAGAAAGAGCATATAAGGCGGCACTTGAAGCCTGCGGACTTTCAAAGGAAGATGTTGAAGAATACAAAGTCAAGCTCGACGACGATGACGGAGCTATATTATATGAGGTCGAAATAAAGCATAACGGATATGAGTATGAGCTTGAGATCAACGCTGTGACAGGTGAAATAATCAAGCACGAAACTGAAAAAGATGACTGAACGAAAAAATACGCAAGGAATTGATTCCTTGCGTATTTTTGATATCAGCAATCAGTTAAGATCAAGCGCGAGCCTTCTTGGAAACTACAACGCCTGCGAGCGCGATAGATGCAACTGCAGCTACAACTACTACGAAAGCATCGCCTGTTTCGGGGTTGTTTTCGCCTTCGCCTTCGCCTTCACCTTCGCCTTCACCCTCACCTTCGTCTACAACTTCTTCGTAGCTGATGGTGAATGTGTCATCGCCGTTGTCAACGAGTGTGAACTCAAGCTCAACGTTGCCGGGAACAAACATCTTTTCGTTTGTGCCTGTAGATGTGTTCTTGAATGTACCGCTTGTTGCTGTGTTGTCGATGTATGCTTCAGCCATATACCAGTGAGCGTTATCGCTTGCCTTTAAGAATATGTAGCTGTCCTGCGTAAATGTAACTGTGAGCTTGCCGTCAACGAACTTGTATTCGCCGAGGTTTTCCCAGTCAGCCTCACAACCGTAGTCAGCGCCGTTGATGTAACCAACGAGGTGGTAATCAAGCGCAGCGGGAGCGGGAGCTGTGTAGTTGTAAGCGATGTCGCAAGATTTGTAATTTTCTCTGCCTGCAACAGCAACGGGATCTGTGAAGGAAACTGTAGCGCCTTCACCTGCAACGATACCTGCAGCAGCACCCTTTTTGTAGTCATCTCTGATCATAATCTTGTTGTTTTCAAAAACGTTGTTGCCAACGAGTGTGATCATCTGATCGTCAGAGGAAGCTCTGAGCTCGATAGCGCAGTTTCTGTCGCCGGGGTTTGCATAGCTTGCAAACTTTGTGTCCTTAACGGTAGCTACAACGGAAACACCTGCAGAGGAAGAACCGTTGGAAGAGTCGATACCTGCCTTACCGCCGGAAAGTGTGCAGCCTTCAACTGTGATGTTACCGCCGTTTGCGAATATTGCATCGCAAGCGTCAACGCCACCTTCAACGGTGATGTTCTTAAGTGTAAGAGTACCGTTGGACATGTCGATCGCATCGTTGCCGGATTGGATCTTACCTGTCTTAGCTTCGGAAGAATCGTAGATCTCAACAGTTGCGCCGTTATCGATCTTAATAACGATGTCGTCACTCTGCCAAGTGAAGCCGTTAAGGTCAACTACGAGGTTGTCGGAAGCGTTGGAAAGGGTAAGTCTATCAGCACCCATGATGTCAGCTGTCAGCTTGTTAACAGTACCGTCAAAAGCAAACTGTGATGTGGATGTTACGTCAGCTGCATTAACAGAAAAGCTCATGCAAGCTACGATCATTGTTGCAATAACAAATAATGAGATAATCTTTTTCATTACTAATCCTCCTATAAATTTTTTGTTTTGCATATCTAATATACATTAAAAAGCCTTTTTTGTCAAGAGCAATATTGAAATAACTGCCAAGATTTCACAAACAAAAAAAGATGTGTGCAAAAACACACATCTTTTAACGGTTTATGCAGGTTCTCCGTCGGTGTACCAATCAATAGCACCGAGACGCACCATTTGTGCGATAACATCATAGAACGGGTCAAATTCGCTTTTGGTGTTCTTCTGATGCTCGTGTACGTTTGATCTGATGAATATGTCAACATCCTTGAGCTGATCTTTTTCAGCATCGGTGAGTGTATAGTAAGGATATGTTTTTTCTAAAGATGCAGGAATATACACATATACAGAGGATATTTCTCTGAAGATGGTGACGTTTTCATTTATCCACTGCTGCACAACGCTTACATTTTCATCTTTTTTGAAATAATGCTGGTATACTGTTTCCCATAACATATTGGTACCTGTAAGCTCAGCGTTAAGATCGTAATCGGCTGCTGCATCGTATGCAGCTACGATTGCAGACAGATCACCTGTTATCAGTGATTTCCAAATGGTAAATCCGTCTTTTTCGATATACTGCAAGCCGAGAGAAATTTCGCAATTGACACCGAATGCGAGCTTTGCTAAATCCTCGCCGCTGCGTGATATCGGATGCGGCACGCCCACATCCGATAATTCATCCCATGCGGTAGCAGACAGACAGTCGTTACAATCAATTACGATCTTGCCGTCTTCGATATCAATTTCAAAGTCGTCCTCAATATCAATTTTTGTGGCGATGTACGGTGCTTTATCAACGTATTTATCAGAAATTGCGATTATCTCCTCTTCGGTATAATCGTCGATTTTGCTCTTCAGAGCTTCTCCGTTTTTATATGCATCGGTCAGCCATCCGGCAAAGATATACTGCGGGTCTTTGTAAATAAGCATATTGCTTTCTTCAAGATAAATTGACTTGCCGATCGTCTTTTCCCACATAGTGCGATAAATGTCATCTTCTTTTACCGAACGAATGAGATAAACGCTGTCATCAGACGCAAGCTCTTCCATAGTGTCGACGTCTAACTGAATGATGGCTTGCATTACCTTGCCTGTATAATGCTGCACCTCGTCTTTTGTTAGATCTAAAGCACTTTCGGGCAGTTCACCGTTCGGACGTATGGTGTTATTATCCGTTGTCGGTTTATTTTCGTCCGAGGTGGATTCGCCGGGGATGGATGTGTCGGATTCGGAAATGTCTGAAGCGGAAGTATCGGGTGCACTTTCGTATGCTTTCGGTGTTTCCGGAGGATTTTCTTCATTACCGTCATTGCTGCAGGCTGCCATTGAAAATAATACGGTCAGGCACAGCAACAAAGAAAAAATCTTTTTCATAATAGTTCTCCTGTTAATTTTTTGTTTTGCTCATTCAATATACAATAAAAATCCTTTGTTGTCAAGTGCAATAATATGAAATAACCGCCAAGTGCACACACAAATAAAAAAGATGTGTGCAAAAACACACATCTTTTTTTTGATTATAGTTTGATTAAGCGCGAACCTTCTTGGAAACTACTACGCCTGCAAGTGCGAAAGCTGCAACTGTAGCTGCAACTACTACGAAAGCATCGCCTGTTTCGGGGTTGTTTTCGCCTTCGCCTTCACCTTCACCTTCACCTGCATCGTCGCCACCTTCTGTAGCTGTGTAGGTGTAAGTGATTTCAGAGTAGGTGTAGTTGTCTCTGCCTGCAACAGCAGCGGGATCTGTGAAGGAGATTGTAGCGCCTTCGCCTGCTGCGATAACGTCAGCTACGCCTTCAGGACCATTGTACTCTGAACGGATCATAACCTTGTTAACATTGAAAACAGTGTTGCCGCAGATAGTAACGGATTCGTCAGCAGAGTATGCTCTGAGCTCGATAGCGCAGTTTCTGTCACCGGGGTTAGCGTAGGTGTCGAATACTGTGTCTGTGATAACAGCTACAACCGGAACACCTGCAGCAGCAGAACCGTTAGCAGCATCAAGACCTGCCTTGCCGGCAGAAAGCTTGCAGCCCTTAATTGAAATGTTACCGCCAGCTGCGAAAACAGCGTCCATACCATCATCGCCACCGATAACTGTGATGTTTTCGATGTTAAGCGCGCCGTTGGAAATGGAGATAGCATCGTTTGCGCTGGACTTGACAGTACCGGTTTTAGCTTCGGAAGAATCGTAAACGGTAGCAGATGCACCGTTGTCAACCTTCAGAACTACATCGGCGCATTCCCAAGTAAAGCCGTTAAGGTCAACTACGAGGTTCTGTGCGGGATCGGTCAAATGAAGCGGAACGTCGGAATTGATGTTCGCTGTCAGCTTGTTAACTGTACCGTCGTAAGCAAACTGTGCTGTGGATGTTACGTCAGCAGCGCTTGTCGAGATGGACATAGCTGCTACGATCATTGTTGCAATAACAAATAATGAGATAATCTTTTTCATATTAATCCTCCTTAAAATTTTTGTTTTGCAATTTTAATATACATTAAAAAGACCCGTTTGTCAAGTATTATCCGCAAATTTTATCTTATTATTCCAAAAATTGAACGAAAAAGTTATTTGATTAACAATTGCTGAAAAAAACTCAGTATACAAAGGGAATGCGCTTTATCGCTTTAATCCTTCCATATAAATTTGCGATTGACGGATTCGCCGCCGTCAACAATAATGCTTTGACCTGTGCAAAATGTATTCGTCACCGTAAGAAAATATGCCCAATTTGCAATTTCTTCAACGGTAGCCCATTTTTTTAACGGAGTTTCTTCCATTATCTGAGCCCATAGCTCAGGGTCGTTTATTACACAGTCATTCAAAGGTGTAAAAACTCCGCCTGGATCAAGGCTGTTGCACGTAGCGCCGAAGGGAGCGATCCTCATAGCTACGTTCTTTGTGTAAGCGATAACTCCGCCCTTGCTTGCACAGTATTCGGGAAATTCGCTTCCCGTGTGACCGCTTGCAGAGCCGATGCTCAGCACAGAGCGTATCCCTTTCCGAACACCGTATTTTTCTGTTACCGCAATAAGAGCCTTAAGATTTGTTTCTATATCATTTTCATTTTGCGTTCCTGCGTTGTTTATCAATACGTCCACGTCACTTATTTCGGGAAGAAGGTCTGATCTGCAAATATCGAGCTGATAGTGCGTGTAATGTTCATTTGCGATCGCAGAAGGCTGTCTGTCAAAGCCTGTGACCGAATGACCGTTTTTTAAAAACAGCTCAGCTATCGCCTTTCCTATGCCTTGCGATGATCCCGTTATCAGTATTTTCATTTGTATTACACCTCCGCTTCATTTTCAGAAGATTTATTTTCGTTTATATATTGCAGATACTGATGACCTACGGAGTTTTTCTTCCATTTCATCAGTATTCTGTACGCCATAGGCGAAAATGCGATCTGCATTATAAGCTCCGCTGCGGCTCCTGTCAAAGCACAGGCGGCACATTGAAGCACTGTCCAATGAAATCCGTCCCAGAATATAGGGGCAAAAAGTGTGAAAACGATCACCGAAAAAATAAAATTGTCGGCAAACTGACCTACAAAGGTCGATATGTATGAACGGCACGCAAACGCCGCTTTTCCGTCAGGATCTTTTTTGAAGGCTTTTCCGATGATACTGTTTAACAGATTGTTTATTGCCGCCGATATCAGAAATGATACTGTACTTGATAAAAGTATAAACCAAGTACCGCCGAGTATACCGTTAAGCTCTGTGTAGTCATTTGCGTTTGACGGAATGATACTTGCAATATAAAATATCAGGCAGGTCAGCAGATTTATCATACAGGCGAGAATTGCAATTTTGTTTGAAGCCTTAGGACCGAAATATTTTGTTATCACGTCCATACACATAAACGAAAGCCACGATATGAGTATGCCGCCGTCCAGAGCTATGTAATAATTCTGTACGAGAGTTTTGTTTGCAAGCAGATTCATACATATTACGCTTACGACAAATAAAGTGACGGTAGTCGCGGGAATGCACTGCAAAAGCAGCTCCGTTTCCTTTTTTTCACGCTTCAATGCAGACAGCAAGCGTGAATTGCTTAAATTTTTCTTTTTCATCTGTAATATTCCTAAAATTCAAAAGCGGCTTTGAAAAACACAAAGCCGCTTACGTTATTACGTTCAGCAGTCCTGGTTTTGTTTTACGACAGGATGGTACAAACGAACTGTCGGCCTTATCGGCGGGTGGTTATTTTACTACATATTTTTATAAAGTTCAATACCGTTTTGCCAAATGTTACAATTCGGACACAGTATTTTTGCCGCTTGAAAGGGAATTTCAACCTTTCGATATCGCTTTTTTAAACCTCTGTATTTTGTCATCTGACGGGCAAAAATCGTCCTTCGAGCATACCTGAACGCTCGGTGACATTTTTCCCTCGTACGCATAAAAGGGAGATAAAGTATCGTTTTCGTACTTTTTACGCTCTTGCTCAAGGCGAAGATCCGGTATATCCATCGGTTCGCCGAGCTTAAGCAGGCTTCTGTGGCCGAGTATGCCGACGGATGCCATGGTCGTTGCAACAAAAGCGTCAAGATACGGCCTTCTGTTCGTTCTTATGCAGTCGAAAAAGTCCTTGAACATATAATAGTCGCTCCCGAAATGACCTGTTTGGGCTGCCAAGGGCGCATCATTCTCGTTTTCGTGAGGATAGTAAAGGTCAGATTCCTTTGCTCCGTTTGGAGTGTGCCAGGAGTTGTAAGAAAGCATGACCTTGCCGTCCGTTCCGCGAACGTTTTCGATCTGTCCTTTTTTGCAGGCAAGGCGGTAAGAATTTTCGGAATATCCGAACGTGCTGTGTCCCGTTATTCTGAAAACGGAGCCGTCATCGTTGAGAACGGTCATTATCGCCAGAGCATCTCCGTTGCGTGATGCAGTTATTATATTATCGCCCTCCTTGGGACTGAATACGGGAAGCGCACATACTCTTTTCGGAACAGAATGAGTCGCACACATAAGAGGAGCTAATGAGTGTGTAAGATAATACGTTGCGGGAAGATAATTCCGCCAATGCGTCTCGCTGTCATAAAGCGACCTTACGGCGTTGGGGTCTGTTGACGGACTTGCGTGATTGTACTCACCCTCACCGAAAAGGATCTTTCCGAGTGAGCCTTCCTGATATACACGTTGCATTTCAAGATTGAAAAGCATATACGGATAGTTTTCTCCGAGCATGTATATTGCAGAGCTTTTTTCAGCTGCCCGCATAAGAGCAACGCCCTCAGCCATAGTGCCGTTTGAGGTGCATTCCGATATGACGTGAATGCCCTTTTCCAACGCCTTTATGGCATA
This sequence comes from Eubacteriales bacterium, assembly GCA_045544195.1. Taxonomy (GTDB): domain Bacteria; phylum Bacillota; class Clostridia; order Oscillospirales; family CAG-272; genus RGIG7213. The sequence goes on from JAZPYO010000062.1 coordinate 35,217, forward strand.
CGGTGCGTGCTCGGGAAAGTAATTGGCTATGTATACTGCCTCTATTCCGCATTTTAAAAGACTGTCAAAATCGTCAAAAACGGTACATTTTGGCTCTATACGTTCCTTGAATGCCCGTCTGCGCTCGTCATTTTTGTCACATACGGCAATAATATCTCCGCCGCACAGCTTTATTGCCTTGGCGTTCGCCATACCTCTGTTCAAGCCGAAGATACCGATCTTTATTTTTCTTTCGTTCATTTGTTTTTCTCCGATCCGCTTATAGTAGTATAAGACAGGCAATGCCTGTTATTGATGTAAGCACGGCAAGCCATTCAAATTTTTGAACTTTTCCGCCCGAAACAGAGCTTAACACCGTTGATACGACTATCGTGCCTGCTGTAACCATTGAATAATTGACCGATGCGGGAAGAAATGAAAGGGATAACAGCAGTAAATAATTTGCAACTCTGTTTCCTGCGTTTCCGCAAAGCGCGATAAATGTGGGCAGGGGGTATATTTTAGGTCTGTTTTTTTGATAACATAAGATAAATACGAGCGATACTGCGACAGTCACCAAAGAGCACGTAAGGGAAAATCCCGCACTCGATGCCTTAGCGTATTCAGCGTCGGTATAGAATTTGTTGATAACACCCGACATTCCGTTGAAGAAAAAAACTCCGAGATAAAAAAGAAAGCTCACAAATCTGTTATGCGTTCCGCTTTTTGTACTGCTTTTTTTAACATTCACAAGGATTACCGATGCAATGACGAATACACAGCATAAAATAAGCCCCAATGTCAATTCTTCACCGAAAAACGCAACGCCTGCAAGAATGGGAAGTATCATTCCGCCGAGCATAGAATATACGGAATATACGGCAAGATTTACTCTTTCAAACGATTTGAGCGAGCAAAGGTTGAAAAGCAGATTGTTGAGCGTAACGACACACGCCATAATGAGCGTAAATGGGGTGTATTCGAGCTTAAAGCCGCTTGTGAATACCATTATGACAGCACCGAGAATACCGCCGAGAAGACTTAACAGCATAGTAGGGAAAAGTCCGCTGCCCATCTTTTCAGCGTATTTTCGCTTTGTCAAAAATTGCGTTCCGAATAAAACGACGGCAACGCAGACCGCTGCGTAATACATATTTTCTCCGTTGAATGAAAAGTTTTCATCTCATAATAACACAAATTGAGTCAAATTACAATACGTTGATCGTATTTTGTATTTCGTTTGAGAAAAATGCATAAAAATACAGTCGGCGTCCGCAAGGGAAACCGACTGTGTAGTTTACGGTATTTTATAAAACTGTGAAAGCTCAGAGGGGCTTGTAAAATCTATCTTTTTGAGATCATTTTCATTTGCTGCACCCGTTTCAGCCAGGGGACATACGGTGTAGTAATATTCTTTGCCCTCATATGTTACGCAAGCCATATGATGATATGACCAATCGTGCTCATCGCTTGTATAGCAGTTTACCACCTTTTCAAATCCGCCTATCCGCTCGGCTATCTTGGCAAGCACGGCGGGCGATGTCATACTGTCCCAACGGTATGACAAAAACCACGGATCGTTTGGCTGACGCGCAAGTCTTATGAGCGTTGTTCCGTTACGGTTTGTAAGATATCTGAAGTTGCAGGCTTCTATGTAGTCTATTACCGCTTCGAGCTTTTCCTTACTTGTCATCTGAGAGGTGGTGTTTTTCGCTATCACGTTGTCGATCCATTCAAGCTCCGCTTTTTCGAGATCGAGAACATTTATATCGTAATCACGAATTTTGATATATCCTTCGGTAGTTGCCTCGCACAGCCCGAAATGAAAGGTTCCCACATCTTCTTCGGAAAATTTGAGAAGATAACCGCCGTTGACCTTTCTTATATTTGAGCTGTAGTCGATCACATTCAGATATTCAACATCGTAACAGAGCGGATTGCGGTAAACGGTCATATTGTTGAAAATATCGGACGGTTGACCGTCGCCTGTGTAGAACATAAAGCTGTCAGGGTAGGGATTGTCCGTTTTCAGAAACAGTAATTTTTCAACACCTGCATATACCTTGCCGTTGCCGTCAATAGAATAAAGCTCATACGTATATTTCGGTTTTCCGTCGATTTCTTTATAAAAACTGTATACGTCACATTTGACTACTTCTGTCCACGGGCCGTAAACAAATACCTCACCGTCCATTTTGCACATTCTCAGCTTGTAGTAATTAGTGTCGGTGCGATCGGTAAAGCACATTCTGTAATAATATTCGTATGAGGAATATGCGCATAACTTAATATCGGTATCTTCTGTAAAATCGGCATTTTTTGATACTATGCCTTGGCACATATACCCATCGTTTTTACTGAATTGTGAGTCGCAGTACGAAACGATGCTTATGTTGTGAGCAAAGGTGTATATTACCTTCGGCGGTGTGAGCGATGCATCGTAACGGGCATTTTCGTATTCCTTGTATGATGAACCGTTGCATCTTTCGCATCCGTAGGTGATAGTGCCGTTGTTCTCGGATACAAATGCGTATTTGTGCCCCAATGCATCCCATTCGCTGCCTATATAGCTGTCGGTGCATACCTTACACGTGTATTTTGTATACCCCTTTTCAGTACAGCTTGCAGGTACTTTTGAATATTGATATGAATGCTTGGAAAGAGGAATAGCCTCTGTATAGGTATGACCGCAGCGGGAGCAGCGATACGTGCTTTTGCCCTCGGTAACGCAAGTGGAGGGGGTCCTGTCGCTTAAATAATATGCGTGCCCCTTGGCATCTGTATATGTATCCTTATAGCTGTCCGAGCATCTTGAACAGGTGTGCATTGTATATCCCTTATCCGTACAGGTGGGGCTTGTCACGCTTGATATGTAGCTGTGAGACAGTGGCGGTAAAATGCTATTGTATGAGTGACCGCATGTCTTGCAGGTATATACGGTCTTTCCTTGCTCTGTACACGTAGGTGCTTCCGTGCTTGATAAATAGCTGTGTCCTTTGGCACTTGTATACGTGTCCTTGTAGCTGTGACCGCATTTTGAGCAGGTGTGTGCGGTGTAGCCCTTTTCCAAGCACGTGGCAGATGTTATTTGATGACTGTAGCTATGCCCTGCTGCCTTTACTGTTGTATCTTTGTAGGAGTGTGAGCATACTGTGCATTTATGAGTTGTATATCCGTCCTCTGTACACGTCGCCTTTGTTACAGTATCGGTATATTTGTGGCTGGCCGGTACATATCCGTCTGTGTATGAGTATTTGCATATTTTACATTTGTGTACCGTGTAGCCGTCCTCGGTACAGGTCGGAGCTGTTGTGACGGGTGTGCCATAGCTGTGACCCTTTGCGTTTGTATATGTGTCTTTGTAGCTGTTACCGCATTTTTCACAGGTGTGCGTTGTATAGCCCTGATCTGTGCAGGTAGGGCTTGTTATGCTTGATATGTAGCTGTGGGACAGCGACTTGATGCTTTCTGTATATGATGCTCCGCAGGTGCATTTGTACTGCAAAATGCCGTTTTCGGTGCAGGTAGGACTTTTTTTGATGCTTGATGTATATTTGTGTGTGTGCTGCGGAATGAGCTTGTTCAGAACCTTCGATTCCTTTTGCGTGCATAGCTTGCATTTTCGCTCTGCTGTGCCGTCGCTTTGCTCAGTCGGCTGTTTTACTGTTATCCATTCGCCGAATGAGTGTCCCTTTGCAGATGTAAGAGAGTCTGTATAAGTGTATCCGCAATTACAGCTATATGACGTGTAGCCGCCGACTGTGCATGTAGCTTCAATAACGGACTTTTTGTAAGTATGCCCCTTTGCTTTGGTTATACTGTCGGTAAAGGAATAAAGGCATTTTTCACAGGTGTGTGTCGTATATCCGTCATTTGTGCATGTTGCATCGGTTACATATACCTTATAAGAATGCGGCAAAGACGGAGAATATTCTTCCTTTGTATATTCGCAGTTATTGCATTTGTATACTGTTTTCCCCTGCTTGTCGCACGTTGGAGCGGATGCTTCAAAAACTGTAAGCTCGTGTCCTTTTTCTATCGTATAATCGTCTGTATATGTATCGCCGCACTGTAAGCACTTGTATTCTGTATATCCCGGCTCTGTGCATGATGACGGCACTGTTGTATATGAGTATTCGTGCGTGTGATCTGTTGCAAGAGCATCGTCCGAGCCTGCACTTTCGTGCATTTCTTCGGTTTCGGAAATATACGTATCTGTGTTTTCTGTGTAAGAGGTATCATTTTGTAAACGCGTTGTTTCCGCACTCTCGGTCTGCTGAGCAACAGACGTTACTGTTTCATCCATAGCATCGGTGCTTTCAGATATTTCATCTGCACCGCACCCCGAAAGTATACAGGTGATAAAAAGTATTGACAGTAAAAATGATATTAAGATGCTACAGTTGTTTTTCATTAATGTTCACCGCCGTATTTCATAGTGTTATGCTCAGTCCATTTGAGTATTCCGTATTTCTGAGTAATGTATCTTTTTGTCAACTCCTGCTCTGCCTTTGGAAGTGTTGAAAGCAAGATCAGCTTGTCAGGATCGTCACATAATTCACCGATGTCGGCTACATATCCGTCCCTGTCATTGTTTTCGGTGAAATAAAGTTCGCCGCTGTCGTCAGCATATACCGACTTGCCGTAAGCCTGCGCTATACAATAGATATATTCTTTCGCTTCCTCGTTCGGTGTTACACAGTAGTCATCGCCGTTTCTTTTAATATAGCTGATCGCATACTCAATATCGGCTGTAAGCTCTGCTTCTTCTTTTCTGAGCATGACAAGCTCGGCACTAAGCCTCATTTTTTCGTCAATGCTTCTTTTTTTGTGCAGAGCTTCACGCATCTGAGCTTCCTTTTCCGCTAACTGCTTTTGCATAATAGCCAGCTGTGCTGACAGAAGACACACTGTATCGGATGAAATAGGCATTATTTTGTTTGACATATTATCTGTTCCTTTCGATATTCGTTATTCTGCTTATCGGTTTATTCCTCGTCGCTGTCCATTTTGCCGTTGTACTTTCCTATCACTGCCTGATCGAATTCAAACAGAACGGCGTTTATAAGATCAAGATCGTACGTTTTACTGCAAATGAAGTATTCAATGAATAGATCTCTTGCGCAGCCGCGTGATATCGTATATCCCGCCTTTCCTATCATATCGAGCGTTTGTACAAAATCAAGACGCAAAGCTAACGCAAGCGCGATGGCGGTATCCCGCGACGGATGGTAATTCTCGTTGGATATTATTTTTGAAAATAACCGTCTGTCTATCTGAGCTGCCCTGTATATGTCTGAGTCCTTTTTTCCGCTTTCCTTTATCCGCCGTATAAGCTCCTGCACGAACGTTTCTGTTATCAAAGATGACGTCAGACGGTTAACGAGTATTTCTTTGCTTTTTTCATGCTCGCTGATCGCTTTGCTTACTATGTCAAGCACCTGCCGCTCCGATGGAGAAAAGATGCTGTCCGTCAGTATGCCGCCGCTGTATTCGGATGGGACGTAATACTTTTGCGGATCGTAGACCGATGTGCCTAATACGTAGTTGATATAATATGATACAGCCGATGCTGTATTAAGAAATTTATTGCTATTTTTTGAGTATTGCATCGAATGATACCTCTTTCCGCTGATTTTTACTTTGTGATTGGATTATAGCATACAAAAAGTCTTTTTTGGTCGCCGTGAAGGCGACATTTTACCCCATAATATCATTTTTCGCAAAAAAAGTCAACAGCACAGCCCGCGCATCAGTACGGTGATCAACTGTGAAAACGGTTGCTTTCAGAGAAAAAATACCATAAAAAAATATTATTGTATTGAAAAATTAACATATTGTCGGTACAATAATACAAGTGAAGGTTGAAGAAAGGAAGATAACAGATGGAAATAACAAAGGATATAAAATATATCGGTGTGAACGATCATAACATCGACCTGTTTGAAGGGCAGTATGACGTTCCAAACGGAATCGCTTACAATTCGTATGTTATCATTGACGACAAGATCGCCGTAATGGATACGGTGGATGCCGCTTTTTCTCATGAATGGCTCGACAACATACAGAACACTCTTAACGGAAAAAAGCCCGATTACCTCATAATTCAGCATATGGAGCCCGACCACTCTGCAAATATTGCGATATTTAAAAAGACATACCCTGATACAACGGTGGTTTCATCTGCAAAGGCGTTTGCAATGATGAAGAACTTTTTCGGAAATGATTTTGCCGATAACAGAATAGTTGTTTCAGAGGGAGATGTGCTGTCGCTCGGTAAGCACGTCCTTACATTCGTTACAGCTCCTATGGTTCACTGGCCTGAGGTAATAGTAACATATGACAGCTATGACAAGGTGCTTTTCTCGGCAGACGGCTTCGGTAAATTCGGCGCGCTTGACGTTGATGAGCCGTGGGCTTGCGAGGCAAGACGATATTATATCGGTATAGTAGGAAAATACGGCGCGCAGGTACAGGCGCTTTTGAAAAAAGCATCAGGGCTTGATATTGAGAAGATATGCCCCCTGCACGGCCCGGTATTGACGGAAGATCTCGGCTATTATATAAACCTGTATGATATCTGGTCAAGCTACAGAGCAGAGGAAGAGGGAATAGTTATAGCGTATACGTCCGTATACGGAAATACGAAAAAAGCCGTTTTGCGTCTGGCTGAAAAGCTCAGAGCGAAGGGCTGCCCGAAGGTAGTTGTAAACGATCTTGCAAGATGCGATATGGCAGAGGCGGTAGAGGATGCGTTCCGATACAGCAAGCTCGTTCTTGCGACGACCACATATAATGCGGATATATTCCCGTTTATGAGAGAGTTTATAGATCATCTGACGGAAAGAAGCTACCAGAACAGAACGGTCGCCTTTATTGAAAACGGCTCGTGGGCGCCGCTTGCCGCAAAGGTCATGAAGGGGATGCTGGAAAACAGCAAAAATATCACGTATGCCGAAAATACGGTAAAAATACTGTCTGCACTGAACGAGGACAGCTTAAAGCAGATAGACGCCCTTGCAGACGAGCTTTGCCGTGAATACGTTGCGCAAAACGGTGATATGGCGGATAAAAACGATCTTACAGCGCTTTTCAATATCGGATACGGTCTTTACGTTGTTACCTGTAACGACGGTAAAAAGGATAACGGACTTATTGTCAATACCGTAACACAGGTGACGAGCGTTCCCAACAGAATAGCCGTTACGATAAACAAGGACAATTATTCTCACCACGTTATAAAGCAAACGGGTAAAATGAATATAAACTGCCTTACCACCGAAGCGCCGTTCAAGGTGTTTGAGGTGTTCGGCTTTGCAAGTGGAAGAAACGTTGATAAATTTGCAGGCTGTGATGTGCTTCGCTCGGATAACGGTCTTGTTTTCCTGCCGAGATATATCAATTCGTTTATGTCGCTTAAGGTTGAGCAGTATATAGACCTTGATACACACGGTATGTTCATCTGCTCTGTGACAGAGGCGAGAGTTATATCCGACAAGGAAACGATGACGTATTCATATTATCACGAAAACGTAAAGCCGAAGCCCGAAATTGAGGGCAAAAAGGGCTACGTCTGCAAAATATGCGGATACGTTTATTCAGGTGATACCTTGCCCGAGGATTTTGTATGCCCCTTGTGTAAGCACGGAGCATCTGATTTTGAAGAAATAAAATAAAAGGAGAAAAAAAACTATGAAAAAGTACGTATGTGACATTTGCGGCTGGGAGTACGATGAAGCAGAGGGATATCCCGACGGCGGTATTGCACCCGGAACAAAATTTGAGGATATTCCCGACGATTTTGAGTGCCCTATGTGCGGCGTAGGTAAGGACAGCTTCAGCGAAGCGTAAAATACCTAATGAAAAAAGCTCTGACAGACGGTGCAGATAACGCACTGTGTGTCAGAGCTTTACTTTTTACTTTTGATATAAAGTTTGCGGAATATCTTTAAAGATACGGCGTGTTAACGGGCATTCGCCTGCCCCCACGTCACCCGACGGGGCGTGAATATCACCGCTTTGCAGTGCCGTATGCAAAAAAATGCAAAAGAGGTTGAAAAACCGACAATATTGTGATAACATATACGTAAATAACGTATAAAGGAGATATCTGATGAATACTAAAAGCATACTTTCCGTAATTTTAGCATCGCTTATTCTTGCATCAACGCTTGTATCTTGTGCAGATACGGAAAACTCTGAAACAACGGCAGGCAATACGCAGGATATAGCATTGCAAACCGCGGTCGAAACGGACAAAGCAACGAACGCTGCGACAGATGCTGTAACGGACTCACAGACAACATCTGCACCCGAAACGGACAAGATGACCGATGCACCTGAAACGAACGCTCCCGTTGAGGATACAGAAGCACCCGAAACGAAAGCACCCGAAACAGATCCCCCTGCAACGAAAGCGCCCGAAACGCAAGCCCCTGCAGATACACAACCGATAGCAGACCCCGAACGATTTCCTGACGACTGGGGAGACTCATACGAGAAAAATGCCATAAGAACAGATTACAAATACATTGTTTGGACAAAAACAAGACATTTGGTAGAAGTTCCTGAATCAATTGGCAAAAATTGGGTTGTTGAAATAGTAGATGCAAACAATGAGCAGATGTTTATCTCAGACGGCTCTTTAAGAGAAGGCACGTGTGTATTTTATGCCCTTGTAAACGGAGTTTTTTATAAGCTCAGCGAGGAAAAGGTAGTTAAAGTTACTATTAATAGTAAAAAATTTGCATGGCTCGAAGAAGACGGTACTGTATATTCAATAAATGTAAGAAGCAAATGGTTTAACGAGGTATACGTTGAGGCAAGCGGTGCAGCGGGTATTGGTTTTCGCAATAACGAGTTAATTGTAGTTAACCAAGATGCTGAGATGATTGAAAAAAATCGAGAAGATATTTTGAGGGATGTAAAAAAGGTATCAGATTAAAAGAAGATAAGCAGAAAAATACGCTTTTAATATCGGCAAAAGGAGCAAGAACGGAAGACGATCTCTGTTCTTGCTCCTGCTTTTTATTCCGTCGGTACTTATTCCGCGCCGAAACGGGAGCCTGTAATGCTGACCGTTGCCCGATCGCCCGTCAGCTCCGTGACGGCTTTTTTTATTTGCTCGTAAATGTCGTGCGTTGCCGCGCAGCTCATCGTCACATTTGATGAAAAATCGGTCTTATCCGCTCTGTATTTATACGATTGCAGGGCGTATCTTATCCTGTCGTGATCCTTGAATGAGCAGGTTATATCAAACTCCGTCAGCTCCTTCATTACGGAAATTCCCGATGAAGCTATCGCATCTGACGCTGCCTTTGTGTACGCCCGTGTAAGACCGCCCGTGCCGAGCAGTATTCCGCCGAAGTATCGTGTAACGACGATTACCGCATCGGTAATTCCGCTTTTTTTCATGACCTCAAGCACCATTGAGCCTGCCGTGCCCTTCGGCTCGCCGTCCTCTGTGAAGCGTATAGTGTTGTTTTCCCTTACGATATACGCATACACATTATGGCGTGCGTCGGAATGCTTCTTTTTGATCTGTGAAATAAAATCAAGCGCATCCTGCTCCGTTTCAACAGGCATAGCGTACCCGATGAATTCAGAACGCTTTTCGGTAAAGGATGCTTCGCCGTAATCGCTTAGTGTTGTGTATTCCTTGTTCATTATTTTCCCAATGACTTCATAATGAAGCCCTTCGCTTTTTTATCCGTTACTGCTGTTATAACTGTGTGCGTGTCGGTGTATTCGCATTCCAGGACGTTTGCGTTTGCGTAAAGATAGCTCACAAGATCGCCCCTATGCGACGGTATTTCAAACGTTTCCTTTGTTTTACCCTTTGATACGGCGTTTTCCAGCGCGTTGAGCAGGCTGTCCATTCCTTCGCCCGTTTTTGCGCTGATCTTTACAAAATCGCTTCCGAACGGTGCGCACGGACGGAATTCCTCGCAAGCGCAGTCGATCTTGTTGAATACGTATATCGTCGGCTTTGCCCCTGCATCAAGATCGCCCAAAAGCTCCTGCGTTACGGCAAGCTGGTTTTTATATTCGGGGTCGGATGCGTCGACGACGAGAAGTATTCCGTCGCAAAATGCCACCTCATCAAGCGTCGATCTGAACGCCTTTACAAGATGTGTGGGGAGATTTCTTATAAAGCCTACCGTGTCCGTAAGCAGTATTTCCTCGCCCGACGGCAAGGAATATTTTCTCGTTGTGGGGTCAAGCGTTGCGAAGAGCTTGTTTTCTGCAAGTATTCCCGCGTTTGTCAACGCATTCAGAAGCGTTGATTTGCCTGCGTTAGTATAGCCTGCTATCGCTAACTTGAAAATGCCCGATCTGTCACGCTGGGCGCGCATCGTTCCTCTGTTTTTACGCAATTCCTCCGCCTGCGCTTCAAGCGCCGCTATGCGATGCTTCAAATGGCGCTTGTCTGATTCCAGCTTTGATTCACCGGGGCCTCTCGTGCCTATACCGCCGCCAAGACGGGAAAGCTCTGTTCCTTTGCCCGAAAGACGCGGAATGGTGTATTTGAGCTGCGCCAGCTCTACCTGCAGCTTACCCTCGCCGCTTACTGCGTGCAGCGCGAAAATGTCAAGTATGAGCATCGTGCGGTCGATAACACGCACGTTATCCAGCTCTTTTTCAAGGTTTCTTATCTGCGACGGAGAAAGCTCTGTGTCGAATACGACAAGCGGTATTTCGTTATTTTCGCAGATCTCCTTTAATTCCTCGACCTTGCCCTCGCCAATACAGGTGCGGACGTCGGGCGCTTCTCTTGACTGAGTCATAATTCCGAACACCTCGCCGCCCGCAGTCTTTAAAAGCTGCTCAAGCTCTGCAAGGCTTGTGTTGCTTTCGTTTTCATCCTCGCCCTTAAGCAGTACGGATACAAGCACCGCCTTTGGCGATTGCTGTTGCTTGAAAATATTTTCCTGTGACATATTCCTCCAAAAAACACAAAAGGACAGATAGGGTATAGCGCCCCGCTCTGTCCATTCAGTGACTTGATTACGCCTTATTTGCTTGCGTTGCTCAAACGCTTCTTGAATTTATCTACACGGCCGCCCGCATCGACAAACTTCTGCTTGCCGGTGAAAAAGGGATGGCACTTGGAACAAATTTCAACACGAAGATCGTCCTTTGTGGATCTGGTTACGACTGTTTCGCCGCAGGCGCATTTGATTGTTACTTCCTTATAATCAGGATGTATTCCTTCCTTCATTGTATTCACCCTCTCTATGTTGGTATAATCTCACGAAGCGTATTATATCACAAGAAAATCAACTTTGCAAGGGTTTTCAAAAATTATTTTTCAACAAATGTAAAAAAAATATGAACTGAGATCCTTCAAACAGTCCGTTTTCGTGAATATAATTGAGGATATTTTATTTTAATACTTGCATTTTTGAGTATAATATGGTATTATAAATCAGTATACGATCGTTGGTAGGGTAAAATATGCATCAAAAAATAATTTTAACTGATACTGTCGAGCAGACAGCCAAAATATTCGGCGTGTGCGATGCGCACGCCTGCCGTATCGAAACGTGCTTTAACGTGCGTATTCAGAATCTCGATACGGACAAAACGTGCGGAAACGCCATTGTCATAAGCGGTGATGAGGACAGCGTACAGCGCGCGTATTTCGTAATTGAATATCTTTTACGCGTGGCAAAGCTGAATGACGATATAACAGAGCAGAACGTCGATTATGCTATCAGTATGACATCGGACGGTAAGGAGCAGGAGCTATGCTCGCTTGACGATGACTGTATCTGTATAACGACACGCGGCAAGCCCATAAAGGCAAAGACAGTAGGGCAGAAAAAATACGTTGATGCCATAAAAAGCAATACGGTCGTAATGGGCGTAGGCCCTGCGGGAACAGGAAAAACGTTTCTTGCCGTTGCAATGGCAACGAAGGCGTTGAGGGCTAAGGAGATAAACAGGATAATTCTTACACGCCCTGCCGTTGAGGCAGGTGAAAAGCTCGGCTTTTTGCCCGGAGATCTGCAAAATAAAATAGACCCGTATCTCCGCCCTTTATACGATGCAATGTTTGAAATGCTCGGCCCTGAGGCATATAACAAATATCTGGAAAAGGGAACGATCGAAATAGCTCCGCTTGCATATATGCGCGGACGTACGCTTGACGATTCGTTTATAATTCTTGACGAGGCGCAGAATACGACACCCGAGCAGATGAAGATGTTTCTCACGCGTCTTGGCTTCAATTCAAAGGCTGTGGTCACGGGTGATATAACGCAGACAGACCTGCCGAACGGCGCAAGAAGCGGACTTAAGGAAGCAATAAAAATATTGGACGGTGTTGAGGATATTGCTATCCACAGGTTTACCGAAAAGGATGTTGTGCGTCACAAGCTGGTGCAAAGAATAATACTTGCTTATGAAAAATACGAGCGCTCAAAGCCTGAGGCGAAAAGCGTAAGCAAATACAAAAGAGTGAAGAAAGACGAAAAATGAAAGAACGTATAGCTATATCAAACAGGCAGAACAGACTGCCTCTTACCGACAGAATAAAGCAGTATATCAAGCTCGCCGTATGCGAAACGCTGAAATATGAGAAAATTGATTTTCCGTGTGATATTTCCGTTTCGATAGTGGGCAAAGAGGAGATACGAGCCCTTAATGCCGCCCACAGAAAGATCGACAAGGAAACGGATGTTTTATCCTTCCCGATGTATGAGCGTGTGGACAGTACATTCGTTCCGAACAGCAGAACGCTTCTCGGCGACATAGTTATATGTGCCGATATTGCTGCAAGTCAGGCGCGTGAGCTTGAGCATTCCGTGCCCGAGGAAATAGCGTTTTTATGTATACATTCAACCTTGCATCTTCTCGGCTACGACCACGTAACGAGCGTTGAGGATGAAGAGGATATGTGCAAAAGACAGAGAGATATCAAAGAAAGAATGGGGATCAAATGAAGAGATCTGGATTTATTACGATAATAGGAAAGCCGAACGTAGGAAAGTCAACGCTTCTGAATACGATTCTCGGCGAAAAAATAGCAATAGTATCAAGCAAGCCGCAAACTACAAGAACGAGAATAATGGGTATTCTTACAAAGGATGAGACCCAGTTTGTATTTCTCGATACACCGGGCGTTCATAAGGCAAAAACACGTCTTGGCGATATAATGGTCAAAAATGCGGTAGGCTCTATAACAGGCTCAAACTGCGTCATTTTTATGACAGAAGCAGGCAGAACACCCGACAAGACCGAGCTTATGCTTATAGAAAAATTCAAAAAGCAGAGAGTTCCGACGCTGCTCGTCATCAACAAGGTGGACAGCGTTGATAAGGAAAAGGTAGGTCAGACGATAATCAGCTATTCGCCTTTGATGAATTTTGAGGATGTTATTCCGATATCTGCCCTGAAATCTGACGGCGTTGACATAGTTTTGAAGGCGGCAGAAAGGTTTATGACAGAGGAGCGTTGGTTCTTCCCTGACGATATGATAACCGATCAGCCCGAAAGACAGATAGCTGCGGAGATCATAAGAGAAAAGATACTGCGCACCCTCGATAAAGAAATACCTCACGGCACGGCAGTTGTCATAGAGGAATTCAAGGAAAGCAATTCTATGATAAAAATACGCGCCGAGATATTCTGCGAGAAGGCATCTCACAAGGGCATAATAATCGGTAAGAACGGTGCATCGCTGAAGCGTATAGGAACATACGCCCGCGAGGATATGGAGCAGTTTTTCGGTGTTCAGGTATTCGTTGACCTCTGGGTAAAGGTGAAGGAGAATTGGCGTGACAGCGTGGCTGCCGCAAGAAACTTCGGCTTCAATGATGACAATTAAGCTATGATAATTACTTTTTCCGGTGTTGTTATCCGCAGTACGAATTGCGGGGAATCCGATAAGATAATAACCGTTCTTACAGACGAATACGGAAAGATGACCGTGCTTGTAAAGGGCGCAAGAAAGGCAAAAAGCCGTTTTTCTGCATCAACGGGGCTTTTTTCGTATGCTGAATTTACCGTCAGCAAGACGGACAAATATACATATCTGCGTGAGACCGATCTTAAGGAGAGCTTTTTTGATATAAGGCGCGATCTTGCGTCGGTTGCTCTTGCAGGATATATGTGTCAGGTGTGCGACGATGCTGCAACGGAGGATGACAGCGGTGAGATGCTGTCATTGCTTCTGAACGCTCTTTACGTATTGAACAAGGCAGATAAGAGCGTATCGCATGTCAAGGCGGTGTTTGAAATGCGAATGGCGTGCATATGCGGATTTATGCCCGATACGGAGGGATGCTCTGTCTGCGATCACACGCTTGACGGAGAAGCGTATCTTGATGTTATGAACGGCGCATTTATATGCAGTAGCTGTAAATCGCATCTCAACGACGGACGGACATCGGAAAGCCCGGAGGCATACATAATTTGTTACGTGCCGCGCGGTACTGCTGCGGCTATAAGATACATAGTGCAGTCAGAGCCAAAGCGGATATTTTCGTTTTCTCTTAAGGGGCAGGATATGGCGTGCCTTGAGCAGACATGCGAAAAGTATCTTCTGCATCATCTTGAAAGAGGCTTTGATGCGCTCGATTTTTACAAAACAGTAAAGGAGGAATAGCTTACGGCGGAAAGATTTGCAAGAGCGTATGCCACGCTCGAATTTGATAAAATACTTGAAAGGCTGGCAGACTTTGCATCGACCGACGGCGCAAGAGAGATATGTCTTGCGACCGAGGCGTACTGTGACTGTGACAAAATACGTCATCTGCAGCAGGAAACAACTGACAGCCGCAGGCTGATAACATACAAGGGAACACCGTCCTTTGGCGGTATAAAGGATATATCCTCACATATAAGCAGAGCTGAAAAGGGCGCTATGCTCACAGCAGCAGAGCTGCTTGAGGTGTGCAACGTTTTTCGCACCTGCAGAGGACTTGTTGAATACTATAAAACAGATAAGAAATTTGATACGGTGCTCGATGAGGTCTTTGCCCGTCTTATACCGAATAAATTTCTTGAGGATAAAATATCAAGGGCTATAATAAGTCAGGACAGCATTTCCGACGAGGCAAGCCCGTCTCTCAGCGCTATACGCAGAAAAATGCGAGGGGCAAGCGTAAGAATACGCGAGGTACTGCAGAAATATATAACCTCTCCGGCATACTCGAAGTATCTGCAGGAGAATATAATTACTATCAGATCGGGAAGATACGTCATTCCGCTGAAAAGTGAATACCGTAACGAAATAAAGGGTCTTGTTCATGATACGTCATCTACAGGCTCTACGCTGTTTGTTGAGCCTATGGCAGTAGTTGAGATCAACAACGAGATCAAGGTCCTTGAAAAAGAAGAAGCAAGCGAGATCGAAAGAATACTTTATGAGCTTTCTGCGGATGTTTCCGCTTATTCCGAGGCGCTTAGGCTTAATTATTATAACATAACTTATCTTTGCGCGGTTTTTGCAAGAGGCAAGCTGTCCGTTGAATATGACGGAGTATCTCCGATGCTGCTTGAGGAAAAGTGTGTTGATCTTAAAAAAGCACGCCATCCGCTGCTTGCTAAAGATACAGCCGTTCCTATCGATATACGCATAGGCGGCGATTTTGACACGCTTATCATTACAGGACCTAATACGGGAGGCAAGACGGTCAGCCTTAAGACTCTCGGTCTGCTTGCTCTGATGCATCAGTCAGGCTTGCATATACCCGCAGACGAAAACAGCAAAATGTGCGTTTTCGGGAATATTCTTGCGGATATCGGCGATGAGCAAAGCATAGAACAATCGCTTTCCACATTTTCGGCTCATCTTACGAATATAGTGCGCATAATGAACTGCATAGACGGAGAAAGCCTTGTTCTGTTTGATGAGCTTGGTGCAGGAACTGATCCTGTGGAGGGCGCGGCTCTTGCTACGGCGATCCTTGAAGCTGTACGGAATACCGGTGCGTTATGTGCGTCTACAACGCACTATGCAGAGCTCAAGGCTTATGCTATCGATACAGATGGGGTATGTAACGCATCTTGTGAATTTGATGTTGAAACGCTTAAGCCTACGTATAAGCTCATCATTGGCACGCCCGGGCGGTCAAATGCATTTGCGATAGCGTCAAAGCTGGGATTATCCGATACTATTATCTCAAATGCAAGAAGATATGTGAATGCCGAAAGCAGACGGTTTGAGGAGGTCATATCAAAGCTCGATGCTGAGCGTGCTGAAATGGAGCGTCTGAAGGAACAAACGAAAAAAGAAAGAGAAGAATTTCTTGCATATAAGGATCGGACCGAAGGAGATGTACAAAAAAGGCTATCCGATGCCGAAAAGGAGCTTGAAAGGGCAAGATCTCAGGCGAGGGGAATGGTAAATTCCGCAAGAGCGTCAAGCGATTTTATATTTGCTCAGCTTGCAGAGGTGCAAAAACACAAGGAAAAGAACGATCTTGGAGAAAGGCTCAGACAAACGAGAGAAGCGGTAAGAAAGGAGCTGCGGGACAGCTCTGATAAGTACGATCCGATAACGGAGCAGGAGTCGAATGAGGATTATGTTCTGCCCCGCCCGTTGAAGATAGGCGATAAAGTGAAGGTAACATCACTCGGAAGCGAGGGAACTGTGAAAACTCTGCCCGATAAAAACGGCAATCTTTCAGTTGCAGTCGGTTCGCTTACCACAAGAGTAAATGTAAAGGTGCTTCGCCTGCTTGATACCCCTGGAGTGACTGTTAAAAGCGGATCAAAAAGCTATAAGCCGTCGGAATACAGCAGCGTTGTACGCCAGAGCATAAAGCCTGAGATCGATGTAAGAGGATATACGGGCGATGATGCGTGGTTTGCCATTGATAAGTATTTCGATGAGGCGATGCTGGCGGGCTTTTCTACCGTAACGGTCATTCACGGCAAGGGAACGGGTGCGTTGCGCGCGGCAATAAGCCGAGAATTGAAGGCGGATAAGAGAGTGAAAAGCTTTCGATCGGGAGTTTACGGCGAGGGCGATAGTGGCGTTACCGTGGTTGAATTTAATTAATTTGTGCAATGTGCATAAAAAACGCGGATGAAATTTATGTTATTTTTTGTCCTCAACTTTTGATTTACCTCTTTTATTTTTAATATATATTTGTTATAATTTAATCGTATAACTACGCATCATTGATTAAACACATCATTGTGCTTAAAATTTAATAATCATACGGCGGCGTGGCCGGGAAACGGAACTTTATTTAGTATGTCATTTGGAAAATATTATCGCAGGATCGATGAGATCGTTTCTGCGATGGCTGAGTATCTCGGTGTGTCAGAGGACGACGGTTATATGTTCGACGACATTTACAACGAGGATGACGATCTTATTGATGATACGTGCTGCGAGTATTCCGATGTTCAGAAATGCGGCAGCATTCTTGAAAGTTATATTGATGAGCTTGACAATATGTCCCCCGGGGCAACAGATGCGGCAATACTGAAAAGTGTTGAAAAAACAGTGAAAAAGCTCAATAAGCTCAACGAGAAATGTGATTACGAGCTTATAGACTCAACTCAGGCAGAGGAGATCTGCCAATTGATACACGAATCTGCAAAGGATGCAGGCTTTACAGGTGCGGCGGAAAACGTCGCAGACGAATGGCGTGATTTTTAAGGCATTTGCGAAAAACGCAATATGCTGAGTATACACCGTACCCATACCGACAGTGGGGGAAAGACGGTGCAAAATATTATAAGTCGGAGAAACGGAAACGAAAATGGCAGATTTGAAAATGCTGGCGATCGACCTCGGTGCATCAAGCGGCAGAGGCATTATCGGCAAATTTGACGGTGAAAAGCTCACATTGGAGGAAAATCACCGCTTTGCAAGCGAGCCCGTTACGATAGCAGGCTCATTTAACTGGGATATACTCCGTATATTCCATGAAATAAAGCAGGCGATAAACAAGTGTGCTCTTTCGGAGGATAAGGATATAGCCAGCATCGGTATCGACACATGGGGTGTTGATTACGGCTTGCTGGATAAGCACGGTAAGCTTCTTACAAACCCGGTACACTACCGTGACGACCGCACGCTCGGTGCTCAGGAGGAAGCCTTCAAAATATTCTCGAAGAAGGATATTTACGATATTACAGGTATTCAGTTTATGAATTTCAACACGCTTTTCCAGCTCTATGTTGAAATGCGTGATAACCCAGAGCTTCTTGCAGCGGCAGATAAGCTGTTGTTTATCCCTGATCTTCTGAACTATTTCCTCACAGGTGTTAAGCAGACGGAATATACCATAGCATCGACAGGACAGCTGCTTGATGCAAGAACACGCGACTGGTCAAAGACACTGTTCGATAAATTCAATATCCCCTCGCATCTTTTCACAGACATAAAGATGCCCGGTGCAACAGTAGGTCCTTTGCTTCCTGAGCTTAAGGCAGAGCTCGGCGACATAAACGCAAATGTAATAAACGTAGCTGCTCACGATACGGCAAGCGCAGTTGTTGCGGTGCCTGCAAAGGGTGAGGACTTCGTTTATATCTCAAGCGGAACATGGTCGCTTATGGGTACTGAAATAAAAGAGCCTATCGTTTCTGACGCATCGTTTGCATACGATTTCACAAACGAGGGCGGCTACGGCAGAACCATACGCTTCCTGAAGAACATTATGGGTCTTTGGATAGAGCAGGAGTCACGCCGTCAATGGATAAGAGAGGGCAAGAAGTATACGTTCGATGAGCTTTCAAATATGGCGCTTGCTTCAGCTCCTTGCCGCAGCCTTATAAATCCCGATGCTCCCGACTTTGTAGCACCCGGTAATATTCCCAAGAGAATTCAGGAATACTGTGCAAGAACAAATCAGCCCGTTCCCGAAACGGTTGGCGAGATCATCCGTACTATATTTGATTCACTTGCTCTGCGTTACAGATGGGCAGTTGAAGCCATCGACGATATGAAGGGCAAAAAGACTCCGTTTATCAATATTGTCGGCGGCGGTACAAAGGAAGGTCCTCTTTGCCAGTTCTGTGCCGATGCGTGCAACCGTCCTGTATATGCAGGTCCCGTTGAAGCAACAGCTATCGGTAATATTACCGTTCAGGCTATTGCCGCAGGCGCGATCAAGGATATGAGCGAGGCGCGCCACGTTATCCGCAACAGCTTTGAAATTAAGCATTACGAGCCGAATGCGGAATCCACCGCTATATTCGATGAGGCTTACGAAAGATTTAAAAAGCTCATTTAATTACATATAAATACGTAAATAAATTTTAAGGAGAAAAAACAATGTCCGTAAAGCAAGCTTATGAAATTGCAAAAGAAGCCTATGCCAAGCTCGGTATAGACACAGACAAAGCGATCAAGGAAACAGCTGAGATCCCCGTATCCATTCACTGCTGGCAGGGTGATGACGTAAGAGGATTTGAAAATCCCGACGGTGACCTTACAGGCGGTATCCAGACAACAGGTAATTACCCCGGAAGAGCTCGTTCTATCGACGAATTGAAGGCTGATATTGAAAAAATATTCACCCTTATTCCCGGTACAAAAAGACTCAATCTTCATGCTATCTATCTTGATAATCTCGGCGGAAAGGTCGAAAGAAACAAGATCGAGCCCAAGCATTTTGACACGTGGATCGATTTTGCAAAGAAGAATAAGATCGCTCTTGACTTCAACCCCACATGCTTCTCGCACCCCAATATGAAGGACGGTCTTACGCTTTCCTCCCCCGATGACAGCGTAAGAGAATACTGGGTAGAGCATTGCATCGCATCCAGAAAGATAGCAGAGTATTTCGGTAAAGAGCTCGGCACAATGTGCTACACTAACTTCTGGGTACCTGACGGATACAAGGATATCACTGTTGACAGATATGCCGCAAGAGCAAGACTTAAGGATTCTTACGACAAGATATTCGTTGGCGAGGATACAAGATACAACCTCAGCGGCGTTGAAAGTAAGGTATTCGGTATCGGCGCTGAGTCCTGCACGATAGGCTCACACGAGTTCTATATGGCATATGCTATGGCTAACAACAAGATGCTTACTCTTGATGCGGGCCACTATCATCCCACAGAAGTTATTTCCGATAAGATATCCTCTGCAATGCTCTATATGAACGATGTTCTTCTCCACGTTTCACGTCCTGTAAGATGGGATAGTGACCACGTTGTTATCTTTGACGATGAGCTTAAGGCTATAGCACAGGAGATCGTAAGAGGTGGATTTGAAAAGAGAGTTCACATCGGACTTGACTTCTTTGACGCTTCCATCAACCGTATCGCCGCTTGGACGATCGGTACAAGAAATATGCAGAAAGCACTTCTGTTCGCAAAGCTTGAGCCTACGGATATGCTCCGCAAGGCTGAATGGGAAGGCGATTTTACAACACGTCTTGCTATGCTTGAGGAACTTAAGTCATACCCCTTCGCAGCTGTTTGGGATTACTATTGCGAAACACAGGGCGTACCTGTAAAAGAGGCATGGCTTGCTGAAGTTAAGAACTACGAAAAGACAGTTCTTTCCGCAAGATAATTTTTAATGCCTGCGCACAGCTTTTGCGGCTTATACAGCCGCAAAAGCGTGTGTGGGTTTTGTTGATGAATTGAGGTAATTATGACAAAGCTGAAATCTTGCTCTGTATTGATTTTACTGATATTGACAGTCTTGTTCTTTGCTTCGTGCTTTGAAGGCGATGGCACTCAGACGTCAATTGAAGATCAGACAAGCGGTGCCTTTCAAACCGAAAATGTACAGACAGATGAACAGACAAGCTTTGACAAAGACGAAACATATCCTGAACAAACCACCCAGGATGTTATTACGGTGCCGAAGGAGCCTGTTCGCATCAGCCTTGTTGCAATGGGGGATAATTTAATTCACAGTCCGATATTCAAGCAAGCATCGCTCGGCGGCGGAAAATACGATTTTCTTCCGAAGTATAAGGACGTTTCGGAAATGATAGGCGCGGCAGATATTGCGTATATCAATCAGGAAACGCCAATGTGCGGCGAGGAATACGGATACCATAATTATCCGCAGTTTAATACACCTCAGCAAATGGGGCATGACCTTGTGTCACTCGGCTTTGACGTTATCTGCTTTGCGAACAATCACATTCTTGATCAGTCATCAAAGGGACTTGAAAAGATGCTGGATTTTACTGAAACGCTCGATGCTTTGACTGTTGGTGCATACAGAAACGAAGAGGATGCGCAAAGCATAAGAGTGCTTGAGTGCAAGGGTGTGCGCATAGCGTTTCTTGCGTATACCTATGATACGAATATTTCTCCGCTTAAATCGAGCGATACGGTAGTTCCTTTAATAGAGCGAGAGCGTATAGAAAGAGACGTTGAAAAGGCGAAGATGTGCTCTGATGTCATTATTGCTTCTATGCACTGGGGAAAAGAAAATAAGTACACAACTACTGACGATCAGAAGCAGTACGCACAGCTTCTTGCTGATCTGGGCGTTGATGTTATTCTGGGTCATCATCCGCACGTTATACAGCCGATCGAATGGATACAGGGCGTCAACGGCAATAAAACGCTTTGCTACTATTCTCTCGGGAACGGTATAAACTGCCAGGATTATCTTAAAAATATG
Source organism: Eubacteriales bacterium (assembly GCA_045544195.1). Classification (GTDB taxonomy): domain Bacteria; phylum Bacillota; class Clostridia; order Oscillospirales; family CAG-272; genus RGIG7213. The sequence continues at coordinate 56,761 of JAZPYO010000062.1, forward strand.
GTGGGTATAACTGCTTGCTTTGATATAGTATATCAGGAAGGGGAGCAGCCTTATATAGAAAATGCATCGTGCATTCCCACGTTTTGTTATCAATCGACAAATTATAAAAATGTTCAGCTTTTTCTGCTTGAAAATCTGACAGATGATATGGCTGAAAATCATCACTGTAACTCAAAAGGAAACAAAGTCACGGTCGAAAGCGCCCGCAAAATAGTAACCGATACGATTTCTGCGGAGTTTTTGCCGGAATATTTAAAGAAAGAAAGCAATTAGGTTATATATGAAAAAAATAACTGACATCATAAAAAAAGCCGTAATAGGTATGCTCTGTCTTTCCGCCGTTGCGCTCGTTGCCTGCTCGGATACAGCAAGCACAGCAACGCAGACAGGCGCGCAGTCTGCTGATGCATCTGCACCTTCCCAGACAGACGCTCAGACAGAGGAGATAAAGGAAGAGGGCGACGGTGTTGTAACTGTTATTGCAGCAGGTGACAACCTCGTTCACGAATCCGTATACAAGGATGCTGCGGCAAGGGCTCGCCGTGTCAACGTTCAGACAAAGGGATATTACTTTGACTCTATGTACGATCCGATAAAGGACATCGTTCAGGCAGCAGACCTTGCGATAATCAATCAGGAATCTCAAATATGCGGCGAGGGATATAAGGCGTCTGGCTATCCGTCATTCTGTACACCCGTTGATATGGGCACGGCACTTATGAATGTTGGCTTCAACGCTATCGTTACTGCAAACAATCATATGCTCGATATGGGTGATGAGGGCTTGCTCGGAACGGTAAATTATTGGAAGGATAAGCCTGTTATACAGGTTGGCATAGATCTTTCTGAGGAGGAAGGCGATGATATCGCCGTATTTGAGCAGGAAGGAATAAAAATTGCACTTCTTGCATATACGGATGTGCTTAACGTTTCCGCAAGCAAAAGCGACTATGCAGGATATACATACTACAATTTCCGCACAGCTTCAAGACAGGTCGAAAAGGCAAAGCAGGTTGCTGACATAGTTATAGTATCTATCCATTGGGGCGAGGAAAATACATTTGAGCTTACATCGAGCCAGAAGGATATAGCAAATCAGCTTGCAAGACTCGGTGTTGATGTTATTTTGGGTCACCATCCCCATGTTGTGCAGTCTGTAGAATGGATACAGGCTAATAACGGAAATAGATCGCTTTGCGTATATTCCCTCGGTAATTTCCTGTCCAATATGTCCGGTTCATACAATACAGTCGGAATGATGCTTCAGTTTGACGTTGTGAAGAACGACAACTCAGTAAGCATACAGAATGTTCAGGTAATACCTACTATAACTTACTATACAGCATCCAGAAGCGGCTACTGCGTATATCCGCTGAAGACATTTTCAAAACGTCTTGCGGTTACACACGGATGCAATGCACCTGCATCGTACGATGCATTCTGCTCTTATATAACCGATAATATATCAGAGGAATTTTTAACTGATTACCTTAAGTAATAAATAATAATGAATAATATAATAAAGAGAATTATGATCGCAGTATTGAGTGCGTCTGTGCTGCTCAGTGTGACTTCCTGCACATCTGAGAATGCAGGCATAACTCAGGATTCGTTCAATACAGATCCGAGCGACAGTACGCAATCGCAAACAGACATTCAGACACAGGCCGGGGTACAGACTGACGCTCAGACAGAGCCTGTTGATACGGATGACGGAAGAATATCGTTTATCGCCGCAGGAGATAATCTTGCGCATGAGGCGGTATATACTTTTGCTTCCACACTTGCCGAAAGAAATGAGTCATATGACGGCGAGTATTATTTTGAGCCTATGTATGATGATATAAGATCCACCGTTCAGAAGGCAGACCTTGCTATGATAAATCAGGAATCGCAAATATGCACATCCCCCTTTGAAGCGTCGGGCTACCCCAGATTTGCGACACCTGTCAATATGGGTCAAGCAATTATGAATGCAGGCTTTAATATCATAGTTATGGCAAATAATCATATGCTTGATAACGGCGATGACGGTATTGAAAACACAGTGGATTACTGGAAGGATAAGCCTGTTATGGCGATCGGCGCTTATACCTCTGAAAATGATGCTGATCAAATAGCGATATTCGAAGAAGATGGATTTAAGATCGCTGTTCTGGCGTATACTGATGTTATCAATCATTGCGACGATTATGACGACGCTGTCAAATCAAGCAAATATGCTAAATATTCATATTACAATGAAGAAACCGCGCATCGTCAGATAAAAAAGGCAAATGAGCTTGCCGATTTCGTTATTGTATCTATGCATTGGGGCGATGAGGACGAATTTGAGCCTGATGCATCTCAAAAGCAGATCGCACACGATCTGGCAACCTGGGGTGCAAATGTTATAATAGGACACCATCCGCATGTCGTCCAGACTATAGAATGGATAGAAACCGACAACGGAAAAGCTCTGTGTGTTTATTCCCTTGGCAATTTTCTGTCAACTATGCTTTATGCAAGAAATATGGTGGGAATGATGGTGTCATTTGACATCGTTAAGAATGGTACGCAGCCTTACGTTGATAACGTAAGGGTAATTCCTACGGTAACCAATTACACAGATCATCCTACTAAGGACGATCTGAAGTACCGACAAAATGTGTATGTGTACCTGATGGAGAATTATACAGAGAAAATGGCAACAGATCACGGCTGCAACAGCAACGAATCAAAGGCTGTTACTCTGGATAGATTAAGATCATATATAACAGACAACGTTCCGGCGGAGTTTTTGCCGGGCTATCTGCAATAGGAGGTGACAAAATGTCTTTGTTGTTGGATGAAATATTACAGCAACCGACGGTTTTAAGCGGTATTAAAGAAAAAAACGGCGATATGTTTGCAAAGGTGGCGCAGGAGTACCGCGCAGCAGGACTTGACAGCATTTATTTTGTAGCAAGAGGTACAAGCGATCATGCTTGCATCTACGCCCAGTATCTGTTCGCTATATGCGGAGGTATTCCGTGCGCATTGGGTACACCGAGCGCGGTGTCGAAATACGGAGCAAGCATTAAGTTTTCAAACTCAGCAGTTATAGGTGTTTCACAGTCAGGCAAGGCAGAGGATGTTCTTACGGTCATCCGCCAGGCAAATGAGCAGGGAAAGCTGACAGTGGCAGTAACGAACGACCCATATTCGCCATTGGCAAAGGAGGCAAAGTATCACCTTTTCTGCAACGCAGGAGAGGAAAAGAGCATTGCCGCAACGAAAACATTTACATCCCAGATGTATATTCTTGCACAGCTCTGCGCTGAAATAACAGGCAATGAGGATGTTGCCAAGCTTATGGATGAAATTCCCGATGAGCTTGAAAAAATGCTTTCATATATGCCTGAAAAAATTTCAAGCATTGCGGAAAGATACAGATTTCTGGACAGCGCGTTTGTTTTGGGCAGAGGTATGACGTACCCGATAGCGCTTGAGGGTGCGCTTAAGGTGCTTGAAACGAACCGCATAAGAATGAAGGGCAATGCAATAAGTGATTTTTACCATGGCCCGCTGGCGCAGGTAGAGGAAAATGCTCTTGTAATAGTCCTTGCAGCAAAGGGACCTGTTTTCGACGATTCTATTGCAATGATAGAACGTCTGCATCAGATCGGAGCAGAGGTTCTCGTCATAACCGATGATGATCAGCTTGCCAGATCGGAGCAGTTTGCGGTTCAAGTGCCTTGTCTTGGATCAGATATTGCATCACCGTTCTTTATGGCACCTGTTATGCAGCTGTTTGCTTGCAGCCTTGCAAACGTAAAGGGACTTGATCCAAATAATTCAAAAGTGCTTAAAAAAGTTACCATAACTAAATAATGAAGGGTAGGGAAGAAAAATGAGCTTGATCGAATTGCCTTACGGCGACCTGCAAATAATCGGTATGCGCGGATGCGAATCATTCACAAAGGAGGTCGATAACCATATATGCGAATGGCGCGGACATGAGCATGACAGCTACAGCATAGAGGCAACGTGCCCACGCTTTGGTACGGGAGAAGCAAAGGCGATATTGCACGAATCACAGAGAGGCAAAGATGTGTATATCATTTGCGACTGCTTCAATTACGGAGTAGAGTATAAAATGTATGGCAGAAAAGTGCCGATGTCACCTGATGACCATTTTTCAGACCTCAAACGCATTATCGGAGCGATAGAGGGCAAAGCGCGCCGTATATCAGTTATTATGCCTATGCTTTATGAGGGACGTCAGCATAAGCGCTCTGCGAGAGAATCGCTTGACTGTGCAATAGCGCTTCAGGAAATGGTCAATATGGGCGTTTCAAATATCATCACATTTGATGCTCACGACCCCAGAGTACAGAATGCAGTTCCGTTGAGCGGATTTGATAGCGTTCAGCCGACATATCAGATGATAAAGGCTTTTGTGAACAATATCCCCGATGCAGATCTTTCTGCAGGCAAGACGATGATAATATCTCCCGATGAGGGCGGTATGAGCAGATGTATGTACTACTCCTCAGTCCTTGGTCTTGAATTGGGTATGTTCTATAAAAGAAGAAACTACACAGTTATCGTAGACGGAAGAAACCCCATAGAAGCACATGAATTTTTGGGTAACGATGTTACAGGTAAGGATGTTATCATTGTTGACGATATGATATCCTCCGGCGAATCTGTGATCGACATTGCGTACAAGCTCAAGGAAAAGGGAGCAAAGCGTATATTCGTATTCGTTTCGTTCGGATTGTTCTGCAACGGACTTGAAAAGTTTGATAAGGCTTACGAGGACGGATATATAAATAAAATATTTACAACAAATCTTATTTACGGCAGCGAGGAGCTTCTGGCACGTCCGTGGTATCAGCGTGTAAATATGTGTAAATACGTTGCATATATTATTGATACTCTGAACAGAGATATGACCATAAGCGATCTGCTTAATCCTGTAACGAGAATACATAATCTTATGGCGAAAATTAATAATAAGTAAGAAAGGAATTAACGATGGCTGAAAAAGCATTACTTGAGGGAAAGTACCTGATGTATAAGGGAAAACCCCTTGTGCGTGAAAAAAACGCTATTTGCTACGGCAGTATGGACGATAAATATATATTATTCCTTATTATATTGACTAATAAAACTGTTAACGGCGTTACTGTTCCGGACAGAATAATCGTTCAGGTGGTAAGCACCGATCCAAGTGCAGATCCGCAGACGAAAATATACCGTCAGGGCGAAAAGCAAGGCCTGTTTGACGCATTGGACTTCGGTACGATATGGCTTGATAGAGCAAACGCACAATAAAAAAACGAAGATGCCTGATTTTTTGTCAAAAAACACGAAAAATCAGGCATTTTTCTGCTATTGAGTAAATACATTAATTGTAAATTTGAAAAAAATATTTTGAATTCTATTGACAAACGAAAATCTCTATGATAGAATTAGTATGGCTTATAGCTAAAAATATTTAAAAAGGAGGAAAAAATGAAAAGGTTTATCTCAATTCTTTTGGCGACCCTGCTTGTAGTATCAAGCATGAGCTTAGTTGTTTCGGCTGATACCGGCTACTACCGTTACAAGTTCGATAGCGGTATATTCGGAAATCCCGGCGGAAACAGCATCGGTGCTGATACAGGCAATGCGACGACATCTGTAACTGCGACGATGACCCCCGGCGATAGCATTATGGCTAAGGGTTGGGTTCTTACGGCTACAGGTATGAAATCGCTTCAGTACAAGATCGACGACGGTGAATGGACAGATGTAGCTTTGGAGCTTGACAACGTTGTTGCTTCGGTTTATGCAAATGAGCTCAATAACAACAACGCTAGTGCAGAGGCTAATGCAAACTGCCGCTTCAATTTCAGCGTTCCCACAACGTTTGCTGACGGTGAAACACATACCTTTACTCTGAGATTCATTACAAATGAAGTAACAGAGGAAAAGGAGATCACTAATGGAGATGGCACAACAACAACGGAAACGACTGTTGTAGCACCTTCTGAAACAGTAGAGTTTGCAACTGCTGATATTTCAGTAGCTTCTAAGTCTATCCCTGTTGCTCCTGTTTATCCGTCTGAGTACGGAAAGCTCCAGATCAGCAGAGACCGTATTGACGTTTTGACGCTCGGAAACATGTCTGTATTCGGCGGCAATGCATCCAATGTTACCACAACAGCTGTTCACACGACAAGCATTACGTTCCGTGGCTGGCTGTCAGTGGCTGATGCGTTCGCTACTGAAAACGCATTCGGTTACAGCATCGACGGCGGCGATATCGTATATGGCGAATTCGCTACCGATTTCGACAACGATGAGGATGCTGCAGCTATCAAGAATGCGGCTACTTACAAGGATTATTACACACGTTACGCTATCAGCGTTCCTGTTTCTGATCTTTCTGTAGGTACACACACCGTCAAGACTTATCTGCGCCTGGATATTGGTTGGACTCTTATTCTCAACGAAACATCCGTTGATGTTTCTGCAGATCTTGAGTCTACTGCCGAAGAAACAGCATGGGATATCATTCTTGACAGCGGTGAGTATAACGTGTCTGACCTTATGCAGTCCGGCAACCGCTTCAGAAATCAGTGGTCCCCCAGAGGTGGTAATCACCCGATCTTCGAGTCCTTCATCAATCTTATGACGAGTGATGACGGTGACAACTACGCTAAGATCGGCGGTTTCACAGAAGCTTATTCCGATAACACTTGGGTAGGTCCTTACGGTGCTTCTATCGATATGAAGATAGACACTGCATCAAGCGATGCAAGAGGCTTCTACTTCGACTTCTGCAACGTTGAAAGACAGTCGTACGAAGTACGCAGAAATGCAGCGGAGGAACTTGTTATTTCTCCCAACGGCGGTATCGTTGTTACAAACACCTCAGGTGCTTGTCTTGTACCCGTAGCTCAGAACAAGCTCGTTATCTATGTTCTTTGCTATGATGAAACAAACGGCTACAGCGCGATCGACTACGTTGTTGAAACTGCAGCAGACCTGTATGAATTCAACAAGTACACAGTGATCGACAATGGCGTGAACACCGTTCAGATCTTCGTTGGCACTGAAAAGGTTGCTTCGATCACATACGCTGATGCTGAAACCGTTGACACAGGTGTATGTGCAGCTGACTTCAACAGAACAGTTGCTATCCTGAACGCAGCAGGCGAAACAGTTGCTTCTACGGACATCGGTCTTATGGCTGTAATGCACAGAGCTTCTATCGCTACACGCGCAAATGAGTTCTGCTTCGATAACATTGACATCACAAAGACAAGCGCAGTTTCTACAGTTAAAGTAGAGTGCGTTGACGGTGAGGGCAATGTGATCGGCGAAGCAGAAGAGCTCTATTTCGAGGGCTATTCCTATTCTATCGCAACACCCGCTATTGAGGGTTACGCAGCTGAAGCAGCGGTAGTGACAGGTACAGTCGGTGCTGATGATACTGTTCATACAGTAAAGTATACAGCACTTGCAAAGTACGATCTCACTATCAACTATGTTGATGCTGACGGTAATGCATTGGCAGAAGCTGTTGTTCTTTCCTTGACGGAAGGTCAGACATATTCTGTTGATTCCCCCGCTATCGACGGTTATACTGCAGATACTGCAACCGTTGCAGGTACAATGGGAACAGAAGCGATCGTAATTAACGTTGTTTATACAGCAAACGTTGTAGAAACACCCACAATTACACTCGCAGAAGGCTCCGACTACGTTCTCAACTCAACAAAGGGTATAGTAGTTATACCTTCTGCAACAAAAGCTACTACATACGCAAACTTTATAGCAAACTTTGCAACTCCTGTTGGCGGTTCTTTGGTTGTTAAGACTGCTGCAGGTGCAGTAACAACAAATGCACGTGCCATTGCAACCGGTTTCTCTATCGAGCTTCAGGTAGATGGTGCTGTAATTGAAACGTACAATGTTGCTATGGTTGGTGATGTTAGTGGTGACGGTCGTGTAACATCAAACGATGCAAGTTCACTTGCTTCTGCTATTGCAGCGAAGACGACTGGCTCATGGTCAGTTGCTATGAAGCATGCAGCTAACGCATACTCTAAAGATTCACGTGGAACTATCGCAAACTCTGATGTTATCTCAATCGAAACCTTTGTATCAACAGGCGTATTTTCTTAAAAAAATATATTTAAAATAGGAGATATTATGAAAAAGATTATTTCTTTGATAGCTGTAATGGCTATGTTGCTTTCACTTTGCACAGTAGTTGCTAGTGCATATAACAAGACTAATTTCGGCGTATGGACAGAGTATGTAGCTCAGTCCGACACAGTTGCTCCCGGTGGACAGATCGTTATCGAACTTACTGACTACTACAATCTGCCCGAGTTCACAGAATTCCATCATGCATCATATGAAGGTATCTTCAACTACTATGGTGAAGCTGACGGCGAGGGTGACCTTGTTTTCAACTCCATGGAAGTTGACGGTACAGTAGAAAGAGACCGTGCTGACGAAGACTACGATTGCTCTGCAGATGGTTTCAGTGATATCGTATTCAACCACGCTTATAAAAATGGTATTATTGAAAATTTTGTACCTAACACGAAAACTGCAGTTGACACTTACAGATTCATATTTGATGTTCCCGCAACTGCTGAAATCGGCACTGTTTACGATTTCTGGTTCTACGGCGGTAACTTCAACTTCAAGATGCTTGACGCTAATGGCGATAACTACTCCCCCACATTTGACCTCACAGACGAAGCAAACCACACAAAGAAGATTTCTGTAACTGTTGCAGAAGCAGCTGTTGAAGAGCCCGCTGTAGCTCCCACTGCTGCTGCTCAGGAAGTAAGACTTGGTTGCGAAGCTTGCGGCGTTGCTGCTGGTGTTCGTTTCATCTCCTCTATCGACACAGCTGCTGCCGGTGATGGTCTTGAAGGTTACGGTATCGAGATCACATACAACGGTGTAACTAAGGACGTTCCTGCTGTTAACACATTCAAGACAGAAGGCAATGTTGTTTACTTCACAGCAGTTATTACAAACGCTCCCGCTGGTGCTACATTCGTTGCACAGCCTTACGCTAAGTATGCAGATGGCAAGGTTTATGCTACTGCTGGTGCAAACGCATAATTGGAATTTGTAGGAGGATTACTATAATGAAAAAGATTTATGAAGCTCCCGAAATGATGATCGAAGTTGTTGATTGCTCCGACGTAATCACATCTTCCGAAGTTACTCCTGTTTGCGTTAACGGCGACGGCGCTTGCGCAGGTAAGGACAACGATATAGACATCGAAGCTTTCGGTGCATAATCAGTTTTGATTAACACTTTAAAGGGCTGTTGCTTTTGCAACAGCCCTTTATTTTTGACAAGTACTTTAAGTACTTTATCGTAAATAGAAGCACTTGCTTAGTGTTATCGGCAAGTGCTTTTTCGGATTTCATGTAATGGGTACTATCTTACGGTATCATCGGAATAAGCTCCAAAATAAATACCGTTGCACAGCACGTTAAAGCGACACGGAAAAGATCAAGCCCAATATACGCTGCAGCTATACCTGCTATGAGTGCTGCGATACCTGCTATCTGACTTTGTGTAGCTTGGACTATTGCAGGAAATGTCATCACCGCAAGAGTGACATACGGCACATAATACAAAAACGATTTAATAAACGTGTTTTTGATCTCTTTTCGGATAAGGGTCATCGGTAGTACGCGTATTGCATATGTGACGGCAAACATAATAAATATGTACATGTATGTATTCATTCTGCAATTACCTCCTCATCTTTTTTTGGAAAAAGCAGGGCGGCAACGGCGGATATGATCACCGTAAGTATGACGGTTCGCGTTCCGTCTGAAAGAGATGAAACATACGGAGCATACGTGCAAATAAGGCTTAACGCAAATGAAATTGCGATCGTTGCCATAACAACTTTATTTTTCTTGCCCTCAGGAATGATAACTGCCAAAAACATACCGAACAAAGCTACACTGAAAGCGCTGACAAGACGCTGCGGAAGCATATTTCCTGCTATTACACCGAGCATAGTTCCTATTGCCCATGGCGGCGCTGCGGTCAATGCTGCGCCGAAGCTGTAATAGGGATTAAGATATCCCGGCCGCGCTATCGCTATGCCGAATAATTCGTCTGTAAGGTGAAAAGCCATAAGCATCCTCTGCCAAAGCGGAGTTCCGGGCATCAAGCGTTGACTCATTGCACATCCCATAAGTAAATACCGTATATTAGCAACGAGCGTGGCAAGAGCGATTTCAAAATACGCCCCATTCGATGCTATAACAGTAAAGCCTGCGTATTCACCTGCTGAGGCGCTGCACAAAAAGCTGGCGACAAGCCCCTGAAAAGCATCAAGACCTGCGTTTTTCGCCGCTATGCCCAATGAAAAGGAAACGGCGAGATATCCGAGTCCGATCGGAACTCCGTCCATCATTCCCCGACGAAATGAAGAAATATTATTTTTAAGTCCGCTGAACATATATGAGCCTTTCGTAAAATACATATCAAAAAAACATTATATCTCATTATTGTGTTCAAATAAACATAAAACGGCAAAATAAATATTAAATATTGACAATGTATTTAAGATGCTGTATAATATGATTCATAAAATTTCCAAGGAGGATCACCGTGTATTCCGACATTATACTTGATAAGTACCAAGTGAGAAAAACAAAAAAGCAAAAGAAGGCATTTTTTTCATTCGTCCGTGATGAGTGCGAAAATCACGGCTATAAATGCGAAATTGAAAAAGGCTCTTTAGGCTCTCAAAATATTGTTATAGGCGAGCCTGAAAAGGCAAAGGTGATATATACTGCCCACTATGATACGTGCGCGGTTTTGCCGTTTCCGAATTTCATAACGCCTAAAAATTTTCTTCTTTACTTATTGTATCAAGTTGTAATATGTATACCGCTAATAGCTATTATCGGATGCGGAAACTATATTGTTTCAAGGTTTGTGCCTGATGATGCGATCTTTACCGAGTTTGTTCTTCGAAAGGCAGTAGTGTTCGGTGCATTGATTGTATTTTTATGGATGCTGATATTTGGAATTGCAAATAAGCATACTGCAAATGACAATACCTCAGGAGTCGTTACAGTTATGGAGCTTATAGCGAAAATGCCATCAGAGCTTAAAGAAAATGCAGCGTATATCCTGTTCGATTACGAAGAGGTAGGACTTATAGGCTCATCCTCTTACGCATCAAAGCACAAGGAAATAGCCAAGAACACTCTTATCGTAAATTTCGACTGTGTTTCCGACGGAAAAACGATATTATTCGCAGTCAACAAGGCTGCGAGAGCAGAGCTACCGTTGCTTAATGACAGCTTTAAATCAGACGATACTTTTTCGGTCGATATAGCGGACAAAAATGTTTTCTATCCATCAGATCAGGCGTCGTTTAAAAAGGGCATAGGCGTTGCATCACTCAAGAAAACGAAAAAGGGCATTTTATATATGGACCGCATACATACAAGGCACGATACGGTATTTCAAAAGGAAAATATTGATTTTCTTGTGAACGGTTCCATTGCTCTTACAGAAAAAATATAAAATTATCGGTACGAAAAAATATGCATCCAAAAGCCTAAAAGCTTTCGGATGCATATCAAAACGTACCGTTTTTGTTTATTTTATGTTGTTTTTCAACCGCAGATTGTCCGCTATCATTGCTATAAATTCGCTGTTGGTGGGCTTTCCGCGGTTGTTCTGTATAGTATATCCGAAGTAAGAATTAAGTACGTCAACGTCGCCTCTGTCCCACGCTACCTCAATGGCATGGCGTATGGCTCTTTCGACTCTTGAGGGTGTCGTGTTATATGCTTTTGCAACCTGAGGATAAAGAACCTTTGTTACTGAATTTATTACGTTATTGTCCTTTATAGCCATCAGAATGGCGCATCTTAAGTATTGGTATCCTTTGATGTGAGCGGGAACACCGATCTCGTGGATTATCTTCGTTATCTGTGTCTCCATTCCGTTGTCGCTGTTGTCAGAGCCTCTTGAACGCATTGCATAAAGCCTGCGTAATCGGTCGGTAAGTATCGAGAAATCGACGGGCTTTGTCATACAGTAAGATGCCCCCGCTTCATCAGCCTCTATATAAACGTTCTGGCTGTTTATTGCGGAGAAAACGATGAATTCGGGCAGATTATCACTGCCTAATCTGTTTTTTGCTTCTCGTATAAGATGAGGACCGTCGAGCCTCGGTAACCACATATCACATAAAACAAAGTCGTAGTTGTTGAATTTTATTTTTTCAAGAGCATCCTCACCGTTAAGCGATTCGTCGACTGAGCAATTGAAGCTTTGCTTTAAAAACTCACGGCATTGCATTCTGAATTCGAGGTTTGCATCTGCCACAAGCACCCTGATTTTTACTTCCATAAATATTGGTATTTCCTTTCTGTAAGTTATTGTTTATTACAGTACCATATTAACATATAATGGAAAATTTTGCAATACCTTTCTTTTCCAAAAACTCAACAAACTTTGTAAGTATTATTTGTGCACTCTGACCAAGTTTTTAAAAAGTATGGCGAAAATGGCTGAATAATGCCAAATTCAGTCCTCTACTACCGACTTTGCAGAGGTGATCTTTTTGAGTTTGTCGCAGTCAAATTTCGCTTTTCTGTCAAAGGTGAAAAGACCGTTTTTCTCTATTTCCACATCGGTAAGCTGCGTATAGCAGAATGCACAGAACTTATCACAACCGAGTATTGATGAAACGAGGCTTTCGTATCTTTCGTAGAATTCATCGAGGTTTTTCGGGGTATTGCCGTATCCCCAGCCGTTGTTTTCATCCTCAGGAGCCCAGCGCGCTCCGCCAAACTCGGATATAAAGCACAAGTCCTCTCTGTACGGAAGTCCCTTGAAATCAAGACCCTTGCAATCTCTTACACTGCTCATGAATACTTCCGCGTTTTGCTCGTAGTTATGGCAATCCATCATTTCACAGCAGCCCTCAACGTGCATCCAGCCGCTGCAATCAATGAACAGTCTTGCAGGGTCTATTGCCTTTGTGACAGAATATACCGTGCGTATAACGTCTGCATTTTGGTCGGTCTGGGTTTCGTTGAACGGACACCATCCTATTATTGACGGGTGATTGTAATCACGCTCTATCATTTCGAGCCATTCTGATAAAAACGGCTGTAAAGCCCCTTTTGTTGATATATCAAGCCCCCAGTTTGCATGCTCACCCCATACCATATATCCCATTTTATCGCAATGGTATAAAAATCTCGGCTCGAATATTTTTTCGTGCAAGCGGGCGCCGTTATAGCCGCATGACATTGAAAATTTTATGTCGTCTATCAAGGCCTGATCTGATGGAGCAGTATAAACACCGTCGGGATAAAAGCCCTGATCAAGTATAAATCTTCCGAAAATACTTCTGCCGTTTAAATACATTCTGTGGTCTCGGTATTCTATCGTGCGTACACCGAAATAACTGCTGACGGTATCTTCGCCTAATGTTAAAGTCACATCATACAGGTTAGGTTCGTTTATGTCCCATAGCTTTACGCAAGGAATATTGAGAACTGCCCTTGCGACATTTCCTACAACCTTCGCATGCGTGCTTGCAACTGCTTTTCCGTCAAACAATGCGTCTATGCTCAAATCAAGACCGCTTCCGTTTTCAATGTTTGCGGTTATTACAACGGTGCCGTCAGCTGATGTGTCGAATTTGAAATTCTTTATATATGATTTCGGAACGCTTTCAAGAATTACGCTTTGCCATATTCCTGTTGTGCGTGTGTAAAAGCATCCGAATGAATCAAATGCAAAGCTCTGCTTGCCTGAGGGCTGCTTTGTGCTTCTGAGATCATCGTATGCACATATCGTTATATCGTTTTTTCCCGCTCGGAGAGCGTGTCCTATGGGAATTCTGATGGGGGTGTATCCGCCGATATGCTCAGTGCAGAACTTTCCGTTTACAAATACCTTACTTCTGTAATCGCAAGCTCCTACGGTCAGAATAACATCGCCTTTTATAAAATCCTCTGTAAGCTCAAAGGATTTTTTGTACCATACGCATTCCATAAAATCTCTGTTTTCAATGCCCGATAGCTTACTTTCGGGGCAAAACGGAACGGTGATAGTTTGCGAAAGTGCTTCGGCGTTTACAAGATCTCTGTGCTCGCCGCTTTTGCCGTGATCGATCTCGAATTGCCATTCTCCGTTGAGACATATCCAATTCTGACGCATAAATTGCGGATTGGGGTGTTCGCTTCTGGGAATATTCATAATTTAACCTCTTTTTTTATGTTGTCATTGAAATTTTTTTTATTATCTGGTATAATTCAACTGTGTATCATACGGAGATATTCTGACATAGCACAGTTGTGGAACAGTCTGCGAAATCTCAGTATCTTATCGTTTCCTCTTGTGTAATGGACACGGTTTGTCAGAAGAACTGCAAACATTCCCGTGTCTCTGTCAACAAAAAGGGAATTGCCTGTAAATCCCAAATGACCGAACGAGCCGAGTGCGAATAAGTCTCCGCAAGGATCGTATATGCCGCAGGAAAGGTAAAATCCAAGTCCGCGGTCCTGTCCCGGAATATCTTTTGTATAATTGTATGTCGCTTTTTCGAGTATAGAAGGTGTCAAAAATTGCCTGTTTTCGTGAATACCGAACCGTGAAAGCATAAGGGCAAACTTGCAAATGTCATCAATGCAGGAAAATACACCTGCATTACCTGATACTCCGCCCATAAAGCGTGCGTTTTCATCGTGAACAACACCTTGAATATACTTTTTCAAGTGACGCGAATATTCCTCGCATACGCACTCTTTGCTTTTCAGCTTTGGATCACTGTCAGGACGGTATGCCGTGCTGTTCATACCAAGCGGCGAAAATACATATCTTTCCGCCAGAGAATCAAGTCCTTCGCCGGATACCGCCTCAAGTATCTTTCCGAGGACTATATATCCCATACAGGAATATTCAACCCGCTCATCTGTGCGGTATAATAGCGGTTGAGAAAGGATCGCATCAAGCACCTGATCGGGTGATGAGCACATATCGTAAAGAGCGAAATGCGGGTGTATGCCGCTTGAATGCGTCATCAAATGGCGTATCTGAATATCTCTTTTGTCGCTTGGCACGGAGAAAAAACGCCCTATTGTATCGTCAAGGCATATCATTCCGTCCTCGATCATACGAAAACATACTGTTGTAGTGGACAGTATTTTCGTTAAAGATGCCATATCAAACAGGGTCTGCCGCGTGAGCAACGGTGCATTTGACGGTATTTTTCCGCAAAATACCCCGCTTGGCTCATCCTCATTCATTATTGTTCGGCTGTAGCCCTTGAAGCTGTTCAGATATATTCCGTTTCTATCACCGACTGCATACGCAGCACCGGGAAAAATGCAGGTGTCTATGCCGTTTTGTATGAGTTGCTCGGTTTTTTCAAAATAATTCATTGTAAGCTCCGGAGAAAATAATTATGAAATGTACTTTATGTCCGAGAAATTGCGGTGTAGACCGCAAGGAAAAAGTGGGCTTTTGCTCAGCTTCCGATCGTATCAGGGTGGCAAGAGCAGCAAAGCATATGTGGGAAGAGCCGCCGATATCGGGAAAAAGCGGTTCAGGTACGATATTCTTTTCGCATTGTAATTTAAAATGCGTTTTCTGTCAGAATTATAAAATAAGCGCAGAGGGCTTCGGAAAGGATATAACGGTTACGGATCTTGCGCGTATTATGCTTTCATTGCAAAGTGATGGGGCTGAAAATATCAATCTTGTATCTCCTACGCCGTATACCCATCTGATAGCAGAAGCTGTAGGATCGTGCAAAAACGAGCTTAAGATCCCGATAATATGGAATACGGGCGGATATGAAAAAGCCCGGACTGTGCGTGACTTGAAGGGAATTGCCGATGTTTTTCTGACAGATATGAAATATGTATCGAATGATATTGCAAGAGAATACTCAAATGCAGAGGATTATCCGAAGCACGCCGTCAGTGCATTGCAGGCTATGCTCGAGACTGTCGGTAAAGAAAAATATTCTTCAGACGGTATGATACTCAAGGGTGTGATCGTGCGTCATCTTGTACTGCCGTCACACAGAGATGAATCAATAAAGGTGTTGGAGCTTTTGAAGAACAGATTCGGTACAGAGGATTATTCTCTGAGCCTGATGCGTCAGTATTACCCCTGCTATATGGCAGAAAATTATCCGAAGATAAACAGGACTGTCACAAGCTATGAATTTCAAAAGGTAAGCGAATATGCCGAAAAATTAGGATTTCACGGCTTTTATCAGGAAAAAGGCTCTGAAAAGGAATCGTATACTCCTGTATTTGATCTGTCAGGAATCATCTGATACATCATCGTCGTCGGGAACATACTGTAAAATATCTCCCGGCTGACATTGCAGCTCTCTGCAAATTGCCTCAAGAGTTGAAAAACGTATCGCCTTTGCCTTGTTTGTTTTGAGTATCGAAAGGTTTGCCTGAGTTATTCCTACTTTTGCTGCAAGAGTCCCCGACGACATTTTCCGTTTTGTGAGCATTACATCGACATTAATTACTATTGCCATATCTCTGCTCCTATATCGTCAGATCGTTTTCGGACTTTATCTGAACCGCTTCGCAGAACAGATTTTTGACAACTCTTATTATCAGCCCGAAAAACAGGGCGGCAACGCAAATGACGAATGACAGAAAGATGAAAAATCCGAGGATAAAGAACACGCCAGCAGCCGAAAAGCAGCACCACGATATATATCGCAGATATTTGACGTTAGCGTTATCGAAAACGATGTCCTTTTTTATGTTTGAAAGCAATCTGTCAAGCGCGACGCCTGCAATAAAGACGAGTGCCGCTGCAATGTATAACGATATTGTAAGCGGAATGCGGATAAGCTGCGCTGTTTCTGAAACGAGTGTGTTGCAGTATACGTCTACGATGAACGGCAGACCGATTGCAAAAAGCACCGATAAAACGATCATCGCCTTTACGAGAATGTACGAAAGCATCGTAGAGCGGTATTTATTCCAGAACCTTTTCATTTTTTCTCCGTTTCATTTTCTGCAATATCGTTAAGATAGATCGCTTTTGTTACGTTACAAGCCTTTATCTGATCTATTATTGCCTTTATTGTTGTATCCAGCTTTCCTCCTGCGGTGTAATCAGCCTTCGCAATATAGCTGACTCTGCCGTTTTTCAAAAGCTTTACAGCCTCATGTGTCTTGTCCTGATATACTGCAACGGAGTGACCGCCGCTTGTCTTGACGAGCTTCATACACGGAACATCTGAAAGTCCGTCGCCTATATATATCATATTTGAAAAAGGTATGCGTTTTTGATCGTCGGGGGTGGATTCGTTAAGTCCTGCATGCTCTGTAACATCAAGCACGCCTTTGTTTATTCTGTATACGAACTGAGTCTTACTTGTATAATTAACTGCCATGGCGGGCCATATTGCCTCGCCGTTTTTGTTATACAAAAATTCTGCCGAGTAGATTTTTGTAAAGTATTTTGCGATCGGCGTTCCCTCGATGATCTCTTTAAGACCTGACGATATTACATAATGCTCTATCTGAACGCCCTTTTCTTCTCCGTATGTGTTTATTCTCTCAAACCATTCGCAAACACCGTCAAACAGCTCTACGATCTTGCCTTGTCTGCGGAATTCCTCGCGTGTTATTCGGAAATTGCGTTCCTTGGATTGCTCCACCATAAAATACATGTATGCAAGAATGGAGTCCATTTCATACGTTCTCATAAGTCTGTTGCAGTTTTCCCAAAAGTCAGGAGCAGTCATACCTATGCCCGGGATAAATGCGTATTCCTGCATATCACGCGGGGAAAGTGTTTTGTCGAAATCGTACATTATTGCAACGATCGGTTTCATAGTTATCCTCCAATATATATTATATACTATATCGCAATTCTAACATATTTTTACTGCATATTCAAGAGGAAATTTAATAAAATACACAATATAATACTCTTTTTTGTGTGAAGATTTATTTTTTGAACAGTTTGGCTGCATAACTGCTTTTGAAAGTTATCTAATCGTAAATTTTGTGGAAAAAATAATAATTGTTCGGTGTAACACTTGACATTTTTCCTTTCATTTATTATAATAGTATAAGGATTATTGTACGCTGAGGTGGTATACCTTAGAGATGCATTTACTATAACCAAGCTTTTCAAAGTTGAAGGGAACTATATTGATGAATTACAGAAAACGCAACAAAAACGTATTTATCAGCCTTGCATGTGTGGTGCTTTTGCTTGCTTTTTGCGCATGCATTTCCGCCTGCAAGGATCAGAATACCGATAGCATCTATCCCGAATATACAGGTGACAATCCGTGGACATACCCGCCGGAGCACGATGAGGACGACGGCTTTCACGTAATTCCTGAATCCGATAATGTGATAGACTTCGGCGCATTCACCACGCCTGACACAGATCCTGCGTCAACTGACGGTGCGGAGGATACGGCGCAGAATACAGACAGCGCAGTATCTGATTCTGCTGATGAAACCACACATTCGCACGCCTCGCAGTATGACGGCGTACACGATTTTCCCGGCGGCGAGTTTGATCTTGATGCTTATGAGACGCTCAGACCGTTGCCCGACTGGACAAGTCCGTTGAGCTGATATGCCGATATACAGAATAGCTGAGCTGAATGTGCAGTATACACCTGCCTCTTCGGTCATCGCAGAATTGTCAGAGCCGTATCGGATAGATGACAGAGCGCCGGTTGACATAGTTGCCGAGGTGACACAGGAGGATATAAAGCGTGAGTATGAGTATCTTCCCGATTCCACAGAGCAGACGGCGGAATATACAGCGATATACAGAAAGCTCTGCACTAAGGTGATTGATTTTAACGGTTTTTTGTTTCATTCGTCTACTGTTGTGCTTGACGGCGAGGCGTATGCATTTACTGCATTGAGCGGAACGGGTAAATCGACGCATACACGTCTGTGGCTTGAAAAATTCGGACAAAGAGCGTTTATCATAAATGACGATAAGCCGATAGTACGGTATGTAAATGGCGAATACAGAATATACGGCACTCCGTGGAGCGGAAAAAACAATCTGAATAAGAACGCTTATGCTCCCTTGAAGGCAGTATGCTTTCTGCACAGAGGCAAGGAGAATACGATAACGAAAAAGACATCATCGGATGCTTTGACTCCTCTTTTGAGTCAGGTGTACCGTCCGCACGATGAATCGTACACGCTGAAGTTTTTGGACGAATTGGACAGATTTTTAAAAACTGTGAGATTTTACGACTTGTATTGCAACATTTCCCTGCAGGCAGCAGAGGTTGCGTACAACGGAATGAAATAAAATTTACATGCGTATGAAGCACGCATACGGAGGAATATTACGAGATGTTTGTTAAAGCAAAGCCCGGATTTGTTTTACGGGAAATAGGAGAGACCTACATTATTGTGCCCGTTGGAGCTCAGGCACAGAAATTCAACGGAATAATCAAGCTGAACAAAACGGGAAAAGCTATGTGGGAAGCAATATGCATCGGTGCAGATGTGGACGATTTAGTTAAAAATATGCTTGATGAATACGATATATCCGAAGACATTGCAAGAAAAGATGTGCAGTCCTTTGTAGATAAAGCGAAGGGCGCAAATCTTGTTGAATTGACGTAAGATCTTCGAGCACGTCATATAACAAGCGGGATAACACCGTATACTTTTACAGACATCCGCCGCGCAGCCGAATGGCATTATGATAAAAACGGCGGTAAGGAAAGGGATAATTGAGAGAATGAAGAAACAAATTGAATTAACAGCCTTATTCAATCTGTACAAGCAGCATATTGTATGGATACTTATAGCTTCGATAGTAACAGGAATTTGCGGATATGTATATGCAAGAGCGTTCATTACCCCTATGTATACATCCACTTCAAAAATGTATATCAATGCTCAGTACGATGAAGAGGGAAGAACATCTGCAAGTATTCTTACATCATCCAGACGCTTGCTTGACACGTATAGTGCCATACTTTTGGAGAGCAATGACTTTTTGAACGAGCTTGGAAGTCAGCTGCCTGTTAAAATGTCACCCGCGCAGCTCAGAAGCTGTATAAAGCTTTCATCTGTATCCGATACGGAAATAATGAAAATATCTGTTACAACGTCAGATAAGAACCTTTCGTATGAGATATGTAAGAGGTTTTCCGATGCTGCCCCGGGGATCCTGTACGATATAGCAAAGGCAGGACAGGTGCAGGTATTCTCAGAGCCGACAAAGCCTATATCAAAATCGTATCCCAACAATACTGAATTTGCTTTCAAGGGAATAGTCGCAGGATTTCTTGTGTACTGCGCGGCATTGTTTGTATTCCACATTTTCGATAACTCGATAAAGAGTGCAGACGATCTTAAGGTGAGAGTCGGTATGCCTGTTTTGGGAGAAGTCCCCTCATTTGAAAAGCGTCCGAATAAAACAAAGAAAAACACCGAAGAGTCAACTGACGGCGATGATGCTAAATAAGGAAAGGTGTGGATGAAGGATCATGAAAAAGAATAAACACGGCTACGGCTATGGCTACGGTTACGGCTACGGCTACGGATACGGATATAAAAAGAATAATGCAGGTGCGGTGAAAGAGGCTTATAAGACGATAAGAACAAATCTTATATACGCTTTGGCAGGCGCGGAAAAAAAGGTAGTTGCCATTTCATCTCCTACGCCTGCGGAGGGTAAATCCACAACGTCTGCAAACCTTGCTGTTACTATCGCGCAAACGGGAAATACGGTGCTTCTTATTGACGCCGACCTTCGCCGTCCCACGATACACAAGCTGTTCAGAATAACGAATGAAAACGGTCTTTCAAAGGTTTTGAGTAAGCAAAGCGGAGTTTTTGATGCAATACATGAGGGCGTGAAGCCCAATCTTTCGGTCCTTACATCAGGTCCTATTCCGCCTAACCCGTCGGAGCTTTTGAGTACGCCCACATACGTTTCAATGATGGAGGAGCTTTCTGCAAAGTTTGACTATATCATCATAGACACCCCCCCTGTTAATGTCGTATCTGACTGTCAGCTTATCGTGAGAGCTGTTGAGGGAGTAGTGCTTGTTGTCCGTTATAAGTTTTCTCAATACAAGGATCTTGAAAATGCCTCTGACAACATCACGAAGATTGGAGGAAAGGTCCTTGGCGTCGTTATAAACGATGTTAAAGAGGGCGCGGGTGTACGCAGAACCTACAAGGGAAAATATTATAAAAACTATTACTCTTACGTAGAAAACGATAATTCATGAGAAAAAACGATCTTGTAGATTTTCATACTCATATCCTGCCTAAAATGGATGACGGAGCGCGTGATGTTAAGACAAGCGTCGAGATGCTTAAGACTCTTTACGATCAGGGAGTCACTCACTGTGTTCTGACACCTCATTATATGAATGATTCGGAAAGCGTGGAGCATTTTATTGCCCGCAGAGAAGAATCCTACGAAGCGTTGAAGAAAGCGTGCCAGGGGCAGAAAATACCCAAAATAGCACTTGGCGCAGAGGTACATCTTAATAAGGAAATATCAAACGACGATCTTAAGCCCTTATGTATGGGCAATTCAAATATCATAATGCTGGAATTTCCTTCTTCAAAGTTTCAGTATTGGATGATAGATGAAATAGAGCATATCGCATTTGAGCAAAATATTGATATTATGTTTGCCCATGTTGACAGACTTCTCGATTATTTTACACCCAGCCAGCTCGAACAGGTATTCGGATTTGAGGATTTTATATATCAAATAAATAACGTTTCGCTACGGTCTTTGAAAAAACGTCTCGCTTTTTATCATTATTATTCAAAGGAGATGCCGATAGTTCTCGGAAGCGACTCTCACGACATAAAGCACAGAGCCCCCGATTTTTCCAAGTCCATGCGAAGAATAAAGTGCTTTCCGTACGGAAACAGGATAAAACGATCTGTTGAAGCAACGTCTGAAATTCTTCTGAAAGAAATATTTGACTGATCGGAAGTGAACTGATATGGAGATTAAACAAATATGCGAAATATTCCGTATAAAAGGCGAATTAAAGGAATATTCCGCAATAAAAACAGGTAATATAAATAAAACGTATAAGGTGACTTATGAGTCTGACGGTAGAACGTTTGACTATATAGTTCAGGACATAAATAAGTTCGTATTCAAGAATCCCGAACATATAATGGAAAATATTAAGGGTGTAACGGAGCATATATCGAAAAAGTATAACGAGCAAGAGTCCGAAAAATACGTTTTGAATTTTTTACAGACGGAAGATGGGGTCAATTTTTTTATTGATGGCGATAACAGATTTTTGCGTGCATACCGATTTATCCCCCGTTCTGTTACATACGATACATTTGATGATCTCGGCGTGCTGAAAAACGCAGGTGAAGCATTCGGCAGATTTCAGATGCAGCTTGCCGATTTTGACGCATCAACATTGTACGAGATAATACCGAATTTTCACAATACCGCATCAAGATACGAAGCTCTTGAAGCATCGGCGTCAAAGGATGTATACGGAAGACTTGAAGAGGCAAAAGAGCTTTATGATTCTCTTATCGCCAACAAGGCTACTGCGACCTCGCTTGTAAAAATGCTTTCAGACGGCAGTATTCCGCTCAGGGTTACTCATAATGATACCAAGTGTAATAACGTGTTGTTTGATTTCGAAACAGGCGAGCCCTTGGCTGTCATTGATCTTGATACTGTAATGCCGGGGCTTACTGCATATGATTTCGGTGATGCGATACGTTTTGCTGCAAATACAGCCCCCGAGGACGAGCCGAATCTTTCACTTGTCAGTCTTGATCTTGAAAAATATGAGGCTTTTACATCAGGCTTTGTCGGACAGACTGCAAGTGCTATGACCGAGCAGGAGCTTGAAACACTATACCTCGGACCGATAGTTATGGCTCTTGAGCTTGCCGCAAGATTTCTAACTGACTATCTCGATGGAGATAAATATTTTAGGTGCGATTATGAAAAGCACAATCTTGTAAGAGCGAAATGCCAGGCACATCTTGCTATGGATATGATCGCTAAGACGGAGATAACAAAGCAAATAATAAAGAAATATGCCAAATAACGAAAATAACGAAAAAGACACAGTACAAAACGAAAATTCCGGTAAACCTACCGCAGACAAAAAGAAAAAAAAGCACATTATTATCGTAGTAATACTATCGATAATTGCGCTTTTTATGATATGTCTTGCGGTCGCTGCCGGAATATTCCTTAATGCCTTTAACGGATTTTATGATGACAGTATAGATATAGTCAGCAGAAATGACGATTATACTCCTGACATCAATAATCCGGAGGGGGATATAAACGAAACGGTAAACGCTGATGAGATACTGCCGGATGATTTTGACCCGATCTTCAGCGAAACCACATCAAAGCCCCCCGAGCAGACTGTTATTGAAAATGAGACTGATAACAGCAGTGAAACATCGGGTGAAAATACTTCTGCTCCTTCAACTCAAAAGCCGTCATCAGACTCGAATAAACCGTCATCAGGCTCTAATAAGCCGTATACGGGTGAGCTTGCAACAGACTATGTCGGAAAAATTCCGATATATCAGCAAAATCAGATAGATAAGGATGTTATAAACATCGTTGTAGTAGGACGCGATGAGGCGTCATATTACGGCAGAGCTGACTCGGCGATGGTTCTGTCATACAACAAGAAAACGGGTGATGTAAAGGTCATATCCCTGCTTCGTGACTGTTATGTGCCGATAGAAGGACATTATTGGAACAAGCTTGGTCATTCGCTTTCATACGGCGGAATGGGACTGTATATCAACACTGTAAACGAGGTGTTGAAGCTCGATATCCAGCATTATATAGTTGTTGATTTCGGCGGTCTTGAGGCAATAGTCAATAAGCTCGGCGGCATTGAGGTAGTGCTGACCAAGGAAGAGGTTAAATGGTTTGCCGATGCATATAAGATATATGATATGAAGGTCGGCGTCAATACGATGGACGGTTATAAGGCTCTTGCACATGCAAGAAACAGAAGCCTTTCAGGCTCTGACTTTGAAAGAACGAGACGTCAAAGAGACGTTGTAATGGCAATTTACAAAAAGGCGTATTCTCAGGGCCTTACTAAGTGCATAAGCCTTGCAAACGAAATGTCCCCATATCTTAAAATGAATATTTCTCTCGGAACGTGCATACAGATAGTTACAAGCGTTTTTGAAACGGGCGGTGTAGATATCGAAATGGCATCAATGCCATTCAACGGAACGTGGAAATATGCATATGCCAAGCCGCCGGGATATTCAGGGTATATGAGCATAGTCCAGATAGATATTGCTGCAAACAGAAAAAAGATACACGAGCTAATATACGGATGATATTAAAGCCCGTCTATCTTTTGAAAAAATTAAAAATATGAATTCTGACTCTGTTCAGTTTAACGAGAAAGCGGATACACATCGTATTCGCTTTTCTTTTTTTGTTTGTTCTTCCGCTGTGAATAAACCTTGCAACCCCTATAAGACATTTGTATTCAAAAAAACCGTCAGAGCATACGTGGGCGTCGCCCTTCATAAAAAATCCGTCTTCATTCAGCTTGTAAATTCTGTGCAATATAGGCCGACCGTTGCACTTTACAAATACTATGTCGCCCTTTTTCAAATCAGTCGGGGTAGCCTTTTCAATAAACACAGTATCAATGTGCGGAGTAATGAACGGACGCATACTGACACCTGTCACCGTAAGCGGAAACACCCCGCCGCAGTTGACGATATATTCAATTTCCGGTACAAGTGTTTCAGGATCGTATACTTTTTTTCTGTGCTCCACACCAACACCGCCTTTCGTATTGTAATTATACACTATTTGTTTCATTAATACAAAGGGATGATGTAAATATATTGTTGCTTTTTACGCAAAAAACCCCCTTTTTTATAGCAATAATTAAAATATATATATTGATTTATATTGAATTATATGATATAATAATACTGATATGGTATGCCTTGATTTTGCGGAGTGAAAATGTATAAGACTTTATTCAAAAGATTATTCGACATATTGTTCTCGTTTATTGCAATAATACTGCTTGTACCCGTATACATGATCATTTCGATAGTAGTGTTTTGCACTATGGGCTCTCCTGTGATCTTTAAGCAAAAACGCCCCGGAAGGAACAATGAATTATTTACTATATACAAGTTCAGAACGATGATGCCTGAGTATTCGTCGGACGGAACACGCTTGAAAAATTCCGATCGGATAACAAAGGTCGGCGCGTTTTTGAGAAGGACTTATCTTGATGAGATTCCTGAGTTTTTCTGTGTGCTTGCAGGAAAAATGAGCATAATCGGTCCGCGTCCGCAGCTTGTTGAGGATATGGTATTCTATACATCGGAAATTGCAAAAAGGCAGGATGTCACCCCCGGAATAACAGGGCTTGCTCAATCAAAGGGAAAAGAGGCACTTGGCTGGGAAGAAAAGTTCAAGTGGGATATTGAGTATACAAAAAACATTACTTTGATGTCTGATGTCAGAATACTGTTCGATACTGTCAAGATGATACTTTCAAAAAAAGAGCCGTTTGACAGCAGCGAGGATTGCGGCAACTACGGTGATATGCTTCTGAAGCAGGGGCGTGTAACGAACGAAGAATATGAAAAGGCGATGAATTATGCCAGAACGCTGTACTGATGTAAAATATTCCGTTTTTATCAATGTATGTGCAGGCGATACTGCTGAAGGCTTTTCGAAAGCATTTCAAAGCATAAAAGAACAAATTCCGCCGCCCGATCAGATCGTTGTGTGTGCAGATGATCTGCACGGAGAGCTGCTTGAAAAGGTAAGAGCGTGCGAGGGCTTGGCTGATGTTATATATATAAGCGCAAACGGAGATCACGCGATAGCGAGAAATGCGGCTCTTTCAGAATGCACAAATGAGATAGTCGGTGTTATGGATGCCGATGATATTGCTTTGCCGGGACGGTTCAAAACTCTTCTGGAGCTTATGCATTCGAGTAATGCTCATGTTGTGGGCGGAGCTATACGGGAATTTGACAAGGTGTCCGGAAAAATGCAGAAGGCGCGTTTTTTGCCTGATACTGATGCAAAAATAAAAAAGTATCTGAAAAAAAGGTGTCCGTTTAATCATATGACGGTCATATATAAAAAAAGTGCAGTTGAGGAAAGCGGCGGTTACCGTTCATTGTATTGCAACGAGGATTATTTTTTGTGGGTAAGAATGGCTCAGAAGGGATTTACGTTTGCAAATACAGATCAGGTGCTGTGTCTTGCGGGTGTATCTGATTCCTCTTATGCCAGACGTGGCGGCGGCGAGTTTTTTGAAAGTGAAAAATCACTTCAGAGATATATGCTTGATAACGGAATGATCGGCCGTTTCCGCTACGCATTTAATATTACGGTGAGATTTGCAGTCCAGAGATTGATGCCGATCAAAACAAGAAAGATGTTTTACAGCGTTTTTTTACGCAGAAAACGGTGATTTATGTATAAGCTTTTTTTAAAACGTTTTTTTGATATAGTGTTTTCCCTGATCTTGCTTACGGTTTTGTGCCTGCCGCTTTTGATAACAGCCATCCTTGTGAGAATAAAGCTCGGTTCTCCCATTCTGTTCAAGCAAAAGCGTCCCGGAAAAAATGAGAAAATATTTACCTTGTATAAATTCCGCACGATGAACGATAAACGGGATGAAAACGGAGAATTGTTACCCGATGAGGTGCGGCTTACCAAATTCGGAAAGCTCCTTCGAAGCACGAGTGTTGATGAGCTGCCTGAGCTTATCAATATTCTGAAGGGTGATATGAGCTTTATCGGTCCCAGACCGTTGCTTGTTAAATATTTGCCTTTGTATAACGAACGGCAGAAAAAACGTCATTCTGTCCGCCCCGGTCTTACAGGACTTGCTCAGGTTATGGGCAGAAATGCTATCGGATGGGAAGAACGGTTTGAGTACGATGTTACATATGCAGAAAACATATCCTTTGTCAAAGATGTAAAGATACTCTTCAAGACTGTGTTTTCAGTTTTGAAAAGAGAGGGAATATCCTCGGCAACAAGCGCAACAATGGAAGAATTCAAGGGTTCACCCGCTGCAGAAAAGACTAATCTGTAATTAAAATGATGTGAGGCTCGATAATGAGTTGTTTTTTCAGTGTTATTATTCCTGTATACAATGCAGAAAAATATCTGAATCAGTGTGTGGACAGCGTATTGTCGCAGACGTTCAACGACTATGAGATAATTCTCGTCAACGACGGAAGCAAGGACAATAGCGCATCCATTTGCGATGAATATGCCAAAAATAATGAACGCGTAAAGGTCATTCATAAAGAAAACGGAGGTCTGTCTTCAGCACGTAATGCAGGCGTTGATTCCGCATGTGGAGAGTATATTCTGTTTTTGGACAGTGACGATTATTATTACGCAGATAATGCGTTCGAATTGATGGCGGAAAAATTAAAATCGGGAAACGCTGACGTGCTTTCTTTTAAGGCGTTGAAGTATTTTACCGACAGTGGCAGGTTCGTTGATTATTACGGCGATTACGACGTATCAAAAAGACAGATATATACTGCTGCAGACGCCTTCAGATATATGCTAAAAACAAATAAACAACTTGTAAGTGCATGCAATAAGGCAGTCAAAAAATCTGTTTTGACGGACAACGGAATAGAGTTTGAGCAGGGAACAATATCAGAGGATACAGAATGGACGATAAGATTGTTCAGTGTTGCAAAGACAGCAGACTTTATTAACGGTGATTTTTACGTATACAGACAGGGTGTTGGTAATTCGATAACATCATCATTTCCTGAAAAGAACTTTAACGATCTGTATAGAGTTGTAAAAAAAATAGCCGATGAGCATAAGAAAAAAAACGATGATTTTTCCCGTGCTGTTATGTCGTTTGCGGCTTTTGAATACGCAATAATTCTCTACAATCTGTCCTCATATAATAATTACAAAGACTATAAGTATGTCCAGGAGTATAAGTTTCTTTTAAAATATGCGACGGATAAAAAAACTAAGCTGATAAAAACGATATACGCTCTGTTTGGCTACAACGGTCTTATGCGTATATTGAAATTTGCGAGAGGGTATCTATGAGTGCAGTTATTACTGTTTTCACGCCATCATATAACAGAAAACATACTTTGCACCGATGCTATGAAAGCTTGCTAAAGCAAAGCAATAAATCGTTTATCTGGATGATAATCGACGATGGCTCTACGGATGGCACAGAGGAGCTTGTCCGCCAATGGCAAATGCGTGATAACGGGTTTGAAATACAGTACGTTTATAAAGAAAACGGCGGTCTTCATACAGGATACAATAAGGCGATAGAGCTTTGCACAACAGAGCTTATGATGTGCATTGATTCAGATGATTA
The DNA here is from genome assembly GCA_045544195.1 of Eubacteriales bacterium. Taxonomy (GTDB): domain Bacteria; phylum Bacillota; class Clostridia; order Oscillospirales; family CAG-272; genus RGIG7213. The sequence goes on from JAZPYO010000062.1 coordinate 85,161, forward strand.
CGTTGCAGAAGAAGCAATACAGACGATCATTTCGTTCTGGAATGCCCACGGCAGCGATGAATACGCAGGTATAGTAGCTCCCGATAAATATGAAAACGGTGAAATAATAGGAGACCCGCTGCCCGATCAGAAAAGTGTAAATCTTATTGATCTCATGTGCGGAAAATACAAAATAAATAACGGCGACCGTGAAAATGTTGTAAGAACGGAGCTGTATAAGTCTGTTGCACCTATGAAGAGCTTTGGCGAGGAAAAGAATTTCAATCCCCATTATATGCATCTTCAGATCAGCAAGAAATACGATTTTCTTGTGCTTAATGAGCCGTTGCGTGTTGTGCAGTATCAGGAAAACGGAATGACTGCGAATATATTCAGGCAATATCTCAACAGTCCGAAAAGCTTTGCACAAAGCAGAAGACTGTATATGACATTTGAGAATACTCCTTTGAAATTCAGGATAAAGACGGCAATACATTATGTTTCAAGCTGTATTATCGGCAAAGATATGAAGAGCTTGTTCAAGATCAATAACAAGCCTTTGGTATTTTTATCAATTCCGTTCGGATTCCTTCTTAGCATATATATAAGATATAAAGGAAAGTAAGCATATGTTATCTCCGAAATTAAGCGTAATAATCCCTGTTTACAATGTTGAAAAATATCTTGCTGAAACGTTAGAATCGGTGATAAATCAGCCGTGCCGAGATATGGAAATAATTTTGATAGATGACGGCAGCTCTGATAACAGCGGTAAAATATGTGATGAATATGCACAAAAGGATGATCGGATAACTGTCATACATAAAGAAAACGGCGGAGTTTCCAGTGCAAGAAATGCAGGTCTTGATGCAGCAAGCGGTGAATATGTATTTTTCCTTGATTCGGACGATCCGTGTGTTGAAGGAATATATGACGACATTCTTTATCAGAAAATGAACGGATGCGACATAATATTTGCCGATTTTGCCAGAGGCGATGAAAATTGCAATATTGTTTATGAGCAGAAATGTCCGCGAATATATGACGGTGATGTATATACGATAGTTTCGAGATTGGTAAAGGGATATGTTCCCGCTGTGTTTTTTAAACATGAGATCATCATTCGTGAGAAAATAAGATTTGACAAACGGTTCAAGGTTGGCGAAGATAAGCTTTTTATGATGCAATTTGCCATCCACACATCATCATATAATTTAACTGAACACCCTAACTGCGTTTATAGAGATAACAATTCTAGCCTTATGCATGGCAAAACCACGGTGAAAATGCTTGACGAATTTGCATTATTGATACATGAGCGTCAAAAGGTAGTACAAACATGTATTGACCGTTCGTACGACGAAAGACTGGTAAGATATTACCGTTGCATACTTGTTGGTATGCTGCTTGAGTTCTTTGTTATGGCATCTCAGATCGGACTGAATAAAAAGAGTATCGAAAGCAAGAGCGACGAGCACGGATTAAGACAGTATTATGATTTGATAGAGGAGTATAATTTCGGAAATGCTGTATTGAAGGAAATACATCTGTATTTTGACCACCCCTCGTTGTTTATTTTTAAATACAGATCAAAGTCAAACATTCATGGTATCATAAAAAGAGTATTGCCGAAAAAGGTGCTTGCAAGCATCAAGAAAAGATTTATGGAGAGATAAAGAATGCCGTTATTAAGCGTTGTTATGCCTGTATATAACGTCGAAAAATATGTAGCTCAGGCAATAGAATCGGTTCTTGATCAGCCGTGCAAGGACCTTGAGCTGATAATCGTCGATGACGGAAGTCCCGATGATAGTGGAAGAATTTGCGATGAATATGCTTCTAAGGACAGCAGAGTGACGGTCATACATAAAGAAGACGAGGGAGTTTCTGTTGCCAGAAATACAGGCATAGATGTAGCGAAAGGAAAATATATTGCGTTTTTGGATTTTGATGATGAATGGACAACAGGTTTTTACGACAAAGACGTATATGATCTGCTAAACAAACGAGAGTACAAAGCGTATATTTTTAAATATTGTTTTACAGACGAAGATCTGAATATATGCGGATATCCAAGCGGAAAATGTAAAAATGAAAACGCTTTAACCCAAACAGATAGATTTATATTTTGTATTGATTCATTTGTTGTAGATCTGGATCATATAAGATCGATACCAAGCATTTTTATACCTGGGTGCAATTATTATGAAGATGTATTGTTTGAGTCAAATGCAATCCACAATATAAATCACATTTTTTTGGATAAAATAATAGCTCTATATAGGCAGCACTCCGCTTCAATAAGTCACATAGGTCTAACTACTGAGAAAAAATATTTTTCTGCAATAAAAGGCATGATATGGTACTCAGAGTTTTATAAAGGTAATAACCATGCCTTTTATAAGATAATTATGCGTGTATATTCGGCGGTATTTATGAGTATCTATCTGCATCATTTTTGACTGGGGCCAGTGTAAAGCATGTTGAAAGGGAATTAACAGATGCGGGCTTCGCTGAATATTACCAGAATTATCGCGAATGCTATATACCCGATGATATGAAAAAAAGCTTGATGAATACTTTAAAAATAAGCAGCTTTTTCGTTTGAAATGGTATATTCTAGGCATTGCCCGCAGGATAATGAGGAGAAAATAAGGTCAGATGATACCCAAGAAAATACACTACTGTTGGTTTGGTGGGAACAAAAAGCCGAAAAGTGTTCTTAAATGTATCGAAAGCTGGAAGCACTACTGTCCGGATTATGATATAATAGAGTGGAATGAGAGTAATTTTGACATTAAGGCTCATCCGTTCACATCACAGGCATACGATGCAAAAAAGTGGGCATTTATATCCGATTATGCAAGGTTATATATAGTTTATAATAATGGCGGTATATATCTCGATACCGATGTAGAGCTTGTGAAAAATCTCGATCCTTTACTTGTCGATAAGGCTTATATGGGATTTGAGATAGGTCAGTATGTTGCTACCGGTTTAGGTTTTGGCGCTGTTAAAGGGCACGCATTTTTGCTTGAAAATATGAAAGCATATGACACAGAACACATTACGGATGAAAACGGGAAGTTTGTTGGAATAAGCTGTCCTGTATATACAACAGATCTGTTGAAAAAAGGCGGATTGATTGACGATAATGGAACTGTCCAGAGCGTGTGCGGCGTAACAGTTTATCCGAGTGATTATTTTTGCCCTTATGATTATACGACAGGTGTGATGAAAATGACGGATAACACTTATTCGATTCATATGTATTCAATGACATGGATAGGAAAGGGACAAGTGATAAGGAGCAAGATCACAAGAGTGTTTCACAGATTGTTCGGTAAGGATGTTTTTCATAAACGAAAAGGAGTTTAAAGCGGTATGGTAACGGTTTTTACCCCTGCTTATAATTCAAAAAAGACTATCGGCAGATTATATAACAGCTTGATTTCGCAAACCAATTCCGATTTTGAATGGGTCGTAGTGAACGACGGCTCTACCGACGGCAGTGATGTGATTTTGGAGGAGCTTGTTGGCAAAGCACCGTTTAAAACGGTTTATGTAAAAACGGAAAACGGCGGCAAGTATAACGCTTATAACAAAGGTTTGCAATTATCCAACGGAGATTATTTTATATGTGTTGATGCAGATGATTATCTGCCGGAATACGCAATAGAAAAAATAATCGATACATTTTGTTCCATATCCAAAAGTCCCGATTGCTGCGGTATCGTAGCGTTGAAAGAAATTTTGGGTCAGGACAGAGAAAAAATCGCAAAATTCCCAATTGACAGCGAGATACTGACACTTGAAAAGATAGAGTTCGAGTATAAGACTGCGGGAGAAAAAACGTACGTATTTAAAACCGCACTTGTTAAAGATATATTGTTCCCTGATATTTTGCCGGAAAAATTTTTTCCCGAATTATATTTGTACGATGAGATAGCATCAAAATATAAGTTTTTGACGTGTAATACCGTTCTTACGATATGTGAATATCAGCCTGATGGATATACAGGAAATTACCGAAAGCTTATGATAAATAATCCCACGGGATTTGCTTATCTTTACGGAATGAGAGCCTTGAGGGCTAAGAATTTTAAAACAAGATTTACTATGTTTTCCCGTTATCACGCATTTACGATAATGTCACACAATCCAAAGCGCCTTCGAGTTCGTCTTGGGGTTGCCGGAATTATTTCGTTTCCAATAGGAATATTAATGATAATCAGGTATAAATTTTTATAAATACAGCGAAAGGAGATACGTTTGTGGCTAATACAAAGAATAAAATCATAACACAGTCTAAATATATCAAAAACCACGATCTTGTTTGGTATTCTGACACAGATGTGTCTTCAAAAAAGAAGGAACAAAATACTGAAATTCATCAAAATGTTTCCTCTGCTGATATGATGCGTACCCCATCCTCAAAATATGTGAGAACGAAAAAAAGCGATGTTATATATCAGAATTTTGATGTTCATAATCCGATATTGTCATTTTGTCTTGTGGTTGGGGCATTCTTCATATATTTTATAGCATATTCCGGCACCGGTGCCAAATACGGAGGACTTATAAATTTATGCATAGCGATAGCCTTGCCGCTAATAGCCATTTTATCTCGCAAAAGTATATTTTATTCTGATGAAATAAAAAAAGCATTTGCAGCGTTTGCAGTTATGGCGACGGTAATGTTTATATCATATACAAAGACGTTTGATTATGATTCGTATATCAGACTATTGCTTTTATTCTCGGTCCCTATAACAGCATCGTATCTTGGATATAACGAAAAAGGCTTAAAATATATTTCTTATGCAAACACAGCAATTGGTGTTGCCATAGTTGTTGATTTCGCTGCCGGAGGAATAACGAGCGGATGGAATACTAACTCGGTTGGATCTATAGCAATGTACGGTATATCGTGGCTGATATTTACCGGGTACGAAAAGCAAAGGTGGCGTCTTTTTACTGAAATCGCGATATTTATATTTTCCTTTGTCCGTCTTGAGGTTACGCAATGCCGTTCTGCAATGATTGGCTTAGCGTTTCTTGTGATCTTCCATTACTTTATTCCGATAAAGGTACTCACAAAAAAAGTTGTCTACAGAATTATATATTGGTGTGTGCTTTGTTTTCCGCCGTTTATGACTCATATTTTGGTGTGGTTGCATAAATCTCAATTTGCATTGAAAGCTGACAAATTTATACAGGAAAATACCGGTAAAACACTGTATTCAGGGCGAGAGGAAATATGGCATTCTTTGCTGAACGGAAAGATCAATGATAGTTTTTTTGGAGACGGCGGTTCTTATTGGTATAATAATCACAGCGTATATATGTACATGCGGTGTTCTGTCGGAATCGTTGGCTTTATTGCATATATAGTATTTCTTGCTATGATATTTGAGTTTTTATTCAAGCATATAGATGATTATACTGTGAGATGTAGCTTTATATCGTTTTCTGCTATATACCTTACAGGTGCCTTTGAAGAAATACTTATTAAGCCTTCTATACTTTGCCTTGTGTTTTATATGACCCTTGCAGTAGGTGTAGGTAGGGCATGTATGCTTGATCGGAATTCTGAAATCCAAACATCTCAAAAGGAAGAAATCAGTGATGTATAGCGTAATCGTTCCTGTATACAATGTTGAAAAGTATATTGACCGCTGCATTAAATCTGTTCTTGCACAGACGGCTAAGGATCTTGAGCTCATCCTGGTGGATGACGGATCAACAGATAAAAGCGGTGATATTTGCCGAAAGTACGAATCAAGAGATTCAAGAATAAGATATATACGTACGGACAATCACGGTGTCAGTCACGCGCGAAATACTGGTATTGAAAACGCGCGAGGTGAATATATAGGCTTTGTTGACGGAGATGATTCTGTAGCCCCCGATATGTATGAGCAACTGATCGGCGCTGCAAGAAGCAACGATGCCGAGGTCGTAATATGTGATTCGACAACTGTGTATGATGATGGAAAAACAGAAGAGGATACGCTTCCGAATATTGTTGACGGTGAATTACTTACAAAAGCCACCCTTACGCCCGAAAAATTATCGTATATGGCGGGCGGTGCATGTCGGTGTCTATATAGTAAGTGCCTATTGGATCGTAATAGTATAAGATTTCCGGAAGGAATAAAGTTGTCTGAGGATAGAGCATTCAATATACTTGCTATGGGATATTCCAACGGTATATATTATGTAAAAAAAACGTTGTATTTCAGATATGTATTGTCTGAAAGTGCAGTCAACAAATACAGATCAGATTACCTTAAAACTGTAAAAGGATCGTATGTTGCTTTGAATAACGCTTTGAGGAGAGCAGGTTTTTCGGAGGAATTTTTTAAAGCATATCAAAGTAATATAGCGTTTGGTGCGTTATCTGCAATATATAACGAATTTCATAAAAATTGTCCTCATAAATTCATCGCCAGAGTAAAGAACGTAAAGGCTATATGCTCTGATGACATGGTTCAAGGCGGTATTTCGGATACATGTAAGGACCGAAGACTAAGACTGATAAAAAAGAAAAATGTTGGTTTATTGGTGATACTATGTATTGTCAGAAGGATTGTAAAGGGGTAATAGTGTGATGCCGAAGATAAGCGTGATCATGCCTGTATACAACGGGGAGGTATATCTGAGATCAGCTATAGACAGTGTTCTTTCACAGAGCTTCAAGGATTTTGAGTTTATTATAATCGATGATGCTTCAAATGATTCTTCGGTTCAGATCATTCAGGGATATAACGATGAACGCATAAGACTTTTTGTTAATGATGTCAACATGGGTGTTGCAGCTACCTTAAACAAAGGAATAGATCTGGCTGTCGGAGAATACATAGCGCGAATGGATTGCGATGATATTTCAATGCCTGATCGATTTGAAAAGCAGATCAAATATATGGACAGTCACGATAAAACAGTTATATGCGGCAGTAGCGTTATTATTTTGAATGAAACGGGTGAGTATTTCAGACCTTATTCCGAATCTGACGGGGCAATTCGCGCAGATATGATATTCAATTCTGCATTCGTTCATCCTGCTGTTATGATAAGAGCAAGTGTTCTTAAAATTCATAATATCAGATATGACGTTGATTATGAACGGGCTGAAGACTATGAAATGTGGTCTCGGATAATTCGCTTTGGTAATTGCTATAATATTCCTGAGCCATTATTTAAATACAGACATCATTCAAAGCAGGTCACTCAAACCGAAAAGGATATAATGGCTAATGCTACAAACCGTGTCAGAGAAAAAATGCTTTGCGATATGGATGTCGGAATGACGGATAAAGAAAAGAAAGTGTTCTTTGATATTTGTAATGGAAAAAGAGATATTTCTTTTGATGAGTACGGTTATTTTGTTTCCGGCGGAGAAAAATTGATTTCTACCGTTAGAAACGGAAAAAAAGATCTAAGAAGAATATATGCAGTTATAAATATTAATATTAAACTGAAAACAGGTATTAAAAGCAAAAAGTTTTTTACGGCAAAAGAGCCATTATCTATGCTTTTGTGCCGTATCAAGAATAAAAGTAAAAGTGTATGAAAAAAATTGCCACTGTAACATTTCACAGATCAGATAATTTCGGTTCCGTTCTTCAGGCGTATGCTTTGGGAGAGAAGCTTTCCAAAATGGGATATTGCCAATATATTGTTGATTATCGGAAGCCCGAAGTTGCCGATATGTACAAGATATTGAAAAAACCTACAAACAAATTCTTGCTGATTTCCGATATATATAACTTGTTATACTACCGTAAGCTAAAGAAAAGGAAGACGCTTTTTGAAGAATTCCGCAATAATCATCTTAGGACCAGCCGAGTGTATAAATGTAAGGCGGAGCTTGAAGAAGATCCTCCGATGGCTGATGCTTATATCTGTGGCAGCGATCAGATCTGGAATACATATATCGAAGATTTTGATAACACATATTTGCTTGATTTTGTAAAAGCGGGGCGCAAAATATCATATGCGGCCAGCGGAATCAAAAAGTTGCAGGATGATACTGCCATCGACCTGATTAAATCACAAATCAAGGACTTTTCAGGTGTTACCTTGAGAGAATCTTATGCCGCGAATAAGCTTGGTCTTTCATACGCAAATGTTGTATTGGATCCGGTTTTGCTTTTGAAAAAAAGCGATTGGAGCTCTTTGTGCTCGAATGTTTCTGTGAAAAAAAGATATATGCTTTGCTATTTTGCGGGGAATGTATCTTTTGATTTTGAAAAGTTTACTAAGAGATTTGCAGCTGAACACGGACTTCAACGAATTTTGCTTATGCCTGAATGGCGTAATATAGCAAGAAGCGGCATTAAATATTATGATGCAGGACCTGTAGAGTTTTTGTCGTTGATAAAAAATGCAGATATCGTATGCACAAATTCGTTTCATGGCACAGCCTTTTCAGTATTATTCAACAAACCTTTTATCGTAGGACAGCACATGCCCTTTTCGGATGAAAGATTAACGACACTCCTGACTCTTCTTGATTTACGGGATATGGAAATAGATCCCCAAAAACCGTTACTGTCAGACAGATTGTTTAATGTTGATTACGACAAGATCGATCTTATCGTAGAAAAAGAACGGAATCGTTGTGCGGATATTTTAAGGAAGATGATAGAAGGAGAAGTTATCTCTTGATGGATCTTGTAACAGTTGTTATCCCGGTATATAAAACATTTGAATATCTTAAAGAGTGTGTTGACTCGGTTATAGGACAAGCCTACAAAAATTTAGAAATAATTCTTGTTGATGACGGTTCGCCTGACGCATCGGCGGAATTGTGTGATGAATATGCAAAAAAAGACAGCAGAATAAAGGTCATACATCGTGAAAACGGCGGTCTGTCCGCAGCCAGAAATTCAGGAATAAAAGCAGCTTGCGGAAAGTATATAACGTTTATCGACAGCGATGATATTGTCGATGAGAATATGATAGGCGAAATGGTGCAGATAGCTCAAAAAGAAAATGCACAAATAGTAAAGTCCGTTTTGATCCGCACAAATACAAAAGATGATTGTATTTCTTCTGAAGGCGAGTATGTTGGTGTTACACCGTATGAAGCGTTGACTTTGATATACAGCGGTCCGCCTCAGATAATTAGTGCATGCGGTAAGCTCTTTGATGTGAAGCTCTTTGACGATGTTTTGTTTCCCGAGGGGCTCAATCACGAAGACGAATATACAGTTCCCAAGCTTTTTTACAGAGCAAACAAAATAATTTTGTGTGACAGTGTCAGATATTTTTATATGCAGCGTCCGGGCGACAGTATTATGAGAAGCGATTTTTCACCAAAAAAAATGGATGTTATCGTTGTGGCTGAGGATCGTATAAGCTTTTTCCGATCTTGCGGCTATAAAGATCTTGAAAAAAAGGCAATTCAGGATTATTTTGTGCATTTGATAAATTTAAGATCAAAGGCAAAAAAATCACAGTATCAAGAAGAATATCGAACAATAGACAGCAAAGTCAAAGCCTTTAAATTCAAGCATCTTTCAAACGGACAAAAGGTCAGATTGGCTTTGTTCAAGCTTAATTTATATGATATGTTATACAAATAAAACAGCATCCTGTATAGTTTGAATTGTTAATGGGAGGTAAGTGTATGGACGGAGAATTGGTGTCCGTCATTATTCCTGTATATAATGTAGAAAAGTATTTAACTGCGTGTGTAGAATCGGTCATTAATTCCGATTATAATAATCTTGAAATAATACTTGTAGATGACGGAGCTACTGACAGTTGTCCTGAAATGTGTGATGAGCTTGCAAAAAAGGATCAAAGAATCGTCGTCATACATAAAGAAAACGGCGGGCTGTCCTCTGCAAGAAACGCAGGACTTGATTTGGCAAAGGGAAAATATGTAACCTTTGTTGACAGTGATGACATAATAACTGCAGATATGATATCTACTATGAAGCGAATTGCTGTTGAAGAAGATTGTGATATAGTAAAGCTGGGAATGGTAGTAACTTCCGATGAAAAAGTATCTATTGTTTCACATTCCGACTATTATGTTATGGATAAAAAAGAGGCTCTACGAATAATACCGGAAAGCGATCCTTCGATGATAACCATATGCGGCAAGCTTTATACTATATCGTTATTCAATACCTTACGCTTTCCGTTGGGAATATTGCACGAGGATGAATATCTGACGCCGAGATTGTTTCAAAAAAGCAGAAAAATAGCAATATCAAAAAAAATCGGATATTTGTATATGCAAAGACAGAATGAAAGTATAACCAGAGCTGCTTTTTCAAAAAAAAGACTGGTTATCATGGACATTTATGAGGATAGAATAAACCTATATAGAAAATGGGGATACGACGATCTGATTTTTGGCGCGTATCAAAAATACGTTTGGAGCTTGCGGTATTGCTATCAAAAGACAAAATCGTCTGAGTTTAAAAGTGAACACATAGAAATAATTGAACGCTTTAAAAAGATAGAATTGCGTTATTTGCACTTTCTTGACAGTGTAGTTTGTGTTAGCGCAAGAATTGGTTGCTTAGATATAATAGAAGCGTTGATAAAACTTATTTATAAATTACAGCGATACAAGAAGCGTATCGTACGTAGATTTTGTAGAGGTTAAAATATGAGCGAACAAAAGTGGACAACTGTTATAAAACCCAAAACGGGTTGGTTTGACATCGATGTTAAAAATCTTTGGAAATATAAGGATCTTGTAAAGTTGTTTGTGCGGAGATCATTTGTGTCAATGTATAAACAAACAATTCTCGGTCCTGCTTGGGCAATAATCAATCCGCTGTGTACAACTGTCATTTTTACCGTTATATTTGGTAACTTGGCCGACCTTGCGCCGGGAGGTATACCTGCATTCCTTTTCTATATGGCTGGTAATATTACGTGGGGATATTTTGCAAGCTGTCTTAACGGCACTTCGGGTACATTTACAGGAAATGCCGGAATATTTGGCAAGGTGTATTTTCCAAGGCTTATTATGCCTATAACAACGGTTATATCGAATCTCATAGCCTTCGGTATACAGTTTGTATTTTTTATTGGCTTTCTGATATATTATATGATAACGACAGACGGAATACAGCCAAATCTTTACATACTTATGACACCGGTATTCCTGCTTCATATGGCGTTGCTTGGCTTGGGTATAGGCATAATATGTTCGTCGCTTACAACGAAATACCGAGATCTTTCGATGCTTATAGGCTTTGGTGTATCGCTTTGGATGTATCTTACCCCCGTTGCATACGATTATCATATAATAGGCGAAAAGTGGATGGGGCTTTATATGTGCAATCCTATGGCTCCGATAATCAATGCGATGAGATATGCATTTTTAGGTGTTGGCGAATTTAATTTAATGTATTATTTGCTCAGCTGGGGTGTAACTCTTGTGTTGCTATTTATAGGTGTTTTACTGTTCTCAAGAGTTGAAAAAACGTTTATGGATACTGTTTGATATATGGAGAGATAAAAATGAGTGAGCTTGCTATTAAAATTGAACACGTTTCGAAGCAATATCGCCTTGGTGCTATAGGCGGCGGTACGCTTAAGGGAGATATTCAAACGTGGATGGCAAAAATGCGCGGTAAGGAAGATCCTAACAGCAAAATAGGTGCTGCTGTATATACGAAAAACGAAAAGTTTCTGGCGTTGGATGACATAAATCTTGAAATAAAAAAAGGTGAAGCTGTTGGTATTATAGGTCATAACGGTGCAGGAAAGTCCACACTGTTGAAGCTTATAACGAGAGTCACGGCGCCTACAACGGGCAACATATATCTGAACGGCAGAGTTGCCAGTATGCTCGAGGTAGGCACAGGCTTTCATCCGGAGCTGTCGGGACGGGATAATGTGTATCTTAACGGTGCGATCCTTGGTATGAGCAAAGCTGAAATAAAGGACAAGTTCGAGGAAATAGTAGAGTTTTCCGAGGTAAGACAGTTTATCGACACCCCTGTGAAAAGATATTCGTCCGGTATGTATGTTAAGCTGGCCTTCTCTGTTGCCTCACACTTAGATTCTGAGATAATGATAATGGATGAGGTTCTTGCTGTTGGTGATGTAAAATTCCAAAAAAAGTGTCTTGATAAAATGAGTAATGCAGCGCATAATGAAGGAAAAACCGTTTTATATGTAAGCCACAATATGGAAACTATACGTAGATTGTGTTCAAGGGTTGTAGTTCTTGATCGCGGTAGGATTATTTATGATGGCGAAGTGGAAAAAGGTATTGCATTATATGCAAGTACAAAGAATGATATGTGTACACGTATTGATTATGACAGTTTCACCAGAGAAAATCAATATAAAGGCAAAAGTATGGTGTTGAACACTGCAGAGTTTATAGGTAAAAACAACAGTTCGTTTAAAAAAAATGAGCCAATTCGTATCAAATATCGTATAACTTCAAATGAAAATATAGAGTCTTTGTCACTTAGATTTGAAATAAAGAGCCACGAGGGGACACCTATAGGAACATTCTTTGCTGAGGATATCAAATCGTGTAAAAAAGGTGAACAGTTTGAGTTGCTGTACGAGTATGATTCAAGCGTTTTAGCTCCTGGTATTTACAAAAGTTACATTACATTATATGAAAAAATGAGTATGTGTAGCGGTATTGATCATGATTGTGTTCCGGGTTTATGTTTCGAAGTTCTATCGGAAAAAGATGATATGGTATGGACTCATAATTGGGGAAAATGCATATTTAAAACACCGACACGATTGATGTGAGTTTTGTATAAAAATGAAAAAGATATTATTTTTGCATAACTCTATGCAATGCGGTGGTGTTGAAAAAGCATTGATCGATCTTGTTTCTTCTTTAGACAAGGAGAAATATGATATATCTGTAATTGTTATGAGTGAGGGCGGCAGTTTTTATAGTGAAGCTAAACACAAGATCCCTATGAAATCTATTTTTAGTAATTTTAAATTACCCAAAAATAGGGCTTGTCAAAAAATTCGAAGTGTGATTATCAATTTTATTGAAAAGAATCGCTACAAATATCCGCGAACATATTATCAATATGCTATTGGTGGTAAGTATGATATAGAAATAGCCTTTTCTTCGTTTGATTCGCATATTATTATTGCTAATTCAGTGAATAAAAAAAGTAAAAAAATAGTTTGGATTCATGGGAATATTGCCACGGATGAAGATATGCAAAGATATTTTGCGACAAGCGAGGTGTTGGTGAAGTGTTTGGATTCATTTGATAAAATGGTCTTTGTAGCTGAAACTGCAAAGGAAGGCTTCGAAAAAACATTTAAAATCAACGTCTCTTCAGTGGTAATGCGTAACGTAATAAATACTGATGATATTTTAGAAAAATCAAAGGTCGATTTGGAAAATACTTATCACCTATCCTCCGATATGAAGACGATTTGTGCTGTGGGAAGATTATCGCCGGAAAAGGGATATGAACGACTTGTTTTAATTCACGCATCCTTGCTTAAAAAAGACATAAAGCATCGCCTTATAATTGTTGGCGAAGGCAAATGCCGTGAAAACATAGAAAAAATTATTAATGAAAGGCATTTGCAAGATACAGTTTTTTTGGTTGGATACGATAGCAATCCGTATAAATATATGAGAAATAGTGATTTTTTCGTGTGTTCTTCTTATACCGAGGGTTTACCGATCGTATGTCAAGAGGCGTTGGCTTTAGGGATACCGATCGTTTCGTCATTCCCTTCTGTCGGTGAGTTGTTTGGAGATGAACCATGTGGTATTATTTCTGATGTAGACGATGACTCTCTTATGGCGGCTATAGAAAAAATGTTGACAGATGAAGAATTTTATAATTCTTGCAAAAAAGCTGCGGAAAGGCGTTCAAAGTATTTTGATACGAGGGTTGCGGTTAGGGAGATTGAAAAAATGTTTGATGAATTATTAGAGGAATAATCGCTGATAAAAAAGAATTTTTAACATAAGATTATTCGCGAAGATATTGTATTTTTTACATTAAGGTTGTATTATTTTGCTTAGCTTATTATAGTGATATATATATAAATAATTTGAAAGGCTGAAGGTTTATGAAGAGAATTATTGCGGTGATCGCGCTTGTTGCCTCGTTGCTTGTTTTGCCGACGTATGCGGTTTCCTTTAACAAGAATCAGGTGAATAAAGAAGTGCCGGTGAACCTGTCCAAAACGTTTTCAGCAGCGGCGGTGCTTGATGCTACCACTGATACGCTGATGTACACAGAAAATACGAGTGCACAAATACCGGCATACGGTGGTATCACAAGGCTCATGACGGCTGTTACGATCGAGTATCAAAACAAAAAGAATTCTGTTATCAAGGCAGGATTTGATGAAAACGATTACGAGAATTATCTTGCATCGTTGTTGTTCCGTGACAGCTCTGAGGCGGCAAAGGCTTTGGCTGTAGAGGTTGCAGGCTCTGAGGAAAGTTTTGTTGAGATGATGAATGCAACTGCCAAGCAGTTAGGCATGGTAAACAGTATCTTTACGTCTGTTGACGGAAAAAGAGATGTCAATGCTGTGACAACCACGGATGATCTGTTGTTTTTGGTATATGAGGCATATTCTGTTTCAAATATAAAATCTATTCTTAGATCAAATATATATTATTCTACAGACGGACAAGGCTCATATTCCAGAGAATACAGCTTGTTAAACAAGGAGCACAAGTTTTATATTGATGCAGTAAACTTTTTTATGCCTGCGGATTTCGGCGACACAGGATTTGTTTCAATGGTCGGAATGATGACGATAGCGGGCAGAGAGGTAATTGCTATCACATATGAATCAAACGGATATTCTACCGATTATAAAAACAATTACGCTACAGACCTGAAATATATTTACAATATGAGCTACGGTAAATATTATATTGCAGATCTTACCAACGTAGCAAGAGCGGTGGTTGCAGATGCCGACGGTTACGTATTGGCTGACGGAACTCACGTTTACACTACCGTCGAAATACCTGAGGGTGAGTCAGAGCGCTTGACATTGCCTGTTTCGTACGGAGAGATCATACTGGATAACTATAAGGCCTGTACTTTGGAAATCGCTCCGCTTCCTGAATCCTGCGGTCTTAACGAGATTCTCACGACGGCAGTTCTCAAATACAAGAATGACGAGCTTCTTAATATGCGCTTGCGTGTTAATCGCATCGTTTTGGAGGATGGCAGAGAATACCGTACAGAATATGAGCTTTACAGCGAGGAAGAAGGCGCTATCAAGGCAAGCGAGCAGTACAAAAAGAATGACTGGATATTTGCAGCAGGTCTTGTTTGCGGCTGTGCAGTTATTGCGGTAGTTGTGGCGGAATTTCTCAAACGCCGCTTAATGTGAGGAAGGGGGTAAAAATATGACGATCAGAGACATATTGTTTACGCTTTGCAGGCGTATGAAAATTATAGTTATATTCCCTGTCATCGTAGTGACACTGTATTCGTATTGGAATTTTACAACGCAGATGCCTACGTATTCATCTTCGGCGGTTTTGTATACGATAGATAAAAGCTCGACAAATATATCTGAAATAGCAATGGTCGAAAGGCTTATGGTGAACTACAAGCTTCTGGCACAGACAAGTGAGATGAGAGAGCTTGTTTCTATAGCCTTGGGTGAGTCGATAAGCGATACAGGCGTCAGCATAAGCATAGACACCACAAACCACACAATGACCATTCACACCCAAAACCGAAATCCCGCAAAGGCAGCGAACGTTGCAAATGTATATGCAGCGACGATAATAAATTACCTGAAGGATACGATGGGACTTACCAATATTACATTTCTTGAGAAAGCACATATGCCGTCCTCGCCTACAGGTCCTCTCAGAGAAAAGCCGATAATGATGGCAGGTATAATATCTACTGTTGTCGGAATTGCGGTAGTGTTTATTATCGAATATGCAAATACTACGATTAGAACCTCTGAGGATATTACAAAGAACTTCAACCTTCCGATCCTGGCTGAGATAGGAAAATATACAAAGGGTAAAAAGAAATAAGGAGGTAACAGTATGGATTTCAATATTTTAAGTGATTACAAAACGTTGGATGATAACGTTCTTGATGCCATTAAAACATTACGTACAAACATACAGTTTGCCTCTATCAGCCATGAAATAAAGACACTCGTGATGACGAGCTGTATTCCCAATGAGGGAAAAAGTACTATTTCGACATTTCTTGCATTGGCTATGGCTGAAGCGGGAAAGAAAACTCTTCTTGTTGAATGTGACCTTCGTCATACGACATTACGTAAGAGAATGAAGATACCGCGCAGCAACGGTATGGTAAACTATTTGCAGGGCAATGTTTCTCTTGATGAAGCAATATCGGTCACCGCTTATGATAATCTTTATTTTCTTGATGCGGAGACGCGTGTCCCCAACCCGGTTGAGCTTATTTCATCAAAGCCGTTTACGGATATGATGGACAAGCTCAGGGGAATGTTTGATATCGTTGTGTTTGATACCCCGCCGATAGGCACATTTATTGATGCGGCACTGTTTGCAGCAAAATCTGATGCGACTATCGTTCTTGTAAAGCCCGGAGTTGTTGAAAAAAGACTGTTCAAAAAATGCATTGAGCAGCTTGAAAAGGCAAATGCAAACATCATCGGTGTAATTTTGAACGGTACAGATCAGGTGCACTCTGGATATTACGGTAAATATTACAACAGAAAATATTATAAATACGGTAAAGGTAAAAAATAATCATTTTGAAGAGGAGGGCGCATGACTAAAGGATTTGAGCTTTTTGTGCGCCTTTTTTCTATGGCCGCACGGGGAACACCGATAAATTCCGAGCTTATTTCACGGTTTTTGAACGAGGACGGTACTGTTAACAAAGACCTTATTGCAGGCGTGTCCTTAGCCTCTGCGCATCAGCAGGCAACAAGTATGATGGATCTTTCATTTCAGGACCTTTATGTAAAGCTCCCGGGCTTTGAAGAGGAGGCGTACGTTTGTCTTTCAAGGGTCAAAGCTCAGATAATGTCAGCCATTTCTGTAACGGATGAAATATACTCTTTAATTCAAGCATTTGAAAAAGACGGTATAAGCTCTTGCATTCTCAAGGGAATATCATTATCCAGACTGTATGCAGTTCCTGAGTGCCGTGTATCATGTGATACTGATATTTTGATATCCGAAAAGGATGAGCAGCGTGCATATGAATTAATGAGAAATATGGGGTACGAGGTCGTGCCCCGCACCGAATACTCTCATCATGCAACGTGTACTCATCTGTACGCAGGAAAGGTAGAGCTTCATACTGATCTGTTTTTTGAAATGATAAATGACGTTATTTTTTCTGAAAACGATCTTAGCGAGGATATTGCAAATGAACGGTGCGAATTTGAAACAAGCGGATACACCTTTAAAACTCTCGGAATAACGGAAAATCTGATATATGTGACGATGCATCTGATACAGCACTTTGTAAGATCCGGCACAAGCGTTCGTCAGATGTGCGATCTTCTGATGTATTGCAAGCATTATAAAAACGAGCTTGATATGGAAAGGTATTTTTCCATTCTTGATAAGCTGTCATACCGCGGGATATATAATGCCGTTATGTCGTGCGGTGTGAAGTATATGAATTTTTCAGATGATGATCTTCCGGAATTTGAGCTTTTGTCGGACGATATTTGCGACGGCTTTATGACTGATATTGAAAACGGCGGATGGGTCGGCTCAAAGCGAAGCGAGAGCTTTGACGTTTTTCACACCTTCGGAAGCTTAAGGGCAAAGGGACGTGAAAAGGAATATAAAAAATATCTCAAAAAGTATCAGCGTGAACGAATGATAAGCTCTGTTTTCCCGAAAAGAGAGCGTTTGATAGCAAGATTTCCGTTTGCAAAAAATCCGCTCTTTATAGTTCCCGCGTGGTTTTGCTGGTTACTGTACGGCTTTAAATTGCTGAAAACGGGCGAGCTTGCCTCTGATGTAAAGGACAGATCGGACATAGGCGAGGACGAGAAAAAAAGACTTGAGCTTTTCTGTGACCTTGGCATAATCGATTCGGAGGATATATGAGCGAAGAAAAGACGGATATTGAACAGGTGATAGCCAAGGATGGCTTTTACGTTACACGCCCAAAGGGAACGAGTATGCTTCCGCTTATATATCAGGGGCACGATACGGCGATAATCGTACCTAAGGGCAAGCGATTGGAAAAATATGATGTAGCACTGTATCGCAGAGTCAGCGGTGAGTATGTACTTCACCGAGTGATAAAGGTGAAAAAGGATAGCTACGTTATGTGCGGAGATAATCAGTATACATTGGAGTACGGAATAACTGACAGTATGGTCATAGGCGTTATGACAGAGCTTTTCCACGATGGAGAAAGTGTTGATCTTTATAGCAAAAAATATAAAAGTTATGTTAAAAGGCGTGTTATGAGTATTCCATACAGACGAATTAAAACAGAAGCTGTAAAGAGGCTGGTAAAGTTAAAAAATAAGAATAAATGAATATGGAACAGAACAAAAAAGAGAGCATCACCGCAAAAAAACAGCGTAATAGAAAAGAAATATTACATTTTATATGGCAGGTATTTTTTAAAATACTTGTTTGTGTTATGACGCTTGTTATCGTTGCCGCTTACGCAGTACTTAGCTTTTGCGCCACAGTTGCTGAAGGCCCGAGTGAAACTGTAAGAGATATGCTCGTGCTTTCTGCTTTGCAGGCAAGTGCAACGAAATGGGTCCCGGGACTTTTTCTGGACGACGATACCGTTCAGGAAATACTTGATAAAAGTCATGAGCGTGTTGTTGAAGAGGTCGATTTTGACGATATTTCAGATCCTGATGACGACAGCGGTGACAAGGGTGGCAGCCAGAGCGTAGATGAATGGCAGGGACATGAGGATGGAGTAAGACTCGATATTGTAGTGCGTAATACGTTTAAGGCTTATGTTATGGTGGTAAAGGATCCGTCAAGGGTATACACAGGCATATCATCTTCCGATTTTTCCTCAGCATCAAGAGGAGAGCGTATATATACCGCTGCTGAAAAGCTCGGTGCTGTTGCTGCTATAAACGCAGGAGAATTTGAGGACAGAGGCGGAATGGGAAGCGGTGCAAGACCTATGGGAATCACTGTTTCAGAGGGCAAGATCGTTTGGAATGACGGCTTGAAAAGAACATTTATAGGATTTGATAATGATAACAGGCTGATAGTCAAAGAGGGAATGACGGAAAGCGAGGCAAAGGAGCTTAACATCCGCGACGGCGTATCTTTCCAGAAGGGCAACGCTCTTATAGAAACGGTAGACGGTTCTACAATAGCATATACGGGAAGCGGTGATCTGGGCGTTGCTCAGCGTACCGCTATCGGTCAGCGCGCCGACGGCGCTGTAATAATGATAGTTACAGACGGAAGAACCGCAAGCTCACTCGGCGCAACGAGAGATGATATAATAACTCTTATGCTTAAATACGGCGCGGTATGCGCAGGTATGCTTGATGGCGGCTCGTCGTCAATGATGTATTACAGGGATTATATTGAAAAATATGATGTTGATACAAGCGAGCTGGACGAATATCAGCTTTTGGGCATAGTAAACAAATATAAGGCATTTACAACTCCCAGAAGATTGCCCACATTCTTTATGGTAAGGGGGCAGTAATATGACAAACAAGAATAAATTGCCGAATAAAATAATTGTTGCGTTGCAAAGGGTATTCGGCTCTGCGCCGTCGCTCATATTTTACGCAGGTCTGTGTGTTTTTATAGCAGTTGCAATATTTTTTGTAGGACGCGCGATGGATAAGATCGAAAATGTGCTCGGTGAATACGAAAACAGCTTACCTAAATACGCTGTTGAAGAAATATTCGATGAATATTTTGCAACGCCTGATTTTGACCAGCTTATGCTTCTTGCCGACTGCAAGGCAGAGGGATTTAATACAAACGATGATCTGAAGCGTTATTTTGAAGAACGTGTAAACGGTAAAAAGATCACTTGGGTATATGTGGCCGGAAGCGACAAAACAAAGATAAATGTAAAGGCTGACGGAGAAAAATTTGCACAGTATTCAATAAAAGTATCGCCGCAGGTGACAGAAAACGGATTTGCAACATATGAGCTTGATACGGTCAGACTGTACTACAAGGCACCGTACAGTGTGAAAATAAAAATTCCGTTCAACTACTCTGTGAGCGTGAACGGTGTGATGCTGGGTGAAGAATATAAAACAGCAACGGGAATAACAAGTGATCTGCGTGATACCATCCCTGAAGGAACGTATAAGTTTTCTTATGACGAATATACAGTCGAAGATATGCTGTTTGAGCATAAACCCGTTGCCTATAACAGTAAAAACGAAAAGACAGAGCTTGTATATGACGAAGAAAGCAAGATGTTCTGTGCTGATTTTGCATACGATGAAGCACTCAAAAATGAGTATAGCGACTTTGTGATAGACGGTGTTGAGGTATATGCCTCACGTATACAGAACGCCGCAACGATGAGTCAGGTGCGTAAGTATTTTGAGATCGGAACAGAGACCTACGAGCGTATAAAGGATAACCCCGGCAGCTTTGTATGGGATTACGATTCGTGCGAGTTTGAAAATCAGTCAGCTACCGACTTTTATGCATATGACGAAAATACATTTTCATGCATCGTAAAGGTAACGCAGGTGATGCACTGGACGAACAAAGAGGATTACCGCGAAAACGTCAACGTGACTATTTATTTGAGAAAAGGCGATGACGGCGAATTTATGATATACGATCTTATAACAAATCTGTAAGAAATTTTGATCGGTAAAGGAAGGAATTTAAAATGTCTGTTGCTCTCATACCGGGAACGTTTGACCCTATAACAATAGGACACGAGGATATTATACAAAGGGCATCAATGCTTTTTGATGAGGTCATTGTTTGTATTTTCACAAATTCCGCAAAAAGCACGATGTTTACTGCAGACGAAAGATATGAATTTCTCTGTGCTACGGTAGAGCAGTACCGTAATGTAAAGGCAGATATATGCACAGGCTTGCTTGCTGATTATGCCGTGGAGCACAGATGTGATGCAATAGTAAAGGGAGCAAGATCGGGCGTGGATTTTGACTATGAATATACTCTTGCATCCATCAACCGAGAGCTTGCACCCGAGGTTGAAACGGTTATTTTGCCGTCGCGGTGCGAATTGCTGCACATAAGCTCAACTATGGTACGAGAGCTTATTAAGTACGGAAAGGATTTTTCTCCGTTTGTACCCGAGGCAGTTAAAAATTTTATATGAATTTTTAGTTATTTTTACTATTTGAATTTTATCGTTAAATGTGATATAATATCATTTGTATAGATATATCTGTACGAAAGGCTTCTATCTATTAAAGAATGAAAGGCAGGCGAGTTGATATGAGCAGTACTGAAACTATAGTGAAGCGTGAACAAGGCGAAAACGTTATTTATAAAAATAGCGGAATTTGCCGAATTGCAGAAATTAAGGCTATGAGCTTTGCTCCGGGAGAGGAGAAAATGTATTATGTTCTTGAGCCTGTATATTCTCAGGGCTCACGTACATATGTTCCGACCGATTCAGTTGAATTGAATGCTTGTATGCGTTCATTGCTCGATCAAAAGCAGATAGATGATGTCATCATTCAAAGTCAGGCACAAGAGCTTGAATGGGTCGCAGATACGAAGCAGAGAGCTGTTTATTGGAATGAGGTAATATCAACATACGACAGAGCAAAAATACTCGCGGTCATGCTTTGCTTGAATGAGCATAAGCTGAAGCTCGAAAAAAGCCGTAAAAAGATGTATGCGAGCGATCTTAAAATGCTGTCGTTGACAGAGCGTATGATAAAAGACGAATTTGCCTTTGTTCTTAAGATACAGCGTGACGAGGTAATGGACTATATCAACGGCCATCTTTCAGAATAAACGGCGTTTTGGTCAGATACATATTATACGGCATAGTGTCAGGCGTCATAAAAGCATATAGCTCATCTGCCTTCAGCTCTGATTGAAAATCGGGCTCATCAGCGTGATCAGCAGGCTTTGTGATAATTGTGATGCTTTGCCGTTTTCTTATGTCTGCAAGAATGGCAGTTCCGTTTGCGCTTGCGGCAAGAAGCTGGGTAAATGACGGATCCTTTGATATCATATTTTCCGTTATTCCAAGACATATATATATTATGGCGCGGCGTATTTTTGCGTTTGTATATCGCTTTGTCTGTGAAATGGCAATAAGCTCATCGTAGCTTGTTGCTTTTTTTGCACATCGGACGATCCTTTCGTACAGTCCGCCGCCGCATTCAGCGTAAGGATGCTTTACACTTTGCCGCAGAAGCCGGAGAATTACTCTTTCCCCATTTTTCATACGGGCAGGGAATTGTCCTTTTGATGATAGGGCGTGATATATTTCCGCAGTTTGCTTCGGAATGTGAGAAAAAAATTCAGTTTCTTTTGCAATTTTTCTCAAATAAGAGCCTGATGCAAATGTATCCGCCCCCGATACCGTTAACGCATTATGTCCTGATCCTACACGCTTTACTGTTAAAGCGGTTATATATGGGGCATATTTTTTTATTGCCTTAATATATTCTATTGCAAGAATGTTATTAGGCTTTGAAAGAACATCGCATGAGCCGTAAATGCTTTCATAAGCTTTCGAAAGCTCTGAAGCATACGGCAGATCGTTCGACAGCTTACTTATGGTGCATTTGAATTCATCGCTCATAAGGCGGTCGGCGCATAGTGAAAGCTCGTTTACATCGCCGCTTTCCGAGCCGAAAAGCAAAGCGCAATTCTTACCCTGTGCGATGCTTGCAGCTATTTGCACGGCGCCTTTGGCAAATATTTCAGCACACGCACACGAATACACGGTAGGTAGGGAAAGCACGAGATCTGCAGAGCATAAAACTGCACATTCAGCCCTTTCGTATTTGCCCAAAACGGTACATTCTCCCCTTTGGGTGAAGTTCCCGCTCATAATGCAGATCACAGGTGCGTTTTCGCTTATCTCTTTTGCTTTTCGAATGAGATATTCGTGCCCTTTATGCATAGGGTCAAATTCGCATATAATAAAAACGGCGTCAAAAATCATAAAAAAACTCTTTCATTAATAAAAAATACGGAATTTTCAATTCTTTTTCAGTTTTTGGTATTGAATTATTTTTAATATAGGTGTATAATATTATATAGCATATTTATAAACAAATCAAGATTAAAAAATAGGAGAAAAAAATGAACGTACTTGTTGTAAATGCAGGCTCTTCCAGCTTGAAGTATCAGCTTTTTGATACTAACACTAACGAGGTTCTCGCAAAAGGTATTTGCGAGCGTATTGCAACTGAGACCGCAAACGGCGTAGGCGCAGAGGGCAGGATCGAGCATCGCAAGGGAAGCGAGCCTAAGATCGTTAAGGATATCCCTATGCCTAACCATGCAGTTGCCACGAAGATACTCGTTGATACGCTTACAGATCCCGAGATCGGCGTTATCAAGGATATGAGCGAGATCGAGGCAGTTGGCCACAGAATCGTCCACGGCGGCGCATACTTCTCCGAAAGTGTGCTCGTAACTGACGATGTAATATCTAAGCTGGAGCTTTGTAAGGATCTTGCACCCTTGCACACAGTTCCTCATCTTATGGGTATTGCAGGCTGCACGGCGGTTATGCCTGATACGCCTCAGGTTCTCGTATTTGATACCGCTTTCCATCAGAGTATGCCCGAAGAGGTATATCAGTATCCCATTCCCTATGAAATGTATGAAAAATACCAGATTCGCCGTTACGGCGCTCACGGCACATCACACAGATATGTAGCGGGCGAAATGCAGAAGATAATGGGCAAGACAGAGGGAACAAAGATCGTTACATGCCATCTCGGTAACGGCTCTTCCATAACGGCTGTTAAGGACGGTAAGGTTCTTGACACAAGTATGGGCTTTACACCTTTAGACGGTCTTATAATGGGTACACGTTGCGGCTCTATCGACCCCGCTATCGTTCCCTTTATAATGGAAAAGGAAGGCTTTACACCTGCTCAGATGAACGAGTTTATGAATAAGAAGTGCGGATTCCTTGGCGTTTCAGGCATTTCTTCAGACAGCCGTGACATCGAAAAGGCGGCTTCCGAGGGCAACCACAGAGCAATTCTTACAACAAAGATACTTGCATACCAGATAAGAAAGCTCATCGGTGCGTATACCGCAGCTATGGACGGTCTTGACGCTCTGGTATTCACCGCAGGCTTGGGCGAAAACAACCCCGACCTTCGTGAGCGTGTTTGCAAGGAGCTTACATATCTCGGCATCAAGATAGACGCAGAGGTCAACTCAAAGGCACATCACCAGTCTGATACGATCAAGCTTTCAACTGATGATTCCAAGGTTCTTGTATACCTCATTCCTACAAACGAGGAAAAGGTAATTGCATCTGACACAGAAAGACTTGTTAAAGAAATGAACAAATAAGATAAATATGCATCGGCTTGACCGATGCATATTTTTTTCAATATGTTCAAACGCTCAATATTGACATATAAATACCATTTTGATATAATAAGTGCGAAAAAATAAAGCGGAGAATGAAATGAAAAGAATTATTTGCTCGCTGATCGTATCTGTTTTAATGCTGACATCGTGCTCAAATATCCAAAAAGGAAAAATGGAGCAGATCTGCTCATATGCAGACGACGGTAAAACACTTATCGATATGCAAATGCTTGACGGCGAAGAGTATGCATACCTTTACGCATCTGACAATAAATACACAGTACGGTCTGCTTTACAAAACGGAGAAAATGATAAAGTCCTGTATGAAACTACGGGAAATGCGTATATAAATGAGATATATGCAAATGACGGTATAATCGCATTTTTTGAAAGAATACTGTATTCGAATAACGATGAAAGATGTACGCTTAAGGTAATAGACACACAAACACAAAGTGTATATACTCCGTATGAAAAGGTGATAGTGTACTCGAAGGCGGATATTCAATCAAGATTTATCGTAATACAGGATAAAAGCGTTTATTATATCACAACGTCATTTGTGCTGAACAGATCAAGGGTAATGAAATATACCGTGGGCGATAAAGAGCCAACAGAGCTTACGAGCGTTGATCTTACCGAAAACGAGTTAACGTATAATCATTCTGTAACATCATTGAGCGGAAGCGGCGGAAAGCTCGTGCTTACTTGCCTTGACGGATATACAAATTACCTTGCGCTTGTGAATACACAAACAGGTGAATGTGAGAAAAAGAAAATACTGAGTGAGGATATAGGAGTAGTATATTCAACGTCATACGATTCATCAAGCGGAAGCATCGTTATGTACTATTCTACATTTGATGAGGAAGGCATATATTTGTCGGAAAGCATCGGCTCAACTTCCTTTACAAGTGACGAAATTAAACCTCTTTACAATATAGAAAAAAACGAAGATGTGATATTTGAAAGCGTTACATTGAATGACGGTTATGCGGTTTTCAGTATACAAAGCAAGGATGACGGCGATAATATAACGAATACAAGCTACATTTTTGATATTTCAAACGGTAAGGGGATATCGTACAGCAACGGATTTGATGCATGGATCGAAAATGATGTACTGTACGTATTACATCTTGAGGACGGCATAACGTCACTGAATAAAACGAATATCTCAAAATAATATAAAAATCGGAGCGTTGACAGACTTAGCATAGCTTAACAAAGAAAAGCAATGCTGTTTCAAAATAAGCTCGATAAACTGAATTTTCAGAATAGTAAAATCGCCGACAGACTACTAAGATCTGTCGGCGATTTTTAATATCCTTATGAGAATTGGCATTTTTACTATTTTTTCGCCGGCTGCTGAGTCAAGCCGTAAGACTCTCTCAACGATAGATTATCATACTCAATGTGAGTGTTGTTTATAATTGCTGTAACGAATATCGGCGTTGTCATATCATCACCGCCGACAAGATCACCGTGTAAAGCTGATTTAGAATCGGATGAATATTTTACATAAAGAAAGTCTTTGTTTGCCGTATTGCCTATCGTTGCACTGTGATACGATACTGTACCGTCTCCGCTGTTTGATTTTTCGTATTTAAACGATCCGTCAGAAAGAATATTTATTATACAAGTGGTTTCTTCACCGTCACCGACGATATAGTATGAGTCGACCTTTTGTGTTATATGGCTTTTATCGGTAAACATAAGCTTGTTATACTCATACGCTTCGTTATAAAATTCCTCATTCCAGCCGTTGACGGATGATCTTAAAAGCTCTATTTCCTCAGCGTAGCTTTTCATCTCAACACCGTCCTTGCACAATGATGCACTCCAATTCTGCTCAAACGGTAAAAGAGCGTAAAGAGCAGGGATGGCAGGACAGATCTCTTTTATAGCAGGCGAAATGAACGATCCTGCAAGCGATCCTAAAACATTTCCCGAAAGCATTGCTTGTGATGCAAGCGTTGAGCCAAGATACGGCGTGCCGAGCGTTATCAACTTACTGATGGATCTTTGCTGATCCTTTCCGAGCGCAATATACTGACTTGCGACGATACCGCCCATACTGTGAGCAATAAGTGTTACCTTGCCGTATTGCCGTTCATTTATGAACTCGTCAAGCTCCTTTGCCGAAAAGTACGGATTAAGACGCCAATCGTATGAAAAGAAAACAACATCAGCCTTTTCCTTGAAAACATCATATACCGTATTATATAATGACTTATATGTATTAAACGTACCGTAATTCGTTTCTGATTGCGGATCGTTTATGATAGGCGAGGCAGTTTTAAACGTGTTTTCCTTTGTATATTTCAAAAGCTGCAGCTTCGGAAGAACGGATATTATTCCGTTTGGCGAGTCTGTATCAAGCCAAAGCTTTTCTCCGCTGCTGTCGAATATTTCACTTCCCATAATACCGGGGAGAATTATTATCGCATCGGGAGTTTTATTGAATGAACAGCTTGATAATGCCAATGATGAAAAAA
This sequence comes from Eubacteriales bacterium, assembly GCA_045544195.1. Classification (GTDB taxonomy): domain Bacteria; phylum Bacillota; class Clostridia; order Oscillospirales; family CAG-272; genus RGIG7213. The sequence goes on from JAZPYO010000062.1 coordinate 112,113, forward strand.
TGCATAGCGTCAGAATGATGCACATTATTCTTCTTTTGATAAATATCACACCTTTCGTCAAATAAAGCACCGCCTGCAACAAGTGATCTTGTTGCAGGCAGATTTTTTTATTTTTACATCGTGATAGTGCCGTCGAATACCGATTCAACAGCGCCTGTCAGTGTTACCTTGCCGTTTGCATAATTAACGATAAGATCACCGCCGCGAAGCTTGACTGTTATGTCCTTGCCCTCCTCGCAGTAGCCGTTAACAACTGCTGCTATCGCCGCAGCGCACGCACCTGTACCGCAAGAAAGTGTTTCGCCGTTTCCACGCTCCCATACACGCATTTTAAGAGTACTCTTGTTAACTACTCTTACAAATTCCGTGTTGACTCTTTCAGGGAAGTATTTGCAGTTTTCAAACGCTGTGCCAACCTCTTCAACATTTACGGCATCTACACTGTCGCAGAATATTACGCAGTGGGGGTTTCCTACTGAAAGGCATGTTACATTGTATTCATTGCCGTTTATAGTGACCTTCTGGTCGATTATTTCATCACCCTCAAGCGTTGTGGGAACATCGCTTGCCTTGAGTGAAACCATACCCATATCACCGCTGACGGAACGAACAAGACCGCCGTAAATATACAAACGCAAATGCTTTATTCCGCTTTCCGTTTCAATATCAAGCTCTTCCTTGTCGGTTATTCCGTTATCGTAAAGGTATTTCGCAACACAGCGTACGCTGTTTCCTGCCATTTTGCCTTCGCTGCCGTCTTTGTTGAATATTCTGATCTTTGCGTCAGCCACACGCGACTTTTCTATAAGCACGATACCGTCTGCGCCTACGCCGTAATTTCTGTCGCATACAGAGATGGTAAGTGATTCAGGGCATGTGATCTCGCCGCTTGTGTTATCGAAGAACAGGTAGTCATTACCGCACGCCTGCAGTTTTGAAAATGACAGCTTCTTACGCTCTGTACGCATATTGTTGATGTCTACCAGCTCCGTATTGTAAAGTGTGAAGCGGGAAGCGACAATGTCAGCCAAAGCATTAGCTGTATCGAGAGACGTCATACAAGCAACGCCTGCAAGCAGAGCCTTTCTGTGAAGATCTATGTAATCCTCCTGCGCCTGCTTTGTTTTTGCTCCCGTGTAAACGATGAGTTTTATCTTTTCATCATCAAGGAGCTTCGTTGCCTGAGCGAGCTTGGAATAGTCATCCGTGTCGCCTATTATGCCGACTTCGATGCCGCCCAATGCAGATATTGCTGCTGCCGTTCCTTTTGTTGCATATATATTCAGTCCGAGGTCTGCAAATTTCTTTGCCAGCTTAACGATCTCAAATTTATCATTGTCACCTACCGTTATATATACGCCGTCATTTTTGCCGATATCCATACGGAAGCCTGCGGATACCATACCCTTGAACAGTGCTTCTGTGAGGTTTTTACCGACACCGAGAACCTCACCGGTTGATTTCATCTCCGGACCGAGCGATGAGTTAACGTCGGAAAGCTTTTCAAACGAGAATACAGGAACCTTTACTGCCACATACGGCGGTATCTTATAAAGTCCGCTTTCATAGCCAAGCTCCTTAAGCGTTGCTCCGAGCATTACTCTTGATGCAATATCGACCATAGGAATGCCTGTAACCTTGCTTATGTAGGGAATCGTACGTGATGCTCTGGGGTTTACCTCGATAACGTACAGCTCGCCTTCATAAATGAGGTACTGTATATTTACAAGTCCCTTTGTTCCGAGGGATTTTGACAAAAGAGTGGAGCATTCAATAATTCTGTGAATGAGCTTATCGGAAATGCTTTGAGGGGGATATATGGCAATAGAGTCGCCGCTGTGAACACCTGCGCGCTCAATATGCTCCATAATACCCGGGATAAGTACATCCTCTCCGTCGGATATTACATCGACCTCAAGCTCCGTGCCGCACATATACTTGTCTATAAGCACGGGATTTTCTATATCGTGAGACAGTATAAGCTCCATATACTGCTTGACATCCTCATCCGTATATGCGATCGTCATATTCTGACCGCCAATAACGTATGAAGGGCGGAGAAGCACAGGATATTTTATTGAGTTTGCTGCATCCAATGCCTCCTGCATCGTCATAACGCCCAATCCCTTAGGACGCTTGATGCCGTGGGAGTTAAGCAGAGCATCGAATTTTTCTCTGTCTTCCGCAAGGTCAATACCCTCAGCAGATGTTCCGAGTATCTTTATGCCCGAATCACTGAGATACTTAACGAGCTTTATAGCCGTTTGACCGCCGAACGCCACAACGACTCCTATCGGCTTTTCAACCTGGATAACGCCCATTACATCCTCAGGCGACAACGGCTCAAAATACAGTCTGTCAGAAACGTCAAAGTCGGTTGAAACTGTTTCGGGGTTATTATTTATGATTATGACCTCATATCCCAGCTCACGCAGTGTTTTGGCACAGTGAACGGACGAATAGTCAAATTCGATACCCTGACCTATACGGATAGGACCTGAACCGAGAACTATTATCTTTTCTCTGCCCGTCTGTGCTTTGGGACGTGCTTCGCATTCCTTGCCGTATACCGAGTAGAAATACGGTGTTTTTGCCGCAAATTCACCTGCACAGGTGTCAACCGTTTTATATACGGGATACAGCTTTTCTTCTGTTGCTTTGCCTGATATTCTTTCTATTGCCTTATCTGTATAGCCAAGGCGCTTGCCCTGCATATAAAGCTCGGCATCCAACGTATCAGCCTTTGATATCTGCTCTTCATATTTAACAAGACGGTTGATCTTGTTGATGAAGAATTTGTCGATCTTTGTGATGTCGTTGATCTCGTCAACGGAAACACCGCGGCGTAATGCCTCATAAACTGCAAAAATTCTGACATCGTCTATATCGTGCAGCTTTTTCTTTATATCCTCGCAATCGTCAAGCGCGGGCATATGTAAGGTGTCAAGAGAAAGCTCTGCGCCTCTTATAGCCTTCATCAAGGCAGCTTCAAAGCTGTCGCCTATTGCCATAACCTCGCCCGTTGCCTTCATCTGTGTACCGAGCTTTCTTGAAGCGTAGGGGAATTTATCAAAGGGCCATTTCGGCATTTTCAAAACTACGTAGTCAACGGTGGGCTCAAAGCAAGCACACGTGATACCTGTAACATCGTTGGGGATCTCATCAAGCGTATAGCCGAGGGCGATCTTTGATGTTACCTTTGCTATCGGATAACCCGTAGCCTTACTTGCAAGAGCTGATGAACGTGAAACTCTGGGGTTTACCTCGATAACGAAATAATCGTCACTGTACGGATCAAGAGCAAATTGGCAGTTACATCCGCCTTCTATCTTGAGTGCGGCGATTATATTGAGTGCCGCAGTGCTGAGCATTGTGTATTCCTTATCGGTGAGTGTGATAGCAGGAGCAACAACTATGCTGTCACCTGTATGCACGCCGACGGGGTCTACATTTTCCATAGAGCAAACGGTGATAACATTTCCTGCACCGTCGCGCATAACCTCAAATTCGACTTCTTTATATCCGAAGATATACTTTTCAACGAGGATCTGGTGAATGGGTGACATATTAAGACCGTTGTTAGCGGTTACGCGAAGCTGTTCTTCGTTATACGCAACGCCGCCGCCTGCTCCGCCGAGTGTAAAAGCAGGTCTGATGATTACAGGATAGCCTATGCGGCTTGCAATTTCGGCTGCTTCATCTACGTTGTGTGTAGTATCTGAGGGAATACAGGGCTGGTTGATCTCATCCATCGTATCCTTGAAGCGCTGTCTGTCCTCTGCGCGAATGATCGCTTCAGCGTTAGTGCCGATAAGTCTTACGTTGTGCTTTTGTAAAAAGCCTTCCTTGTAAAGCTGCATTGCGATCGTAAGTCCGGTCTGACCGCCGAGACCTGCAAGTAAGCTGTCGGGCTTTTCCTTGAGGATTATTCTTTTGATCGTCTCTGTGTTGAGGGGTTCGAGATATATCTCGTTTGCCATTGAGAAGTCAGTCATGATCGTAGCAGGGTTGCAGTTGACCAGAACTGCCTCTATACCTTCGGATTTCAACACGCGGCATGCTTGTGCGCCGGCGTAGTCAAATTCCGCTGCCTGACCGATGACGATAGGTCCTGAGCCTATTACGAGAACTTTTTTAATACTTAGATCCTTCGGCATAATTCAATCCCTCCCTATCAGTTGTTTCCAAGCATTGAAACGAATCTGTCATATACGAAAGCTGTGTCCGCCGGGGCGGAATTGTCTTGCGGTATAAACTGAACCGAGAAAGACGGGTGGGATAAATATCTTATTCCCTCAACATCCTTATCATTCGCATTTATAAAAGATATGACCGCAATGCTATCATTTACCGTTTCGGCTGCTACCGTGTAGCCATGGTTCTGATGTGTTATATATGTTTTTTCTCCGTCAAGATCACGCACAGGCAGGTTTGCTCCCCTGTGTCCTGTTTTAACGGGAGTTGTTTTCATGCCGTTTGCAATAGCGAGCAGCTGATGACCGAGACCGCATGCAAATATCGGCAGCTTGCCCATTATTTTTTTGATCTCATCTGCCTGCTCTGTATAGTCGGCGGGATCTCCGGGTCCGTCTGAAAGAATCACGCCGTCATATCCGCCGTTCAGAATTTCCTCTGCTTTTGTATTGTATGGCAGAACGGTTACGCTGCAGCGCCTGTCAACAAGTCTTTCGGCAACATCGCGTACAGATCCGTAGCTTATCATTGCAATATTATATTGTGAAGCCTTTGCTTTAAGCGTGTACGATTCCGAGCATGCAGAGCCGACCTTTGATGCCTTCTTAAACGCTTTTGCTGCATTCAAGGCTTTTTCGGGGGTCGTTGCGATCGCCGCATTCATTGAACCTTCGTCTCTGAGTGTGCGTGTGATCTCGCGAGTGTCAACTCCGTAAAGGGCGCATACGCCTTTGTTATTCAGATAATCTGAAAGCTTGCCCTGGCAGTTATGGTTTGAGGGCTCTTCAACGATCTCCATCGTTACGTATGCTGCCGGATAAGCGTTTTGCTCATTCATACCCGGAATAATTCCGCAAGCGCCTGCCAAAGGGAATGTCTGAATTACGATCTGACCTATATTGCAAGGATCGCATAATACGTTGTTGTATCCCACAACACCCGTTGTAAATACTGCTTCGCCCGCAGCATTTTCGATATCGGTGGCAAAGTATCCACTAAAAACTTTGCCGTTTTCGAGAGCAAGATAACCTTTTTTCATATTTTTAATATCCTTTCGGCATATTATTTCATAAGTAAGACCATAACCGCTTTCTGTGCGTGCAGGCGGTTTTCTGCTTCATCGAATATTTCATTTGCGTGAGCTTCAAATACATCTGCTGTTATTTCCTCACCCTTATGAGCGGGCAGACAGTGAAGTACCATAACGCCGTCGTTTGCCTGTGCGCATACATCTGCGTTTATTTGATAGCCTTCAAATGCTATGCGGCGCTTTGCGGCTTCACCCTCCTGGCCCATAGATGCCCATACGTCAGTGTAAAGCACGTCAGCGCCCTTGGCAGCTGCCATAATGTCGGATGTGCATATGAACCTTCCGTTCTGCTCTGCCCATGCGATTATGTCACTGTCGGGCTTGTAATTATCAGGGCAGGCGATAGCAACCTCCATGCCGCATTTGATACAGCCGACAATAAGAGAGTTTGCCATATTGTTTCCGTCTCCGATGAATGTCAGCTTTTTTCCCTCAAGCGAGCCCTTATATTCTCTTATCGTCATAAGATCGGCAAGCACCTGACAGGGATGCGCGTAATCTGTAAGACCGTTTATTATCGGAATAGAGCCTACGGCAGCCATTTCCTCTACCTCACTCTGATCGAAGGTCCTTATCATGATTCCGTCAAGATATCTTGAAAGAACTCTGATCGTATCCGCCGTGTCCTCGCCTCTGCCTATCTGAAGATCATTCGAGGAAAGAAACAGTCCCTGACCGCCAAGCTCATACATACCGACCTCAAACGATACTCTTGTACGTGTCGAGGATTTGCGGAATATCATACCGAGCGTTTTGCCCTTGAGGATATGGTGCTGAATGCCGTTCTTGCGCTCATACTTGAGCTTGTCTGCAAGATCGAGTATTTCCGTGAACTCAGCGGAGCTGAGATCGGAAAGCTTAAGTAAATGTTTCATATCAATCTTCCTTTATCTATGGAGTTTATTTATCTATATTGGCACATATAATATCCATGGCTTTTTCAAGCTCGGCAAAGGATATATTCAGCGCAGGTGTCAGACGGAGCTTGTCCTTTGCGGTAAGCGGTAAAACGCCGTCCTTTATACAGTCAAGGCATAGTTGCTTTGCATCCTTCGTTGTTTTAACTCCTATAAGCAAGCCCATTCCGCTTACGCTTTCGGTGTTTTTGCATTCCTTAAGACGAAGGATCATATATTGGCTTTTCTTTTCAACGTCAGAAAGCAGCTTTTCATCAATTCTTGATATAATGCTGTACGCGCCCGCCGCACAAACGGGATTTCCGCCGAAGGTCGAGCCGTGTGATGACGGACCGTATGTATTTTCTACCTTTTCACCGAGCAATATTGCACCTATCGGCAAGCCTCCGCCAAGTCCCTTTGCGGTGGAAACTATGTCGGGCTGAATACCGAAGCGCATATATGCGTAAAGGGCACCGCATCTGCCGTTGCCCGTTTGTACCTCATCCACGCAGAAAAGTATATCTTTTTCTGCACAGAGCTTATATATTTCATTAACATATTCCTTATCAAGCGGTAAAACACCGCCCTCACCCTGAACGAGCTCGACCATAACGGCGCAAACGTCATCCGTCATAAGAGCCTTTGTTGCCTCTATGTCGTTTGCGGGAGCGAATACGAAGCCCTCGGTAAAGGGAAAGAAATAGTTGTGGAAAACGTCCTGTCCCGTTGCGGAAAGAGTCGTTACCGTTCTTCCGTGGAAGGAATTTACCAGCGTTATTATCTTATTTCTGCCCGTACCGTATTTGTCGAATGAATATTTGCGCGCAGCCTTTATCATACCCTCGTTCGCTTCCGCTCCCGAGTTTGCGAAAAATACCTTTTTCATGCCCGTTCTTTCGCAGAGCAATTCAGCCAGCTGCACCTGCGGTGCAGTATAATAAAGATTGGATGCATGGGCATAGCAGTTGAGCTGAGCTGTAACGGCGTTGATATATTCATCGTCACAGTGGCCGAATGCAGTTGTAGCTATTCCTGCACCCATATCTATATACGACTTGCCGTCAACATCATAAACGGTGCTACCCTTTGCCTTGTCGAAGACAACGGGAAATCTTCCGTACGTTGCGGCTATATATTTCTTATCATTTTCTATAATGTTCATTTTAAGTCCTCTTTATGAACAGGGAATTATACGAACATAGTTCCCATGCCTTCATCTGTGAGCATTTCAACTATTATTGAATGCGTCACTCTTCCATCGATAACAAAAACCTTTTCAACACCGCTGTTTACGGCATCAACACAGCACTGTACCTTCGGTATCATACCGCCCGATATTATGCCATCGTCGAAAAGCTTTGCCGCTTCAGACGCCTTTATAACCGGTATCAGTGATGACGGGTCGTCCTTATCCTTCAGTATGCCGCTTATATCGGTCATTGAAATGAGGCTTGTCGCTTTCAGCGCAGAGGCGATCTTCGATGCCGCGGTATCAGCGTTAATATTATAAACATTGCCCTCGTTGTCGCATCCGATGGTGGAAACTACGGGAATGTAGCCTTTATCCAGAACATCCTGAATGGGTGCTATGTTCACGGTCGTTATTTCGCCTGCATATCCGAGCTCGTCCGATATGGGACGAGCCTGAAGCATATGTCCGTCAATACCCGAAAGACCTATTGCCTTGCCGCCTGTGTTTTCAAGGAGATTTACAAGACTTTTATTGATCTTGCCTGCCAGAACCATCTGAACGACCTGTGCCGTATCGGCATCCGTTACACGCAGACCGTTTATAAAACGGCTTTCCATATTCATTTTGTTAAGTGTTTCTGTGATCTCAGGACCGCCGCCGTGAACGAGAACTACTCTGACGCCTATGAGCGATAACAGAACGATGTCGCCCATAACAGCCTTTTTAAGCTCCTCGTTTATCATAGCATTACCGCCGTATTTTATTACGACGGTCTTGTTGTAATACTCTTTTATGTAGGGCAGAGCAGTAATAAGAACCTCTGCCCTTTGTGAATTGTTTATATCCATTATGTCCTGTAATCTCCGTTTATTTTTACGTAATCGTACGTCAGATCGCAGCCCCAAGCCGTAGCAACGTCTCTGCCCATATTAAGACAGATGTATATCTGTATTTCGTCCTGAAGGAGTATTTCCTTTGCCTTATCCTCATCAAAGGGAACTCCTGCGCCGTCCTTGCAAACGGCGATCTCACCCTTGCGTGAAGCGAAATACACATCGGTCTTGTCTACATTTACTGCCTGTCCGCTGTATCCTATAGCACAAAGAACGCGTCCCCAGTTTGCGTCTGCGCCGAACATTGCAGCTTTTACAAGTGAGGAGCAAATAACGGATTTTGCGACTGCTCTTGCACATTCCTTATCGGGAGCTGTTGTAACGATGCACTCAATGAGCTTCGTTGCACCCTCGCCGTCCTTTGCGATCGCGCGGCACAGCTTTTTGGTAACAGCCGCAAGAGCTTTTGTGAACTTTACGTATTCATCGTTCTTTTCGGTTATTTCATCGTTTCCCGCCATACCGTTTGCCATAATGCAAAGCATGTCGTTTGTTGATGTATCGCCGTCAACGCTTATCATATTAAAGCTGTCGCATACGTCATCCGAAAGAGCCTGCTGCAAAAGTGCAGGGGAAATTGATGCATCCGTAGTTATGAATACGAGCATTGTAGCCATATTGGGATGTATCATACCCGAGCCCTTAGCAATGCCGCCTATGCGGCAGGTCTTGCCGCCCAATTCAAATTCGAGCGCGGTCTCCTTGAGTGCTACATCAGTTGTCATAATTGCGTGAGCGGCATCTGTGCTTCCCGTGCTTGAAAGAAGCTGAACAAGGTCAGGCATAGCCTTTTCCATAGGATCTGTGGATAAGGGCTGTCCGATAACGCCCGTTGAAGCGACTATAACGTCACTTGCCGATATTCCTGTGAACTGCTCAGTCAGAGCGCACATTTTTTCAGCGATCTGTATTCCGTCGGCATTACAGGTATTGGCGTTTCCGCTATTGCATATCACAGCCTGAGAGATGCCGTTTTCAAGGTTTTTCTTTGTTACCTTGATGGGAGCGCCTTTAACGAGATTTTGTGTATAAACTGCCGCTGATGCTGCTTTTACATCACTTACGATCAGTGCAAGATCTTTTTTTTCCTTGTTTTTTCTTATTCCGCAATGTATTCCCGCAGCCTTGAAGCCGGTAGCGGCACAAACGCCGCCGGATATATATTTCATCTGGTTTCTCTCTTTCTTACAGAACCAGGCCCGCATACTCGTCTGTACCAAGAACCAGGTTCATATTTTGTATTGCCGCGCCTGATGCACCCTTGCCGAGATTGCAGAACAAAGAAGTTATCTGCGGGCGTTCGTCGTTTCCGCTTACGATGATCTGCATACTGTCCTTTCCTGATAAGGCGTTGGCGTATAAAAATCCGTCATAAGTACCCTTTTCGAAAAGCGGCTGTACGGTTATCAAGCCGGATGCTGCATAATATTCAGTAAAGTATGCGTGCAGCTCAGTAACTGACACTTTTTTTGTCATAAGACTTTTGTGAAGCGGCACGGTAACTGCCATTCCGCTGTAAAAATCACCTACTATGGGATTGAAAACAGGCTCTGCATCAAGACCGCATATGACCTTCATTTCAGGCAAATGCTTGTGATGAGCCGTCAATCCGTATTGAGCGGGGGATGAGTATTTGATATCTCTCTGTTCATCCTCATAAGAAGCGATCATGCCCTTACCGCCTCCGCTGTATCCAGTCAGCGAATGACAGCAAAGCGGATAGTCTGCACCTATGATGCCGCCCTTTATCAATGGATATACTATCGAAACAAAGCCCGATGCATGACATCCGGGATTTGCTATCCGAGTGCCGCTTATTATTCTGCTTCTGAATTCCTCGCTTAACTCTGGAAATCCGTAAGCCCATCCGTCAGCGGTTCTGTGAGCCGTTGATGCATCTATTATGACCGTTTTCGGATTGGTGCAAAGACCGACTGCTTCCTTTGATGCCGCATCGGGCAAGCAAAGAAACGTTACGTCAGATGCATTTATTCTTTCGGCTCTTGCCGAGCTGTCCTTGCGAAGCTCCTCAGGAATGGTCAACAGGTTGATATCGTTCCTTTCGGCAAGACGGGATGCAATACGCAATCCCGTCGTACCTACTGAGCCGTCTATAAATATATTATACATCTTATTTGTTCTTCTTGTCAACCATTGCTTTAACTTTTAAGGGCAGACCGAACAGATTTATGAAGCCCTCAGCATCATACTGGTTGTATACCTCGTCTTCATCGAAAGTTGCGATGTCTTCATCGTACAGGGAGTATGGAGATGTTGTGCCTGCATTTATGATATTGCCCTTATACAGCTTCAGCTTTACGGAGCCTGTAACAGTCTTCTGAGTTTCCTCAACGAATGCATCAAGAGCCTCTCTTAAGGGTGTGAACCACTGTCCGTAGTATACGAGCTCAGCATATTTAGCGGCGATAAGCTCCTTGTAGTGAGTTGTATCACGGTCAAGGCAAAGTGTTTCCAAAACCTTGTGAGCGCGATAGAGGATCGTTCCGCCGGGTGTTTCGTATACGCCTCTGCTCTTCATACCTACAAGACGGTTTTCGACGATGTCTACAAGACCGATACCGTTGTCACCGCCGAGCTTGTTCAGCTTTTCAAGCATAGCAACGGGAGAAAGCTTTTCACCGTTGAGCGCAACGGGTGTACCCTTTTCAAAGTCTATCGTTATGTATGTGGGAGTGTCGGGAGCCTGCTCAGGCGATATGCCCATTTCAAGAAATCCGGGCTTGTTGTACTGAGGCTCATTTGCGGGATCCTCAAGGTCAAGACCCTCGTGTGACAAATGCCAGAGGTTCTTATCCTTTGAGTAGTTCGTTTCACGGTTGATCTTCAAGGGAACGTTGTGAGCTTCAGCGTAGTCTATCTCCTCGTCACGGGATTTGATATCCCATACACGCCAGGGAGCGATGATGTTCATTTCGGGAGCGAATGCCTTTATTGTAAGCTCGAAACGAACCTGGTCATTACCCTTACCTGTGCAGCCGTGGCAGATAGAGTCACAGCCCTCAGCCTTTGCAATTTCAACTATTCTCTTTGCGATGATGGGACGAGCAAACGATGTGCCGAGAAGGTATTCACCCTCATATACCGCGCCTGCCTTCATCGTGGGATAAATGTAATCGGTGATAAATTCTTCCTTGAGGTCTTCAATATACAGCTTTGACGCGCCTGTCTTTATAGCCTTTTCTTCAAGTCCGTCAAGCTCTGTTCCTTGTCCGACATCAGCGGATATAGCGATAACCTCGCAGCCGGGATATGTTTCCTTAAGCCACGGAATGATGATCGAGGTATCAAGACCGCCGGAATAAGCCAATGCAATTTTTTTGATTTCTTTCTTTGCCATCTTTGTTTTCTCCTTTATGTTAGCAATAATTTTAAACTAAATTGGTTTTATTCATAGGTGATGAATAATTATACTGTTATTATACACACAAAATGCATAATGTCAATAGATTTTTGAATATTTTTTCTTTTTTATTCAACTTTAATAAAAGAAATGCGTTTATGTTATTTAATAGGGCACAATGCACAAACAATATACATTAATGTATTATATATAAAGCATATCGAGCAAGGCTATGGCACACGATGATTCAACGCACGGAACAGCGCGAAGCACTACGCATGGGTCGTGTCTGCCGGGGACGCTTATCTGAACCTGCTCGCAGGTTTGCATATCTACACTGCTTTGCGCTACTGATATTGAAGGTGTTGGCTTGAATGCAACAGTGAATACTATATCACCGCCTGTGCTTATTCCGCCGAGAATACCTCCGCAGTTGTTCGTTTCAGTCTGTATTTTTCCGTCCTTGAATATAAACGGATCGTTGTTTTCGCTGCCTGTCATAGCGGCACCGTCAAAGCCTGAGCCGAACTGAATGCCCTTTACTGCAGGTATTCCGAACATTGCTGATGATATTTTGCTTTCGATTCCGTCCCACATAGGACCGCCTATACCACCCTTGAAGCCTTTGACTGTGCATTGAACTATTCCGCCAACACTGTCGCCCTTTGCCTTAGCCTGTAAAATGCGTTCCTTCATTGCGACCTCATCGCCCCACACGCCGCCTATCATTATCGGCTTTGCGGAAATCTCAACGCCGCTTTCGGCAAGGATCTGTATACATACGGCGCCCGCAAAGCAGAGCGGGGCAGTCATTCGTCCTGAAAACGCACCGCCTCCTGTCGGATCGTAATCCTTGCCGTATTTGAGGTAAGCTGTATAATCAGCGTGCCCGGGGCGCGGGGTGTACCGTATCGATGAATAATCGGTGCTTCTTTTGTTTTCATTTTTTATGTACGCTATTATGTCGTTGCCCGTTGTGATCCCATTTTCTATTCCTGAGGTTATAACAGGGAAGTCCTTTTCAAGACGGGGGGTAGAATAAGGGTCTTTTCCGGGGGCGCGGCGCGCCATAAATTGCAGTATTCTGTCAAAGCTTACTGCGTGACCTTTCGGGATACCCTTGAGTATTACATCCAATTGCTCGGAATGAGATGCGCCGAATATATCAACTGATACCTTTTCACCAAATCTCATTTATCTTTCCTCCAAGCCTTACATAATCCGACCAGAAATCACGGTATGATTTATTTACTGCTTCTGCGCCGTTGACTGTAACGGTGTCAGCGCAGTTGAGTGCGCATATTGCAGCCGACATTGCTATTCTGTGATCGTTACACGAATCTACAGTGCCGCCGTTCAGCCTTTTCTTGCCGTGTATGATAAAGCCGTCATCGGTGAGCTGTATATCTGCACCGAGAGCAAAAAGCATATCATAAACGGTTTTTAATCTGTCACTTTCCTTTATACGCAGTCTTTCTGCGCCTGTTATGATGCTCGTGCCGTTTGCCGTTGCGGCGGCTACTGCGAGTGGCGGTACGATGTCAGGGGTGTTTTGAGCGTTGAAGGCGAAGCCCTTCAAGCGTTTGAAGCTCGGTATCAGAGTGTTGCCCTCATATCTGAATTCTGCACCTGCAGAGCGTAATATTTCGAGTGTTGCGCTGTCGCCCTGGAAAGAATTGCTTTGCAGTCCCTCAACGGATATTCCTGCGCACAGCCAGAATGCTGCGTTTGACCAATCGCCCTCTATTTCGTATCTGCCGGGAGAGACGTACCTGCCCTTTTCTACTGTATATATGCCGTTTTCCTCGTGAACATTGATCCCGAAATCACGCATGACCTTTACAGTCAGGTCAACGTATGGCTTTGACTGAAGGTCTCCGTTTATATGTATTCTGCATATCTCATTTGTAAGCGGAGATGCGAGAAGGACCCCTGTTATATATTGAGAGCTTACATTTCCGTCAAAGAAGAAATCGCCGCCCGACAGCCTTCCGCTTGTGTTAAGAGGTAATCTGTCATTGTCAAATCTGCCGTTATGCTCCCGCAATTGTGATAAAAGCTCGCCTATCGGTCTGTCCGGCAATCTGCCGTATCCGCTTACTGTTGCCTCTGCTCCCATAGCGGAGATCACAGGCAGCATAAAACGGAGCGTAGATCCGCTTTCGCGGCAACATATCTCACTGTTGCTTTTAAATTTTTTTGACGGCTTAACAACAATACATCCGTCCTGTGTAATGTCTGCTCCGAGAGCGGAAAGCACGCTGACAGTTGCGTCGATATCCTCTCCGCACGATGAAATATCTATTACTGTGCTGTCGCCGTCATCACATAACGCAGCACATATCAATGCTCTGTGCGCATGTGATTTTGACGGCAACGCTCTTATACATCCGCTTAATTTTTTTGGTGTTATTATTGCTTTCATTGTGATCTTACGGCGATATGAAATCTGCCATATCCTTTTTATCTATTTCGTGCAAAAAGCAATTTCCCATATCCTTTATCAGAACTAGATTTATTTTATCACCCTTTGCTTTTTTGTCACGCATGGCGACCGATGTTATATCGGAATATGAAAAATCCGTATCGGTCGGCAGACCGTTTGCTTCTAATGCTTTTATTATTTCTTCTGCTGTTTTTGCAGAGCAGAAGCCGTGCTTCGAACATGCTCTTGCTATAATTCCCATACCTGATGCAACGGCATATCCGTGCGGTACGGTATACTGCGAAAGAGCCTCTATTCCGTGTGCAACAGTGTGACCTAAATTGAGAAGCTGGCGTCTGCCTGTGTCGAACTCGTCCTCGTTGACTATTTCCGCCTTTACCGCAACGCAGTCTCTGACAACATCAATAATATCCCTGTCAAGATCGACATTTGCCAAAACTGCGTATTTAATTACCTCCGCCATACCTGATGCGTACATTTCCCAAGGCAATGTGTCGAGTGATGAAACGTCGCATATTACACGCATAGGCTGGTGGAACGATCCTGCGAGATTTTTTCCCGCTTTAAGATCTACTGCGCACTTTCCTCCGACGCTGCTGTCGACCATAGCAAGTAATGTCGTCGGTACTTGTACATATTTTATGCCACGCATATATACTGACGCGGCAAAACCTGTTATGTCTCCGACAACACCGCCGCCTAAGGCTACAAGAATGTCGCTTCTTGTAAAATTGTTATCTGCCAAAAACTCTAAAATATCAGATAAAACGTTTATATTCTTTGATTCCTCACCGTGAGGGAAAACGAATTTATATGCATTGCTTAAGCCGAGCCTTTCGTAATACAGTCTATCAACTGTGTCATCGGTTATAACGGCTATCTTTTTTCCTGCAAAAATATCAGAGCATAATTCCTTTATATCGGACATTATTCCGTTTCCGATCAGCACCAAATAGGAACGCGATGCCTGTACCTTAACTTCTTTCATCATTTGTGATTCCTTTATTTTGTTCTTCTGTCTGCTGACAGCTTATCTGCGGAGAGCTTTTTTGCAACTCCATCGGAAAGAAGCGCCTCGAGCTTCTGGCGGTCGCCTTCCTTGATCGCATCGCTGTATTTCTGAAGCTCCTGCACGATACCGTCTATCTCACGGCAGAGATATTCTTTATTTTCCATAAACAGCTCGCTCCACATTACAGGATTAAGACGCGCAACTCTCGTCAGATCCTTGTAGCTGCCTGCTGAAAAGCCCTTGTGATCCTGTGCTGCGGGGCTTTTGATATATGCATTTGAAACAACGTGTGCAAGCTGCGATGTGAATGCTATCTGACTGTCGTGAAAATCGGGAGTGCAGAAGACAACGTTTCCAAAGCCGAGTGAAAGGAAGAACTGCTTAGTTTCTTCTGTTACCTGCAATGATGTATTTCCCGGGCAAAGTATCATAGATGCACCTTTAAAAAGCGTCGATTTGCTGTGAGAAAAGCCCGAATACTGAGTTCCTGCCATAGGGTGACCGCCGATAAAATCAAAGCCGTATTCGGCGGAAAGCGAAAACATTTTGTCGCAAACGTATTTTTTAACGCCGCACGTGTCTACCACAACTGCCCCCTTTTTTATCAGAGCGGCGTTTTTGCTTATATATTCAACCGTCGAATCGGGATAAAGGCTTACGATGATCATATCGCATTCCGAAACAGTCTTGTCATCGAGTCGTCCGTCAACGGCAGATGTCATTTTCGCCGCCAGAAAAGAGCTTTCATTTATATCGTATCCGTAAACGGTGATATCACCCTTTTCCTTTATCGCCTTGGCAAACGAGCCGCCGATGAGACCTAAGCCAACTATTCCAACCTTCATAATTATCTCCTGTTTCTATCCGATGCTTATTTTCCGACACAGAATTTGCTGAATATCTCGTTTACTATGCTGTCGGTCATTTCTCTGCCGTCGAGTCTTGATACGGCAGACAGAGCCTGTTCTATATCCAATGCCGCAACATCCTGCGTCATTCCGTCCTTTAAAGTGTTTATCGCGCTTTCAATGCTTTCAGCACAAAGACGTATTTCGGAATACTGTCTTGCGTTACTGATATACGCCTTAGAATAGTCTATCCGACCGTCTGTAAAGAGCATACTCACCAATTCCTCGAGCTTTTCTTTTCCAAAGCCGTTTTTGGTACACATTTCGACCGTGTATTCAAATGATGAGGTAATAGCGCTTGTGTCGAAATCCAAGCAGCGTATGTCCGATTTGTTTATCAGAGCAATTCTGATACCGTTACACTCAGATACCGTTTTTATGATCTCCTCATCCTGATCGGACAGAGGGCGGCTTGAATCGAATACCGCGAGTATAAGCTCCGCCTTTTTTATTTCAGAATAGGCACGCTGTACACCTATGCCCTCTACTGCATCGTCAGTTTTTCGTATTCCTGCCGTATCGGAAAGACGCAGAACAACATCGGCGCATATCGCCTGAGATGTTATAACGTCACGTGTTGTGCCTTCAATATCGGTAACTATTGCAGTATCCTCGCCTGTAAGCATATTCAAAAGCGAGGATTTGCCGGCATTCGGCTTGCCGCATATAACTGTGATTATTCCTTCCTTTACGGCCTTTCCTGCCTTGTATGAGTGTTCAAGTGCCTTTACGTCCGAAAGAATATCATAAAGCTCGGATAGCATCTGCTCGGGTGTGACGTCTGTCAGGTCTTCATCCGGATAGTCGATATATGCGTAGCTGCTGGACAAAAGCGCAAACAGTCGGTCTGTCAGCTTCTGCGCCTCATTCGAAAGAGCACCTCTTCCCGATGCGCCTGCTATTTTAAGCGCTGAAGGTGTTTTTGCGTCTATTATATCCATAATCGCCTCTGCCTCTGACAGACGCAATTTACCGTTTACATATGCTCGCTTCGTAAACTCGCCCGCTTCGGCGGGATACGCGCCGTTTTCGATCAGTGAATCAAGTACAGTCTTTGTGACGAGTATTCCGCCGTGGCACGTTATTTCCACGCAGTTTTCACCTGTATAGGAGTTAGGAGACTTAAAGCATATTGCCATTCCGTCATCAACCGTTTCGTTCTGAAACCGTATGTCGCCGTAATACGCCTTGCCGTAAGTGCATTCGGACAGCAGCTTTTTACATTTCGGAAAAAAGACCTTGTCAGCAATAGCAAAGCTATCCTCTCCGGACAATCTGATAAGAGAAATAGCACCTCTGCCATAAGGTGTGGAAATTGCCGCTATAGTTTTGCCTTGCACTTGATCTCCTCCGTTACTTTAAAAATCACACAATTATATCACAAAAAAATGACATTGTAAATAAAAAAATATTGATTTTATAAAATTAATGTGCTATAATTTATTAAAATATAACTCTGAAATGTGAAATGGGAGAAAAAATGACACTTTCTGATGCTGAAAAGAGAATTAACGATATAATTTCATCTATGACCGATGAAGAAAAGGTCGGTCAGCTTTTTCTGGCTCATTGTCCTACAGGTCAGGCTGCTGTTGAAAAAATAAAGCAGTATCACCTTGGCGGCTTCGTTATGTTTGCAAGAGATTTTGAAACCTTCTCGCCTGACGAAGTTAAAAGCATGATATCTTCTTATCAGGAAAATTCCAAAATACCTATGGTAATTTCCGCAGACGAGGAGGGCGGCTCGGTTTTACGGGTCAGCAAGTTCCCCCAATTTGGTGAACAGCCGTTCAAATCCCCCCGTGACCTGTATGAAACAGAGGGCTGGCAGGGTGTTCACGATGAGACCGTGCGCAAGTGCAAGCTGCTTCTTTCGCTTGGTGTTAATATGAATCTTGCTCCCGTGTGCGATTTTACGGTGAATGAGGAAGCATATATACGCAAGCGTGTTTTCGGTGTATCCGCGGAGGAAACATCTAAATTTATACAGATCGTGACGGGCGTAATGAAGGAATACAAGCTCGGCTCATCGCTTAAGCATTTTCCCGGATACGGAGGAAATTCCGATACTCATAAGGGTATGTCTTATGACAGCCGCACGCTTGAGGAGTTTGAAAGCCAGGATATTCTGCCGTTTATAGCAGGTATAAAGGCAGGCGCTGATTCCGTTATGGTATCGCACAATATCGTCGGCTGCTTTGATAAGGATTATCCGTCATCGCTTTCCTACCCGATACACGATTATCTGCGTAATAAGCTCGGATATGACGGAGTTATCGTTACAGATTCTCTGACTATGAGTGCTATAAGAGAATTTACAGAGGGCAAGGATCCATGTGTGCGTGCATTGCTGTGCGGTAACGATATGATAATAACATCAAAATATGAGGAAGGATATAATTGTGTGTTGCAGGCAGTGAAGGACGGCACTGTGTCAAAGCAGGTGCTTGACAGCGCTGTAAGACGCATACTTAAGATGAAATTCGATCTTGACATCATAAAATAAAGCGATTTTTCAAGCGGTCATTTTTACATTTGGAAGAAAACAAGGAAAAGGATCATCCCAAAATGAAAAAAATGAATTTTTCAAAGATGATAAGAGTGTTATCTTTGATATTTTACGATATTCTGGCAATATTTATAGCAGATTATATGGCTTTGTTTTTACGGTATGACTTTGTCATTTCAAACGTTCCGACGGAGTTTATGGTAAATACATCAAGATATCTGCCGATAGCTGCAGCTGTAACTGTTGCAATATTTGCTTTTATGCATTTGTATCAGAGCCTTTGGCAATTTGCAAGCATACATGAATACGGACTGATATTCGGTGCATCGTTAATTGCTTATGCAATAAACGTATCTGTGCGTACGCTTCTCAAAATGCATCAGCCCAGGGCGTGCTATCTTATCAGCTTTGTTCTGTTTGCTCTTATTACCGTATGCGGCAGAGTTTTATACCGCGTTATAAGAAGCCGCAAAAATGCAACTGTTCAGTCCACGCGCCCGGCAAATGTCCGCAAGGTAATGCTTATAGGTGCAGGTGATGCGGCAAATTCTCTTTTGCGTGAGATAAACATCAGCGCCTTGCAGAAAAACCGCAAGGTAGTATGTATAATAGATGACGATAAAACCAAAAAAGGCAATCTTATGTGCGGTGTGCCGATAGTCGGCGGCAGAGAGGTCATACAGAAATCGGCGGAAAAATACGCTGTTGACGAGATCATTTTTGCTATTCCGTCTGCGGATCATGCAGAAAAAGCAGAGATACTCAATATATGCAAGACCTTGAATATCCCTATGAAAACATTGCCGGGTATTTCTCAGCTTGTTAATAACGAGGTCATTACGGACAATCTTGTAAACGTAGACGTTGCAGATCTTCTCGGCAGAGAGCCTGTTAAAACGAACGTTGACGAGATAATAGGCTTCATAAAGGATAAGACGGTAGTTGTTACAGGGGGCGGCGGATCTATAGGCAGTGAGCTTTGCAGACAGATAGCATCTCATAACCCCAAAAAGCTGATCATAATTGACATATATGAAAATAATGCTTACGATATACAAATGGAGCTTGTACGCAAGCATGAAGATCTCGATCTTGATGTTCTCATAGCATCTGTCAGGGATGAGACTAAGATCAATTCAATATTTGAGCATTACCGTCCGCAAATAGTATTTCACGCGGCGGCACATAAGCATGTTCCGCTTATGGAAACGTCTCCCGAGGAAGCGGTCAAAAACAACGTTTTCGGTACACTTAACGTTGTGCGCGCTGCTGATAAATACGGCGTTTCACGCTTTGTTATGATTTCTACGGATAAGGCTGTAAATCCCACTAATGTTATGGGCGCGACAAAGCGTATATGCGAAATGATAGTACAGTCTTATGACAAGATATCCAAAACAGAGTTTGTGGCTGTTCGGTTCGGTAATGTTTTAGGCTCAAACGGAAGTGTTATACCTCTGTTCAAAAAGCAGATCGCGGATGGCGGTCCCGTTACGGTCACACATCCCGGTATTATCAGATTTTTTATGACTATTCCCGAGGCTGTGAGTCTTGTGCTCAGAGCGGGTGCGTTTGCAAACGGCGGAGAGATATTTATTCTTGATATGGGTAAGCCCGTAAAGATACTTGATCTTGCGGAAAACCTTATACGTCTTTCAGGAAGAACTCCTTACGTTGATATAAATATTGAATTTACAGGACTGCGTCCGGGTGAAAAGCTGTACGAGGAGGTCCTGATGGATGAGGAGGGCCTGAAGGCTACTGAGGACGAAATGATATTCATCGGAAGCCCTGTGAGCTTTGATACAGATGAGTTTTTCAAAAAGCTTGAAGCGTTGCGTTCCGCTGCCGAAAACAGTATTAACGTAAAGGATGCAATACAGACGATCGTGCCGATACACGAAACAGTTGAGCAATGATGCGTAACGAAAGGTTGAAGCTGATAATTCCCGGTGCAATAATTTTGCTTACGGTGGTGATGATATTTTCAGCTTCTCTTCAGACTGCAGATGCTTCACGGGCGCAAAGCGGCTTTGTCAAGGGAAAGCTCGATCTTATATGCTCTGTATTATTCAATGCAAATTACGATGATATTTTTCCCGAGGTGCGAAAGGTGGCTCATTTTGCCGAGTTCGCTCTTTTGGGAGCAGAGTGCGCTGTTTTTTGCATACTTAACAAAAGAAGAACGGTGCGATCGGCTTTTGTCGGCGTAACGGTTGCCGTGTGTGACGAAACGCTTCAGCTTACGTCCGACGGCAGAGCAGGCAGCATAAAGGATGTTTTGCTTGACCTCAGCGGATTTGCATCGGGCGTTCTGTTTGTAACACTGTGTTCATTACTGATATGTTTGTATAAAAAATATAGGAGAGAAAAATATGGAAAATAAATGCATAATGGCGGTGGGCGGCCATATCGGAGATGCTGAGCTCACATGCGGAGGCACTCTTGCAACACTTGCCCTGCAAGGCTGGAAGATCGTAACCGTAGGAGCTACGGGCGGGGAAAGGGGAAATCCCCCTCATCTTACCGTTGAGCAGTACAGGGAGCAGAAGATAGCAGAGGCAAAGGCGTTTGCGGAAATGCTCGGAGGGGAAGCGGTCGTTATGCCGTATGCCGATGGCGAATTACAGGATGATGATACGGCGAGATTTATGCTTTGCGATATAATACGAAAGTACAAGCCTGCAAAGATACTTACGCATTGGAAGAATTCAATGCACCGTGACCATATAAAGTGCAGTAATCTTGTTCGTGAAGCGCAGTTTCTGGCAGGATTGCGGAGCGTTGAGCGAGAGCTGCCCGCACATTATGCTCAAGGACCGTTTATGGCGGAGAATTGGGAAGATTCCGACGGATTTGTTCCGCATACGTATTTTGAGGTAACCAAAGAGGGCTTCGAGCTTTGGAAGAAAGCGATAGATACCCATTGGTTTGCCGTTAACAGCAAGGATTTTAAATATAAGGATTATTATTGCGCTTTGAAGCGTGTAAGGGGTCTTGAGGGAAGATTTGAATACGCTGAGTGCTTTGCGTTGAACGAGTATCAGAAGCGCGTGAGAATATCCGCAGAAAAGATGTGATGCATATGAAGACCTTTATTAAAGTAATAAAAATATTTGTTGTTGCCGCTGTTATAGTTATGTCAGTAGCGGCGCTGGTGTTTGCATTCCATGGCAGCCTTGCAGGAACAGTGTGGGCGATGCTGCCGCCAATCGTGGCAATCGCTCTTGCACTTGTAACAAAAGAGGTCTATTCTTCTTTGTTTATAGGAATAGTCGTCGGTGCGTTTATGGCAAGCGGTACAAAATTTTTGCCGTCAGTCGATACGCTTGTAAACGACGGCTTGATAGGCGCGGTAAGCGGTACTGCGGGAATATTCGTATTTCTTGTCGTTCTCGGCATAATCGTCGCGCTTATGAATAAGGCGGGCGGCTCAGCCGCATTCGGAAGATGGGCAAAGAAAAATATCAAGTCAAAAACAGGCGCGTGTATTGCTACGTTCTGTTTAGGGGTGCTGATATTTATTGATGACTATTTCAACTGCCTTACAGTTGGCTCTGTAATGCGTCCTGTTACGGACAGCCACAAAATATCGAGAGTTAAGCTCGCATATTTAATAGATGCAACAGCGGCTCCTATATGTATGATCGCCCCTGTTTCATCTTGGGCGGCGGCGGTTTCCGAATACGCTGATGGCACGGGATTTTCGGGCCTTGAGCTGTTTATAAAATCCATCCCCTACAACTTTTATTCGATCCTCACATTAGTATTTATTGTAGCAATAAGCATTATGAAATTCGATTACGGCTCAATGAGGGTATTTGAATTGAAGGCGGAAAACGGCGATCTTGTAGGAAATTCGGAGCTTACCGCTGATGAAAAAGAGGATACATATAATGAAAAAGGCAGAGTGATAGATCTTATCATTCCCGTACTGTTCCTTGTTGTATTCTGCATATTCGGTCTTGTTTATATTGGAGGCATACTCAGCGGTAACAGCTTTGTTGATGCATTTGCAGGAACTGACGCTACCGTTGGCTTGCCGTGGGGAAGCATAATTGCTCTTGTGCTTATAATTGCGTATTATCTTGTCCGCAGAATAATAACGTTTAAAGAGGTTACAGAGTGCATTCCCAAGGGCTTTATCGCAATGGTTCCTGCTATACTTATACTCACCTTTGCAACGGCGCTTAAGAATGTAACCAACGCACTTGATATTTCGACATTTGTTAATGCTTCGCTTGAAAATGCAGGCTCGCTGCAGTATTTCCTGCCCGCAATAATATTTATTATTGCTTGTATTCTTGCATTTTCCACGGGTACATCGTGGGGCACGTTCGGTATACTTATACCGATCGTTGTAGCTATATTCCCTGCGGATAATGAGCTTATGTATATTGCAATGTCGGCGTGTCTTGCAGGTGCTGTATGCGGAGACCATTGCTCACCGATCTCGGATACGACGATAATGTCATCGGCAGGTGCTATGTGTAATCACGTCGATCACGTGTCAACCCAGATGCCGTATTCAATAACTGTTGCTTGTATATCGTTCGTGTGCTTCATACTTGCATCATTTATCCAGAATCCCTGGATATCACTTGCAATAGGAGTGGTTCTGACCGTAGGTACTTTGCTTGTCATAAAGACATTGACAAAGAAAAAAGCATAAGGCTGAAAAAATAAAAATGGCTGTCTTGAGATAAAGACAGCCATTAGTGTTTTATACACGTATTTTTTCTTTTTTTGATGCTCGTAAATGTGATGATATTTTATTTATCAGCATTGCGATCAGTAATATCAGATATGATGCGGCACTGAAGCCTGCTATATATAAGATCAGACAGAAGGGAAAAGGAACAACGCCCTGTACGGCACTGTATACGGGTAATGACGGCTCGCAGTGAGGACTTATGAAGAACATATTGAATGTTTCTTTTTCCAAAAGTCCGCTGAAATAAGCAATTTCATTCATCACGGATGCCATTGCTACGGCGATTGCGAATACAGGTACAGCATATAATATCGTTTTATGATTCAAAGGCACAGAGCGGCTATATAACAGGTATACACCTACTGCGACCATAGAGCCATGGCATATCATCGTCTGAATATTGATGCCGACTGTTCCTATAAATACTGTGCTTGGATACAGCATTACGCAAATTCCCGCAAAAAGTCCGTACGTTGCCAAAAATGCTGAAAGCGAATTTTTTATCCGCTCATTACGTATGATCCCGTAAAGAAGCCCCACATACATCGGCATTGAGCAGAATTGAAACGGAAAGGCGTACCATTGAAAGTCGGATGCTATCGTGCCGTTGTCTACTGTAAATGTATAATTTATCTGCTTATATATTTCAAGAACCGTAACAAGTATTGCAGTGTAAAATACTATTCTGTGAGTAGTTTTTTCGTTTTTCTTTTTTGATAATAAACAAAAGAAAACCGTAAATGCAAGAGTGATAAATAACCACAGTATATGGAACGCACCGAACATTTCGGGCTTTGTCATCTGAATGTCAAGTGCTTTCAAAATAAAGATCAAAAAATTCAAATCAGTCACCTCGAGATCTTATTTTATCACAAAAGGTCGCTTTTTGCAATATAAAATGAAAATATTGTTTTTGATGTGCAGATATTGACAAGGAAATGATAAAAGAGGTATAATACTGAAGAATATATAATGAAGGGACGATGCATATGCATCCTATAAAGCATTTTATAACGATAACGCGCCACCGTCATGCTGTTATACGCCATTGTGCAAGGGCGGGAATACTGTATAGAGGGCTGCTTCACGACCTGTCAAAATACTCACCGACTGAGTTTATACCCGGTGCGAGATATTATGTCGGCACGAGAAGCCCCAACGAGCTGGAACGAGAGGATAAGGGCTATTCTTCAGCCTGGATTCATCATAAGGGAAGAAACAGACATCATTTTGAGTATTGGACCGATTATGATCCGATAACAAAAATGATCATGCCTGTTGCCATGCCGCCTGTATTCGTTGCGGAAATGTTTTGCGACAGGGTGGCAGCGAGCAAAATATATCAGGGCAAGAGCTACAAGGACAGTCACCCGATAGAATATTTCAATAAAGGAAAAGTAAACAGAAAAATACACCCCGAAACGTCACGCCAAATCGAAATGCTTTTGCAGATGCTGAGCGATAAAGGAGAAAAGCAGACGTTTTTATATATCAAAAAAGTATTTTTGAAAAACGGCGGTAAATTACAGTAAAAATATCCGTACGGAAGGAATACAAAATGAATATACAAAAACGGTTGGCTGAACAGAAAAGTGATTCTTACCGACAGTTTCAAATACGGCTTATGCCTACGGTCGATGAAAGTAAGGTAATGGGCGTGCGTTCGCCATTCTTGAAAAAATTGGCACAAGAGCTTGTGAAAAACGGCGGATACAGAGCTTTTTTATCTGATCTTCCGCACAGGTATTATGAAGAAAACAATCTGCACGCATATATTATAGCGCAAATAAAGGATTTTGATGAATGTATAGATCAGCTTGAAGGATTTTTGCCCTACGTTGATAATTGGGCAACGTGCGATATTTTGCGTCCGTTGATCTTTAGCGCTCACAAAAAGGAGCTTATTGGGCATATCGAAAGATGGCTTGGATCCGAGCATACGTACACGGTGCGATTTGCGATAGAAGCGCTTATGCTGTTTTACATTGATGATGACGAATGTGAGCAGTATATAAAAAGAGTTTCAGAAATAAAGAGCGATGAATATTACGTAAATATGATGATCGCCTGGTTTTTTGCAACCGCACTTGCAATACGCTGGGATGAAGCATTGCCTTATATAAAGGAAAAACGTCTTGATGAATGGGTGCATTGCAAAGCAATACAAAAGGCGATAGAAAGCCGCCGCATTTCAGATACTCAAAAGGAATATTTAAAGACCTTAAGATAGGCGATTCGTTAAAATAAAAACGGTAGATGCAAATCTACCGTTTTATTATTGTTAGCTTAAAATTATGACTTATTGTGCTCAGCTATTATTTCCTGCATTATTTCAACTGCGTCCATAACAAGCTTTGCGCACGGTCTTGTGTTGTAGTATTCAGGACAGCGCGCATCGGGCATAGGTGATGTTGATCTTGATGCGGCAAGACCTGCTAAAAGCTCACTGCAAATGATCGTGCCGTTGTTTTTATCCTTGAATCGCTGCGCCATATCCTGTATCAATGCGTAATGCTCGCCCTTTGCTTTATCGCCGTCGCCCTCGGTCGTGCCGTAAAGCGCTCCTGCAACCATAAACATACCGCTGCAAGCACCGCATACGTGCCGCATTCTTCCTATGCCCGCACCGAATGATGAGGAAATACGCATAGCGATGTCCTTGTCAAGTCCCATTTCGTCAGCAAATGCGGCGAATACGGCTTGTGCGCAGTTGCATCCGTTTGAAAAATATTCTGATGCTATTTTGTATTTATCCATACCTTCAAAATACCTTTCATCAGGAATATCTCGTTCCGGGGTCGGGGCAGGGGCTTGTCGGCATACCTGAAAAAACGGGTATATCGAATACAAACGGAGAATCGAGCATCTTTACACGTTCATAAGCCTTGTAGGTTGAACGGCCCTCGTCGTATGCTGCGTGGATAGCCTGCATATACTGTCCCCAGAAGTTTCTGCCTGAACGGGGGTCAACATTGTATTTTTGGAAATAAAGCGTCTGCTGATAATCGTCGATGTAACGTGACTTCAGCTTTGTAGCTCCGCCCTTTACCGCAAGATAGCGGCTTGTCCAGCCACCCTCCTGCGCTTCCTTCATACCTGAAAGAAATACGTTGAAGTAACCGTTGCCCGTTGCGTTTATATTAAAGAAGTTATAATAACCGTTATATGCCTTGAGCTGTGCTTCGGTATATCCACCGGATGGAGCGTTATTCGTGCCCTCTGTGTAATACTGCCACATAGTATCTCCGCACGTTCCCGAAATAAGCGGGCTTTTGCCTTCAACGCCTTGCTCCTGACGGAGTCTTGCGGCTATAACAAGGGGACTTATACCAAGCTCCTTACCGACCTGCAAGAAGCATTCAGCATACTTCATATCGCTGCCCTCGTCGCCCATTTCCTTGCGGAACATAAACGTGCCCTGGAGCAGACTTTCAACTGCGGCAACATTGTAATCGACCTTACCTGTAAGGTTTTCGAACATAAATATCTTGTCTTCGTACAGGAAGTTTCTCGGGTCCATAAAGAATTCTACCGATTCACGCTTTGCTCTGAACCATATTCCCGATTCCACGAGCTTATCGTCAATAGCGTAGTCCATAGCATCGCTCAGAGTATAGTATACGGTATTGTTTTCATCATCCTCGACCTCTTTGTCGATTATGTATTTCCACGTGTATTTGCCGTTTGAAAGCTCTGTTATCATTATAGGATTGAATTGCCAATCGGGATGTGCTTCGTGCAGAGGAGCTAAAAGCTCAGCATAATCAGCGGGAAATCCGATGCTGAGGAGATATTCCTTGTAATCCTGCTGTGACTGCTCAGTCTGTGCAGGGTCGGACTCGGACTCCGCATCAGCGCTTTCGGCAGCATCCGTCTGTCCGCCAACGGCGATCGCATTTGTATCGTCTGCATCGGCAGTGCTATCGGAATTCGTGCTTGAAGGTGTGTCTGATGTGCAGGATATAAGCGTCAGGATACAAAGCAGTACAGCGATAAAAGATACGTGTTTTTTCATATCGTTATTTCTCCTTTCGGTCAATACCGAAAAATCTCAATGCGTTTTCATAAGTGATTTGGCATATATCATCGTACGAAACGCCCTTTATTTCCGCCAATACCTCGGCGGTATGACGCATAAGTCCGCTGTGGTTCATTTTGCCTCTGTGCGGAACGGGTGAAAGATACGGACAATCCGTTTCTATCATTATCATATCAAGCGGCGCTGCCTTTGCAGCTTCGATGACGCTTTTTGCGTTTTTAAATGTAAGGCTTCCCGAAAATGATACGTAATGTCCCATTCGTGTAAGCTGCTTTACAGCTTCAGCGCTTTCAGAGCAGCTATGCATCACAACTCTTATGTTCCTGAATCGTCTTATCATATCAAAAACGTCGCCGTGTGCATCCCTGTCGTGTATAACAGCGGGCAGAGATAACTGTTCTGCAAGCTCAAGCTGGGCGTAAAACCAACGCTTTTGTACGTCCTTAGGTGAAAAATCATAATGGTAATCGAGCCCTATTTCTCCTATTGCGACGGCTTTTTCGTGCTTTGACATTTCAGCTATCTTTTGCAGCACTTCGTCCATATCGCTGTATTTGAAGCAATCCGACGGATGTATGCCTACTGCGGCATACATCATATCGAATTTTTCGGAAAGCTCTATGCTTTTTTGGCAGGTGTCAAGATTTGTGCCTGCGTTCACGATGCCCTTTACATCGCCTGCAAACAGGCTTTGCAAAAGACCGTCAACGGAAAGCGGGTTTTCATCGCTTGAAAAACGTTCGTCGTCGTAATGTGCGTGAGTGTCGAACAGCATTATCTTATACGCTCGCCGAGAGGTGTTTCAGGATCAAGGAATATCACCCTTACCTCTTCCTCTCCGCTTGCAAGTATCATACCGTTTGACTCAACGCCGCGAAGCTTTACAGGCTTGAGGTTTGCTACAAGAATTATTTTTTTGCCTATCAGATCGTTCGGCTTATAGAATTTTGCAATACCCGATACGACCTGACGTTTTTCATATCCGAGATCTACCTGCAATTTAAGGAGCTTGTCTGATTTCGGCACGGGCTCACATTCGATTATCTGAGCTGTGCGAAGCTCAACACCCATAAAGTCCTCAATGCCTATCTGCTCGACGGGCTCCGGCTTTTGTATTTTAGGCATCGACCTTTCGGCATCCTCCTTGAGAGCCTGCATCATTTTTTCCTCGTCTACTCTGTTGAACAGAGCATCGCCGTCGGTTATCTTTACGCCGTATTCAAGCGCGCCGAACTGCACATCGTCAAATGTGCGTTTTTCCGTGCCGAGAAGGTCGAATATTTTAGCTGATGTTTCGGGCATAAACGGCGTGAGCAATACTGCGCCTATGCGGATACATTCAAGCAGATTGTAAAGCACGGTTGAAAGGCGTTCAGCGTTTGCTTCATCCTTTGCAAGCGCCCAGGGCATCGTTTCGTCAATGTATTTGTTTGCGCGGCGGAGCATAGTGAATATAACGCTTGCAGCCTCTGCTGTTCTGTATTCATCCATCAGCTTGAAGTATTCTTCAACTGCATTCTTTACCTCGGCTTTAAGCTCTGCATCAGTACCCTCGTCAGATCCCGGAGCGCGTGTAATACCGCCCTGATATTTGTTTATCATAGCCCCTGTGCGCTTTGTAAGGTTACCGAGATTGTTTGCAAGATCGCTGTTGTAGCGTGTTATCACGCTTTCATACGTTATAGAGCCGTCATTTGCATAAGGCATTTCGGAAAGAACATAATAACGGCATCCGTCAGCACCGAAATGCTTTATAAGATCGTCAGCGTATATTACATTGCCCTTCGATTTACTCATCTTGTCCTGACCGAAAAGCAGCCACGGATGGCCGAATACCTGCTTCGGCAACGGCTCGCCCAATGCCATAAGCACGATAGGCCAATAAATAGTATGGAAGCGGAGTATGTCCTTGCCTATGATATGAACGTCACACGGCCAGTATTTTTTGTAAAGCTCGCCCTTTTCGTTTACATCATATCCAAGACCTGTTATATAATTTGACAACGCATCTATCCATACATATATAACGTGCTTCTGATCAAATTCAACAGGTATACCCCATTTGAAAGAGGAACGGGAAACACAAAGATCCTGCAAGCCGGGCTTCAAAAAGTTGTTTACCATTTCCTTTTTTCTTGATTCGGGTACGATAAAGTCGGGGTTTTCCTCTATATGCTTCATCAGACGCTCCTGATAGCGACTCATAGCAAGGAAGTAAGCCTCCTCCTTCGTCTTTTTTACCTCTGCGCCGCAGTCGGGACATTTGCCGTCCTTGAGCTGTGTTTCCGTGAAGAAGGATTCACACGGTACGCAATACCATCCCTCGTATTCGCTTTTGTAAATATCGCCCTGCTCATAGAGCTTGTTGAATATATGCGTTACGGCACGCTCGTGATCCTCGTCGGTCGTGCGTATAAATCTGTCATAGCTTGCACCGACACCGTCCCAAAGCTCCTTGATTATTCCGGAAACGTTGTCAACGTATTCCTTAGGGGAAATTCCCGCTTCCTTTGCAAGATCCTCGATCTTCTGACCGTGCTCGTCAGTTCCTGTGAGAAAATGCACGTCATATCCGCAAAGCCTTTTGTATCTGGCAATGCAGTCTGCAAAAATAACCTCATATGTATTGCCTATATGGGGCTTTTTTGAAGCATAGGCAATAGCGGTAGATAAATAAAATTTTCCTTTATTCTCCATTGGAGATCCTTCCTTTCTGTGATTCGGAATCGTATGAATAAGCGTAGTTCTGAGAACTGCGTAAAAACGACACATATGAGCCGTAGCATAACATGGCATACGGCATTGAGTAAAACGGCACCAGCACTCCCAGCGAGAGCAGTGACAAAAGCCTGCAAGGAATAAGCCGTATGCTCAGAAAAATATACTCGCAGATATGCCCGCGTATTGAACGAAGGGCATACTGTAAGCTTCCTGTGCAATGGTAAACATTCATCACACAGCTTATTATACATAATAAATATAAAGATGTCAATATCATAACTGCGCAAATTATTCCGATAACCGTGCTGAATTCTTCAGCTTCCGCGAAGACGGACAGAGAAAGCAGGCACAGTAAAAACGGAATCAGATATGATATAGCAGTTACTGAATATGATAAAAAGAGCTTTCTGAATTCTGCCTTTTCTTTGCAAAGCACAGGTACACTCGACGTTTGGCTGTTCTGCAAAGAAAAAGCGTAGATCAGTGCTTTTGTGTAAAACGCATATGATAGAAAAAGACAGGAAAATGTCAGTATCGCACAAAAAGAGACGGTTAACAGCAATTCGCTTTTTGTGTTCAGCAGGGAAAAGGAATACTGCTCTGCCATACGGTAAAGAATACACGATACAGCTATCGGAAAAAGAAAGAAAACAAGGCAGCATACAGAATATATACAAAGCGGTAATGTTTTACCCCCATACATCATCCTCTTTCCCTCATAAATATGAAATGATGAGGATGCAACGCACAAAGCACCGCAGGTCTTCTTTTTTTGTCCCACAGATAACGTTTTGAAGTCCATAAAATACCCCCGTTTTTTAGTGATTATGGGGATATTTTTTCAGATCTAATCGTTCAGAATATAAATTTTCCGTTTACAGCAACGTTTTCAATGTCGAATATGCCGTTATGACTGAGCAAAACAAGATCCGCGCGTTTGCCGGCGTGCAGCGAACCGCAAATATCGTATATTCCCACCTGCCTTGCAGGGTTTGCCGTGGCGCATATAAGCGCTTCTTCAAACGGTATTTCTGCAAATTCCATAAGGTTTTCTATTGCCTTCGGCATACTTAAAGCAGAGCCTGCGATAGTGCCGTCAGCGGTGGTTATTTTTCCGTTTGATACGGTAACCGGGATTTCTGAAAGACTGTAATTTCCGTCCGGCATTCCCGCAGCGGCAATAGAGTCAGTCACCAATACGAATTTGTCATTACCCTTGATCTTATATGCAAGGCTGATGACGTTACGGTCAATATGTATTCCGTCAACGATAAATTCAGCGAAAGCATTGCTTGATAATGCGCAGCCGACGCATCCCGGCTCACGGTGCAGCAATGGGCTCATTGCGTTGAATGTGTGAGTGAACGATGCAGCGCCTGCATTCAAGGCATCAATACATTGAGAGTAGACGGCATCGCTGTGTCCTATGCCGAAGCTTGCTTTGAGTTTTTTGCCTTCTGCTATGGCATCAAGAGCATAATTTTCCTCAGGTGCTATCGTGATATGCGATCTGAGCGGTTCAATACGCTTTATCAAGGAGCATATTTCCTCAGGATGAGGCTTTCGTATAAGCTCTTTTGTGTGACAGCCGGGACGCTTTGAGCTTATATACGGCCCTTCAACGTGTATTCCGTCGATGTTGCACTCAGAATTTAACGATGCTTCCTTTATAGCATCTATTGATGAGAGGATACTTTCATATTCAGCAGTCATAACAGTCGGGAAAAGGCTTGTGACACCGCATTTTGCATAATGCGACGACAGACTGCATATCTCCTCTGACGAGCAAGCCATAATATCATATCCGTTTCTGCCGTGTGTGTGTATTTCGACAAGTCCGGGGATTATGCGTACAGCACCACGATCACTCTTTCCGTCATATGTTATGTCCGTTATTATGCCGTTTTCAAAGCTGATAGAGCCGTGTAAGAATCTTTTTTCGTAAGTATTGAAGATCAGTGCGTTTTCTATTTTCATAACAGTTTTTTGTATAATTCGCCTTTCGGTATTTTTCTGTCCTTTGCGGCTGCCTTTATGGCGTCCATTTTCGCCATACCGCTGTTGATGTAAAAGCTAACGTGCTCCTGCTCGGTCATATCTGCCCAGAATGCGTCCTTGCAGCTTTCCTTGTATCCTTCAACGACTATTACAAATTCGCCCTTCGGACGAGTTTCCTTGTAGTATTCAACAGCTTGCGAAAACGTTGTGTTGATTATCTGCTCGTTGATCTTTGTAAGCTCTCTGCACAGGGCTATCTGCCTGTCGCCGATATTGTCAAGCATATCCTGCAGAGTATCGAGCAGCTTGTGTGGCGCTTCGTAAAATATCAGCGTTCTTGTATCATGCTTTATCGATTGCAAAAGTCTTTTTCGGTCTCCCTTTGCTGTCGTCAAAAAGCCTTCAAATGCAAATTTTGCCGTAAAAAGACCGCTTACGGTCAGGGCGGTTATCGCCGCACACGCACCCGGTACGGGTACTGTGGGAATGTCAAGGCTTCTGCAAAGCTTAACAAGATCCTCACCCGGATCGCTTATCGCCGGAGTTCCCGCATCTGTTACCAACGCGCAGGATTCACCGTTTTGAAGCCGCTCGGCTATTTGTGCTCCTCTTTGAGCCTTATTGTGCTCAAAGTATGACACAAGAGGCTTTTTTATGCCGTAGTGCATCAATAGCTTCGGTGTATTCCGTGTATCCTCTGCCGCTATGAAATCTACGTTTGACAATACGTGAACCGCACGGTAAGTCATATCGGATAAATTTCCGATAGGAGTGGATACTATGTAAAGAGTGCCCTTTTCTATTCTGTTTTTTCCGTCCTTTTCTTCATAAAGACGGTCTATGCTTTTCATACTGCTCATATTATCTGAAAAATCCTTTTGGGAATGATTGATTATCGTAAATATGCTTCATATCGTCCGTATATTCTCCGCCTGCTTCGTTTTTGTATATGATGAGCGGCTTTGTCACCATCATTCCCGATGATGCTCCCTTTTTGCCCTTAATAAGCATAAGACAGCTCTCGTGATCGACAGTGGCATAAACGAACGTTATTATTTTCGGCTCAATACGTGCGCTTTTCATTGCGTGTATAATGTCGGCGCAACGGTCGGGACGGTATACGAAATAGCAATTTCCGCCGTCCTTAAGCGATCTGTAAGCACATTTTGCGAAATCGTATATATCTGCACTCGTTTCGTGTCTTGCTATATATTTTTCCGTGTGCTCGCTGACCTTTCCGCTGTTATCCTTCATATACGGGGGATTACATACAAACGAATCGCACTCGCACTCAGGACGGTACGTAAGTACATCCTGACACGTTACGGTCATTCTTTCCTGTACTCCGTTGACGGCTGCATTTTCTTTTGCAATTTCGCACAAATGATTTTGCACATCAACGCAAAATGCAGAATGAGCCTTGCCGCCCTTGAGTAACAACAGAGAGATTATTCCTGAGCCGCAGCCCGCCTCACATACGGTGCTCTTGGATGAATTTGGGAGAAATGCGGAAAGCAAGTAGGCATCTGTGCCGTACTTCAGACCGAATCTGTCCTGAATTATGGAGATGTTACAGTTTACCTTATCCAAAATAAAGCCCTCATAAAGCACATTTCCCCCTGCTGAAATGAGCAGGGGGGAATGTGTCTAAGATCAAAAATTATTCAGCGGGATTGGGAGCGCCTACAGGACATGCACCTGCGCAAGCACCGCAATCCAGACATTCGTCAGCGTTTACAACGTACTTTCCGTCTTTTTCGGAAATTGCGCTGACAGGGCATTCAGCCTCGCATGCGCCGCAAGCAACGCAATCGTCATTAATAATATAAGCCATCACAGTTCTCCTTATGTAATGAATTTTTATTAATTATAGCATACAAAGGGGATTTTGTCAATCGATTTTTATTTAATTTTAAAAAAATGAAAAAAATGCAGGTACAGTATTGAAAAAATTCAAAATGTGTGATATAATCAACTTTCAAACAATAATTATAATATTACCGCGAACGTACGATAAAAGGAGGATGCGATCATGGATAAAATGTTTGAACATAATAACGATATGAGAGAAATAACCTTTTCACCTCACACGAACGTACTTGAACAAGCGGCATACAAATATCAGCTTCAGGAAAGAGAAACGCCGAATCTGTACCGCAATCTTTTTGAGTACGATTCGATACCAAAGGTGGCATTCAACCACCGTCACGTGCCGATAAATATGCCGTCAGATATATGGATAACGGATACGACATTCCGTGACGGTCAGCAGTCAACGTCACCATTCACCGTAGATCAGATAGTCCATTTGTTCGGATTACTCAGTAAATTGGGCGGCGAAAAGGGAATAATAAGACAGAGTGAATTTTTCGTTTATTCACAGAAGGACAGAGATGCGGTTAAGGAGTGTATGGCTCAAGGGTACGAGTTCCCCGAGGTTACAAGCTGGATACGCGCAAACGAAAACGATTTCAAGCTCGTAAAGGATATCGGTATCAAGGAAACAGGTATTCTCGTAAGCTGCTCTGACTATCATATCTATAACAAGATGGGACTTACAAGACAGTCGGCTCTTGATAAATACGTCAATATGGTAGAAAAGGTCATAGACCACGGAATAAGACCCCGCTGTCATTTCGAAGATATTACGAGGGCTGATTTCTACGGCTTTGTCGTTCCGCTGGCCGAAAGACTGACGCTTCTTGGGGAAAAGTATAACGTTCCCGTGAAGATACGTGCGTGCGATACTATGGGCTACGGCGTTTCATATCCCGGTGTTGCGTTGCCCAGAAGCGTACAGGGGATCATATACGGCCTTATACACTATTCCGGTGTAAAGAGCGAAAACCTTGAATGGCACGGACATAACGATTTTTATAAGGTCGTAAGCAATGCGGCAACTGCGTGGCTTTACGGCTGCTCAGGCGTAAACTGCTCGCTTTTGGGAATAGGCGAAAGAACGGGCAACTGTCCTTTGGAGGCTATGACGATAGAATATGCCTCACTGAGAGGAACAACAGACGGTATGGACCTTTCTGTTATAACTGAAATAGCTCAGTATTTTGAAAGCGAAATAGGCTATGAAATACCCGCAAGAACGCCGTTTGTCGGAAGAAGCTTCAATACCACGAGAGCCGGAATCCATGCTGACGGCTTATTGAAGGACGAAGAGATATACAACATATTCAATACGGCGAAAATACTCAAGCGTCCTGCATCTGTTGCGGTTGATTCTCACAGCGGAATTGCAGGCATTGCACATTGGCTGAACGGATATTTCGCTCTGGTCGGTGATGAAAGAATAGATAAACGCCACCCCGCTATCGTAAAGATGAAGGAATGTGTAGATGAGTTGTACGCTAACGGCAGAAATACCGTAATGGGCGACTCTGAGCTTGAGGATATGCTGCAAAATATTGACTTTGAGCTTTACAGAAAGCTCGCCCATATTCACGTCAAGAAAAAGCACTGATGCATTTTTGATATTTTTTACTTTCATAATAAATCATAACCACCCGTCAAACGGGTGGTTATGATTTAAACGGACTGTATTAATATAATAGTTATTTAGGGTCTGAATAGTGACTGCCGGATGGCTTGGATATTCTTACTGTATCTCCGTCGAGCTTTTCGTATTTCAATGCCTGATATCCGCCGCCGACGATGCGGTACAAATCTTCTGAAGGAATATGGGCTATTTCAAAAACACCAAGACAGGCATATCCCTCAGTCAGCTCCATAACAGCTTCGGGAATCGTAAGATATTCGCTGTGTTCGTATTTACAACCCCAAAAACTGTTTTCCACATCATAGCTTTCATTGTACTCGTCAAGACTGATCTCTTTTACAAAATGTAATCCGTCGATTTCTTTATAATCCTCAAAACGCAACTGCCCGAAGCTCGTTACGGAATTTTGGAATTTAGCATTAAAGAAATATACTGCAATGCACACAATGGGGCAGTCTTCTGAATTATCTCCGCCGACATAACCGCCGACGTCACGGGAATCTCCGGTTCCGTATGAAAAATCAAGAGTTACACCGTCAATGTCAAATTCCGTTTTATCGCTTTTTATTCCGAAAAAAACATCCGGCAAACGCCCGACCCTTCCGTCAAAGCCTATGTTTAAGCCTGACGGCTTGGAGCAAGACGAAAAGATAAGACAAGAAGCTAAAACCAAGCATATAATTAAAATCCTGTTTTTCATAAATATATCATCCTTGCAAGATCTGAATTTGTTTGTTAAATTGGAATTTTTCGCTCTGATAAGCTTATTTTTGCAAGTGGATTGAATTAATCTAATTTTGAAGTAATTTCTTTACTTCTTTTGCAAACAGCATTGGCTCATCAATTTGTGGTGAATGACCACACGCTTTCATAATCACTATTTTTTTATTCGGTGCTATAATTCTATCAAAATACTTTTTAAGTAATTCAACACGACAACTCTTATCATATTCTCCCGAAATAAAATACATAGGAACAGAATACTCATTTCCAATATTATAGATGTTAGCAGACAGCGTATAATCCAAAAGTTTTTTGTTTCTGGCATAGTGTACCTTTAAGTTTAACATGCCCACTAACCATTTAATGTCAGTAAATGCTAAATCCGGTGATGATAATATGAGTTTTATTCGATTAGTCTGCTTTATATCAGGCATATTCCCAACAAAACAGGGCAATGTTATTCGCTGAAACTTCATAAGATTTTCAAGGCTAAAACTCTCTTGCAAACATTTGTACGCCATTGTGAGTTTGTCACTTTTTTTCTTATTATCCTTCGATAAATAAGCTACTTCGTTATAGTTCATTTCCTGTGTGTCTTTAATGGATATTAATTGACCGATACCAATATATCTTTCAACTCTCTCAGGATATTTTGCAACATAACCGGCACCCAGCAGTGAACCGTAAGAATGTCCCATAATGACTATTTTGTTTTTCTTAAAACGCTTACATAAATAATTAACAAGCTCATCAACATCTCTAATGGCCTGTCCGAAATCGGTTGACTCATTTTTTGGGTCAATATGTTTGTTCTTATAATATGTTCTGCCGCAACCCCTTTGGTCCCACGAAACATATGTAAATTCATAAGTTATCGCTTGTGCAAATTCATATGTCAAGAAAGCATCTGGATTCGCAGGTCCTCCATGAAGGTTTAGAATAATAGGGTTATTAATATCCTTTCCCCTAATAAAAATATACTGGTTATGCCCATTTATGTTTACATATAGCTTTTCGTCTATTCCTCTGGAGGAAAGTATTCTGTATTTCCTTTTCACCCTTGCATTCCTCCATTCACTTCAATACCACAATGTGTAAACTTCAAAGTTTCTACTTCCTAAAAATTCAAGTTTATCGATTAGTTAGATTATACTATAAAAACGGCAAAAAGTAAATAGGACGGCTCAATTCTTTACAAATTGAACCGCCTTATCCGAAGGGACCCGGCGTCCTCAACGGTCCAAAACGCAAAAAGTCCTGCCGAGCGTCTGCAAAATTAGCGGTAAAAATGAAATTAGCCACCACGGTTTTCGTGGTAGCTTTTGATATGCGGAAAGCAAAGAAAAGATTTTTTATAATTTGATACAGTGAAAGATAGGTGAAAAAAGTTCGAGATTTCCTTTTCGTCTTTTCTTTAGTGTCATAACACACAACAAGTCCTCACAAATATTGAAAATACAATATCCGTCGTAATATATACCGTCTAACTCAATATTGCACAAGATATTTCCGCTGTGGTCAATTCTCAAAACTTGTGTGGTTTTATTATCTGTAGAACAAAAATAATAACTATCATTTACATCGAAATATTTCGATGTGCCTTTGGTATTAAAATCGAATACAATTTCACCCGTTTCAATATTCAAAGAATAAAAATGCCCACCATGACCTGCTGTACCGAAAACAATATTGTCTTGATTTAATTCTATTTCAGTATAGAGATAGCCCTTTAAGGACTTCTTCCACAATAATTGACCGTTTTTCTTACACATATATCCCCACTCACCATAATGGGAGATCGTATACTCTCCAAATACAAAATTATCCAATGTTAAATTGTGTGAATTTGTTTTTCTTTCAGAAGATTTCTTGCTGATTTTTCCGTCGTTTTTATAAGCAATAATCTGACCATTTTGAGGATCAAAAGAAACTAATTTCATGCCCACACTACAGTCAAAGAACCAGAAATTCAGAGTGGATTCCTCTCGTTCAGCCTTTCCTGTGTAATACAAAGGAGAAGTTCTTACTAAATCAAAATTATCAAATTTGTTTTGCCATAAGAGTTTCATCTTTTTCCTCGCTTTATTAAAACTTGATTTATTGATAATATTATACCACGAGATAAAATAATAGTCAACATAATTGTTCTCTCCGGGGCAAGCATAGCGCGTGGACGTCCACGCACGATCGGGCAGAAGCCCGAACCCACTATCCGCAGGGGGAAACGGTGTAGCAAAGGCTCCCTCCGGGAGGGAGCTGGCGCCAAAGGCGACTGAGGGAGAGCGCGTTACTATAAAGTCAATCTAAACTCCAAGTCTCGCAGGCTCCTTCCACCGCTATCGCGGTCCCCCTCCCTCTAAGGCGAGGGAGGCATTATTTCGCGTAATTTTTGATTTTGTGATGTTAGTATCTGTCAATCAAGGAGATTTATACTGCTTGAATTTACTTTTAAAACTAAATATGATATAATAGCTTAAAGGCGGTGGTTTTATGGAACTCATTTTATCCGAAGAAGATTTGATTGAATATGCAAAGCCTTATTTGAAAGCAAAAGGATTTAAAAAGAAAAATAAGCGTTGGACAAAAGATGTTGGAGATTTCACCTTGTGTTTTTATATTCAAGGAAGTGCTTTCTCAAAAGAACGCTACTATATTCGCCCCGGAATTTTTGTTAATGCTTTGATGCCGACTAATTTAGTGTACGGTCATTGGATGACTGAAATCAAACCGACCACTCCTGAAAAAATAATGCATCAATTTGAACAATGGTGTGGTGAATGGACAGATAAAGCTCTTATAAAAAGCAGATTAGCAGACTTCACCGAGTGGGAAAAACGCAACCCATTGGAAAAGCGTCGTGAAGAATCATTCAACTCTAAATCCGACCCAGTTCCTGCTTACGAATTTCTTATGATGGATTTGCAGACAAAGGAATACATTTTAAATAATTTCTAAAATTTAAGCGAGGTGAAATTCACCTCGCTTTGTTGTTATTTCAGCTTCTGGAGCTTTGCTGTTTTTGCAATTACAATTAACTGCATATTTTTTTCAAGGGGCATTGCCGGGTCAACAGTTGTGGTGATTTCGTCATCCTTGCGGATCGCAACCACGTTGATTGAATATTTTTTTCTCAAGCTCAAATCTATGAGATTTTTGCCCACCCATTCACTCTTAACATCGAGCTCAAGTCGGATCGTAGCCATGTCGTTCTGTGAGCCAAG